>CAWCWK010000001.1:0-23623 GCA_963799285.1 uncultured Alphaproteobacteria bacterium
CTTTGAGCTCTCCCGTGATCATGTGTCTCCCTTCGTTGACCGGCCACTTGTGCGATGGCCACGCGCACGAGACAAGCTTGCCGTGCGGCAGGTCCTACACGCCGCGTCGTTCCCGCTCGATCATCAGCGCCAACAGCATGACGCGCTCCAAGTCGGTAATGTCCTTCAAGGGGAAGGTCTCAATATGGGCGCGAATAGCCTCGGTAAGCGTGCTTACCCCATCCGCGAGGCTTGCTTGCGCGCGCGTCGGCACTTCACCGGCTGACGTTGCAAAGTCACGGGCTAGGTCTGCGATGTAGGCGGAGTGCGCTTCCTCAGCGCGCAGCCGTGCCCGCCATAGCCGCTGGCGGCGTTCGATGGTCGGCCTGGAAACGTCGACCCGGTACTGCTCGTTGAGAATGCTCCAGACAGCCCGCGCGGTTCGGCGGTGCGCGGGCAGTCCGTGCCATAGCCGATAGGGTAGGTCGTCGGCCTCGGCATGTGCGAACGATGCCGACGGCCCGCGCCTGCTCCGTACGCCTACGCCGAGGCCGCGCTTTTGCGGATGTGGGCGGGTCACGAGTGATGCCGAGTGATGATAAGCGTCAGGATGGAAGGCAGATGGTCCGTAAACGCTTGTGATCGCATGTCGGAAAGCATCATCACGATTTCGGTCGAAGAAAATGCCGGTCCTGCCTGCCTGTCGGCCGCTTCGTGATCGTAGTGACCGTTGTGATGGGGCCCTCGCATCAGGCTGCCATCACGATGCCGGGCAAAGCGTAGTGGCCCCGACCAACCTTCTCGACCTCGCCGGCCTTCACCATCGCCCGCAGGAGCTGGCGAACGTTGTCGCCCTTCATGCCCGTCTCCTCAGCTATGTCTTTCGGTGACAGGTCTTCTTCTGCATCTTTCAAAGCCGCAAGGATGCGACTGCGCTCACTGGAGCGCCGGACCTCGCTGGCCTCACCTTCTAGATGCCAACAACCGCCGATGCTGCGCAGCGCGCTGTCCTTCTCCTCGACGTCACGTCCGCGCACATAGAGCGTTGCGCCTTCCGCCGAACGGTCGAGCACTAAGGTCGTATCAGCTACGGCCGACAATCCGTTCGATCCGGCTAGCGCCTCTAAGGGGTCGTCTGCGCCGCCCTTGCGGGTGTGGTGCAGCACGAGAAGTGCCACACCCGCCTTCTGTGCCCAACGCTGCATCGGGGCGTAGATCTTGTAATCTTCCTCATAGGCGTTGCCACCACGTCCAGCCGCCGGCTTCACGCGCGCCAGCACGTCGATGATGATCAAGCGAGGCGCGTCGACACGACGCACCCAGTCATCGAGCATCTCGTAGAGTGCTGGTCCGATGGCAGGTGCATCCTCCGCCCACCGCAAGCGTGCCAGGTCCGGGCGAGCGCTCGGGTCCGGATATATCTCGACGATGCGCCGCTGGATGCGGGCTTGGCCGTTCTCTAGGTCGATATAGAGAACATCGCCGGCCTCGCATGGGATCGTGCCTAATGCGAGACCGCCTATGGCGGTAGCCAGGGCGAAGTCGAGCGCCATGCGCGACTTGCCGAGCTTCTGTCGGCCCGCCAACACGGACAGCCCCTCTGGCACAAAACCGGGCACGATCCATCGCAACGGCGGAAAGACCGCCGATAGGATGGAATTGGTGCAGATGAAGCGCGTGCTCTCGCCCGTCTTCTTGTCCGCACGCCAGCGGGATGGATCAATGGATCTTGTTGGTTGGGCGATCACGTCCCCTAGTTCCGTCTCGCCGAGTGTTTGAAGCAAGCCGTTTGCGTCTATCACGACGACACCGCCGTCTTCGTAGATGCGCGCGATTGCAGGGCGCGGGCAATGTTGCGCACCTCGACTGCTATGCCACGTTGGTTCAGCGATTGAGTGAGTGCGCCGACCGCTCGGTGACCAGCCTCGTTATCGTCCTCAAAGATCGTGACGCAATCGGTCCAGCTGGGAACGGCGTCGCCAAGTTTCGCCAAATGTGTGGCCGAGCCGGCGGCCCAACAGGCGATGCCCCAGCACTGACGTATGGAGAGCGCATCCTCGATGCCCTCGGTGATGGCCAGTCCCAGTCCATCGTCGAAGGAGGACAGCATGATTGGGCGGCCTCGCGGCGAGCCAAACATGATCTTAGCGGGCTGGCCCTCCGGCATCTCCGCTTTGTCAGACCCATCTGGCTGCAGGCGTGTGAGATGGACGGCATCCACGGCGCCGTGGTCGAGCAGCATGGTGCCCGGTTCCGGCTCCGTCGTGGTTCCAAAAGCCGCAATCATTGCGTGCGGGTGAGAGCTATGCTTGGGCAGATAACGCAGCGTAGGCGGCAGATCGCAGCGAATGGCCCGTGGGCCGCGCATGTATGCCTCGGCAGGGGTGCCAGTGATAGGAAGCGAGCGTATCCAGAGCGCCCGCGCCGCCAGCGCTCGTGATGGCTTCGCCTGGATGGCTGTCGGACTGATGGCCTTTATAACCGCGCTTTGAGCAAAGCCTCCCCCTGCTGCGCGGGCCAATCCCCGCACCCCGCAGTGATGGCAGTTGTAGGAGATAGTCCTACTGTCGACCCAATAGGTAGCGCACTTCATCGCGCGCTTGGCGGGCGAAGACCGATGGTGGGAGCACGCGTGGCATGTTGCGGTATGCTGGCCCGGCCGGGTGCCGACATGGGCCGCCAGCCGCGCATAAGCCTTTGCGTCAGCGCAGGCCATATCTAGCGACTTTCGATCGCAGGCGCGCCAGCGGCCTCGACTAGCGCCTTAATGTCCTCAAAGCGCCACACGGTGATGCGCGGGCCCAACTTAGTCGGTTTCGGGAAGCGCCCGTCTTTGATGCCCTGCCACCACGTCGACTTCGACACGGGGATGGGGTTGCCGGGCCCTATGATCTGGGAAAGGCGGAGGAGCCTAGAACTCGATGGCAGAAGTACGTTGTCCATGGGAGGAACGTCTCGTCCAGTTGGTGACGAAGCAATCCTGCCCGGTATGGCTGGGAGTTATGGGCGCTGTTTTCTCCCAGGCGATGTTAGCCGACGCCGGGCAAGCCGGGCGGCCCCCTTCTAAACAATATCGGAATGTGGAGATCGCCTGAACTCGCCTTCGAGATCTCAGCAGCTATCTGATCAAACTGATCAGCCCATCGATAATTGGGTCGTCGTGCCGCCTTCCGCCAGTCTTTGATGGTGCTCGCAGACAGTTGCGCAGCTTTGAGGAGGGACCACCCTGCGACTCCCCTTGCAACCTTTGCTGCTGCTTGATCTAAAGGTTCACCGTTCAATATCATGGCCTCAAGGATCGCGGCTGCGTAAAGCCTTGACCATGCAACGTCATCGCGACGAGATCTTACTGACGGCGTTTGCTCAGCCCGGGACAAGAAGAGGGCTGTCTGTCCACCCCGTCCTGCAACTTTGATAGACTCGGCGATAATAGCAAGGACGGACAGACCTGCTGGACTGCAATCGAATCGCTCCATGAAAGCTATGATTTGCTGTAGCGCATCTATGGATGCAGCCTGTCCACCATCTTTAGACTGCATCGACCGCCAACTTGCTAAGCGCAACTCTTCCTTGAGGTGCTCGATTTCTCCAGTATGAACGCCGTTTCGATATATGTACGGAAGCGGTATGGTTGCGGTAAGCCTCAGGTCAGCTTCCTGCGCCTCACCAAGGTCGTTGATGTCGCCTTTGCCGTCGCTCGATCTCTTCATCGGCCGCTAAGCTCCGAAACGCATGCTGCCCACCATTCGCACATGCTCCGTCTTTCATCCCAGTAGGCCGCGCGGTGATAGGCCCGCCGAACGCTGTCTGGGTCCGCATGGCCAAGCTCGGCTTCGATCGCGTCGGGTGACCACTTTCCGCTCTCGTTCAACAAGCTCGATGCGCTCGCCCGAAAGCCATGCGCGGTTGCCTCATCTTTCGTAAACCCCATGCGGCGCAGCGCAGCATTCATGGTGTTCTCGCTCATCGTGCGCTGCGTAGTGTGGATGGCCGGAAAGACAAAGCGAGCATGCGCGTTGCGCCGGCGGACGTCATGCAGGATCGCGATGGCCGCTTGCGAGAGTGGTTTTCGATGCGCGCGGCGCATTTTGGTGCGCTCGGCGGGGATGGTCCACTCGGCCTCGTCCAGATCGATTTCCAACCATTCTGCGGCGCGCAATTCTCCAGGGCGGGGATAAAGGAGGGCCAAGAGTTGCAACGCGGCGCGTGTGTCGGGCGCGCCGTCATACGCCCAGACAGCGCGTATCAGGCCCGTAAAGCTGTCTTTGTCGACGAGGGCTGCGCGATGGCGCACCTTCGGCGTCGTCAGCGCGCCTTTGAGCGCAAAGGTCGGGTCGGTCTCGGCCCGTGCGGTCGCAACGGCGAGACGGAAGACCTGACCGATGACGGCGCGTAGGCGGCGGGCGGTCTCGAAATTGTCCTTGGCCTCCACGCGGCGCAGCGGCACCAAGATTTCGGCGGCCGTGATCTCGGCGATGGGGCGCGGGCCGAGGTCCGCGCGGGCCAGCGAGAGAAGCCAGCGCTTCTTCTCAATCGTCGGCTTGGCCAAGCCCTCGCGCTCTGCCTTAGCCAGTAGCTCATCCGCGATCGCGTCGAACGTGTTGGCATTCGCGTCCGCTTTGGCCAGACGCTCAAGCTTGATGTGCTGCGATGGATCGAGTCCAGCCTTCAACAGCGCCTTGGCGGCATCCCGCTTCGCGCGGGCTTCGGCCAAGCTCGTAACGGGGTAGGGCCCGAACGAGAGAAGCTTCTCCTTGCCCTCGAAACGGTAGGCGAGGCGAAAGAGCTTCGCGCCCTTGGGCGTCACGTACACGTGCAGTCCACCGCCATCAGCCGACTTGAACGGCTTTTCCGAAGGCCTCAACCCTTTGATCTGTCTATCGGAAAGTGCCATTTGTGGGTATCGGTGTGGGTATCGCTGACGACGCTGAGCCGCGCTTCAGGCCTCGATACCCACAGAAATACCCGCAAACGGATCGGATGCCAACGGATTGGGTCGGACCATGCTGGACGCCAGAAACAAGAAAGCCCCGCTTTCGCGGGGCCTTTCGGTCATTCTCGGATCATGTCGGATAAGAGAATGGTGCCCAGAAGAGGACTCGAACCTCCACACCCTTTCGAGTACCAGCACCTGAAGCTGGCGCGTCTACCAATTCCGCCATCTGGGCGATGGGAAGTGGTCGTCTAAGGGGGGGCGAGGCGGGTGTCAATATCGGGGGGTGAAATGTGCGGCGCGGGTCTGGAGACGTCCGGCGCACCCTCGGTCCCTGCCGCAAGCGGTGCCGATAGGCGCCTCCCTCGAAGTGGCCTGCTCGGCAGGAGATGCGGCACGAGATGCGGCACGAGATGCGACAGGAGACGCGGCACGAGATGCAACATGAGATGCAGAGAGGAAGGCGACGCGACAACGGTTTGCTTGAGTGCGCCCCGGCCTTCGGCTATCCCGGCGAGAGGCCGGACCACCGGTTCGATCGCCCGGAGCGCGGGTCGGCTTAGCCGACCGGTTCCCGGCGCCACCCTTCGCTGCCTTCACCGACGCCATCTTCGCCGCCTTTCCCGACACCCCCTTCGGAGCCGACCGCCATGACCGACCGTCCTCAACTCGACCGTGTGGTGACGGTCTTCGGCGCCTCGGGCTTTCTCGGGCGCCATGTCGTCGCGGCGCTGGTGCGGCACGGCTACCGGGTGATCGCGGTGACGCGCCGGCCCGAGCTCGCGCAGCACCTCACGACGGTCGGGGGGCTCGTCGGCCAGGTCTCCGTCATGCAGGGCAATATCCGCAACCGTCCGTCGGTGGAGCGGGCGGTGGCAGGCGCGTTCGGCGTCGTCAACCTCGTCGGCATCCTTCACGAGACCGGCCGGCAGGGCTTCGAGGTGGTGCAGCACAAGGGCGCCGCGCTCATCGCGCAGGTCGCGGCGCAGGCCGGCGTGGAACGGCTCGTCCACGTCTCGGCCATCGGGGCCGATGCCACGTCGGACGCCGACTACGCGCGCACCAAGGCGGCGGGCGAGCGCGCGGTGCTGGAGGCGTTTCCAGGCGCGAGCGTGATGCGACCCTCCATCGTCTTCGGCCCCGAAGACGGCTTCTTCAACCGGTTCGCGTCCATGGCGCGCCTCTCGCCGGTGCTGCCGCTGATCTCGGGCGGCACGCGCTTCCAGCCGGTCTTCGTCGGCAATGTCGCCGAGGCGATCGCCAAGGGCATCGACGGTGGGGCGGCGCCGGGTGCGGTCTACGAGTTGGGCGGTCCTTCCGTGCGGACCTTTCGCCAGCTGATGGAGCTGATGCTCAAGGTGACGCAGCGCAAGCGCCTGCTGCTGCCGATCCCGGGCCCGATCGCGAAGCTTCAGGCCGGTATCCTCGAGACGTTGCCGAACCCGCTCCTCACGACGGATCAGCTTAAGATGCTGGCACAGGACAACGTCGTCTCGCCCGAGGCGAAGGCCGAGGGGCGCACGCTCGAGGGGCTCGGCGTCGAGCCGACGGCCATGGAGATCGTCCTGCCGACCTATCTCTGGCGCTTCCGTGCCACGGGCGAGTTCGCCGAACGGCTAGCCTGACAGGACTGATCGGGCCGAAGGGGCGAGGGGGCAGTCGTGCTTAAGGCTGCGTCGCGGGGAGCCCGGCTTTCCCGTCCCCGTCTCCACCCGTCCGCCTATCCGGCCAGATATCCCATCCAGATGGCGATCAGGCCCGTGCCGCCGACGAGCATCCGCCAGTAGGCGAAGGGCGCGAAGCCGTGCCGGCTGACGAAGTCGAGGAGCTTGCGGACGACGAACCAGCCGGCGATGAAGCTCGTCACGAAGCCGATGGCGACGAGGCCGAGATCGTCGGCCGTGACCACGTTGCGGTTCTTGTAGAGGTCGTAGACGAAGGCGCCGCCCATGGTGGGGAGGGCGAGGAAGAAGGTGAACTCGGCCGCCGAGCGCTTGTCCGTGCCCATCAGGAGCGAGCCCGCGATGGTGGCGCCAGAGCGCGAGACGCCAGGCACGAGCGCGAGGCACTGGAAGAGTCCGATCTTGAGGTAGAGCGGCAGCGGATACTGGTAGGCGTCGCGATAGCGCGGCTCTGGCGCGTAGCGGTCGACGAGGAGGAGGAGCACGCCGCCTATGAGGAGCATCCAGCAGATGAGGGCGGGCGATTCGAAGAAGACCGTCTTGATCGTGTCGTGGAGAAGGACGCCCGCCAGCGCCGCCGGCAGGAAGGCGAGCCCGACGCCGAGGACGAAGGTCTGCGTCTCGCGGCGCGTCGGAAGCGTGCGGGCGATCGTCCAGAGCCGTTCGAAATAGACGGTGACGATGGCCAGGATCGCGCCCAGTTGTATGAGCACCTCGAACGTGTTGCCCGCGCTCTCAAAGCCGATCACCTCGCCCAGAAGGAGGATGTGACCGGTCGAGGAGACGGGAATGAACTCGGTCAGCCCCTCGACGACGCCGAGAAGGATGGCCTGCAGGATGGCGGCGAGGGTCATGCGGCGAAGGTCATGGCGTGTCCGGCGGGGGGGTGGCGGGCAAAGCCTATCTCCGCCGCGCTCAAGGCAGGGTTAAGGCTGGCCGCGCCGGCGCCCTCGATCCGCTGATCCGGCCCGCTCTCCCCCCTTCGCGCATCCCGCGCTTCGCGCTATAGGATTCGACGACCCTCCGCCGCCCGCCCAGATCGCCCTATGCTCCGTCTCTACCACCATCCCCTTGACGCGGCCTCGCGTGCGGTCCGGCTCGTGCTCGGCGAATACGGTCTCTCCTCGGAGCTGATCGAGGAGCGGGTCTGGGACCGGCGGCCCGAATACCTGATCATGAACCCGGCCGGCACGCTGCCGGTGCTTCGCGACGGCGGCACGGGTCCCGCAGTCTGCGGCCTCGGCCCCGTGCTCGAATTCCTCGACGAGACGACGGGCCTCGGCATGGAGGCCAAGCGCCTCATGCCGGTCGATCCTCTGGAGCGCTCGGAGGTTCGCCGGCTGTGCGACTGGTTCGGCGCCAAGTTCGAGCGCGAGGTGACGAGCCACGTTGTCGGCGAGAAGCTCGTCAAACGCTATACGGGCGCCGCGCCCGACCCGACGGCCATTCGTGCCGGCCGGTCCAACATCAAGACCCACCTCGCCTATATCGCCTATCTGATGCGCGAGCGGCGCTGGCTGGCCGGGCCGAAGCTCTCCTATGCCGACCTGGTGGCCGCGGCGGCCTTCTCCTGCGCCGACTATCTGGGCGAGGTGCCCTGGGAGCTCGACGAGAAGGCCGAGGGCTTCGCCGCCAAGGATTGGTACGCCCGCGTCAAGTCCCGCCCCGCCTTTCGCCCGCTCCTCGCCGAGAAGCTGGCCGGCATCTCGCCGGCGGCGCACTATGACGATCTCGACTTCTGACGAGGCGGCGTCGTCGAGCGGAGCGCCGGCGCAAGGCGATGCGGGCCTGCCTGACCTCGACACCCATGCGCTGAAGGCCGCTCTCGTCGCGGAGGCCCTGCGCCTCGGCTTCGACGCCGTGCGCATCACGGCGCCCGACGCCATCCCGCAGGCGCCCGGCCGTCTGAAGGCCTATCTCGAGGCCGATCACCACGGCGACATGGCCTGGATGGAGACGCGAACCGGCGAGCGCTCCGACCCCCTAGCGCTTTGGGACGGCGTGCGCGCCGTGGTCATGCTGGGCGTCAACTACGGGCCCGACGCCGACCCTCGCGCGATACTCGCTCGGCCGCGCAAGGGCGCGATCTCGGTCTATGCGCAGGGCGACGACTATCACGACGTCATCAAGACACGGTTGAAGGCGCTCGGCCGCTGGCTACACGCGGCCTCCGGCGCCCCTCTCAAGGTCTTCGTCGACACGGCGCCCGTGATGGAGAAGCCGCTGGCCGAAGCAGCGGGGCTCGGCTGGCAGGGCAAGCACACCAACCTCGTCAGCCGCCAGTTCGGCTCCTGGCTCTTTCTCGGCGCGCTCTACACCGCCGTCCCGCTGGCGGCCGATGCACCCGAGACCGACCATTGCGGCCAATGCCGCCGCTGCCTCGACGTCTGCCCGACCAAGGCCTTTCCCGCGCCCTACCAGCTCGATGCCCGCGCCTGCATCTCCTACCTCACGATCGAGGCGGGGGGGCAGATCCCGCGGCGCTATCGCGAGGCCATGGGCAACCGCATCTATGGCTGCGACGATTGCCTCGCGGTCTGCCCCTGGAACAAGTTCGCGACGAGGGGGCGCGAGGCGAAGCTGGCCGCGCGGGATGCCCTTCGCGCACCCGACCTCGCCGATCTCGTCCGCCTCGACGATCCCGCCTTTCGCGCCCTCTTTCGGAAGTCGCCGGTAAAGCGGATCGGGCGCGACCGTTTTGTGCGCAACGTCCTCGTCGCGATCGGCAATTCGGGCGATGCGGGGCTGCGCCCCCTCGTGGACGAGCGGTTGGACGACGCGGCGCCGCTCGTGCGCGGGATGGCGGTCTGGGCTATGGCGCGCTTGTCGCCGGGCGCCGTCGCGAAGGCGGCGGCCATGCGAATGGAACGCGAGGACGATGACGGCGTAATCGAGGAGTGGCGTGTGGCCCTCGCCGGGGATCGTGCCGACGCCCCACCGGAGACGCCGCCATCATGACAGCTCCCGCGAGCCCCGCCGTCTCCGCCGCACCCGGCCGCCTTTTCATCTTCGGTCTCGGCTATTCGGCGCAGGTGCTGGCGGCGCGCGCGCTCGCGCTCGGATGGTCGGTCGGCGGCACCGTGCGCGGCCTGAGCAAGGCCGAAGAGCTGTGCGGGCGGGGGATCGAGACCGTCGTCTTCGACGGCGCCTCGCACACCCCCCAGGTGGCTGTCGCGCTCGGCGATGCGACTCACATCCTCTCCAGCATCTCGCCGCCGCGCGGCCAGGATGGCGCCCTCGACCCGGTCCTCGCCCATCACGCGGGCGATATCGTCGCCGCGCCCGATCTCGTCTGGCTCGGCTATCTCTCGACCATCGGCGTCTACGGCGACTATGACGGCGCCTGGATCGACGAGACCGCCTCGCCCGATCTCGACAGCCCCCGCGCTCGCACGCGGATCTCCGCCGAGGCTGGCTGGCAGGCGCTGGCGCAATCGCGGCGGCTGCCGGCGCAGATCTTCCGCCTTGGCGGCATCTACGGACCGGGCCGCAGCCAGCTCGACGCCCTGCGCGAGGGCCGGGCCCGACGGATCGTGAAGCCGGGCCAGGTCTTCAACCGTATCCATGTCGACGATATCGCGGGTGCCGTGCTCGCCGGCATGGCCGTGCGCGAGAGCCGCACGGTCAACGTCGTCGACGACGAGCCGGCGCCGCCACAGGATGTCGTGGCCTTCGGGGCCGATCTCCTCGGCCTGCCCGCACCGCCCGAGGTCTCCTTCGAGGGCGCCGACCTCTCGCCGATGGGCCGGCAGTTCTACGGCGCCAACCGACGGGTCTCCAATGCGCGCCTCAAGACGACGCCCGGCTATGGGCTCGCCCATCCGACCTATCGGGAAGGCCTGCGCGCCGTTCTGGCCGCCGAGACCGCGTAGCGTCGCCGAGACCGCGTAGCGCCGCCGAGACCGCGTAGCGCCGCCGCGCTACCAAACTTCGGCTCGCGGCGCTCTTGTCCGGCTCGCGGCGCTCTTCTCCGGCTCGCGGCGCTGTGATCGGGTGTCAGGCGGCTTGATGCGACGCCGGGCAGGGCGTCGGTCTAGGCTCGCGGCGTCCCAGACCCCGCACCATCGGAGCCCCCATGACCCGCATCCCGACCGCCCGCCTCCTCGCCCGCCGCATCCTCTTCTCTTCGGTCTTCGCGGCCGGCCTCTACGTGGCCGTGCCCACCGTCTCCCACGCCTTCGACTACGCGTCGCCCGCGCCGGTGAATCTCGAGGACGGCGCGATCGCCATCAAGGGCCATGATCCGGTCGCCTATTTCACGCAGGGCCGCGCCGTCGAGGGTTCGCCCGAGTTCACGGCCTCGCACGAGGGCGCGACCTATCGCTTCGCCTCGGCCGCCAATCGCGACGCTTTTGTCGCTTCGCCGGCCCGCTATGCACCCGCCTATGGCGGCTTCTGCGCCTTCGGTACGTCCTATGGGCAGAAGGTCGACATCGACCCGCAGGCCTTCTCGATCGTCGACGACACGCTCTATCTCAACGTCAACACCAATGTCCGCACCCGCTGGGCGGCCGATCTGGCCAACAAGCTGAAGGCTGCGGATGGCTATTGGCCGCAGATCAAGAACGTGGCGCCGAACGATCTCTGAGGACGGTCGGGGCTCGTGAAGAGCAGGGGGCAGGGTCCCCCTCGCTCGCTATGCCTTCCGTGCGGAGAGCATCAGCCCCTGAGGACCGCTCCCGTCGCCTTCTCGACGCCCGCGACGACGCCCTGCGAGACGGTCTCGATCGCCTCGTCGGTCAAGGTGTTGGCGCGGGGCTGGAGGGTGACCTCGATGGCGACCGACTTCCTGTCTGCGCCGAGACTCGCGCCCTCGAAGACGTCGAAGACGCGAACGCCCGTCACCAGCTTCTGATCGGCCCTGGCCGCCGCGCGGACGATGTCGAGCGCGGGGATGGCCCTGTCGACGACGAAGGCGAAGTCGCGCCGTACGGGCTGGAGGATGGCGAGATCGAGCGGCGGCCGGGCGCGGGTCGCCTTGCGCTTCTGGCCGGGCAGTGCGTCGAGAAACACCTCGAAGGCCACCATCGGGCCACCCGCGTCCATGGCGTCCAGGACGCGGGGGTGGAGCGCGCCGAAATGCGCGAGCACGGTCTTCGGCCCGAGCTTGAGAACGCCGGAGCGGCCGGGATGATACCAATCGGGCGCCTCTGCCGCGACGTTGAGCTTGTCGATGGCGATGCCGAGCTCGGCGAGGAGGGCCATCGCGTCGGCCTTGGCGACATAGGCATCGACCTGGCCGCTCTCGCGCCAGTCTCGCCCCGATCCGGTCAGCGTCGCGCCGGCACGGCGAAGGCCGGTCGCATGCGTATGCTGATCCTCGGGTGCGTCGCCGGTGAAGACCTGGCCGAGCTCGAAGAGCGCCGCGTCAGGCTCGCCCATATTGGCGTTGCGCTGAGCCGCCGCGATAAGGCCCGGCAGGAGCGACGGGCGCATGTCGGACATGTCCTGGCTGATCGGGTTGGCGAGCTTGAGCGCCTGCGATCCTCCACCGAAGAGCGTGGCCTCGGCTTCGGGCAGGAAGGACCAGGTGACGGCCTCGATGAGCCCGCGCGCGGCGAGCGCCCGGCGGGCGAGCCCGTTGCGCCGCTGGGGCGCCGTCAGGATAGGCTTCGGCACGCCGGGCTCCCGGGGGAGGGGCGTCGCGGGCACCTCGTCGATGCCGTGGATGCGCGCGACCTCCTCGACGAGATCGGCCGCGCCCTGAACATCGGGTCGCCAGGAGGGGACCGCGACCATCAGGTCGCCGCGGCCCGACGCCCAGAAGCCGAGCGAATCGAGAATGATCTTGACGAGGCTCCCCGGTAGTTCGAGCCCGGTCAGCCGTTTCACCTCGCCCTGCGGTAGCTGGATGATCCGCGCCTCTTCGGGGATCGTGCCGCCAAGCGTGACCTCGCTCGCCTCGCCGCCGCAGATCTCGAGGACGAGGCGGGTGGCGAGTTCGAGCCCCGGTACGGTGAACTCGGGGTCGATGCCGCGCTCGAAGCGGTAGCGCGCATCGGTGTTGAGGCCCAGTCGGCGACCGGTGCGGGCGATGCGGGAGCGGTCGAAGAGGGCGGACTCTAGGAAGACGGTCGTCGTCTCGGCGGTGCAGCCGGACGTCATGCCGCCGATGATACCGCCCAGCCCCAGCACGCCCGCCTCGTCGGCGATAACGCAGTCGGTCTCGGCGACCTCGTAGGTCTGGCCGTTCAAAGCCTCGAAGCGCTCGCCGGCGCGGCCCATCCGGGCGCCGATCGCGCCCGTCAGACGGTCCGCGTCATAGGCGTGGAGGGGCCGGTTGCGGTCCATCATCACGTAATTGGTGATGTCGGCCAGCGCGTTGATGGGGCGCAGGCCCACGGCGCGCAGACGGGCCTGCATCCAGGCCGGCGAGACACCATTGGTGACGCCCCGGATGGTGCGGCCCGCGAATGCGAGACACGCGGGCTCGTTTCCGGCGAAATCGAGCGTGATCGCCCGCGGGTTCGGATAGGCGCCCGGTACCGGCGGATCCTCGAAGGGGAGAAGCGAGCCGAGCTCGGCCGCGGCGAGGTCGCGCGCGATGCCGCGCACGCCCAGCGCGTCCGGCCGGTTGGGCGTGATGGCGATGTCGATCACGGGGTCGTTCAGCGCCATCGCATCGACCATCGGCACGCCGACGGGGGTGTCGGCGGGCAGCTCGATGATGCCGTCGTGCTCGTCGGAGAGGCCCATCTCGCGCTCCGAGACGAGCATGCCGTTGGAGGGCACGCCGCGGATCTTCGTCGGCTTGAGGACGAGGCCATTGCCGGGGATGGTCGAGCCCGAGGGCGCGAAGACGCCGACCATGCCGGCCCGCGCGTTAGGCGCGCCGCAGACCACGGTCTCCACGCCGTCCGCATGCTCGACCTTGCAGACCCGCAGCCGATCGGCGTCCGGGTGCGGCTCGGCTTCCAGCACGCGGGCCGTCCTGAAGGGGGCGAGCGCGGCGCCGAGATCCTCGACGCCCTCGACCTCGAGCCCGATCCGGTCGAGCGCGCCCGTGATGTCGGCCAGGGACGCGGACGTCTCCAGATGATCCTTCAGCCAGCCGAGCGAAAACTTCATGGTCGATCCCCGTCCGCGCCTCACATCGAGCGGCGCGGCCGCGACCTAGCATGGCCTTGGAAGCAGGTTAAGCCTTGCGCGTACCCTCAGTACGGGCTGCGGCAGCGCACGCGTGGCCCACCGGCGCGGGCAATGAAGCTGTCGGAGCGCACGTCGTAGGTGCGATACCGATCGCTGCACCACGCGACATGGGCCGAACCGCCCCGCCGTGCGAGGGGGACGCCGCCGCCGAGGCTGAGGCCGAAGGAGACCGTCGGGCCGGAACGGTAATAGGGCCGACGGTAGATCGGGCGGCGATAGACGTAGCCCGGCGTCCAATAGGGGTGGCTGTAGTAGTGGCCGCCGTAAAAGTGCTGGTAGCCCGGGCGCACGATGCGGTAGCGCGGTCCGTGCCGGCGGGAGTTGTAATAGAACGAGACGCCTTGGGTGCGCTGTATGTCGGACTGGACGGCGGGCGCAGGCGCGGCGCCGAGATGGGCCGGCATGGCCGAAGCGGGCGAAGCGAATGCGCCTAGCGCGATAAGCGCTGCCATGAGGGCAGTCTTCGGGGACGCGAGCATGAGAAACCTCATCGGAATACGTGGATCATGGGTGCCGCCATCCGATAGGTTAACACGAAACGCAGCCTTGGGTTCAATCGCCCGGGTGCCGAGCGTCCGGCTGCGAGCCTGGATCGGGCCTCGCGACGGAAAAGCCGGGATGTCTGGGCATCTCATCCGCGATAGTCAGCCAGGGCAGGGCTTCGTCGGTGAACGCGTGGCGGGCGGGCCGGTACCGCTCCGGCGCATCGAGCGCGCCGAGCATGAGCCAGAGCCGCCCCTCCAATCGCTCGTCGGCATAGGCAAGCGGCGTCCCGCAGGCGCCGCAAAAGCTGCGCGTGACGTCCGGCGTGCGAAAGGCGGCCGGCTCGCCCTCGATACGGAGTGTCGCCGGGTCGACCTCGACGAAGGCCGAGACCGGCGCGCCGGTCGCCTTCCGGCAGTCGCTGCAATGGCAATAGCTCGCATCGAGCGCCGGCCCGGTCTCGAAGCGGATGGCGCCGCAGCGGCACGAACCTGTAACGGGACGATCGTCGGGAAGGGCTGTCATCGAGCGTATCCGAGGAAAGAATGGCCGGGTGAGGCTGGTCCGCCCGTCCCGGTGCGCTAGGGTCCAGACCCATAAACCGGACGGGTTCTGGGCCCTATGCTGTGCCATATCAAGGCGGCCGAGGTCGTGATCGCGTCGAAATGGCCTCGAAGTCAATCTCCTCGAAGTCAATCTCCTCGAAGTCAATCTCCTTGGGAGTCGGGTTTGCCATGAACCAATCGAACGGCGGGGTGTCGCGCACCGTCACCGCACTGGCGGCATCGCTGGCCGAGCGCATCGGGCCGGCGATATCGGCCCGCCGCCTCGTCGCCCTGGCCGGTCCGCCCGGCGCGGGCAAGACGACGCTCGCCGAAGCGCTGCGCGACCGGCTCGATGGGCCGGATGGAGGGGGCTGCGCCCTGGTGCCGATGGACGGATTCCATCTCGACAACGCGATTCTCGACGCGCGCGGCCTGCGCCCCCGCAAGGGCGCACCCGAAACGTTCGATGCGGACGGCTTCGTGCGGCTCGTCACCCACTTGCGCGAGACCGATGACGACGTCGTCGTTCCGACATTTGATCGCTCGCTCGATCTCGCGCGCGCCGGCGCCGCCATAGTGCCGGGCTCGGCGCGGACCGTTCTCCTCGAGGGCAACTACCTCCTTCTCGACGAAGACCCGTGGCGCGCGCTGGCGCCGCTCTTCGACGTCACGGTCTTTCTCGACGTCGCGATGGAGGTGCTGGAGGCCCGCCTCGTGCAGCGCTGGCTCGACCACGGGCACGATGCGGAGGCCGCGCGGGGGCGGGCGCTCTCCAACGACATCCCCAATGCCCGTCGCGTCGTGGAGGGAAGCGCGAGGGCCGATATCACGCTCTGACGGTCGTTCGTCCAGTGCGTTGCCATTCGAGCAGTTGACAGGACGGTCGCATGAATGCTCGCGTATGGCGCCCGCCGTATTCTGCTTCGCCCGAAGGACCGGGCGAGACGGTCCGGTGCCGCATCATCGCCCGGAGCGCGCCCGCCAGAGGCTCGCCCGGTCTCGTTCAGTCTGGGAAGGACATTCGACCATGAAGCTTCGCACGATCACGACCGCATTGCTGGGCACCTCCGCCATGGCGCTCGGTTTCGCCACGGCCCCCGCCTTCTCCGCCGCACATACGGAGCCGGTCACGGCCTGCCTGATCACCAAGACCGACATCAACCCGTTCTTCGTGAAGATGAAGGAAGGCGCGACGGCCAAGGCCGAGGAACTGGGCATCGAGCTCCTCACCTTCGCTGGCAAGGTCGACGGTGACCACGAGGCGCAGGTCCAGGCGATCGAGAGCTGCATCGCGGCCGGCGCCAAGGGCATCCTCATCACCGCGTCCGACACCTCGGCCATCGTCGAGAACGTCCGTCAGGCACGCGATCAGGGCGTGCTCGTCATCGCGCTCGACACGCCGCTCTCGCCGATCGACGCGGCCGATGCGACCTTCGCCACCGACAACTTCCTGGCTGGCGAGCTGATCGGGCGCTACGCCGCCGCCAAGCTCGGTGACGACGCCGCCAATGCACGCATCGCGCTGCTGAACCTGAACCGAGAGTCAGCCCACGGTCGACGTGCTGCGAAACCAGGGCTTCCTGACCGGCTTCGGCATCGATGTCGGCGATCCCAATCGCTGGGGCGACGAGGACGACCCGCGCATCGTCGGCCACGACATCACGTCGGGCAATGAGGAAGGCGGTCGTACCGCGATGGAGAACCTTCTCCAGCTCGATCCGAACATCAACGTCGTGCACACGATCAACGAGCCGGCCGCCGCCGGCGCCTATGAGACGCTCAAAGCCTTCGGCCGCGAGAACGACGTGACGATCGTCTCCGTCGACGGCGGCTGCCCGGGCGTCGATAATGTCGAGGCCGGCGTCATCGCAGCCGACCTCCCAGCAATACCCGCTCCTGATGGCCTCGCTCGGCATCGAGGCGATCCACCAATACGCCGCAGACGGGACGCTCCCCGAGCCCACCGAGGGCAAGGAGTTCACCGACACCGGCGTCGCGCTGGTCGCCGCCGAGCCGGTCGAAGGCGTCGAAGTCGATCTCGGTCGAAGAGGGCAAGGACCTCTGCTGGGGCTAGGCCCGGCGTGACGCCAGACATGCACGACGTGCGGGCGCCCTCGGGTGCCCGCGCGACCTCGAAGGGAGACGGCTCGTGACCGTTGCAGCGCGCGGCTTCACCATAGGCGGCCTCGGCGAGGTCGCCGATACGCTGCCGGGCACTTGCGCCGATGGTCGATTTCTACGGAGGCGCCCTCGGTCTGTCGCGGCTCGTCGGGCCGCACAGCGACCACATCGCCTTCTTCAAGATCGCGGAGGGCCATGCCGGGCACACGACCATCCTCGCCCTCTTCGCCGACGGCGAGCCGCTGGCGGGCGCGGGCTCCTCGCTGCACCACATCGCCCTCTCGGTCGCCTTCGACGAACAGGACGCCGTAATGCGCTGGTACGAGGCGCGCGGGCTCGACTACCGGGTCGTCGACTTCGACTGGGTCGGCTGGCGCGGCGTCTTCACCACCGACCCGGAAGGCAACACGGTCGAGATCGTCGCGCGCGATCCGTCCGTGATCGATCCCCCGCCCGCGTGGAGGCATCCATACCGTGACGCAGACCTCAGACGACTACGAGGGCTCGGCCTCCAAGGACACCGCGCTCCCCGAATTTTCCCAGAACCGTGGGCCGCTCGGTCATGTGCAGCACGTCCTGCACGCTAATCCGGCGCTGGTGCCGGTCATCATCCTCGTCATCTCCATCCTCGCCTTTGGGCTGGTGGCGGGCGATCGCTTCTTCACCGCCTTCAACCTGACGCTGATCATGCAGCAAGTCTCGATCGTCGGCATCCTGGCCTGCGCGCAGACGCTGGTCATCCTGACGGCCGGCATTGACCTGTCGGTCGCGGCGATCATGGTGCTCTCCTACGTGGTGATGGGCCACATGGGCGTCACCTACGGGTTGCCGGCGCCTATCGCGATCGCGATCGGTCTCGTCGTCGGCATGGCTGCAGGGCTTCTCAACGGGGTCCTCGTCACCAAGGTCAAGCTGCCGCCCTTCATCGCGACGCTCGGCACCTGGCGCATCTTCCTCGCCGTCGTCTATCTCTACACCGGCTCGCAATCGATCCGCTCGTCGGACATCGACGCGGCGGCCCCGGCCCTCAAGTTCTTCGGCGAGCGATTCGCGCTCGGCGGGGCGCAGCTTACCTACGGCGTCGTCCTCATCGTCGGGCTCTTCCTCGTCTTCTGGTACATCGTCTCCCAGACCGCCTGGGGCCGCCACGTCTATGCGGTCGGCGACGACAAGGAGGCGGCCGAATTGGCCGGCATCCGCACCGACCGGGTGCTGATCTCGGTCTATGTCGTGGCCGGCCTCGTCTGCGCCATCGGCGGCTGGGCGGCGATCGGGCGCGTCGGCTCGGTCTCGCCCTCCTCCTTCGCGGAGGCGAACCTCGAATCGATCACCGCCGTCGTCATCGGCGGCACCTCGCTTTTTGGCGGGCGCGGCGCGATAATGGGCTCGCTCTTCGGTGCGCTCATCGTGGGTGTCTTCTCCTCGGGGCTGAAGCTGGCCGGCGCGGACCCGCAATGGGTGCTCTTCGCCATCGGCTGTCTGATCATCCTCGCCGTCGCCATCGACCAGTGGATCCGGAAGATCAGCGCGTGAGGAACACGACCGTCGCGACTCTCGCAGCCCGGCCGGCGTGAGGCCACCATCCAGCCCGGCCTGCGCGAGGCCACCATCCAGCCCGGCCGGCGTGAGGCCAGAAATCCAGCCCGGCCGGCGTGAGGCGAGAATCCAGATCGGCCTGCGCGAGGCCACCATCCAGCCCGCCGGCGCGAGGCAATAATGACCCAACCGATCTTGAAAGCCCGCGGTCTCGTGAAGCGCTATGGCCGCGTGGTCGCGCTCGACCGGGCCGATTTCGACCTCTATCCGGGCGAGGTGCTGGCCGTGATCGGCGATAACGGCGCCGGCAAGTCCTCGATGATCAAGGCGATCTCGGGCGCCGTGGTGCCGGATGCCGGCACGATCGAGCTCGACGGCAAGCCCATCCAGTTCGCCTCGCCGCTCGCCGCCCGCGAGGCCGGTATCGAGACGGTCTACCAGACGCTCGCCCTCTCGCCGGCGCTCTCGATCGCGGACAACATGTTCCTCGGCCGCGAGCTCCGAAAGCCCGGCATCCTCGGCAGCGTCTTCAAGAAGCTCGAACCGCGCACGGCCATGGAGAAGCGCGCCCGCGAGATGCTCTCCGACCTCGGCCTGATGACGATCCAGAATATCGGCCAGGCGGTCGAGACGCTGTCGGGCGGCCAGCGCCAGGGCGTCGCGGTGGCGCGCGCGGCCGCCTTCGGCTCCAAGGTCATCATCATGGACGAGCCGACGGCGGCGCTCGGCGTGAAGGAGTCGCGCCGCGTGCTCGACACCATCGTCACGCTGCGCGACAAGGGCCTGCTGCCGATCGTCCTCATCAGCCACAACATGCCCCATGTCTTCGAGGTCGCCGACCGCATCCACGTGCACCGGCTGGGTCGGCGCCTCTGCATTCTCGACCCCAAGGCCGAGACGATGTCGGACGCCGTCGCCTATATGACCGGCGCCAAGGAGCCGCCCGGCGAGGCGCTGGCGGCCTGAGCCCTCCCGGGGGGCATCCTCGCCCGCGCACGTGCCATTCCCCACCCAAGGACTCTTCATGATCGACCCCGTCTACCGCGCCGCCGACGACCGCTATGACGGCGTCGCCTACAATCGCTGCGGCCGTTCCGGTCTTCAGCTGCCGAAGATCTCGCTCGGCCTCTGGCACAATTTCGGCGGCATCGACGCCGAGGCGACGGGTCGGGCCGTCCTTCACCGTGCCTTTGACCGAGGCATGACGCATTTCGACCTGGCCAACAATTATGGCCCGCCCGCCGGCTCGGCCGAGGAGATGTTCGGCCGCGTCATGGCGCGCGATTTCCGCCCCTATCGCGACGAGATGGTCCTCTCCACCAAGGCCGGCTACGACATGTGGCCTGGTCCCTACGGGCAATGGGGTAGCCGGAAATATCTCCTCTCCAGTCTCGACCAGAGCCTGGCGCGCATGCAGGTCGACTATGTCGACATCTTCTATTCGCACCGCTTCGACCCCGACACGCCCTTGGAGGAGACCATGGGCGCGCTCGACACGGCGGTCCGGCAGGGCAAAGCGCTTTACGCCGGCATCTCCTCCTATAGCCCTGAGATGACCCACAGGGCTTGCGCCATCCTCAAGGATCTCGGCACGCCCTGCCTCATCCATCAGCCGAACTACAACATGCTCAACCGCTGGATCGAGGACGGCCTTCTCGACGTGCTCGGCGAGGAGGGCATCGGCTGCATCGTCTTCTCGCCCCTCGCGCAAGGGCTGCTGACGAGCAAATACCTTGCCGGCGTGCCCGAGGGCAGCCGGGTTACGCGGGCCGATTCGATGTCGGAGGCAATGCTGTCGGACGACAATCTCGGCCGCATCCGCGCTCTCGACGCGATGGCCAGGGCGCGCGGTCAGACGCTCGCGCAGATGGCCATCGCGTGGACGCTGCGCGATCCGCGCGTCACCTCGGCCCTCATCGTCTGGCACGAAAGTCGAACAGCTCGACGATTCGCTCGATGCGGTGAAGACGCCGGACTTCTCGGACGAAGAGCTGGCCGAGATCGACCAGCTCTCGACGGATGGCGGCACCGACCTCTGGCGCCGGTCGGCGACGGCGAGCGCGTGAACGCTCACCGCCGGCGCTCACCTACGCCGCGCCGTTGGCCGCCGGTGGGGAAGGTGCGTCAACGGCTTGCCAGACCTGCGGCTGATCCGCCGTCGTGGGCTGGAACGCCCGTCCGACCCTGTGACGCGTCTCCTGCAACAGGATCTCGCCTTGCGTGAATTCGCGATAGTCGCAGGTCAGCTCCTCGCCTGCCGCGATGTCCCGGAGGGCGTAGCCGACGTCGGGCGCGGTGAAGTCGAGGTTCGGGGCGTCCGAATGGTTCATGAAGCGGCCCTATCCGCGTCGAGCGCCAGATGGTCGGGCCAGCCGGGCATGTCGTAGCCATAGCGCTCGATGAAGATGCGGATATGGGGCGAGGTGGCGTCCAGATCGGTTTTGGGGATCATGCGGTCGAACCGATCATCGAACCGCCACACCGGGTCTCCCTTGGCGATCGGTACGCCCGCGAACACTCCAATACCTTCGATCTCGGATGCGCCGAGATAACAGTTGACCAGCATCATGGCCGTGATCGCCCTTTACGATCGGCGGGCGGCGTGATTGCCCCCGCGCAGCGGTACGCCCCCCGCCATGAGGCGCAGGCGGAGATGAGCCGTCGTTGCCATGCGGGAGTGTCGCGCGCGCATTGGATCGCACTTGCGGCGTCATGCAAGCGAAATTTCGCATCTTGTCCCACATCGTGCGCGCAGGTCTGGCGAAGCTGACGCATCACGCGCCGTCGGAATGGAGCTGACGGCATGCCCGTCTCGCCCGCCTATCGGCCAGCCCGCATCCATGAGGGGCTGGGACCTCGGTTCTTCGACCCCGTCGATCCCGCCGACTTCCCTCGGCACATATGCGCTCGCGCGACAACGTGGCGGCCGGCGACGTAGGCCTTGACACGCTGACGGACGCCGAGTGGATCGATCATTTCGGCCGCTTCGCCCCACTGCCCGACAACCTCGCTCGGCCACTGGCGCTGCGCTATCACGGCCACCAGTTCCGCTCCTACAATCCGCAACTGGGGGACGGGCGCGGCTTCCTCTTCGCGCAGGCCCGTGACGGTGCCGGCCGGTTGATGGATCTCGGCACCAAGGGCTCCGGCCAGACGCCCTGGTCGCGCGGGGGCGATGGGCGGCTGACGCTGAAGGGCGGCGTGCGCGAGCTTCTGGCGACGAAGATGCTGGCTTCGCGGGGCGTCGAGACGAGCCGGCACTTCGCCAGCCTCGTCGAAACTGGCGAGACCCTGACGCGCCACGACGAGCCGTCGCCGACGCGGGGCTGCGTCATGGTTCGTCTCAGCCACTCCCACATCCGCATCGGCACCTTTCAACGCTTTCTCTATCTCGACGAGCCGGACAACATCGCGCGCCTCTTGGACCACGTGGTCGCGCACTACCGGCCAGACTGCGCGCGAGGACGAGGGTGAGCAGGCGCTGGCCTTTCTCGGCGCCATCTGCCGGGACATCGCCCGGCTCGGCGGCTCCTACATGGCCGCCGGCTTCGTCCACGGCGTACTCAATACCGACAATATCAACGTGACGGGCGAGAGTTTCGACTACGGCCCCTGGCGTTTCCTCCCGACGCTCGAGCCCGGCTTCACGGCCGCCTATTTCGACCAGACCGGCCTCTACGCCTTCGGGCGCCAGCCCGACGCGCTCCTCTGGAACTGCACCCGCCTTGCCGAATGCCTCCTTCCCTTTGCGGAGAAGGAGGCGCTGGAAGCCGTCCTCGCCGACTTCGAGCCCGCCTTCCACGCGGCGATGGCCGACGCCGTCATTCGCCGCCTCGGCCTCGTGCCGCAAGGCGTGGAGATGGACGCTGCCCTGACCGGGGCCTTCTGGACCGCGCTCACGCGGACCGAGGCCCCGTTCGAGCGAGCCGTCTGGGACTGGCATGGCGGCATCGGGCGATGCGACGACCCGATGGCGAGCCCCTCGGTCAGTCCCTCGGTCAGTCACTATCGCGATCCCGCCTTCGCCGCCTTCATCGACCGCCTGAAGGACTATTCGAGCGCCGCCGACGCGCGTCCGGCCGAGCCGATCGACATGCTCATCGACCGGGTCGAGGCGCTCTGGGCACCCATTGCGGAGCGGGACGACTGGGCGCCCTTCTACGAGGCCATTCGCGAGATCGAGGCCGCGACGCCTCGCCGTCCCGACACCCCGCTTTCCTAGGGCTCCAGCCGCGAAAGGGGTCCGTGAGTCGGAAGATCGGATCTCCGGCCAGAACCGGACCTGCAGGCAAGGCTGGACTGTACGAGAATCGCGTTAATATCCACCTAAGCGTCTTGGGTGAGTTTGCGCCGTCCTTCGCTCAAATGCGCTATATCGGTCTCGTACCAAGGACCCTTCGATACGGCCCGACAATGTCGTCCGGCCACGCGAACGGTCTCACGCATCGCCCCCCTTGCGTTCGGCTTCCCAGAGGCGCCCCCATCATGCTCGATACACGTAGTGAAACCATTCTGACCGGCTTCGAGCCCTATCACGCGGATGTCTTCGGCCAGGAGACGGTCTGCATCCCCCATCGGCTGCACGTCTCCCCCTCTTCCAGGATGCGGCGCTGGCGCGGCTCCTGGAGACGGTGGCGCGCGAGGACTACCACGTGAACCTGATGGACGCTGGCCGCCGCCGGGAGGGCGAGCTCGGCGGGCTCTCGGGAGCCGAGGCGCTGGATGCCGTGCGCCGCGGCGATATCTGGATCAACCTGCGCGCGCCCGACAAGGCAGACCCCGCCTACCGCGCCCTTCTCGACGCGATCTACGACGAGTTCGAGGCGTTGATGCCGGGCCTGCGCACCTATCGCCGCACCATGACGATCCTCATCTCCTCGCCCAAGGTGCGCGTCAAATACCATATCGACGTACCCGGCCAGACGCTCTGGCAGATCCGGGGCTCCGAGCGCGTCTATGTCTATCCGCCGAAGGCGCCCTTCCTGCCGCGCGAAGCCTTGGAGCGGGTCGTCATCGGCGAGGCGCACGAGACCGATATGGCCTTCGATCCGGCCTTCGACACGCATGCGCTCGTTCGCGATCTGGAGCCCGGCGAGATGCTGCACTGGCCCCTCAACACGCACCGGGTCGAGAACCCGCGATTGCTGCAACGTCTCGGTGACGACCGAACATTGGACGGACGATCTGCGCGCCGC
>CAWCWK010000002.1:0-30239 GCA_963799285.1 uncultured Alphaproteobacteria bacterium
TGGTGCCGAAGAGGACTGGAACCACCACACCCCTTCGAGTACCACGCACCTGAAGCTGGCGCGTCTACCAGTTCCGCCATCTCGGCGATGGAAGTCGTCGTTGAAGGGGCGGAGCCGGGTGTCAATATCGGGGTGAAATGTGCGGCACCGAACCCGAGACGTCCGGCGCACCTCTCGGTCCCTGCCGCAAGCGGTCCGATCAGGCGCCTCCTCGAAGTGGCCTGCTCGGCAGGAGACGGCGGCACGAGTATGCGGCACGAGATGCGACAGGAGACGCGGCACGAGATGCAACATGAGATGCAGAGAGGAAGGCGACGCGACAACGGGTTGCTTGAGTGCGCCCCGGCCTTCGGCTATCCCGGCGAGAGGCCGGACCACCGGTTCGATCGCCCGGAGCGCGGGTCGGCTCAGCCGACCGGTTCCGCGCCACCCTTCGCTGCCTCACCGACGCCATCTTCGCCGCCTTTCCCGACACCCCTTCGGAGCCGACCGCCATGACCGACCGTCCTCGACTCGACCGTGCTGGTGACGGTCGGCGCCTCGGGCTTTCTCGGGCGCCATGTCGTCGCGGCGCTGGTGCGGCACGGCTACCGGTGATCGCGGTGACGCGCCGGCCCGAGCTCGCGCAGCACCTCACGACGGTCGGGGGGCTCGTCGGCCAGGTCTCCGTCATGCAGGGCAATATCCGCAACCGTCCGTCGGTGGAGCGGGCGGTGGCAGGCGCGTTCGGCGTCGTCAACCTCGTCGGCATCCTTCACGAGACCGGCCGGCAGGGCTTCGAGGTGGTGCAGCAGCAAGGGCGCCGCGCTCATCGCGCAGGTCGCGGCGCAGGCCGGCGTGGAACGGCTCGTCCACGTCTCGGCCATCGGGGCCGATGCCACGTCGGACGCCGACTACGCGCGCACCAAGGCGGCGGGCGAGCGCGCGGTGCTGGAGGCGTTTCCAGGCGCGAGCGTGATGCGACCCTCCATCGTCTTCGGCCCCGAAGACGGCTTCTTCAACCGGTTCGCGTCCATGGCGCGCCTCTCGCCGGTGCTGCCGCTGATCTCGGGCGGCACGCGCTTCCAGCCGGTCTTCGTCGGCAATGTCGCCGAGGCGATCGCCAAGGGCATCGACGGTGGGGCGGCGCCGGGTGCGGTCTACGAGTTGGGCGGTCCTTCCGTGCGGACCTTTCGCCAGCTGATGGAGCTGATGCTCAAGGTGACGCAGCGCAAGCGCCTGCTGCTGCCGATCCGGGCCCGATCGCGAAGCTTCAGGCCGGTATCCTCGAGACGTTGCCGAACCCGCTCCTCACGACGGATCAGCTTAAGATGCTGGCACAGGACAACGTCGTCTCGCCCGAGGCGAAGGCCGAGGGGCGCACGCTCGAGGGGCTCGGCGTCGAGCCGACGGCCATGGAGATCGTCCTGCCGACCTATCTCTGGCGCTTCCGTGCCACGGGCGAGTTCGCCGAACGGCTAGCCTGACAGGACTGATCGGGCCGAAGGGGCGAGGGGGCAGTCGTGCTTAAGGCTGCGTCGCGGGGAGCCCGGCTTTCCCGTCCCCGTCTCCACCCGTCCGCCTATCCGGCCAGATATCCCATCCAGATGGCGATCAGGCCCGTGCCGCCGACGAGCATCCGCCAGTAGGCGAAGGGCGCGAAGCCGTGCCGGCTGACGAAGTCGAGGAGCTTGCGGACGACGAACCAGCCGGCGATGAAGCTCGTCACGAAGCCGATGGCGACGAGGCCGAGATCGTCGGCCGTGACCACGTTGCGGTTCTTGTAGAGGTCGTAGACGAAGGCGCCGCCCATGGTGGGGAGGGCGAGGAAGAAGGTGAACTCGGCCGCCGAGCGCTTGTCCGTGCCCATCAGGAGCGAGCCCGCGATGGTGGCGCCAGAGCGCGAGACGCCAGGCACGAGCGCGAGGCACTGGAAGAGTCCGATCTTGAGGTAGAGCGGCAGCGGATACTGGTAGGCGTCGCGATAGCGCGGCTTGGCGCGTAGCGGTCGACGAGGAGGAGGAGCACGCCGCCTATGAGGAGCATCCAGCAGATGAGGGCGGGCGATTCGAAGAAGACCGTCTTGATCGTGTCGTGGAGAAGGACGCCCGCCAGCGCCGCCGGCAGGAAGGCGAGCCCGACGCCGAGGACGAAGGTCTGCGTCTCGCGGCGCGTCGGAAGCGTGCGGGCGATCGTCCAGAGCCGTTCGAAATAGACGGTGACGATGGCCAGGATCGCGCCCAGTTGTATGAGCACCTCGAACGTGTTGCCCGCGCTCTCAAAGCCGATCACCTCGCCCAGAAGGAGGATGTGACCGGTCGAGGAGACGGGAATGAACTCGGTCAGCCCCTCGACGACGCCGAGAAGGATGGCCTGCAGGATGGCGGCGAGGGTCATGCGGCGAAGGTCATGGCGTGTCCGGCGGGGGGGTGGCGGGCAGAGCCTATCTCCGCCGCGCTCAAGGCAGGGTTAAGGCTGGCCGCGCCGGCGCCCTCGATCCGCTGATCCGGCCCGCTCTCCCCCCTTCGCGCATCCCGCGCTTCGCGCTATAGGATTCGACGACCCTCCGCCGCCCGCCCAGATCGCCCTATGCTCCGTCTCTACCACCATCCCCTTGACGCGGCCTCGCGTGCGGTCCGGCTCGTGCTCGGCGAATACGGTCTCTCCTCGGAGCTGATCGAGGAGCGGGTCTGGGACCGGCGGCCCGAATACCTGATCATGAACCCGGCCGGCACGCTGCCGGTGCTTCGCGACGGCGGCACGGGTCCCGCAGTCTGCGGCCTCGGCCCCGTGCTCGAATTCCTCGACGAGACGACGGGCCTCGGCATGGAGGCCAAGCGCCTCATGCCGGTCGATCCTCTGGAGCGCTCGGAGGTTCGCCGGCTGTGCGACTGGTTCGGCGCCAAGTTCGAGCGCGAGGTGACGAGCCACGTTGTCGGCGAGAAGCTCGTCAAACGCTATACGGGCGCCGCGCCCGACCCGACGGCCATTCGTGCCGGCCGGTCCAACATCAAGACCCACCTCGCCTATATCGCCTATCTGATGCGCGAGCGGCGCTGGCTGGCCGGGCCGAAGCTCTCCTATGCCGACCTGGTGGCCGCGGCGGCCTTCTCCTGCGCCGACTATCTGGGCGAGGTGCCCTGGGAGCTCGACGAGAAGGCCGAGGGCTTCGCCGCCAAGGATTGGTACGCCCGCGTCAAGTCCCGCCCCGCCTTTCGCCCGCTCCTCGCCGAGAAGCTGGCCGGCATCTCGCCGGCGGCGCACTATGACGATCTCGACTTCTGACGAGGCGGCGTCGTCGAGCGGAGCGCCGGCGCAAGGCGATGCGGGCCTGCCTGACCTCGACACCCATGCGCTGAAGGCCGCTCTCGTCGCGGAGGCCCTGCGCCTCGGCTTCGACGCCGTGCGCATCACGGCGCCCGACGCCATCCCGCAGGCGCCCGGCCGTCTGAAGGCCTATCTCGAGGCCGATCACCACGGCGACATGGCCTGGATGGAGACGCGAACCGGCGAGCGCTCCGACCCCCTAGCGCTTTGGGACGGCGTGCGCGCCGTGGTCATGCTGGGCGTCAACTACGGGCCCGACGCCGACCCTCGCGCGATACTCGCTCGGCCGCGCAAGGGCGCGATCTCGGTCTATGCGCAGGGCGACGACTATCACGACGTCATCAAGACACGGTTGAAGGCGCTCGGCCGCTGGCTACACGCGGCCTCCGGCGCCCCTCTCAAGGTCTTCGTCGACACGGCGCCCGTGATGGAGAAGCCGCTGGCCGAAGCAGCGGGGCTCGGCTGGCAGGGCAAGCACACCAACCTCGTCAGCCGCCAGTTCGGCTCCTGGCTCTTTCTCGGCGCGCTCTACACCGCCGTCCCGCTGGCGGCCGATGCACCCGAGACCGACCATTGCGGCCAATGCCGCCGCTGCCTCGACGTCTGCCCGACCAAGGCCTTTCCCGCGCCCTACCAGCTCGATGCCCGCGCCTGCATCTCCTACCTCACGATCGAGGCGGGGGGGCAGATCCCGCGGCGCTATCGCGAGGCCATGGGCAACCGCATCTATGGCTGCGACGATTGCCTCGCGGTCTGCCCCTGGAACAAGTTCGCGACGAGGGGGCGCGAGGCGAAGCTGGCCGCGCGGGATGCCCTTCGCGCACCCGACCTCGCCGATCTCGTCCGCCTCGACGATCCCGCCTTTCGCGCCCTCTTTCGGAAGTCGCCGGTAAAGCGGATCGGGCGCGACCGTTTTGTGCGCAACGTCCTCGTCGCGATCGGCAATTCGGGCGATGCGGGGCTGCGCCCCCTCGTGGACGAGCGGTTGGACGACGCGGCGCCGCTCGTGCGCGGGATGGCGGTCTGGGCTATGGCGCGCTTGTCGCCGGGCGCCGTCGCGAAGGCGGCGGCCATGCGAATGGAACGCGAGGACGATGACGGCGTAATCGAGGAGTGGCGTGTGGCCCTCGCCGGGGATCGTGCCGACGCCCCACCGGAGACGCCGCCATCATGACAGCTCCCGCGAGCCCCGCCGTCTCCGCCGCACCCGGCCGCCTTTTCATCTTCGGTCTCGGCTATTCGGCGCAGGTGCTGGCGGCGCGCGCGCTCGCGCTCGGATGGTCGGTCGGCGGCACCGTGCGCGGCCTGAGCAAGGCCGAAGAGCTGTGCGGGCGGGGGATCGAGACCGTCGTCTTCGACGGCGCCTCGCACACCCCCCAGGTGGCTGTCGCGCTCGGCGATGCGACTCACATCCTCTCCAGCATCTCGCCGCCGCGCGGCCAGGATGGCGCCCTCGACCCGGTCCTCGCCCATCACGCGGGCGATATCGTCGCCGCGCCCGATCTCGTCTGGCTCGGCTATCTCTCGACCATCGGCGTCTACGGCGACTATGACGGCGCCTGGATCGACGAGACCGCCTCGCCCGATCTCGACAGCCCCCGCGCTCGCACGCGGATCTCCGCCGAGGCTGGCTGGCAGGCGCTGGCGCAATCGCGGCGGCTGCCGGCGCAGATCTTCCGCCTTGGCGGCATCTACGGACCGGGCCGCAGCCAGCTCGACGCCCTGCGCGAGGGCCGGGCCCGACGGATCGTGAAGCCGGGCCAGGTCTTCAACCGTATCCATGTCGACGATATCGCGGGTGCCGTGCTCGCCGGCATGGCCGTGCGCGAGAGCCGCACGGTCAACGTCGTCGACGACGAGCCGGCGCCGCCACAGGATGTCGTGGCCTTCGGGGCCGATCTCCTCGGCCTGCCCGCACCGCCCGAGGTCTCCTTCGAGGGCGCCGACCTCTCGCCGATGGGCCGGCAGTTCTACGGCGCCAACCGACGGGTCTCCAATGCGCGCCTCAAGACGACGCCCGGCTATGGGCTCGCCCATCCGACCTATCGGGAAGGCCTGCGCGCCGTTCTGGCCGCCGAGACCGCGTAGCGTCGCCGAGACCGCGTAGCGCCGCCGAGACCGCGTAGCGCCGCCGCGCTACCAAACTTCGGCTCGCGGCGCTCTTGTCCGGCTCGCGGCGCTCTTCTCCGGCTCGCGGCGCTGTGATCGGGTGTCAGGCGGCTTGATGCGACGCCGGGCAGGGCGTCGGTCTAGGCTCGCGGCGTCCCAGACCCCGCACCATCGGAGCCCCCATGACCCGCATCCCGACCGCCCGCCTCCTCGCCCGCCGCATCCTCTTCTCTTCGGTCTTCGCGGCCGGCCTCTACGTGGCCGTGCCCACCGTCTCCCACGCCTTCGACTACGCGTCGCCCGCGCCGGTGAATCTCGAGGACGGCGCGATCGCCATCAAGGGCCATGATCCGGTCGCCTATTTCACGCAGGGCCGCGCCGTCGAGGGTTCGCCCGAGTTCACGGCCTCGCACGAGGGCGCGACCTATCGCTTCGCCTCGGCCGCCAATCGCGACGCTTTTGTCGCTTCGCCGGCCCGCTATGCACCCGCCTATGGCGGCTTCTGCGCCTTCGGTACGTCCTATGGGCAGAAGGTCGACATCGACCCGCAGGCCTTCTCGATCGTCGACGACACGCTCTATCTCAACGTCAACACCAATGTCCGCACCCGCTGGGCGGCCGATCTGGCCAACAAGCTGAAGGCTGCGGATGGCTATTGGCCGCAGATCAAGAACGTGGCGCCGAACGATCTCTGAGGACGGTCGGGGCTCGTGAAGAGCAGGGGGCAGGGTCCCCCTCGCTCGCTATGCCTTCCGTGCGGAGAGCATCAGCCCCTGAGGACCGCTCCCGTCGCCTTCTCGACGCCCGCGACGACGCCCTGCGAGACGGTCTCGATCGCCTCGTCGGTCAAGGTGTTGGCGCGGGGCTGGAGGGTGACCTCGATGGCGACCGACTTCCTGTCTGCGCCGAGACTCGCGCCCTCGAAGACGTCGAAGACGCGAACGCCCGTCACCAGCTTCTGATCGGCCCTGGCCGCCGCGCGGACGATGTCGAGCGCGGGGATGGCCCTGTCGACGACGAAGGCGAAGTCGCGCCGTACGGGCTGGAGGATGGCGAGATCGAGCGGCGGCCGGGCGCGGGTCGCCTTGCGCTTCTGGCCGGGCAGTGCGTCGAGAAACACCTCGAAGGCCACCATCGGGCCACCCGCGTCCATGGCGTCCAGGACGCGGGGGTGGAGCGCGCCGAAATGCGCGAGCACGGTCTTCGGCCCGAGCTTGAGAACGCCGGAGCGGCCGGGATGATACCAATCGGGCGCCTCTGCCGCGACGTTGAGCTTGTCGATGGCGATGCCGAGCTCGGCGAGGAGGGCCATCGCGTCGGCCTTGGCGACATAGGCATCGACCTGGCCGCTCTCGCGCCAGTCTCGCCCCGATCCGGTCAGCGTCGCGCCGGCACGGCGAAGGCCGGTCGCATGCGTATGCTGATCCTCGGGTGCGTCGCCGGTGAAGACCTGGCCGAGCTCGAAGAGCGCCGCGTCAGGCTCGCCCATATTGGCGTTGCGCTGAGCCGCCGCGATAAGGCCCGGCAGGAGCGACGGGCGCATGTCGGACATGTCCTGGCTGATCGGGTTGGCGAGCTTGAGCGCCTGCGATCCTCCACCGAAGAGCGTGGCCTCGGCTTCGGGCAGGAAGGACCAGGTGACGGCCTCGATGAGCCCGCGCGCGGCGAGCGCCCGGCGGGCGAGCCCGTTGCGCCGCTGGGGCGCCGTCAGGATAGGCTTCGGCACGCCGGGCTCCCGGGGGAGGGGCGTCGCGGGCACCTCGTCGATGCCGTGGATGCGCGCGACCTCCTCGACGAGATCGGCCGCGCCCTGAACATCGGGTCGCCAGGAGGGGACCGCGACCATCAGGTCGCCGCGGCCCGACGCCCAGAAGCCGAGCGAATCGAGAATGATCTTGACGAGGCTCCCCGGTAGTTCGAGCCCGGTCAGCCGTTTCACCTCGCCCTGCGGTAGCTGGATGATCCGCGCCTCTTCGGGGATCGTGCCGCCAAGCGTGACCTCGCTCGCCTCGCCGCCGCAGATCTCGAGGACGAGGCGGGTGGCGAGTTCGAGCCCCGGTACGGTGAACTCGGGGTCGATGCCGCGCTCGAAGCGGTAGCGCGCATCGGTGTTGAGGCCCAGTCGGCGACCGGTGCGGGCGATGCGGGAGCGGTCGAAGAGGGCGGACTCTAGGAAGACGGTCGTCGTCTCGGCGGTGCAGCCGGACGTCATGCCGCCGATGATACCGCCCAGCCCCAGCACGCCCGCCTCGTCGGCGATAACGCAGTCGGTCTCGGCGACCTCGTAGGTCTGGCCGTTCAGAGCCTCGAAGCGCTCGCCGGCGCGGCCCATCCGGGCGCCGATCGCGCCCGTCAGACGGTCCGCGTCATAGGCGTGGAGGGGCCGGTTGCGGTCCATCATCACGTAATTGGTGATGTCGGCCAGCGCGTTGATGGGGCGCAGGCCCACGGCGCGCAGACGGGCCTGCATCCAGGCCGGCGAGACACCATTGGTGACGCCCCGGATGGTGCGGCCCGCGAATGCGAGACACGCGGGCTCGTTTCCGGCGAAATCGAGCGTGATCGCCCGCGGGTTCGGATAGGCGCCCGGTACCGGCGGATCCTCGAAGGGGAGAAGCGAGCCGAGCTCGGCCGCGGCGAGGTCGCGCGCGATGCCGCGCACGCCCAGCGCGTCCGGCCGGTTGGGCGTGATGGCGATGTCGATCACGGGGTCGTTCAGCGCCATCGCATCGACCATCGGCACGCCGACGGGGGTGTCGGCGGGCAGCTCGATGATGCCGTCGTGCTCGTCGGAGAGGCCCATCTCGCGCTCCGAGACGAGCATGCCGTTGGAGGGCACGCCGCGGATCTTCGTCGGCTTGAGGACGAGGCCATTGCCGGGGATGGTCGAGCCCGAGGGCGCGAAGACGCCGACCATGCCGGCCCGCGCGTTAGGCGCGCCGCAGACCACGGTCTCCACGCCGTCCGCATGCTCGACCTTGCAGACCCGCAGCCGATCGGCGTCCGGGTGCGGCTCGGCTTCCAGCACGCGGGCCGTCCTGAAGGGGGCGAGCGCGGCGCCGAGATCCTCGACGCCCTCGACCTCGAGCCCGATCCGGTCGAGCGCGCCCGTGATGTCGGCCAGGGACGCGGACGTCTCCAGATGATCCTTCAGCCAGCCGAGCGAAAACTTCATGGTCGATCCCCGTCCGCGCCTCACATCGAGCGGCGCGGCCGCGACCTAGCATGGCCTTGGAAGCAGGTTAAGCCTTGCGCGTACCCTCAGTACGGGCTGCGGCAGCGCACGCGTGGCCCACCGGCGCGGGCAATGAAGCTGTCGGAGCGCACGTCGTAGGTGCGATACCGATCGCTGCACCACGCGACATGGGCCGAACCGCCCCGCCGTGCGAGGGGGACGCCGCCGCCGAGGCTGAGGCCGAAGGAGACCGTCGGGCCGGAACGGTAATAGGGCCGACGGTAGATCGGGCGGCGATAGACGTAGCCCGGCGTCCAATAGGGGTGGCTGTAGTAGTGGCCGCCGTAAAAGTGCTGGTAGCCCGGGCGCACGATGCGGTAGCGCGGTCCGTGCCGGCGGGAGTTGTAATAGAACGAGACGCCTTGGGTGCGCTGTATGTCGGACTGGACGGCGGGCGCAGGCGCGGCGCCGAGATGGGCCGGCATGGCCGAAGCGGGCGAAGCGAATGCGCCTAGCGCGATAAGCGCTGCCATGAGGGCAGTCTTCGGGGACGCGAGCATGAGAAACCTCATCGGAATACGTGGATCATGGGTGCCGCCATCCGATAGGTTAACACGAAACGCAGCCTTGGGTTCAATCGCCCGGGTGCCGAGCGTCCGGCTGCGAGCCTGGATCGGGCCTCGCGACGGAAAAGCCGGGATGTCTGGGCATCTCATCCGCGATAGTCAGCCAGGGCAGGGCTTCGTCGGTGAACGCGTGGCGGGCGGGCCGGTACCGCTCCGGCGCATCGAGCGCGCCGAGCATGAGCCAGAGCCGCCCCTCCAATCGCTCGTCGGCATAGGCAAGCGGCGTCCCGCAGGCGCCGCAAAAGCTGCGCGTGACGTCCGGCGTGCGAAAGGCGGCCGGCTCGCCCTCGATACGGAGTGTCGCCGGGTCGACCTCGACGAAGGCCGAGACCGGCGCGCCGGTCGCCTTCCGGCAGTCGCTGCAATGGCAATAGCTCGCATCGAGCGCCGGCCCGGTCTCGAAGCGGATGGCGCCGCAGCGGCACGAACCTGTAACGGGACGATCGTCGGGAAGGGCTGTCATCGAGCGTATCCGAGGAAAGAATGGCCGGGTGAGGCTGGTCCGCCCGTCCCGGTGCGCTAGGGTCCAGACCCATAAACCGGACGGGTTCTGGGCCCTATGCTGTGCCATATCAAGGCGGCCGAGGTCGTGATCGCGTCGAAATGGCCTCGAAGTCAATCTCCTCGAAGTCAATCTCCTCGAAGTCAATCTCCTTGGGAGTCGGGTTTGCCATGAACCAATCGAACGGCGGGGTGTCGCGCACCGTCACCGCACTGGCGGCATCGCTGGCCGAGCGCATCGGGCCGGCGATATCGGCCCGCCGCCTCGTCGCCCTGGCCGGTCCGCCCGGCGCGGGCAAGACGACGCTCGCCGAAGCGCTGCGCGACCGGCTCGATGGGCCGGATGGAGGGGGCTGCGCCCTGGTGCCGATGGACGGATTCCATCTCGACAACGCGATTCTCGACGCGCGCGGCCTGCGCCCCCGCAAGGGCGCACCCGAAACGTTCGATGCGGACGGCTTCGTGCGGCTCGTCACCCACTTGCGCGAGACCGATGACGACGTCGTCGTTCCGACATTTGATCGCTCGCTCGATCTCGCGCGCGCCGGCGCCGCCATAGTGCCGGGCTCGGCGCGGACCGTTCTCCTCGAGGGCAACTACCTCCTTCTCGACGAAGACCCGTGGCGCGCGCTGGCGCCGCTCTTCGACGTCACGGTCTTTCTCGACGTCGCGATGGAGGTGCTGGAGGCCCGCCTCGTGCAGCGCTGGCTCGACCACGGGCACGATGCGGAGGCCGCGCGGGGGCGGGCGCTCTCCAACGACATCCCCAATGCCCGTCGCGTCGTGGAGGGAAGCGCGAGGGCCGATATCACGCTCTGACGGTCGTTCGTCCAGTGCGTTGCCATTCGAGCAGTTGACAGGACGGTCGCATGAATGCTCGCGTATGGCGCCCGCCGTATTCTGCTTCGCCCGAAGGACCGGGCGAGACGGTCCGGTGCCGCATCATCGCCCGGAGCGCGCCCGCCAGAGGCTCGCCCGGTCTCGTTCAGTCTGGGAAGGACATTCGACCATGAAGCTTCGCACGATCACGACCGCATTGCTGGGCACCTCCGCCATGGCGCTCGGTTTCGCCACGGCCCCCGCCTTCTCCGCCGCACATACGGAGCCGGTCACGGCCTGCCTGATCACCAAGACCGACATCAACCCGTTCTTCGTGAAGATGAAGGAAGGCGCGACGGCCAAGGCCGAGGAACTGGGCATCGAGCTCCTCACCTTCGCTGGCAAGGTCGACGGTGACCACGAGGCGCAGGTCCAGGCGATCGAGAGCTGCATCGCGGCCGGCGCCAAGGGCATCCTCATCACCGCGTCCGACACCTCGGCCATCGTCGAGAACGTCCGTCAGGCACGCGATCAGGGCGTGCTCGTCATCGCGCTCGACACGCCGCTCTCGCCGATCGACGCGGCCGATGCGACCTTCGCCACCGACAACTTCCTGGCTGGCGAGCTGATCGGGCGCTACGCCGCCGCCAAGCTCGGTGACGACGCCGCCAATGCACGCATCGCGCTGCTGAACCTGAACGAGAGTCAGCCCACGGTCGACGTGCTGCGAAACCAGGGCTTCCTGACCGGCTTCGGCATCGATGTCGGCGATCCCAATCGCTGGGGCGACGAGGACGACCCGCGCATCGTCGGCCACGACATCACGTCGGGCAATGAGGAAGGCGGTCGTACCGCGATGGAGAACCTTCTCCAGCTCGATCCGAACATCAACGTCGTGCACACGATCAACGAGCCGGCCGCCGCCGGCGCCTATGAGACGCTCAAAGCCTTCGGCCGCGAGAACGACGTGACGATCGTCTCCGTCGACGGCGGCTGCCCGGGCGTCGATAATGTCGAGGCCGGCGTCATCGCAGCGACCTCCCAGCAATACCCGCTCCTGATGGCCTCGCTCGGCATCGAGGCGATCCACCAATACGCCGCAGACGGGACGCTCCCCGAGCCCACCGAGGGCAAGGAGTTCACCGACACCGGCGTCGCGCTGGTCGCCGCCGAGCCGGTCGAAGGCGTCGAGTCGATCTCGGTCGAAGAGGGCAAGGACCTCTGCTGGGGCTAGGCCCGGCGTGACGCCAGACATGCACGACGTGCGGGCGCCCTCGGGTGCCCGCGCAACCTCGAAGGGAGACGGCTCGTGACCGTTGCAGCGCGCGGCTTCACCATAGGCGGCCTCGGCGAGGTCGCCATACGCTGCCGGGCACTTGCGCCGATGGTCGATTTCTACGGAGGCGCCCTCGGTCTGTCGCGGCTCGTCGGGCCGCACAGCGACCACATCGCCTTCTTCAAGATCGCGGAGGGCCATGCCGGGCACACGACCATCCTCGCCCTCTTCGCCGACGGCGAGCCGCTGGCGGGCGCGGGCTCCTCGCTGCACCACATCGCCCTCTCGGTCGCCTTCGACGAACAGGACGCCGTAATGCGCTGGTACGAGGCGCGCGGGCTCGACTACCGGGTCGTCGACTTCGACTGGGTCGGCTGGCGCGGCGTCTTCACCACCGACCCGGAAGGCAACACGGTCGAGATCGTCGCGCGCGATCCGTCCGTGATCGATCCCCCCGCCCGCGTGGAGGCATCCATACCGTGACGCAGACCTCAGACGACTACGAGGGCTCGGCCTCCAAGGACACCGCGCTCCCCGAATTTTCCCAGAACCGTGGGCCGCTCGGTCATGTGCAGCACGTCCTGCACGCTAATCCGGCGCTGGTGCCGGTCATCATCCTCGTCATCTCCATCCTCGCCTTTGGGCTGGTGGCGGGCGATCGCTTCTTCACCGCCTTCAACCTGACGCTGATCATGCAGCAAGTCTCGATCGTCGGCATCCTGGCCTGCGCGCAGACGCTGGTCATCCTGACGGCCGGCATTGACCTGTCGGTCGCGGCGATCATGGTGCTCTCCTACGTGGTGATGGGCCACATGGGCGTCACCTACGGGTTGCCGGCGCCTATCGCGATCGCGATCGGTCTCGTCGTCGGCATGGCTGCAGGGCTTCTCAACGGGGTCCTCGTCACCAAGGTCAAGCTGCCGCCCTTCATCGCGACGCTCGGCACCTGGCGCATCTTCCTCGCCGTCGTCTATCTCTACACCGGCTCGCAATCGATCCGCTCGTCGGACATCGACGCGGCGGCCCCGGCCCTCAAGTTCTTCGGCGAGCGATTCGCGCTCGGCGGGGCACAGCTTACCTACGGCGTCGTCCTCATGGTCGGGCTCTTCCTCGTCTTCTGGTACATCCTCTCCCAGACCGCCTGGGGCCGCCACGTCTATGCGGTCGGCGACGACAAGGAGGCGGCCGAATTGGCCGGCATCCGCACCGACCGGGTGCTGATCTCGGTCTATGTCGTGGCCGGCCTCGTCTGCGCCATCGGCGGCTGGGCGGCGATCGGGCGCGTCGGCTCGGTCTCGCCCTCCTCCTTCGCGGAGGCGAACCTCGAATCGATCACCGCCGTCGTCATCGGCGGCACCTCGCTTTTTGGCGGGCGCGGCGCGATAATGGGCTCGCTCTTCGGTGCGCTCATCGTGGGTGTCTTCTCCTCGGGGCTGAAGCTGGCCGGCGCGGACCCGCAATGGGTGCTCTTCGCCATCGGCTGTCTGATCATCCTCGCCGTCGCCATCGACCAGTGGATCCGGAAGATCAGCGCGTGAGGAACACGACCGTGACTCTCCAGCCCGGCCGGCGTGAGGCCACCATCCAGCCCGGCCTGCGCGAGGCCACCATCCAGCCCGGCCGGCGTGAGGCCAGAATCCAGCCCGGCCGGCGTGAGGCCAGAATCCAGATCGGCCTGCGCGAGGCCACCATCCAGCCCGCCGGCGCGAGGCAATAATGACCCAACCGATCTTGAAAGCCCGCGGTCTCGTGAAGCGCTATGGCCGCGTGGTCGCGCTCGACCGGGCCGATTTCGACCTCTATCCGGGCGAGGTGCTGGCCGTGATCGGCGATAACGGCGCCGGCAAGTCCTCGATGATCAAGGCGATCTCGGGCGCCGTGGTGCCGGATGCCGGCACGATCGAGCTCGACGGCAAGCCCATCCAGTTCGCCTCGCCGCTCGCCGCCCGCGAGGCCGGTATCGAGACGGTCTACCAGACGCTCGCCCTCTCGCCGGCGCTCTCGATCGCGGACAACATGTTCCTCGGCCGCGAGCTCCGAAAGCCCGGCATCCTCGGCAGCGTCTTCAAGAAGCTCGACCGCACGGCCATGGAGAAGCGCGCCCGCGAGATGCTCTCCGACCTCGGCCTGATGACGATCCAGAATATCGGCCAGGCGGTCGAGACGCTGTCGGGCGGCCAGCGCCAGGGCGTCGCGGTGGCGCGCGCGGCCGCCTTCGGCTCCAAGGTCATCATCATGGACGAGCCGACGGCGGCGCTCGGCGTGAAGGAGTCGCGCCGCGTGCTCGACACCATCGTCACGCTGCGCGACAAGGGCGTGCCGATCGTCCTCATCAGCCACAACATGCCCCATGTCTTCGAGGTCGCCGACCGCATCCACGTGCACCGGCTGGGTCGGCGCCTCTGCATTCTCGACCCCAAGGCCGAGACGATGTCGGACGCCGTCGCCTATATGACCGGCGCCAAGGAGCCGCCCGGCGAGGCGCTGGCGGCCTGAGCCCTCCCGGGGGGCATCCTCGCCCGCGCACGTGCCATTCCCCACCCAAGGACTCTTCATGATCGACCCCGTCTACCGCGCCGCCGACGACCGCTATGACGGCGTCGCCTACAATCGCTGCGGCCGTTCCGGTCTTCAGCTGCCGAAGATCTCGCTCGGCCTCTGGCACAATTTCGGCGGCATCGACGCCGAGGCGACGGGTCGGGCCGTCCTTCACCGTGCCTTTGACCGAGGCATGACGCATTTCGACCTGGCCAACAATTATGGCCCGCCCGCCGGCTCGGCCGAGGAGATGTTCGGCCGCGTCATGGCGCGCGATTTCCGCCCCTATCGCGACGAGATGGTCCTCTCCACCAAGGCCGGCTACGACATGTGGCCTGGTCCCTACGGGCAATGGGGTAGCCGGAAATATCTCCTCTCCAGTCTCGACCAGAGCCTGGCGCGCATGCAGGTCGACTATGTCGACATCTTCTATTCGCACCGCTTCGACCCCGACACGCCCTTGGAGGAGACCATGGGCGCGCTCGACACGGCGGTCCGGCAGGGCAAAGCGCTCTACGCCGGCATCTCCTCCTATAGCCCTGAGATGACCCACAGGGCTTGCGCCATCCTCAAGGATCTCGGCACGCCCTGCCTCATCCATCAGCCGAACTACAACATGCTCAACCGCTGGATCGAGGACGGCCTTCTCGACGTGCTCGGCGAGGAGGGCATCGGCTGCATCGTCTTCTCGCCCCTCGCGCAAGGGCTGCTGACGAGCAAATACCTTGCCGGCGTGCCCGAGGGCAGCCGGGTTACGCGGGCCGATTCGATGTCGGAGGCAATGCTGTCGGACGACAATCTCGGCCGCATCCGCGCTCTCGACGCGATGGCCAGGGCGCGCGGTCAGACGCTCGCGCAGATGGCCATCGCGTGGACGCTGCGCGATCCGCGCGTCACCTCGGCCCTCATCGGGGCACGAAACGTCGAACAGCTCGACGATTCGCTCGATGCGGTGAAGACGCCGGACTTCTCGGACGAAGAGCTGGCCGAGATCGACCAGCTCTCGACGGATGGCGGCACCGACCTCTGGCGCCGGTCGGCGACGGCGAGCGCGTGAACGCTCACCGCCGGCGCTCACCTACGCCGCGCCGTTGGCCGCCGGTGGGGAAGGTGCGTCAACGGCTTGCCAGACCTGCGGCTGATCCGCCGTCGTGGGCTGGAACGCCCGTCCGACCCTGTGACGCGTCTCCTGCAACAGGATCTCGCCTTGCGTGAATTCGCGATAGTCGCAGGTCAGCTCCTCGCCTGCCGCGATGTCCCGGAGGGCGTAGCCGACGTCGGGCGCGGTGAAGTCGAGGTTCGGGGCGTCCGAATGGTTCATGAAGCGGCCCTCATCCGCGTCGAGCGCCAGATGGTCGGGCCAGCCGGGCATGTCGTAGCCATAGCGCTCGATGAAGATGCGGATATGGGGCGAGGTGGCGTCCAGATCGGTTTTGGGGATCATGCGGTCGAACCGATCATCGAACCGCCACACCGGGTCTCCCTTGGCGATCGGTACGCCCGCGAACACTCCAATACCTTCGATCTCGGATGCGCCGAGATAACAGTTGACCAGCATCATGGCCGTGATCGCCCTTTACGATCGGCGGGCGGCGTGATTGCCCCCGCGCAGCGGTACGCCCCCCGCCATGAGGCGCAGGCGGAGATGAGCCGTCGTTGCCATGCGGGAGTGTCGCGCGCATTGGATCGCACTTGCGGCGTCATGCAAGCGAAATTTCGCATCTTGTCCCACATCGTGCGCGCAGGTCTGGCGAAGCTGACGCATCACGCGCCGTCGGAATGGAGCTGACGGCATGCCCGTCTCGCCCGCCTATCGGCCAGCCCGCATCCATGAGGGGCTGGGACCTCGGTTCTTCGACCCCGTCGATCCCGCCGACTTCCCTCGGCACATCATGCGCTGGCGCGACAACGTGGCGGCCGGCGACGTAGGCCTTGACACGCTGACGGACGCCGAGTGGATCGATCATTTCGGCCGCTTCGCCCCACTGCCCGACAACCTCGCTCGGCCACTGGCGCTGCGCTATCACGGCCACCAGTTCCGCTCCTACAATCCGCAACTGGGGGACGGGCGCGGCTTCCTCTTCGCGCAGGCCCGTGACGGTGCCGGCCGGTTGATGGATCTCGGCACCAAGGGCTCCGGCCAGACGCCCTGGTCGCGCGGGGGCGATGGGCGGCTGACGCTGAAGGGCGGCGTGCGCGAGCTTCTGGCGACGAAGATGCTGGCTTCGCGGGGCGTCGAGACGAGCCGCACGCTCAGCCTCGTCGAAACTGGCGAGACCCTGACGCGCCACGACGAGCCGTCGCCGACGCGGGGCTGCGTCATGGTTCGTCTCAGCCACTCCCACATCCGCATCGGCACCTTTCAACGCTTTCTCTATCTCGACGAGCCGGACAACATCGCGCGCCTCTTGGACCACGTGGTCGCGCACTACCGGCCAGACTGCGCGCGAGAGGACGAGGGTGAGCAGGCGCTGGCCTTTCTCGGCGCCATCTGCCGGGACGTCGCCCGGCTCGGCGGCTCCTACATGGCCGCCGGCTTCGTCCACGGCGTACTCAATACCGACAATATCAACGTGACGGGCGAGAGTTTCGACTACGGCCCCTGGCGTTTCCTCCCGACGCTCGAGCCCGGCTTCACGGCCGCCTATTTCGACCAGACCGGCCTCTACGCCTTCGGGCGCCAGCCCGACGCGCTCCTCTGGAACTGCACCCGCCTTGCCGAATGCCTCCTTCCCTTTGCGGAGAAGGAGGCGCTGGAAGCCGTCCTCGCCGACTTCGAGCCCGCCTTCCACGCGGCGATGGCCGACGCCGTCATTCGCCGCCTCGGCCTCGTGCCGCAAGGCGTGGAGATGGACGCTGCCCTGACCGGGGCCTTCTGGACCGCGCTCACGCGGACCGAAGCCCCGTTCGAGCGAGCCGTCTGGGACTGGCATGGCGGCATCGGGCGATGCGACGACCCGATGGCGAGCCCCTCGGTCAGTCCCTCGGTCAGTCACTATCGCGATCCCGCCTTCGCCGCCTTCATCGACCGCCTGAAGGACTATTCGAGCGCCGCCGACGCGCGTCCGGCCGAGCCGATCGACATGCTCATCGACCGGGTCGAGGCGCTCTGGGCACCCATTGCGGAGCGGGACGACTGGGCGCCCCTCTACGAGGCCATTCGCGAGATCGAGGCCGCGACGCCTCGCCGTCCCGACACCCCGCTTTCCTAGGGCTCCAGCCGCGAAAGGGGTCCGTCGTTCGGAAGATCGGATCTCCGGCCAGAACCGGACCTGCAGGCAAGGCTGGACTGTACAATCGCGTTAATATCCACCTAAGCGTCTTGGGTGAATTTGCGCCGTCCTTCGCTCAAATGCGCTATATCGGTCTCGTACCAAGGACCCTTCGATACGGCCCGACAATGTCGTCCGGCCACGCGAACGGTCTCACGCATCGCCCCCCTTGCGTTCGGCTTCCCAGAGGCGCCCCCATCATGCTCGATACACGTAGTGAAACCATTCTGACCGGCTTCGAGCCCTATCACGCGGATGTCTTCGGCCAGGAGACGGTCTGCATTCCCCATCGGCTGCACGTCTCCCCCCTCTTCCAGGATGCGGCGCTGGCGCGGCTCCTGGAGACGGTGGCGCGCGAGGACTACCACGTGAACCTGATGGACGCTGGCCGCCGCCGGGAGGGCGAGCTCGGCGGGCTCTCGGGAGCCGAGGCGCTGGATGCCGTGCGCCGCGGCGATATCTGGATCAACCTGCGCGCGCCCGACAAGGCAGACCCCGCCTACCGCGCCCTTCTCGACGCGATCTACGACGAGTTCGAGGCGTTGATGCCGGGCCTGCGCACCTATCGCCGCACCATGACGATCCTCATCTCCTCGCCCAAGGTGCGCGTCAAATACCATATCGACGTACCCGGCCAGACGCTCTGGCAGATCCGGGGCTCCAAGCGCGTCTATGTCTATCCGCCGAAGGCGCCCTTCCTGCCGCGCGAAGCCTTGGAGCGGGTCGTCATCGGCGAGGCGCACGAGACCGATATGGCCTTCGATCCGGCCTTCGACACGCATGCGCTCGTTCGCGATCTGGAGCCCGGCGAGATGCTGCACTGGCCCCTCAACGCGCCCCACCGGGTCGAGAACCACGATTGCCTCAACGTCTCGGTGACGACCGAACATTGGACGGACGATCTGCGCGCCGCCTACGCAGCCAACTTCGCCAACGGCATGCTTCGGAAGGCCGGCTTCAACCCGCGAGGGGCACCCCGCTCCGGCCCCGGGCTCTGGGCGCGGATGGGTCTGGCCGGCGCCGTCAAGGCGAGCGGACTTCAGAAGCGTGCGGCCAAGCCCTACACGATCGACTTCGCGGTCGATCCCGATGCGCCGGGCGGCGCGCGCGACATCGCGCCTCGCGACTTGCGCAAGTAGAGCGCGCCCGATGACCGTTCACGTCCCCCCGCCCTCTCCCGTCGGCGGCGCCGCGGACCTCAAGGTCCGCACGATCGATACGCTCGCCGGCATCCTCGCGCTCCAGGAGGATTGGACAGCGCTCGAGAGGGTCGCCGACGGCGGCATCCTCTTCCAGAGCCATGCCTGGTGCGTCACCGCCGCCCGGCATCTCGATGCGCGCGGCGAGGGCGGCCTGCGCGTGCTCGTCGTCGAGGAGACCGGGCCCTTGGGCGACGTGCTCGTCGCGCTCCTTCCCATGCGCCTCTGGCGGCGCGGTCCGCGAACCGTTCTCACCGGTCTCGCCGAGCCCTTCCAGCAATATACCGAGATGCTGCTCGCTCCGGGGCGCGATGCGCAGGCGGTCTGGCGTTCGCTTCTACCGGTGGTGAAGGGATTGCGGGCCGACTATTGCCATCTCGGACAGGTCCGCTCGGGCGGCCCGCTCCACACCGCGCTCGGCGGAACGGTCGAGGCGGTGGGCGATCCGGCCGGCGCGCCGGTCGTCGATTTCGCGGGCTTCGAGGATTTCGACGCCTACTTCCAGACCATCACGACGAAGACGCGCAAGAACCTGCGCAACGCGCGCAACAAGCTCATGCGGGAAGGCGAGCTCACCCATGTCGTCGGCGAGACGGGGGCGAGCCTTCGCCCCGTCATCGCCCGCACCTACGAGGGGCGGGGCGCGTGGCTGGAGCGCATGGGCCTGACCTCGCGCGCCTTCAACGACACCGGCTTCTCCGACTTTCTCGACCGCCTCAAGGCGCCCGAGAAGACGGGGCTGACGACGCTCGGCTTCAGCCTCAAGCTCGGCGGCGCGCCGATGGCCGAGCAATGGGGCTTCGTCCATAACGGGCGCTATTACGCGTTCGTCTCGACTTGGGATGCGGCGCACGAAGCGATGAGCCCCGGCCGTCTCCATCTCGGCGACGTCGTGCGTGCCTGTCACGAGCGGGGTCTCGAGACGGTCGATTTCATCGTGCCGGCCGTGCCCTACAAGCTCACCTGGGCAACGCGGACGGACGCCGTGCGCGACTATGTGATCCCGTTCTCGCCGCTCGGCCACCTCTACGCGACGGGCTGGCTGACATATGCCCGCCCGGCCGCCAAGCGCGCCATGCTCGCGCTCGACCCCGCCCGGCGCCGCTGGATCGCGCGTCTCCTGCGCCGGCACTAGGGGAGGGGACGCCCGATGGGCCTGAGAAGAACGCTGGCCTCGCAGTCGGGCGTCGTTTTCGCGGCGCGGATGGCGGGCGCGGGACTGACCTTCCTCGTTCAGGCCGCGATCGCGCGCGCCTGGGGGGCGCCGCTGCTGGGCGACTATCTCGTCGCCATCGCGGCGACCAATCTCGTCGCCGTCTTCCTGCCGCTCGGCTTCCAGACGGCCGCCACCTTCCTGGCCGCCGACTATGTCGCGCGCGGCGACGGGGCGAGTCTGCGCCGGTTCGCGGGCCGGGCCTGGGGCCACATCGCACTGCCGGGCTTCGTGGTCCTAGGCGTGGTCTATCTCGCGGCCGGCCTGATGGGCGAGCCTGGCGCGCGTCTGCAGGCGCTCTGGGCGCCGATCGCACTCCTCGCGGCCGGCACGGCCACGGTCTACGTCAATGGCGCGCTCCTCGTCGGGCTCGGACGGCCCTATCTCGCCTTCTTCGCCGATACGCTGATACGCCCGGCCCTGGCCATGGCGGCCTTTGTCGGCATCGCCACGCTGGACGCCGACGCGACCGATCGGACGGCGACGCTCCTCTGGTATGTCGGCGGAGGCTACGCGCTCCTCGCGCTCGGCCATGCCGGGCTGGCGATAGGAGCGCTCCGACGCGTGCCCGGCACCGCGTCCAGCCAGCAGCCCGCTTCAGACGAGACCCGCCGATGGTGGCGCCTCTCGCTGCCTCTCACGGCGCTGGCGCTGGCCAATGACGTCTTCTTCGATCTCGATCTCCTGATGCTGGCCGTCTTCCTGGAGCCGGAGGCGATCGCCGTCTTTGGCGTGTGCACGCGCGTTTTCGTGCTCGTCGCCTTCGGCACGACGGCAGTCTACACCATGGCGCTCCCCGCCCTCCTTGCGCGCGATGCCGCGGGAGATGCGGCCGGCTTGTCGGATCGGATCGGAGACGTCAACGCGGTTGCCGTCGGGCTCGCGCTCATCCTCCTCGGCGCGATCGCCATCGGTGCGCCGGCGCTGACGCTGCTATTCGGGCCAGAGTTCGCTGCCGCCCGCACCCCTCTCGTCATTCTCTGCGCGAGCCTTGTCGTCCGCGCGCTTTTCGGTCCGGCCTTCTTCGTCCTGGCCGCGCGAGACCGGGCGGCGGCGAACCTGCCGGCGGTGGCGCTCGGGCTCGTCGTCCTCGTTGCCCTCAACGCCGCGTTCGTGCCCGCCTATGGCCTCGACGGCGCGGCCTTGGCGGCCTTCGGGGCACTCTGCGCCTCGTCGGCCGCCCTTTGGTGGACGGTGCGGCGGCTTACAGGCCTCGACGTCTCGATCCTGCCGGTCCTTCGCACCCGCACCTCACGCCGTGCCTTCGCGCCCTGAACGCTTCCTTTTGTGGCAATGGGCGGCGACGCGACGGGCGGTCGCTTCGGCTTTGAGGATAGGACACCAGCTTCCCCTAGGCCGAGACAGGCCAGACGAGGTTGTGGATAGGATATCGATCCAAAACCCGGAATGCTGCATTATTGTGCGGCGCAATAAGATTCCGCAAATTATGTTGCGTTGCACCATCGCACGGCCCATGTTGGTCTCTTCGAGCGAAAGGCTTTGTGATGGACCACGGATTTCGAGACCGGATGCGGCAGGCGGCGGCGTTGACCCGTCAGGGCGATCTCAGCGAGGCCACGCGCGTGATCCAGGCGGGTCTCATGAGGCCCGGCACCTCGGCGCCGGGTACGGCGGCGGGTTCCAACCAGCCGATGCCGAAACGTCTGGCCGGGAGGAGCAAGTCCACGGGGCCAGGCGAAAGCAGTGCTCCCAAGGCGAGGCCGATGAGGTCCAGTCCCGACCTCGCGTCCACGATCATCCCCCCGGTTGCACCCAAGCCCGCGTCCAGCCTCTGGAAACGCTCCCGGCCCGTGTTGCGGATGAAGCGATCGGGCGGCACGCCTCCCGCTATCGTGCCGGGGGCGCGCTACGCTTGGCACACCCTCGGGGACGGCGCGAGCACACGCCGCTATCGCCTCTACAGTCCCGCTGCGCTCGGCGAGGCGCTGGAGGGCGCGCCCCTTCTCGTGATGCTGCACGGCTGCACCCAGGACCCGGACGACTTCGCGCGCGGTACGCGCATGAACGCGCTGGCGGAGCGCTTCGGCTGCCTGATCGCCTATCCCGAGCAGACGCGCACCGCCAATGCGATGGCCTGCTGGAACTGGTTCCAGCCCGGCCATCAGGCGCGAGGCATGGGCGAACCGGAGAGCTTGGCCGGCATTGCCCGCACGGTCGTGGCGAAGCACAAGCTCGACGCATCCCGAGTCTTCGCGGCCGGTCTGTCGGCCGGGGGCGCGATGGCGGCGGTGCTCGCTCACACCCATGGCGACGTCTTTGCGGCCGTGGGCGTCCATTCGGGCCTTCCCTATGGCGCAGCCCGCGACGTCGGGTCGGCGCAGGCCGCTATGGCGTCGGGTGCGATGCCATCTGGAGGCAGCCGCGGGAGCGGGACGTCAGCCCGGACGATCGTCGTTCACGGCGCGGCCGACCGCACGGTGCATCCGGCCAATGGCGAAGCCGTCTTCGAGGCCGCTCGCAGGCATCATGCCGTCACCGAGAGCCGGGAGAGCGGCGCCCTCATTCGCCGCGCGCATGACGATCGAGGGGATGTCGTCGCCGAGCACTGGCGTATTGACGGCCTCGGCCACGCGTGGTCTGGCGGCGATCCGGCCGGCTCACACAGTTCGCCCGATGGACCGGACGCGTCCCATGCGATGCTCCGCTTCTTCCTCGGCGCACCGTCTTGAAGCTGTCCGCGCCCGAGACCATTCCACCAGAGGGTCTTTGTGGCTAAAGCTGACACATCTCCGGCCGGTGAAAGCGCTTATCATGACGGACCGTACGCTTCTCGTCTTCCCGCCCAAGTTCGGTTTGCCCTCGGCCTCGCCCTTCTCCACCAAGGCGATGCTGCTGATGGAGATGGCGGGGCTGTCCTACGAGACGCGGGGCGCCGATCCGACCAAGGCGCCCAAGCGCAAGTTGCCGGTCCTGCTGGAGGGCGGCGAGACGATCGCAGACAGCTTCTTCATCCGCCGCCATCTCGAGGCACGCCACGGCATCGATTTCGACGCAGGGCTGAGCGTGCCCGAGCAGGCCGTCTCCACGGCGCTGATCGCGCTGGCGGAGGACAGGCTCTACTTCGCTTCCATGGCCGAGCGCTGGCTCTATGCGGAAAACCAGGCCCGGCTGCCGGAATTGCTCGACACGGTGCCCGCCCCCATCCGAGGGATCGTGACACGTCTCGTCATCCGCTCGGTCCGCAAGGCGCTCGACGGTCAGGGCCACGGGCGCCATACGCGTGAGGAGGGCGCCGAGATCGGCCGCAATGCGATCGACGCCTTCGCCGCCCATCTCGGAGACAAGCCCTTCCTCATGGGCGAGACCCCGAGCGGCGCCGATGCCAGCGTCTATCCGATGCTGCTCGGCAATCTCTCCGATGGCTTCCGCTCGCGCCTGCGCGCGCCCATCGAGGCCCACGCCAGTCTTCTCGCCTATTGCGACCGCATGGCCGCGCGGTTCCCGCTGCCCGTCGCCTGACCGTCAGGCGCAGCCACCTCTTATGACCGCATTCACGCGTCGAGCGGCATGTCCAGCGTGGCGATGAGGCCCGCCTGTTCCCAATCGTAGCGCAAGCCGGCGCCGATCGTTCGAAGGACGCCCTCCATGATGCGCGAGCCCATGCCGAAGTGGGAGGGGCTGGGCGCGGCGATGGGAGGCCCTCCGCTCTCGCGCCAGGACAGGAGCAGCCATTCGCGGCCCTCGCGCCGCTCGTGCCGCCAATCGACATGGACCCGGCCCCGAGGCGTGCTGAAGGCGCCGTACTTGAGCGCGTTGGTGGCCAGTTCGTGCAGCATCAGCCCGATCGGGGTCACGGCCTGGTGCGGTACGCGCGCCGCCGCCCCGCCAAGGGTGATCCGTGCGCCGCCGTCCTCGTCGTATGGGTGGAGGATGGTCGCGACGAGCTCTCGAAGGTCCGACGCGGCGCCCGGCGCGTCGCTCCCGTCGATCGAGATCGCGTGTGCGCGGCCGAGCGCCTGGATACGCGCATCGACCTTCCCGGCCAGCGCGACCGCATCCGTCTCGCCCCGGGCGGAGAGGCGCACGATCGAGGCGATGACGGAGAAGAGATTGCCGGTGCGGTGCTTCAGCTCGCGCGCGACTTCGGCCTGCACCGCCATCCGCGTGCGTGCCTCGACGGTGTCCGTCACGTCCCATTGCGAGCCGTAGTAATGTGAGACGGCGCCCTCGGCGTCGAAGATCGGGCCGACATGGAGCGAATTCCAGAACGTCGTGCCGTCCTTGCGGTAGTTCAGCAGCTCCACGACGCGCACCGCATCGGAGGCGATCGCCTCGCGTATCTGGGCGACGGCGGCCGGATCGGTGCCGGGACCCTGGAGGAAGCGACAGTTTCGCCCGACCGCGTCCTTGCGTTCATAGCCCGTCAGTTCGACGAAGGCCTGGTTGACGTAGACGATCGGATTATCGGGATGAGAGGGATCGGTGAGTGAGATCGCCATGCGCGTCTGCTCCAGCGATTGCTGGAACAGGGAGGCGGGCGCGGTGCCGAGATCCGTGATGGCTCGGTTCGCGCTCGTGTCGACCTCGCGTTGGTCGAGCTCTAGCTCGTCCTGAGGGCTCGCCCGCAACGCGCCTCGCGCGCTCGGCGATCGGCTGGTTCCACTCTCGGTCATCGCGTCTTGGCCATCGTCGGGTCCTTGGCGCCCGGTCCGGACGGGTGCGCCGCCGACCGACCGCCGTGAGCGCGCTTCCCCGCCCCCGGGCGGCGGATGGACGGTGGCAGATAGTGGGCGCGCTGTCATCCGGGGAGACTGTCGCGGCTGAAAAGGTCGATCTTCGCGATACAGACCGGGTCTTCGTCGTCCCGTCTTTTCTCGCCTCGCCCCGTCTTACTTGTCCTTTTCGTACTAGTTCGCACTTGACCTTGGCGTTCTACAGGCGGATGGGCATACTAGCGTAACGAAACGTCTCGCGACGGGTATCGCGACAGGATCGACAGCGATCCGAGACGGCTATCATGGCCTGCCCCGCCCGAACGCCCATTCCGGAGACCACATGACTGATAGACCCGACAATCCGATGTCCAACATCTCGATGATCGACCTCGCCGAGAGAACGGCCGAGATCGTGACCGCCTATGTCGGCAACAATGCCGTGCCGGCGGACGATGTCGCGCGGCTTATCGAGACCGTGCATGGCTCGCTCCTGCGCACGACGCAATCCAAGGTCGTTCCAGAGGCCGAGCCGCTCAACCCGGCGGTACCGATCAAGCGATCGGTACAGGAGGATCGGGTGATCTGCCTCGAGGACGGCAAGGCCTTCAAGTCGCTCAAGCGCCACCTGTCGACCCACCATGCGATGACGCCAGACGAATATCGCGAGAAATGGGGCCTTCCGGCGAACTACCCGATGGTCGCGCCCGGCTATGCCGCCGAGCGCTCGGCGCTGGCCCGCAAGATCGGCCTCGGCCGCAAGGCCGGAACCGAACCCGCAGCGGAGACGGCCGAACCGGAGGCCGAGGCGCAGGCCAAGCCGGAACCGAAGGCCGCGTCGAAGCGAGCGGCGAAGCCGGCCACCAAGACGGCAAAGGTCGAGGCGGACACGCCCGAGGCCGCATCGCCCAAGACGGCGGCCAAACCGAAGCGTGCGCCCAACAAGCGCGCGGCCAGCAAGCCGAGGACCACGAAGGCAAAGCCCCAAGCGGCCAAGACAAACGCGGATACGGCGACCGATTGACGCCGGCGCAGCGAGCCCCGGATCGGACAAGCGACCTTCGCGAAGCCGTCTCGGCCCAGCCCGCGCGAAGCCGTCTCGGCCGAGCCCGATGGGCGCGTCGAGACATCGACAAGCGCCGCATTGGAGCGCCCCGCCACTAGCGAGGCCTCCTTTCATTCGGGAACCGGCACGCGCCGGCAGCTCGCCAGAGGCTGCAAATCCGACCTCCGACCATCGCGAGGAAGCCGGCGTTCGCCGACAGGCCGGGTTGGAGCGGGTGAAGGGAATCGAACCCTCATCATCAGCTTGGAAGGCTGTTGCTCTACCATTGAGCTACACCCGCGCCGCGGTACGTCGTCGGCGTTAGATCGGTTTCGCGGGGCGGTGGTGGAGGAGGTTGGATTCGAACCAACGTAGGCATAGCCAGCGGATTTACAGTCCGCCCCCTTTAGCCACTCGGGCACTCCTCCGGGAACCGGCCCTCGCTTCGGAATGATCCGAGATGCGAGGGAAACACCCGCGATCCGAACGCCCGACAGGCGCCGAACGGCCTGCCGACAAGATGATTGCCGGCGGATCGTGCGCCTTCTTAAGTCCTGCCGCCGTGTTGTCAACACGAAGATCGAGGAGGAGCCGGGAAGGCCGGGCGGATGCCGGGTGGAACGAGAGATCGGAAGGGCGCCATGGCAGGACGCAAGGGCAAGCGCGACGCTCGAGAGGCGGGTGGACGCCCGGACCCGCGCACCGCCCGGCATGCCGGGCGCGGTCGCGACGATGCGCCGGCAGCCGGTAAGGCTAGAGCCGATCGCACAGGGACCGCCAAGGGCGCGACCGAACGGACGGGGCAGGCGTCCGGCCACCTCCTCTACGGTCTCCATGCGGTCGGCGCAGCGCTGGCCAATCCGGCACGGACGATCCACGACGTCTGGGTGACGCCCGGCGCCGACAAGCGATTGGACTGGCCGTCTACCCGTTCCGGCAGGCCTCGATCGACCTCGCCGGCCGAGATCGACGCGATGCTGCCCGATGCCGTCCACCAGGGCGTCGCGGCACGCGTCGAGCCGCTGCCCATGCTCGGCATCGAGGATACGGAGCGTATGACGCGTGTGGTCGTCCTCGATCAGATCACCGATCCGCACAATCTGGGCGCGATCCTCCGCTCGGCGGCGGCCTTCGGCATAGAGGCCCTGGTGACGACCGAGCGCCACGCGCCGGCTGCCACCGGCCTCGTGGCCAAGACGGCCTCGGGGGCTCTGGAGCGGGTGCCGCTCGTCCGCGTGACCAATCTCGCCCGCGCGCTCGACGCTCTGAAGGACACGGGCTTCTTCTGCGTCGGCCTCGCAGGCGAAGCCTCGGCCGACCTGGAGGATGCCGTGGCCGGCGCGACCAAGCTGGCGCTCGTGATGGGGGCCGAGGGACCGGGCCTGCGCCGTCTCACCCGGGAGCGCTGCGACGTGCTGGCGCGCATTCCGATGACGCATGCGATCGAGTCTCTCAACGTCTCCAACGCGGCGGCCATCGCATTCTACGCGGCCGCACGCGCCGCCTCGGCGCCGGATACGGTTGCACCGCGCCCCGAGCGGGATTAAACCCCTCCCCACGCTCGCATCCGGCCCTTTGCCCGGTGCGCCGGGCCGGCATAGCTCAGTTGGTAGAGCACCTGATTTGTAATCAGGGGGTCACGGGTTCGAATCCTGTTGCCGGCACCACTCTCTCGAAGCCGTCGATATGGCGCGAGGTGTGATGTTCGGAGCGTCCTCGACCGGAACCTTCGACCGTCATATCACCGCTCGGGCCGCATCTGCCGGACCTGACGCCTCAGCGCAGCGCGGTCAGGACCTCTTTGATGCGGGGGAGGGCGTGTTCGGCGGCCATGCGGCCCGCCGCTATGGCCTCCTCGGCGCGGTAGAACTCGTAGAGGCCGATTGCGCCGACCTTCGGGTCGATCGACGCGTCGGGCGGATCGCCGGCCAGGCGCGAGCGGGCGATCCGGTCTTGGATGATGTTGTAGGCGTCGATCATCACATCGGGAATGCTCGGTGCCTGCGGCCCCTCCTCGGCGCCGGGCCGCAAGAGCCGCCAGAGCGACCAGCCGGTCTTGCGCGCCACCGCCTTCCTCGCCGCCGCGAGCGGACCGTCGCCGCGCGCGGTATCGAGGAGGTTCCGGTCCGGAATGACGGTGCCGCGACCCAGCGAATCGGTCGAGAGGTTGACGGCGATGACGACCCGGGCGCCCTTCGCCCGCGCCGTCGAGACCGGGATCGGATTGACGATCGCGCCGTCGATCAGCCAGCGCCCGTTCATGCGCACCGGCGGGAAGATGCCGGGCAAGGCGTAGGACGCCTGCACATTCGGCACGAGCGGTCCTTCCGACAGCCAGAACTCGTGACCGGTCTGGAGCTCGGCGGCGATGGCGACGAAGTCGACGGGGAGGTTCTGCGTGAGCACGCCCTCCATCTCGCGCTCGAGGAGCCGCGCGAGCCGGCGTCCGCTGATGAGGCCGGTGCCCGACGCGTTGATGTCGAGAAGCCCGAGCGTGCGTCGGCTGTTGAGCGACAAGGCAAAGCGCTTGATGCCGTCGAGCTTTCCGGCTGCATAGGCCGCGCCGACGACGGCGCCGATCGAGGTGCCGCAGACGACCTGCGGCTCGATCCCCGCCTCCTCCAGCACTTCGAGCACGCCGATATGCGCCCAGCCCCGCGCCGCGCCGCCGCCGAGGGCGAGGCCGATGCGGGGGCGGCCGGTGCGATCGATATCCTCGATATGGGTCATCGCGGCCCCGCCTCGCACGGATCGCCAGGCGGGGTCTTGGCAATCCGCATCAACGCGCCGCCCGGACAGCGTCGAGGGCGAGACGGGACCCGTCCGCACCGGTCTCGACCCGGCGATAGAAGCAGGAGCGGCGGCCGGTGTGGCAGCAGCCCCCATCGCCGCCAACATCCACGCGCAGCAGCAGCGCGTCCTGATCGCAGTCGACGCGCATCTCGACCAGCCTCTGCGTCTGGCCGGAGGTGAGGCCCTTGCGCCAGAGCTCGCCCCGCGAGCGGGACCAGTAGTGGACCTCACCCGTCTCCAGCGTCGCCTTGAGCGCCTCGGCGTTCATGTAGGCGACCATGAGGACGGCGCCGTCCCCGTCGTCGACCGTCACGCAGGTGACGAGGCCCTTGTCGTCGAAGCGCGGCGAGAGGGCGGTGTCCTCCTCCAGCGCGGCCTTTCCATCAGCTTTCGTGTCGCTCATCGGCGCGAGGCTCTTGTCGCTCATCGGCGCGAGGCTCTTGTCGCTCATCGGCGCGAGACCTGATCGTCGAAGCGTCGCCGCAGCGCCGCGTCCTCGGCAAAGGCGCCGCTGGCATGGCTCGTCACGTTGGAGACGCCGGGTTTGGCGATGCCGCGCATGACCATGCAGGCGTGCTGCGCCTCGATCTGGACGACGAGCCCGCGCGGCGCGAGCGTGGCCTCGATCGCGCCCGCGACCTCCATCGTCAAGGCTTCCTGCGTCTGTAGGCGGCGGGCGAAGGTGTCGAGCGTGCGGGCGAGCTTGGAGAAGCCGACGATCCGCCCGGCCGGCAGGTACGCGATATGCGCCACGCCCTCGATCGGCATCATGTGATGCTCGCAATGGGAATGGAACGGCACGTCCCGCACCAGAACCATGTCTGAATAGCCCGCCACCTCTTCGAAGGTGCGGGCGAGGTCGGCGCCCGCATCACCACCATAGCCGGCGAAGAGCTCGCCATAGGCCTCGATCACGCGGGCGGGCGTGTCGACCAGCCCCTCGCGGTCCGGGTCGTCGCCGAGATAGGCGATGAGCGTGCGCACCGCGTCCTCGGCCGCCTCGCGGGAGGGGCGCGACGACGCATGGGTGCCCCGCCCGATCGCATCGGCGGCGGGCTCGGCGGCGATGTCCGCGGCTGCGAGGTCTGAGGGGAAAGGCTCGATGCGGGCCGTCATGGAAAGGCTTTCGGCTTGAGCGCCAGGCATGGCGAGGGCGACACCCTCGCGCGGCGCGTGCGACTGTCTATATGGAAGGAGGCATATAGCGACGATGGCCCGAGGCCAACAGACCTAGATGCCGGCAGACCCGGTCCGGCGGGCGGCGGTGCCGGCTTGGATGGCGAGCGTTGCGCCTCTTGGCACCCCTCCCGCGAGACACCGCCCCATCGAGGTTCCATTGCACGAAGGTTCCATGCTCGACGACGCCTACAATGCCCGCATGCTCGCGCTGGCCGGCGAGACGCCGCCGTCCGCACCCCTCGATCGCTCGATGTCCGGCCCCGTCGGCGCGGCGACGCGCCATGCACGGATGTGCGGCTCCCGGCTTTCGGCCGAGATCCGGCTTCTGGACGGGCGCGTCGCCGAGCATGCGCAGACCATCGAGGCCTGCGCCCTCGGGCGCGCTTCGGCCGCCATCGTGGCGCACAACGCCGTCGGCGCCGACATCGCCGAGCTGCGCGCCGCCCGCGACCTGGCCGCCGCGACGCTGGAGACGGGCGCTCTTCCAGACTCTGCTCGACAAGGCTTTGCCCTGC
>CAWCWK010000003.1:0-162429 GCA_963799285.1 uncultured Alphaproteobacteria bacterium
TCTGGAAGGTCGGGTACTCGATCTGACCGTAGGTACCGATCAGGTTGACGGCGAAGGCACCGACATTGGCACCGATCTGACCGTAGAACGAGTAGGCCTCGACGAGGTCCATATCGAGCTGCGCCAGGGCACCGGCGGAGGTCAGAGCGATCGGGGCTCCGAAGGGAACACCGATGCGGTAGTCGGCGGTGAAGCCGTCGGCACCGAAGTCGGCGATACCGTTCGAGTAGGACGCACCGGCCTTGACCTTGAGCGCGGCGATGTCGACCTGACCGGAGATGGCGGCGCCATAACCGACTTCGTCGAACTCACGGGAAAGGAGAACACCCGTGGCAGCGTCGAATGCCTGGACGCGACCTTCGACCTGACCGAGCGCGAAGCCGGTGTCGATGGTGACCGGTCCCAGGCTGAAGTCGATCGCGGCCTCGAGGTAGGGCAGCTCCTTCGACAGGCCGTTCTGCGACGTGAAGGTCGTGAAGTTGGCCGGGTTGACGGCGAGGACGCCGGGGGCAACGACGAAGCCGTCGAAGACCTGCGTGCCGACAGTCGTCTGCGGATCGGAGATGGCGATGGCCGCCGAAACCGGACCGAAGTCGAAGGCAAAGGCAAGCTGGATGGTCTCACCGAGGCCCGACTCAAAGGCCGTGGCGTCGCCGAGAGTGTCCGGACCGGAAACACCGGAGATCGAGGCGGCAAGACCGGCCGTCATGATCGTCGGCCCAACCTCGAACTGGATGAAGGCCAGGTCGATGTCGACATCGTCAAGCGAGCTGACGCCGAAGGTGGTGCCAGCGTCGAACTGGATGAAGGAGCGGAGCGTGCCGAGCTCGGTCTCGGTGCGGGCGTCAATGTTCAGGCGGCCGCGGGCACCAAAGGCGAAGTTGTCGCCGTCGGCTTCGAGAACGACCGGAAGGCCGGTGACCGGGTTGATGACGACGGTCTGGTTCGGCGTGGCGAGCGCGAAGGGCGCACCGTTGTAGTCGTCGGAAGGAGCGTCGTCACCGTTGAAGCGCGCCTCGAAGCGGGCGAAGCCGGAGAGCTCGAGGCAGGTGTTGGTGCCGGGGATGTAGAAGAAGCCGTCGCCGTACAGGTCGCAGATCTGGACGTAGTCGACCGGCTCGACCACCGGAAGATCGGCGGCCTGGGCGGTGGCGGTGGCGGCGACGATCGCGGCGCCGGTTCCGAGCAGGATGCTCTTCAAGTTCGTCATCATGACCTCCAAAGTCATTTTGTGTCTTGGGAGTCGGATGACTTGAGAACCCCTCTCAAGCGCCCCGCTTATCCCCCACTGTCTGCCGCTTTCGAGGTCCCCCCTCTTGGCGGTGAGCGTCGATTGCGTCGATCGCTTGACCGGACAATTGCCGAACCAATCGAGGCCGGCAACGAAAATCGCCTGAGGGAGGGTCCGAGGGTTTTCAGTGTTGCATCGGAAGCACGAAATCGGGGTTGGCCCCCGATTATCGGGCTTTCCCACTCGTGGCGCTGTGGCGGGAAAGACACGGAAAGGCGAATGGCCCGTACAGGCCCGTCAGGACGAGGCCGGAATCGGGCGGCCCGGCCGCACGATGGCGACGAGCGCGCGGCGCCCGGCGTCTGGGGCCGAACTCAGGCCGCGCGCTTGAGCCTGTTGAAGACGGCGAAGGGCGCGCCCGACAGGAAGAGGTCGAGATAGCGCAGGTCCTGATAGTCGCCGTTGAGCGACACGCGGGGCAGGCCGTGCAACTCGCCGGCATGCTCACGCGTGATCCGGTCCGGCCTGGTCGTGACGGCGGTCGCGAAACCGGCCTCCCGCGCGAGCGCGAAATCGCGCGGCCCGGCCGAGCCGGGATCGCCATAGGGGAAGGAGAAATGCCGAGGCCGTCGTCCGAGCCGCTCTTCCAGTCGGTCGGCGCCCGTCACCATCTCGTCGAGGGCGCGCTCCGCGCCCATCCGCGCGACCGCGCGGTGGCTGATCGTGTGCGCCCCGATGGTGACGAGCGGGGAGCGGGCGAGGTCGGCCAGCTGGTCCCAGTCCATGATGAGCTCGGCACAGGGCTGCCGAATGTCGGTCCGCGCGTCCTTGCAGGCCATGCGGACGGCGCGGCGGGCCTCGTCCTCATCGGCGGCGCGAAGCCGCCAGTATATGGTGCGCCAGGCGATCCACTTCTCCGCCACCGATTCGCAGGCGAGGTCGAGCGTCTCGCCCGAGATGGTGATGGCGATCCGCGTCCGGTGCGCGATCAACCGCTCGAGCGCCACCCACCAGAGCTCGCCCGTCCCTTGCGCGAAGTCGGACGGTACGTAGACGGTATAGGGGCATCCATGCGCCTCGAAGATCGGGGCGGCATGGATGGCGTTGTCGATATAGCCGTCATCGAGCGTCATGCAGGCGAAGCGGCGGGTCGAGCCGCCGCGCATCCGCCGCGCAGCCTCGTCGAGCGAGACGAGGTCGATGCCGCTCGCCGCGATATGCGAGAGCGCCGCATCGAGAAAGTCGGGCGTGACCTGCAGGATCCGGTTGGGGCAGAAGGGCGCCGGAGCGTCGGGCAGGACCCGGTGCAGCGTGAAGATGACGCCCTGCCCGCGCGTCCATGGCGCCATCACGGCATGGGCACGGGTGGCGTGCATCGCGCCGAGCCCCATCTGGAAGGCACGCGTCTTGAGGTCGACCGGACGAATGTCGGGGGAGGCGCTGGACGGACGGGTCATGAGGGCTCGCAGGCTCTGCGGACCGAGGTGCCCGCACGCCTTGGAGATTACCCGCGCCATCTGGCGGACGGCTGAAATCACTCGGCGGCTTTTCATCGTCCGCGGCGAGCATTCGTTAACGGAACTGCCTCAGGCCGCCTCGTCGAGCGCGACTATGGCGGCATCGGAGGTCACGATCGCCACGTCCTCCACGCCGGCCGAGACGAGGTCGCTCAGCGTCGCCTCCACGAGTTCCGCGTCGCAGTCGTCGGTGATGACGAGCGCGCTCGTCAGCCCGAGGCCCTGTCCGGCGAAGAGGTCGCGGGCCTCGGCGAGAAGGACCATCGCGTCGTAGGTCTCGCCGAGGAGACCGACCGTTTCGCGGGCCAGAGCGAGACTAGGGAGATGGGTACCGCCGGTGATCGCGTGGGCGGACGATCCGGGGATCGCGCGCAGCGCCTCCTCGAACCCGGCCCCCATGGCGAGGTCGGAAAGGCCGATCTCGTCCGCACCGCTGCACCCGTCGTCGGCCAGAAGGTCGCTCAGCCGCCGGCCGGGCGCATGCGTGCCGGCATCGACGCAGACCGTGGCCTTTCCGAGCCGGGCGAGGTGATCGGCCAGGATGAGGCCCGACAAAGCCGCGATCGGCGCGCCGGGCGCGACGACGACGACGCGCGGACACGCGCCGGCAAAGCCGCCGATGCGATAGGCGATCTTGGCGAGGCTGTCCGGTGTGCTGGGGGGCGAGACAGGGTGCGGATCCTCCATCGCCATGGCATGCGCGGCCATCGCCCCTGGTGCGGCGGCGGCGGCCGGGCCGGCTTTCGAGAAGGCCTCGGCAGGCGCATCGTCGGTCAGATACTCCGTCCCGGCGTCCGATGGCAGGGCGTTCTCGTCGATGTCCACCGATCCGCCGTCGGACGGCATGGCCGGCACATGGCGTGCGGCCACGGCCTCTTCGTCGGCCTGGCGGACGCTCGTCCGCGCCTCGACCTCGTTCTCGCGTCGCCCCTGCGAGAGGAGCGCGGACGCGATGACGACGCCGCACGCGACCATAAGCGCGCCGACGATGACGGCCATGAGGGTCGGCCCCGTCTTCGGGAAGGCGGGCTCGAGGGGCGCGGAGGCGGCCGAGATGATACGGGCGTCGGCTGGCTGGGCGGCCGGGTTCTGGCGGGCGCTCGTCTCCCGGTAGCGCCCGAGCAGGGTCTCGAGGAGATCGCGCTGCGCCTTGGCCTCACGCTCCAGTGCGCGCAGCTCCACGTCCTGAAACTCGGCGTCTGCGGCCTCGCCCTGGAGCGACTGGAGTTCGGCGAGGAGGGTTTCCTCGCGGGCCTGCGCGGTGAGGGCGTCCTCGTCGCGCGCGGCGGCCATGCGCCGGGCCTCCGCACGGACCTGCGAGCCGACATCGGAGAGCTGAGCGTTGAGCTGCTTGATGCGCGGGTGGGCCGGACCGAGCGTCGTCGAGGCATCGGCAAGCTGGGTGCGCACATCCGCCAGCCGCTCCAGGAGACGCTGCATGACGGGCGCGTCGACCGCGCCGACAAGGCCGTCCTCCGCGTTGGTCCGCAGCGCGCGGCGAATCTGCTCGGAATCGCCTTCGGCGTCTATGCGCAGCGCGCGAGCCCGGGCGATCTGACTGTTGATTTCGGAGAGACGTTGCGCGGGGAGCGTCGTGTCGTTCGCTCCCCGGATGAGCCCGGCTTCGGCCCGGAAGGTCTGGACGCGCCGCTCGGCGAGCGAGACGCGCTCCCGCAAGCGGTCGATCTCGGCGCCCAGCCAGTCGGTCGCGGCCTGGTTGGCGTCGCTCTTGCCCGAGACCTGAAGCGCCAGGTAGCTCTCGGCCACCGCATTGGCGACCTGCGCGGCGAGGTCGGGATCGTAGGAGCGGAAGGAAACGCCGAGCACGCGGGTCTGGGGAATGTGGAAGACGGTCAGTTTCTTGCGATAGGCCTCGACGGCCTGTTCCAGTAGCGAGGCCTCGTCGGGCGCCACGCCGAGGATCGCCATCAGGCTTTCAACCGCGCTCGGGCTCGCGAACTCGAGACGGCTGGCGAGGTCGAGCCGCGCGATCACCCGGTCTGCCACGGCACGCGAGCGCAGGAGCTCGACCTGGCTCGCGATCGCCTCGGCATCAAGGATAACGCGTTCGCGGGATTGCGCGGTCCCGTCGCGCAGCGCGTCCGGTACGACGGAGGCCGCCGGCTCGATAAGGAGGCGCGTGCCGGCCTCGTACTGAGGGCGCACCGAAAGGAGGACGCCGAGCGCGATGATCGCGCAGATACCGGTAAAGGAGACGATGCCGAGCTTGCGCCGCCAGAGCGCGGCGAGGAGGCCGCCGAGCGTGAGGCCGGTTTCGGGCGGACCGTCCTGTTCCTCGCCGCTCCGCTGCACCAACTCTCGTAAGGGTGCCCCGAGAAGGGGTTCGGTCCTCCGGTCGCGCTGGATGCGCGTCGCCGACTCGAAAGCCTCGGGTGTGAAGTGGTCATCGCCCGCTCCCATGGCCGGGTCCGCATCGGCCATCGTGCCCACGGTCCCTTCGTGGGCCACGGCCGGCTCCGATCCGGACGACCGGGAGAACCAGCGTGAGAGGGACCAGCGCGAGAGGAAAGTGCCCGACTTCGCGGTCATTGCGTTAAGCTCCGTCAACCTTATCGAGAGGTTAGCGCCGAAGCGTTAAGCAACATGAAACGAAGGCGAACGGCCTCGGATGCGCGTCGCGCCGGGGGAGCGCAGCTGTTCCAGGCCGGGAGAGCGACACCGGGGGCCCGCCCGACCCGTCCCGCTTCGAGCCGGATCGACAATGCCGACCGAAGCCTTCCTTAACCCTACTCTGCAAATATTTGCCGATACAGTTGGGGGTCCGCATCGAGGCTTCGGTTCGAAAGGACCGGCACCGGCGGCGATCCCGACGGTCCGCAGGTCCCGAAGGGTTGGAACGATGCTCCCTCGAACGATGCGCCATCGCGAGAATGAACGCGGAACCAGATGGTCAGACCGTGGCGGCGCGGCGCTGATGCGCGCGCGCTTCGTCCTCGTCGCCCTCGCCGGTGCCGTCCTGTCGGCCTGCGCCTCCGCCCCGCCGGCCATCGAGAACGTCGCGGCTTATTACGAGCGGCCCTATGCGCTGGGCGGCGGCGACACGGTGCGGGTGGCCGTCTATGGCGAGCAAGAGCTCTCGCAGACCTATCGGATCTCGCAGTCGGGCCATATCTCGGTGCCCCTGATCGGAGACGTGCAGGCGGCCGGGCGCAGCACCAAAGAGATCCGCCGCGAAATCTCCGAGCGTCTCGCCAACGGCTATCTGCGCGACCCGTCCGTCACCGTCCAGGTCGCAGACCCGCGCCCCGTCTTCGTGCTCGGCGAGGTCGGCGCAGCCGGCCAGTACCCGTATGCGGAGGGGATGAGCGGCCTGAAGGTCGTCGCCCTCGCCGGCGGGTACAGCCCCCGGGCCAAGCGCGACCGCATCCTGATAACCCGCGTCTACGACGGACGCCCCGTCACCTTCCGCGCCAACCCACTCGATCCGATCCACCCCGGCGACGCGGTGCGCGTTCCCGAACGGCTCTTCTAGACATGTCGGATGGGGCGCTCCGCATCCTCCACGTCCTGCGGGCGCCGGTCGGCGGCCTCTTTCGCCATGTGGCCGACCTCGCGAACGCGCAGGTCGCGGCCGGCCATGCTGTCGGGATCGTCGCCGATAGCCTGACGGGCGGCGAGCGGGCGACGGAGACCTTGTCCTCGCTGGCGCCCACATTGGCGCTTGGCCTGACGCGCACGCCCATGCCGCGCGTCGCGGGACCGGCCGATCTCGGTGCCCGCGCCCATGTCGCGGCACGGGCCGGCCAAGTACGGGCCGGTATCGTCCACGGGCATGGCGCCAAGGGCGGTGCCTATGCGCGAAGCCTGCCGGCCCGATATGCGCGCATCTACACGCCGCATGGCGGCAGCCTCAACTACGATGCGGGCTCGGTGAGCGGCCGCATCTTCCACACCCTCGAGCGCTGGCTGCTGCCGCGCACCGACGCGGTCACCTTCGAGAGCGCGCATGCCCGCGCCGTCTTCACCGACGTCATCGGCCCGCCGCCGCCGGCCTCAGCCGTCGTGGTCAACGGGCTGCTCGACGCGGACTTCGCACCCATTCCCTTCGCGCCGAACCCGGCCGACTTCGTCTTCATCGGCGAGTTGCGGCACCTCAAGGGCGTCGACGTCCTTCTCGACGCCATGGCGACACTGGTGGCGGGGGGTCGCGATCCGCGCCTCGTCATCGTCGGTGACGGGCCGGACGAGCCGACCTTCCGGGCGCAGAGCGAAAGGCTGAAGCTCGATACCCGCGTCGTCTTCGCGGGCCGGCGCACCGCTGCGGACGCCTTCTCCCAGGGGGCCTGCGTCGTCATGCCGTCGCGCAAGGAATCGATGCCCTACGTCGTCCTCGAGGCGATCGCCGCCGCGCGCCCTCTCATCGCGACGCGGGTCGGCGGCATTCCCGAGGTCCTGCCGCCCCAGTCACTCATCGCGCCCGGCGACGTCGCCGCGCTCGCCGACGCGATGGTCCGACACCTCGAGGCGCCCGGCGCCCGCCTCGCCGAAGCCGAGGCGACGCGGGACCGCGTTCGGGACGCCTTTTCGGCCGGCCGCATGGCGCGCGAGATCGAGGCCGTCTACCGCTCTGCGATCCGGTGAGCGCAGCCCCCGATCACGCGGCATGCCCCGTTTACCATAGGACATAAGCGGGCCCCCGCGCCGTGATGCGTCGTGCGTTCGTCCAACCCTCCGTTCACCTTTCTCGCCCATGGTTCGGTGGGCAATGAAGGTAGGCTAGGGACTGATCATGAGTGACGGCATCGGCGTTCGCGAGATCATGGCCGCCAACGCGGTGGAGGGCGCGGCAGGCAGCGCCTTGCGCAAGCCCAGGGTCGAGCGTCCGCTCTCCGGCCTCGCCGCCGAGGCCGCCGCCGCCGTCCGCCGCCGCGCGGACGCCGCCGTCTCGCCGATCTCGGTCAGCATGGGGCTGCGCTTCGTTGACGCGCTCGTCGTCGTCTGCTCCGGCCTCCTCATCGCGCTCGCCTACGTCGAGGGCGGCTTTCCCTGGGACCTCTATCTTCCGATCACCCTTCTCGCCGGGCTCGGCACCATCATTGTCTTCCAGGTCGGCGGCCTCTACGAGATGGGCACGCTGCGCACGCTCGCCCGGCAACTCGGCCGGGTGACGCTCGGCTGGGCCAGCGTTCTCGTCCTCGCGGTCCTCGCCCTCTTCCTCCTCAAGATCGGAGAGCTCTATTCGCGCGGCTGGTGGCTGATGTGGTTCATCGGCGGCCTGGCCGCGCTCGCCGCCGTGCGCCTCGTGACCCGCCACTATGTCGATCTGCTCATCGCGGCCGGGCGCCTGACCCGGCGCGTGGTCGTCGTCGGCGGCGGCCAGGCCGCGCGCGACTTCATCACCGCCATCGAGAAGGGCCGCGACCACGATATCGAAGTCGTCGGCGTGTTCGACGATCGCGACGAGAGCCGCGTCGAGCCCATCGAGGGCTATCCCCGGCTCGGCGATGTGGACGACCTGGTCACCTTCGCCCGGATCGCGCGGGTCGACATGCTGATCGTGACGATCCCGGTCTCAGCCGAATCCCGCCTGCTGGAAATGCTGAAGACGCTTGCCGTCCTGCCGGTCGACGTGCGCCTCTCGGCCCATGCCAACAAGCTGCGCTTCCGCCCGCGCGCCTATTCCTTTGTCGGCGACGTGCCGGTCTTCGACATGCTGGACCGCCCGCTTACCGATTGGGACCAGCTCCAGAAGCGGATCATCGACCGCGTGCTGGGCGGCTTGCTCCTCGTCGCCTTCGCGCCCGTGATGGCGGCCGTGGCCCTGGCGGTGAAGCTCGACAGCCCCGGCCCCGCCTTCTTTCGCCAGAAGCGCTACGGCTTCAACAACGAGCTGATCGAGGTCTTCAAGTTCCGCTCGATGTATGTCGACCAATCGGACGCGAAGGCCGCCAAGCTCGTCACCAAGGACGATCCGCGCGTCACACGCGTCGGCCGCTTCATCCGCAAGACCTCGCTCGACGAGCTTCCCCAGCTCATCAACGTCGCGATCAAGGGCGATCTCTCCCTCGTCGGTCCGCGCCCCCACGCGGTCTCGGCCAAGGCGGCCGGCCGGGTCTATGACGAGGTGGTCGACAGCTATTTCGCCCGCCACAAGGTCCGTCCGGGCATCACGGGCTGGGCGCAGATCAACGGCTGGCGAGGCGAAACCGACACGGACGACAAGATCCAGCGCCGCGTCGAGCACGACCTCTACTACATCGAGAACTGGTCGGCCCCGCTCGACCTCCTCATCCTGGCGCGCACGCCGCTCTCGCTCCTGACGACTGAGAACGCGTACTAGACCGGTGACGGCGGCGACCTTCCCAGCGGGGCGCGCCCTACTCGCTGCGCCCCTCAGCCACCGCTCGCTCGGTTGGCTGGTCGGGCTGACGGCGGCCTGCGGGGCGCTCGTCTTTCGCGAGCCCTCACCCTACGAGCTCCTCTTCCTGCCGACGACGGTGCTGCTCTTCGCGCTCGGCCTGCCGCTCCATCGCCGGCTCGCGCCCCTCGTCCTCTTCGTCGTCCTCATCAGCGCGGGGGCCTTTCTGGGGCTGGGCGCCGTGCGCTACGAGACGGGCAAGGCGATACAGTTCGCCGTCATCACCGCCTATCTCCTCGTCACCTCGCTCGTCTTCGCCGCCTATGTGGCGGACGATCCGATGCGCAACGGGCGGATCGTGCTGGTCGGCACGGTCGCCGCCGGCCTCATCGCTAGCCTCGCCGCCGTGGCGGGCTACGGGGCGGGCATCGATGCCTTCATGCTCTACGGGCGCGCGAAAGGCACGTTCGAGGACCCGAACGTCCTCGGCGCCTTTCTCGTTCTTCCCGCCTGCACGCTCCTCGCCTGGAGCCTGATTCGCCCCGTCACGCGCGCGGCGGTCCCGGTCGCGCTTCTCAGCATCGTCACGATCGGGCTCTTCCTCAGCTTCTCGCGCGCGGCCTGGGGGCTCCTCGTCCTTTGCGGCGCACTGACCGCCTTCTTCACCTACGCGACGAGCGGGGAACGCGCGGAGCGCCGGCGGATCGGGGCGCTGACGATGGCCGGCATCGCGCTCGCCGTCATCGGCATCACCGTCGCCCTCTCGCTGCCCTCCACGGCCGCGCTCATCGCCGACCGCGCCCAGCTGACGCAATCCTACGACAGCGGCTATCTCGGGCGCTTCGATCGTTATTCGAGCGGACTGATGCTGGTGCTGGAGCATCCGCTCGGCTTCGGCTCGATCCAGTTCAGGCAATATTTCCCGGAAGAGATCCATAACGTCTATCTCAACACGCTTCTGGGCTATGGCTGGCTGGGCGGGGGGACCTATCTCGTCGCCGTGCTCTGGTCGCTCGTGAAGTGCCTGCGCCTCCTTCAGCGCCGCGACGCGTTGCGCACGCTCACCATTCCCGTCGCCGCGGCCTTTGTCGGCATGGCGCTCGAGGGCCTGATCATCGACACCGATCACTGGCGTCACTGGTTCCTGCTCTTCGGCCTTGTGTGGGGCCTCGACGGCGCGGCCAGGGTCATGCCCGAGGGGATCCCGCCCCAAAAGGTCCCGCCCCAAAAGGTCCTGCCAAAAGGGGCCGCGCCCGCGCATCGCGCAAGGCTCAGACGGTAGCCGCCGCCCGGTGCAGGCTCGCGTGCCGGCGCGCGAGCACGTCGACATCGTCCGCATAGCCCCCGCCGATGACGCCGACGAGGGGAATGCCGCGCCGCCGCACCTCGCCGACGACATAAGCGTCCCGTGCGGCCAGCCCCGCGTCGCTCATTGCCAGCCGTCCGAGTTTGTCGTCCGCATGGGTGTCGACGCCGGCATTGTAGAAGACGATGTCGGGCCGCACGTGGTCGAGCAGCCCCGGCACATGATCCTTGAGAACCGTCAGATAGCCAGCGTCGTCCACGCCGTCGGGCAGGCCAACATCGAGATCGGACGGGACCTTGTCGGCCGGATAGTTCTTCTCGGCATGGATCGAGCAGGTGAAGAAGGCGGCGTCGGTGAGGATATCGGCCGTGCCGTCGCCCTGGTGGACGTCGACGTCGATGATGGCGCAGGTGCCGATCTCGCCGGCCACCTTGAGGTTCAGGACGGCGACGGCGACGTCGTTGAAGACACAGAAGCCCCGCCCGCCATCGCGCCGCGCGTGGTGGCTCCCGCCGGCCGTGGTGCAGGCGATGCCGCGCTCGAGCGCGAGGCGACCTGCCAATAGCGTCGCGGCGCAGGACGTGCGGGTCCTCAGCGCCATGGCCGGCGTGATCGGCAGCCCGATCCGGCGCTCGACCTCCGGAGGCGCATCGGCGGCCAGGACCTGATCGACATAGGCGCGATCATGCGCGAGGGCGAGCCATTCGGCCGGCGCCTCGGCCGGCTCGATGAAGCCGCCGCGCGGCACGATCCCCTCCTCGACCAACACCTCGGCCAACCGGCGATATTTGTGCATCGGAAAGCGATGCCCGGCCGGCAACGGCGCGTGGAAGGCCGGGTGCGTGACGACGGCGAGCGCCGTGAGAGGCGGCGAGGATGCGGTGAGGTTCATCCCTTGCCCATTTGGAAGCCGGGCACGGCGAAGGAAGGGCGGCAGGTCGTCCCGCCCCCGGCCGGCAACCTCTCGACCGGGACCCGATCACCCAATCTCCCCGGACCGGAAGTCTCCTTGCCTCACGCCCCCGCCCCTCCTCACCCCAATGTGAGCGAAGGCCAGTGGCGTGTGTTTGGACGCGAGCCGGCCCTTGTGATCCAGTGAAGTGGCATCAAGACCCGCGCGACAGCCGCACGGCATCAGAGGATCGATATCATGACCAGCAAGACGACGACCGCCTCCGCCCTCACGCTCGCCGGCGCCGTCGCCGCCGCGCTGACCCTGTCGGGCACGTCCGGCTCGGCCGAGGCGCAGGGCAAGGAGAAGTGCTACGGCATTTCGCTCGCTGGTCAGAACGACTGCGCCGCCGGGCCCGGCACGACCTGCGCCGGCACGTCCAAGGTCGATTATCAGGGCAATGCCTGGACGCTGGTGCCCGCCGGAACCTGCGAGAAATACGGCGTCGAGGAGACGGTGGCCGAATTCGAGCTTCCGGGCGACCGGACGGGCAGCCTTGAGGAGCTAAAGCGCGACCTGCCGGCTTAAGAGTCCGGCCGGAGTTTTATGCCAAGTTGAGGGCGGGCCACGCGCGACCCGCCTCAGCCTTCCCACACCGGAGCGATCCGATGTCCGCCAGCCGCCCAGTCAAGGTTCCTGCCGCGCCCGGCGTCGGGCTGAAGGCGCAGCACGTCGCCGCCATCGAAGCGGACCCGAGCGCCGTGCGCTTTCTCGAGGTTCATGCCGAGAACTACATGGGTGAGGGCGGGCGCCCGCATCACGACCTCACCCGGCTTCGCGAGCGCTTCCCCCTCTCGCTGCACGGCGTCGCGCTCTCCATCGGCGGCGAGGGCCCGCTCGACGGCGCGCATCTGGCGCGGCTGGCGGCGCTGAACGCGCGTTACGAGCCAGGCCTCTTCTCCGAGCATCTCGCCTGGTCGAGCCATGACGACGCCTATTTCAACGACCTTCTCCCCGTCGCCTATGACGAGGAGACGCTGGCGCGCGTGGCGGCCCATATCGACACCGTGCAGACGGCGCTGAAACGCCCAATGCTCCTGGAGAACCCGTCCACCTACATCGCCTTCGAGACGAGCACGATGGGCGAGATCGACTTTCTCGCCGAGCTCGTGCGCCGTACCGAATGCGGCCTCCTCCTCGACATCAACAACGTCTTCGTCTCCTGCGCCAACCATGGCGAGGACCCGCGCGCCTATATCGACGCCTTCCCGCTCCACGCCGTCGGCGAGATCCATCTCGGCGGCCACGAGGAGCAGGCGGACGACGAGGGCGCGCCCCTCCTCATCGACACGCATAGCCGGCCCGTGGTCGATCCGGTCTGGGCGCTCTACGCCCGCACGATCGCACACACCGGGCCGCTGCCGACGCTCATCGAATGGGACAACGACGTGCCGGACTGGCCGACGCTCGCCGCCGAGGCCGACCGCGCGGCGGCTCTCCTCTCGAGGGCTCGAGACGGACAGGCACGCGATGCCGCGGCCTGAGCGTCGAACGGGCGGCATGGACGCCTTCAGCGCCGCCATCCGCGATCCGGGCCTGCCCGTTCCCGCCGGCATTCGCGCCAGCCGCAGCCGCCCGGCCGCGCCGACGGGCAAGCGATTCGCGGTCTACCGCAACACTGTCGTCGTCGGCCTAGTCGATGCGCTGGCCGGCCGATTCCCGGCTACGCAGGCGCTGGTCGGCGAGGCCTTCTTTCGCGCCATGGCCCGCGCCTTCGTGCTCGGCAACCCGCCGCGCGTGCGTGTCATGACGACCTATGGCGACGCTCTCCCCGACTTCATCCGCGCCTTCCCGCCCGCCGCCGCCCTCCCCTACCTCGGCGACGTCGCAGCACTGGAAGCCAGCCTCGCCCACGCCTATCATGCTGCGGACGCGGAGCCGGTCATGCTCGGCGCTCTGGCCGCGCTCGCGCCCGAAGCGCTTGGCTCCGTCGCTCTCACGCTCCACCCCTCGGCGCGCATCGTCGCCTCGGCCTATCCGATCGTGACGATTCGGGAGCAGAACCTCGGCGATGCGACCGACGCAGGCCCGCCCGACATGACCCGGGCCGAGCGCGCCCTCGTCGTGCGCCCGCGCTTCGATGTCGCCGTCCACCGGTTGCCGCCGGGTGCCGACACCTTCGCGCTGGCGCTGCGCGGCGGCGAGACGCTTGGCGCGGCGGCCGAGCGCGCCTCGGCCGCGGAGGGCTTCGACCTCGGGCCGACGCTCGCCACCCTCTTTTGCGCCGGCGCGATAGCCGGCATTGACGCTCGACAGACACGAACCGACGGGAGAGGGCAACATGACGACGCTCGACAGCCTCTATGACGGCACGGCGGACGACCGCCACGGCCTCCACCCGGTGCGCGCGCACAACGCCGCCTTCGAGCGCGTCGACGAGACGATGGACGGCGCGGTCGGCCTCGGCGCACGCTTCGCCTTCCTCGCCGTCCTCGCGCTCTACTATTGGAACTCGGCGCTGACCAAGGTCGGCTCCGGCTTTCCGGGCATTCTCACGCCGACGGACGGCGCTTATGTGCAGATCCTGCCACAGGTGATGGAGTCGGTCGGTTATGATTCGACGCAAGTCGGATTTGTTGGCGATCTCGTCGTCTATGCCGGTACCTATGCCGAATTCGTCCTCCCGGCGCTCCTGGTCCTCGGCCTCTTCACCCGGCTCGCGGCCCTCGGGATGATCGGCTTCGTCGTCGTCCAGTCGGTCGTCGACATCGTCTACCACCACGCCGACGAGGCCACGATAGGCGCCCTCTTCGACCGCGCATCCGATTCGGCCATTCTCGACCAGCGGCTCCTCTGGGTGACGCTTCTCGCCATCCTCGTCGTCAAGGGCGGCGGCTGGCTGTCGCTCGATCGACTGTTCCGCATCCGGTAGGAGAGATCGCGCACCCCCGCCGCCTCTGCTAACGCTCGCGCGAACGCGGGAGCACGAGGACGGGGATGACGGTCGGATCGAGAAGCGAGGGCGCGCCGCTCCCCATCACCCACCGCGCGGTGCTGGCGATCGCGGTACCGATGATGCTGGCCAACCTCTCGACGCCCCTACTCGGCCTCGTCGACACCGGCGTCATCGGCCGGCTTGGCCAGGCCCATCTCATCGGCGCGGTGGCGGTGGGCAGCCTCTTCTTCAGCTTCCTCTTCTGGGGCTTCGGCTTCCTCAAGATGGGGACGATCGGCCTGACGGCGCAGGCGCAGGGCGCGCGGGACCAGGTGGAGGAGCGCGTCGTCCTCGCCCGCGCGGCGCTCCTCGCGCTCGCCATCGGCGCGTCCTGCGTCCTTCTCCAGGCGCCGCTGGCCGATGCCCTGTTCGCGCTTATGGATGCCTCGCCGGCCGTCGAGGAGGCGGCGCAGACCTATGTGGCCGTGCGCATCTGGTCGGCGCCGATGGCGTTCCTCAATTTCGTGCTGCTCGGCTGGTTCCTGGGGCTCGGCCGGGCACGGGTCGCGCTCGGGCTGCAAGTCCTCCTCAACCTCGCCAACATGGCGCTCAACCTCTGGCTGGTTCTCGGGCTCGACATGGGCGTGACGGGGCTGGCGCTGGGCACCGTCCTGGCCGAGACGCTGGCCGTCGGGGTCGGCGCGATGCTGGCCGGGCGCCAGCTCGGATGGCACTGGAACACGCCCCGTGCCCGCCTTCTCGACGGCGCGGCCTTCCGGCGGATGATGGCTGTCAATCGCGACATCATGATCCGCACCCTCGCCCTCGTCTTCGCCTTCGCCTTCTTCACCCGCCAGGGTGCGCAGGGCGGAGACGTCATCCTGGCGGCCAACGCGATCTTGATGAACCTCTTCCTCTTCGCCGGCCATTTCCTCGACGGGGCGGCGGCGGCGGCCGAGCAGTTGGGCGGGCGCTCCGTCGGCGCGCGCGATCCGGCGGGCCTGCGCCGGACGATGCGGCTGACGGTGCTCTGGGGCTATATGCTCGCGGCCGCGCTCGCTCTCGTCTACTGGATCGCCGGCCCCGCCGTCATCGCCCTCCTCACCACGGCCGAGGACGTGCGGGCGCAGGCGCGAGCCGACCTCTGGTGGGCGATCCTGACGCCGCTTGCCGGCACGCTCGCCTTCCAGCTCGACGGCCTTTTCATCGGCGCCACCTGGACGGGCGCGATGCGCGACATGATGCTCGCCTCGCTCCTTGCCTATCTCGGTATCTGGTGGCTGCTCACGGGGCCGCTCGACTGGGGCAATGCCGGGCTCTGGACGGCGCTCAACGCCTTCCTCCTCGTGCGCGGGCTCACGCTGCTGTGGCGCTATCCGGTCGAGGAGGCGCGAACCTTTCCGTCAATCATCCCGGCGCCCCGCCCAGTCTGACGCGCGCCGGCCGACGAGATCGCCCACGCTCTCCAGGCCCTCGGCGTCGAGCTTGGCGAGGAGTCCGCGCTTGATCGCGCCCAAGAGCCTCAGCCCCTCGTAGACGAAGCCAGTATAGGCCTGCACGAGGTTCGCGCCCGCCTCGATCTTGGCGATGGCGGTCTCGGCGCTCTCCACCCCGCCGACGCCGACAAGGGCGATATCCGGTCCAAGCGCGAGGCGCGCCTCGGCCAGCATCCGCGTCGAGCGCGCGAAGAGGGGGGCACCAGACAGACCGCCCGTCTCTTCCGCATGGCGCGAGCGCAGCCCATGGCGGGCCAATGTCGTGTTGGACACCACGAGCCCGTCGAGGCCCGTCTCGCGCACCACGTCGAGCACGGCCCCAAAGCCTTCGGCGTCGAGATCCGGCGCGATCTTGACGAGGACCGGGCGACGCGGTCCGCCATATGCGTCGCGCGCGCCGAGCGCACCGTCGATGAGGCCGCGCAGGGCGTCCGCCCGCTGAAGCTCGCGCAGGCCCGGCGTATTGGGGGAGGAGACGTTGATCGACACGTAGTCGACGACCGGGGCGAGCCGCGTGACGACGGCGGCGAAATCGGCCGCCATGTCGGTGCTGGCCTTGTTGGCCCCGACATTGACGCCGACGATGCCGCCACCGCCAGAGCCCTGCCCGCGCCGCCTAGCGAGCGCGTCATAGGCGGCGTCCATGCCCGGATTGTTGAAGCCGAGTCGGTTCACGACCGCGCGGTCCTCGACGAGGCGAAAGACGCGGGGGCGCGGATTGCCGTCCTGCGGGCGGGGCGTGATGCCGCCGACCTCGTGGAAGCCGAAGCCGACCCGATGCGCCGCCTCGACCACCTCGGCCGCCTTGTCGAACCCGGCCGCCAGCGCGATCGGGTTCGGGAAGGCAAGCCCCATGACAGCGCTCGCCAACCGCGCATCGTCCGCACCGCGGGCGGTGAATTGCGGCGGCGCGAACGGCATGGCCTTGAGGGCGAGCGCGTGCGCCGTCTCCGGCTCCAGCACCCGCAGCGCCCGGAGGACGCGGCGACCGATCATGAAGGGGTGCCCGGCGGGGTCGAATCGGGGATGTCGGCTGGAAAGACGTGGGCACTGCCATCCCAGGGCAGCGCGATATCGGAGCGCACCGCATTCATCGGCAGGTCGCCGTGTATATGCGGGAAGAGATCGCCCCCGCGCGAGGGCTCCCAGCGAAGCCCCGCCAGCCCCTCCTCCGCGATGCCGACGAGGCGAAGATCGGTCTGGCCGGCGAAGTGCCGGCGGGCGGTCTCGCGGACCTGGGCTGCGCTCGACAGGTGAATGAAGCCATCGGCCAGGTCGATCGCCGCGCCTTTGAAGACGCCGGCTCGCTGCGCCTCGGCCCACAGGGCTGCAGGCACGATCTTATAGAGCATCTTTCGATCCTTCCGAAGGCGGAACGTGTCGCGAAGCGGCCCGAACCTGCGCCGCCCTGAGGGCCTTCGCCTCATGCAGCGTCGAGGCGGGCGGGCGCAAGACGGCGGTGCTTCGTCTATGTCTGTGGTCCTATGCTCCCCAGGGTCGTGCGGCAATCCGTCAAGCCGCTTGCGACCGTTTGGCACCTCGCAAGTTCGGATCGTCATTGTAGGATAAGTTTCCGGGCCGGTTCGGCCCATCTTCCTTTCGTCTCGGTGGGGCATAATCGGGCTTGAGCTCGTGCGTACACCGTCATAGAGAATCGCACGGACCTGCCCGTACGCATTAGAAGAGACCTATGTTTACACATAAACAGATCTGGGCAGCCCTCGATCAGCTAGCGGAACGAAACGGATACAGCGTCTCTGGCCTCGCCAAGACGAGCGGCCTCGATCCTACGACGTTCAACAAGTCGAAGCGCACCACCGTAGATGGTCGCAAACGCTGGCCGAGCTCGGAAAGCCTTGCCAAGGTGCTCACCGCGACAGGCACGACGGCCGGCGCCTTCGTGGGTCTGATGGTCGCAGAGGGCGCGCCCGCCGAGCCGCAGCGCCCCATGCCTCTCATGCCGCTCGGGCGGCTGGGTGATGTCGGCGTCTTTACCGAGGAAGGCTATCCGAGCGGTCAGGAATGGGACGAGCTCGACTTTCCCGAGATCGACGATCCGAACGCCTTCGCCTTCGAGATCGACGGTTCGGAGGAGCATGCGCCCTTCTACCGTGAGGGCGACGTGATGGTGGTCTCGCCGGCGGCCGTCGTGCGCCGCTCGGACCGCGTGGTCGCGCGCATCAGGGACGGGCGGGTGATGGCCTGCACCCTGCGCCGGCGCACCAACCGGACGGTCGATTTCGGCCCCCTCGGCCCGGAGGGCGACGTCAAGACCTTCGATACGCTCGACGTGGTATGGATGTCCCGCATCCTCTGGGCATCGCAATAGGCATGATCCCGGCCTTGGCGCGCGGGCGGCCGACACGCTAGTCTAAAGGCTTCCGATCCAAAGCTCGCTGACCCTCATGACCCGACGACCAGGCCGGACGGCATCGACGATCCTTGGGCTCGCGATCGGGACGATCCTTGGGCTCGCGATCGGTTTGTCGCTTCTGCTGGGGGCAGCCGATCCGGCAGGAGCGCAGCCGGCCTCGGCGCCGGATGTCGACGGGGCCGCCGATAGTGCCGGACCCGGCGGGAGGGACGCGCCCGGCTGGACACCCATCGAGACGATCCGCGCCGCACCCGGCGCGCCCGTGCGGGACGTGACGGGAGGACGTCTCCTGCGCGTCGCGCCTCATGTGGATCGCGAAGACAGTGCCGGCACGGGCGCGCCGGCCCTGCGCCGTCTCCCTTCACGCGTGCGGATCTCGCCGGCTCTCCCCAAGACCGCCTCCAGCACCGAGGCGGAGCGATTCCACCGCGTCGTCGTCGAGGATCCCGGCCATTTCTCGGCCGGTGCGCACCGCATCGCGCTGGCCGGCGTGAGGGCGCCGACGGCTCGAACCCACTGCACGGGAACGGGCGGGGCTGTCTGGCCTTGTGGGCGCCACGCCGTGGCGGCGGTTCGGAAATTCGTGCGCACGCGCGCACTCGACTGCGCGGCACCGGTCGAAGCGGCTTTGACGGACGCGTCGGACAACGCTGCATCCGATGGCGCACGATCGGGTGCGGGACGCATCTGCCAGGTCGGCGGTACGGTGCTCAACGCTTGGGTGGTCGCGCAGGGCTGGGCCGTCCCGACGGACGACGCACAGGGCCGGCGCTGGCAAGGCCTCCACGCCATGGCACTGCGCGAGGGGCGCGGTATCTACCGGGATCTCGGACGAGGCGATTCGAGCGAGCGCAGCGTCGCCCGGCAGAGCGTTCTCATCGCGGAGTAGGCGCCCGGCCGCACCGGCACGAGGCCGGCCCGACCCATTTTCCCTACAGATCGACGAAACTCTCCGACGCCGCCCGTGTTTGCCTTGCGGGCGGGCTCCGCGGGGGAGGCCCGATCAGACGCACGGGTCGGCTATGAAATGGCGCGGATATAGACGCAGCTCCAACGTCCAGTATCGCCGCGGCGGTCGTGGCGGGCGCGGGCGAGGCATGGCCGTCGGCGGCGGCCTCGGCATTGGCGGGCTGATCATCGTCGGCCTCATCTCGATGTTCACCGGCCTCGATTTCCGGACCGTGATGACCGGCGCCGAACTCGTCACGGGATCGCGCTCGGGGGGCGGGGCCGTCGTGCAGGAAAGCGTGACGGCGGAAGCTTCCAACGACATGGAAGCCTTCATCGGCGCCGTGACCGCACAGACCGAGGATACCTGGCGCGTCGTCTTTGACGAGCAGATCGGCCGCGCTTACGAGCCGCCCAAGGTCGTCGTCTTCGAGAACGCGACCCGTTCCGCGTGCGGCGGTGCGCAGGCCGCGATGGGCCCGCATTACTGTCCCATCGACAAGACGGTCTACATGGACCTCACCTTCTTCGAGAAGCTCTCGTCGCGCTATGGCGCACCAGGCGACTTCGCGATCGCCTACGTGATCGCGCACGAGGTCGGCCACCATGTCGAGAACATTCTCGGCATCCTGCCCCAGGTTCAGGCGCAGCAGCGCCAGGTCTCGCGCACCCAGTCGAACGAGCTCTCGGTTCGCGTCGAGCTGATGGCCGATTGCCTCGCCGGCATCTGGGCCCGCACCAACGACCAGCTCAACGACGTGCTGGAGCCGGGCGACATCCAGGAGGCCCTGACGGCCGCCGCCGCCGTGGGCGACGACACGCTCCAGCAGCGCGGCCAGGGCCGCGTCGTGCCCGACAGCTTCACCCACGGCACGTCCGAGCAGCGCCAGCGCTGGTTCACGACCGGCTTCGAGACCGGCTCCATTGACGCGTGCAATACGTTCGAGGCCACCCGCATCTGAACCTGCCGTGAGCCGCTATCCCGAGACGCCGGACGGGCGCTATTTCGTCGCCTCCCACGTCCTCTGGCGCAAGACCGACCCCCGCCTACCCGAGGAGGACCGGCAGGAGCACGTTCGCGCGTTGATGGCCGCGCGCCGCGCGGTCCGCGATGCCAAGGACGATGCGTCGATCCGGGTTGCCCGCGAGCGCGTGCACGCCGCTAAGGTCGCTCTCGGCGAGCGCGGACCCGTCTGGTGGGATGATGGCGCGCCGGACTACACCCGCCGCGCGCCGAAGAACACGCCCTATGCGGACTGGTGGGCGATGTTGGAGGACGGGTGATGTCGAGCGGCGATGGCAGGGATGCCGGGCGCTTGCCCGACGGCGTCATGATCCGCAAGGCCACGCATGAGACCGCGGCCCAGGATGCGGTGGGCGTTCTCGATCTCTACCCCCGGGCCTTTCCCGCAGACGAACTTCGCCCGCTCGTCAAGCGGCTGATCACGGGCGACGTGCCCGTCCTCTCCCTCGTCGCCATACGCGCCGATGCGGTCGTCGGGCACGCTCTCTTCACGCTCTTCGAAGACGATCGGGCGGCTCTTCTCGGCCCCCTCGCCGTCGCGCCGGAGTGTCAGCGGGCGGGCATCGGCACCGCCCTCATCGCGAACGGGCTGCGATACCTCGACGAGACGGGTGTTGGCCACGTCTTTGTCCTTGGAGACCCATGCTACTATGTACGCTCCGGCTTTGCTCCCGAGACCCGGGTACGGCCGCCCTACGATCTGCCGGAGGAATGGTTAGGCGCATGGCAGTCCCTCACGCTCGGCGGCGCAGAGCCCCTTCCAAGCGGACGCTGCCGCCTTCCCGCTCCCTGGATGGAGCCGCGCCACTGGGGGCCTTGACCGAGCCGGGCGGCGCCTGACGCCATGTCCGTCCTCGACAGACTCCCCACGCCGACCCTGCGGTCCGTTCTCGGCGGCGCCCAGCTGGCGGCGCGCTCGACGCTCGATTTCGCCGCCAACGTCTTCGATCCGACGCTGCGGGTCGGCGTGACCGGCCTCAGCCGCGCGGGCAAGACGGTCTTCATCACGGCGCTCGTCCACAATCTGACCAAGGGCGGGCGGCTGACGGGTCTGCGCGCCTCGGCCGAAGGGCGGATGCGCGAGGTCACGCTCAGCCCACAGCCCGACGATGCCGTGCCCCGCTTCGCCTATGAGGACCATCTCGACGCGCTATCGGGCGACGACCGCGTCTGGCCCGAATCGACCCGCCGCATCTCGCAGCTTCGCCTCATCCTCGACTACGAGGTCGCCGGAACGTTCGGCACCAGCCGGCGCCGGCTCAACCTCGACGTCGTCGACTACCCGGGCGAATGGCTCCTCGATCTGCCGCTCCTCTCGATGAGCTATGAGGACTGGTCGCAAAAGGCGCTCGCGCTCGCCGACGGTCCGACCCGCGCGCCGCTGGCGATCGACTGGCGCACCCATGCCGCGACGCTCGATCCGGCCGCGTCCGCCCGCGAGGAGGACGCGCGCCGCGCGGCCGAGCTCTTTACCGCCTACTTGCGCGCCTGCCGGGACGAGAAGGTCTCGCTCTCGATGCTGCCGCCCGGGCGCTTCCTCATGCCGGGCGATCTCGAAGGCTCTCCGGCGCTCACCTTCGCGCCGCTCGACGTCGGGGATGGCGATGCGTCGGCAGGTAGCCTCCATGCGATGATGGCACGGCGCTACGAGGCCTATAAGGCCGTCGTCGTGCGCCCCTTCTATGCCGAGCACTTCGCCCGGCTCGACCGGCAGATCGTCCTCGTCGACGTCCTCCAGGCGCTCAATGCGGGCCCCCGCGCGCTGGCCGATCTCGAAGGCGCGCTCGCCGACATCCTCGTCGCCTTCCGCCCGGGCGCCAACTCCATCCTGTCGCGCCTCTTCGCGCCGCGCATCGACCGTGTCGTCCTCGCCGCCACCAAGGCCGACCACCTCCACCACCGCGATCACGACCGATTGGAGGCGATGCTCGCCTGGCTGGCGCGTGATGCGATTGGACGCGCCCGCGCCCGAGGGGCCGAGGTCGATACCGTCGCCCTCGCCTCGGTGCGCGCCACCCGCGAGGGCACCGTCACGCGCGATGGGGAGGACATTCCCGTCATCATCGGCACGCCCCGCGCCGGCGAGCGCATCGGCCCGCGCAGCTTCGACGGCACGTCCGAGACCGCCGTCTTCCCCGGCACCCTGCCCGGCGATCCGGAAGCGGTGCTGGAGGCCGGCTACCGCTTCACCGGCGAGGAGGACGACGACGAGCGGGCCGCGACCGGAGACTTCCGCTTCGTGCGCTTTCGCCCGCCGGCCCGCGAACGCGGCGCCGCCCTCCCCCATATCCGCCTCGACCGCGCGCTGGAGCGCCTGATGGGAGACCGGCTCTCGTGACGAGCACCCAGAGCCGCGCACGGGACAGGGACCGCGCACGAGAGGCGGGGCGCGCGCCCGAAGCCTTCGATCTCGACGATCCACATCTCGCGATCGAGCCCGAGATCGTTCTCGACGAGACGGACGAGGCCCTGCCCGCACTCATCGCGCCCAGACGGCGCACCGTTCCATGGGGCCGGCTCCTCTGGGGCGGGCTTGCCGGGCTCGTCTCGCTGGGGATCGGGCTCTGGGCCGACACGCTCATCCGGGACCTCTTCGCGCGGGCCGAGGCGCTCGGCTGGGTCGGCGTCGGGCTGGCAGCGATGGTCTTCGCGGCCCTCCTCGCCATCGCGGGACGCGAGATCGCGGGATTGCTGCGGCTGCGGCGCATCCATACGCTGCGCGATCTCGCCACAGAGGCTCACACGACGGACGCACCCGGGATCGGCCGCCGCCTCGGCGCCCGGATCCTCGACCTCTACGCCGGCCGTCCCGAGACGGCGGCCGGCCGCAACGCGCTGGAGCGCGAACTGCGGGAGATCGTCGACGGGCGCGACATCGTGGCGCTGGCGGAGCGCGACGTGCTGGGGCCGCTCGACCAGGCGGCGCAGACCCTCGTCCTCGCTTCTGCCAAGCGCGTCTCCGTCGTCACCGCCGCCTCCCCCCGCGCGCTCATCGATCTGGCCTTTGTCGGCTGGGAGGCGCTGCGCCTCGCGCGGCGGGTGGCGACGCTCTATGGCGGCCGGCCGGGCACGCTCGGGCTGTTGGCGCTGATGCGGGAGATCGTCGCCCATCTCATCGTGACGGGCGGTCTCGCCGTCGGCGACGGCGTGCTGGCCGGCGTCCTCGGACACGGCCTGGCGGGGCGCATTTCGGCCCGGCTCGGCGAAGGCGTCGTCAACGGCGTGTTGACCGCGCGCGTCGGGGTCGCGACGATGAGCGTATGCCGTCCCATGCCCTTCCTCACCACGAGGCCGCCCTCGATCCGCGACATAGCGGCACGCCTTGTCACGCGCGGCGACGGCAAGCGGCGGGAGGACGTGTCGTGACGCCGGCGCTGCGGGCCCTCATGATGGCCATCGCGTTCCTCTCGCTCGCCGCGACGACCCCGCGATTCGCCGTCGCGCAGGAGGCGCCGGCCGAGCTTGCGGAGGGAGAAGCGGGCGAAGGTGCGGCCGAGGACGCCGCCGAAGATGCCGCCGAAGACGCGGCTGAGACCGTCTCCCAGGCGGCCTATGACGAGAGCCTCAACCGGCTCGGCGAAATCCACGGCGCGCTCTTTCATCTCGACGCCCTGTGCCGTCCCGGCCGGGAGACCGTCTGGCGCACGCATATGGAGGCTTTCCTCGCCGCGCAGCGCCTGGGCGACGAACGCTCTGGCCGCCTCATCGCGCGCTTCAACACCGGTTATCGCGATTATGCCGCCACGCACCGCGCCTGCACGCCGGCCGCGCGCGAGTTGAGCCGGCGTTTCGCCCGGGAGGGTATCACCATCGCCTCCGACCTCGCCGCGCGGTATGGCGACTGATGGCCGACGATGATCCCGCCAAGGCCCGTGTCGAGGCCACCAAGGCTCCCGCCGACGACGCGCCCATTGATGCGGACGTGCTGCGCAGGCGCATCGCCGATGCACGGTCCCGGCACAATACGCGCATCGGCCGAAGGCCCGACGGTTCGGCGCGGCCCGAGCCGCAATCCGGCAATGCCATCGGCGTCGCCTTCAGCATCTCGGCACAGCTCGTCGTCGCCATCGGCCTCGGCACCTGGCTCGGCTGGCAGATGGACGCGTGGTTCGGCACCAAACCGCTCTTCCTCATCGTCATGATGCTGATCTTTGCCGCCGCTGGGTTCTTGAACGTCTTTCGCGGGGCTGATAGAGCCCACCGGCAAGCACGACAGGACGAGGCCGGGAAGCGCTAGACGCGGTCCAGGTACCGTCCCCTGACGCCGTTCGCGCTCTTGCAGGTGCGGCGGCGCGTTTGGAGACAATGAGCCAGTGACACAGGCATTCGCCGCAGAGACGGTCGAGGGCGCGGTCCAGCAAGCGGCCATCGACCCGTTGAGCCAGTTCGACATCGATCGGCTGATCGAGCTGAACTTTCTCGGCCTCGACATCTCGTTCACCAACTCGGCCCTCTTCATGGTCATCGGCACGGCGCTGGTCGGCCTCTTCATGATGCTCTCCATGCGGGGCCGGGCGCTGGTGCCGGACCGTATGCAATCGGTGACGGAGCTCTCCTACGAGTTCGTCGCAGGCCTGGTGCGCGACAATGCGGGATCGGAGGGGCTGAAATATTTTCCCTTCATCTTCACCCTCTTCATGTTCATCCTCTTCCTGAACCTTCTGGGCCTCTTCCCCTATTCGTTCACGTCAACGAGCCATATCATCATCACGCTGGCGCTCGGGCTCCTCTCGATCACCGTCGTCACGGTCATCGGCTTCATCAAGCACGGTACAGGATTCTTCCGTCTTTTCGCGCCGTCGGGCGTGCCCGGATGGCTGCTGCCGATCCTGGTGCCGATCGAGGTCGTCTCCTACCTCATCCGCCCGTTCAGCCTCGCCGTCCGGCTTTTCGCCAATATGGTCGCCGGCCACATGGTGATCAAAGTCTTCGCGAGCTTCGTCGTCCTGATGGGCGTGGCGGGCATCCTGCCCTTCTCGCTGATGATCGCGATCAGCGCGCTCGAGCTCCTCATCGCCTTCCTCCAGGCCTATGTCTTCGCGCTCCTGACGTCGATCTATCTCAACGACGCGCTCCATCCGCATCACTAAAGCGCGCCTTCCCGACCGACCTGGCCTTGCACCGCAAGCCTTGGGCCGATAAGGGAGCGCGTCACGTTTCACGGCAGGCCGACTTCACGAGGCACGCACAGGCCCGCCGCATCCCACCTTCCGCCTCACACGATAAACTCGGAGAGTTTCCATGGACGTTGAAGCCGCACGCATGATTGGCGCTGGCATCGCTACGATCGCGCTCGCGGGCGCTGGTCTGGCCATCGGCAACATCTTTTCCAGCTACCTGAGCGCCGCGCTGCGCAACCCGTCGGCCGCCGACGGTCAGCGCACCAACCTGCTGCTGGGCTTCGCCCTCGCCGAGGCCACCGGCCTTATCGGCTTCGTCGTCGCGATGCTCATCCTCTTCGTCTAGACGCGCCTTCGCGCAGCGGCATCACCGGAGCGCCCTCAAGCGCTTCGGTGCGCTGGCCGTCACGCGTTCGCACCCAGTCTCGATCAAGGATCCGATGATGCCGTCCCGTCTTCCTCACCTCCCAGTCCTGGCTCTGGCCGCCGGCCTCGCCTTCGTCGGCCCCGCCTTTGGGCAGGATGCCGTGATCGTGCAGGATGTCATCGTGCAGGACACGGTCGAGGAGTCGGTCGAGACGATCGTCGTCCCGGCGGACGAGGTGCTGCTCGAGACGGTGGACGCGACTATTCAGTCCGAGGACGCCGGCGGCATGCCGCAGCTCGATGCCGGCTCCTGGCCGGCGCAGCTCTTCTGGCTGTCTCTCATCTTCGCGGCCTTCTATCTCTTCCTCAGCCGCGTCGCGCTGCCCCGCGTGGCGACGGTTCTCGAGGAACGCCGCGACCGCATCGCCAACGATCTCGATCAGGCCGCCCTTCTCCAGAAGCGCGGCGACGAGGCGCTGGCATCCTACGAGCAGTCGCTAGCAGAAGCTCGCTCGCGTGCCTCCGCCATCGCCCGCGAGATGCGCGACAGCGTCTCGGCCGAGAACGACCGCCTCTCCAAGTCGCTCGAGGCCGATCTTTCCGCCAAGGCCGCCGAAGCCGAGGCCCGCATCGAAGCCTCGCGCGATGCCGCGATGGCGAGCGTGGCAGAGATCGCCGGCGACGCCGCCCAGGCCATCGTCGCTCAGATCACCGGTCAGACACCTGATCGCGCCCGCGCCGAATCCGCAGTCGCCTCAGCGCTCAACTAGCCTTTCTCGCCCCTTCAGACGGGCGCATGACCAGGACGCACGATCATGAACCGCGATGTCATCAACGGCCTTCTCGTCGCCATCGTCGGCACGCTGGCCGTCTACGTCCTCGGCGGCTTCTACACCGGCACCGATTTCTGGGTTGGCGCCGCGTTCTTCTCCTTCTGGGGGGTCCTGACCTATCTGCGCGTGCCGCAGTCGATTGCCGGATCGCTCGACCAGCGCCGCGCGCGCATCGAGAACGAGATCGAGGAGGCCCGCGTGCTTCGCGAGGAGGCGCAGAAGACGCTCGCCTCCTACGAGCGACGCACCCGTGAGGCGGAGGCCGAGACAAAGGCCATCATCGCATCCGCCAAGCGCGACGCCGAGGCGATGGCGGCGGACGCCAAGGCCAAGATGAACGAGACCATGGAGCGCCGCACCCAGGCCGCGACGCTACGCATCGAGCAAGCCGAAGCGCAGGCCTTGAGCGACGTCCGCCGCGCCGCGGCCGATGCCGCCGCGAAGGCCGCCGAGGCGATGCTGCGCGAGGACATGCGCGGCGAGACAGGCGCCCGCACCATCGATCATTCCATCGACATGGTCCGCGCCCGTCTCGGCTGAGTCTGCCGCCACGCCAATCTTTCCTCGACGGTCTGGTAACGTGAAGGCGCGGTGACCGGGCTTTCAGGTTGCGCAAGTGCGCGATAGGATTTTCGCGGTATCATACGGTCGAGCCGAACATGACGGCTCCATCCTGCAGGCAGAATGCGTGACAGACAGATCCTCAGCCCCGCATCCCTCCGCCGCGCACCGGCCGGACACGGAGACGCCCATAGAGGCCGTCCTCTTCGACTGCGACGGCGTGCTCATCGATTCGGAGACGATTTCAGGACGGATTTGGGCCGAGGAGGTCGCCCGCTACGGGTATACGCTGACGCCGCAGGAGTTCGCGCGCCGCTTCGCCGGCCGTCCGGCGGCCGATACGGCCAAGCTCCTCAATCAGGCCGCGCCCCGAAAGCTGCCCGACGACTTCGCCCGCACGACCGATGAGAAGGTCGCCGCGCTCTACGCGAACGAGTTGGAGACGGTCGAGGGCATCGAGGACCTCTTGTCCGCCCTCGATCACATGCCCAAGGCCGTCGCATCGTCGTCAGGTATTCCGAAGCTGCGTCAGGGTCTCGTCGTCACCAATCTGATTCGCACCTTCCACGGCCACGTCTATTCGGCCGAGCAGGTGGCGCGCGGCAAGCCCGCGCCCGATCTCTTCCTCTTCGCGGCCGAGAAACTCGGCGTCCCGCCACAGCGATGCATCGTCATCGAGGATTCGATCGCTGGCATCCATGCCGCCAAGAGCGCCGGCATGATCCCGATAGGCTTCACGGGCACCTCGCCCGAACCCGACATTCACGCCAAGCGCCTGGAGCAGGTCGGCGCGCGCGCCATCGTCCATGCCCATGCCGACATGATGGCTGCGCTGGCCGTCTTCGATCCCCGCATACGCGGAGAGAGAGGGTAGCGCGCGCCTACGCCCACCAGACCTTCGGGGCAGGAGAGACGCCGGCGGCATCCTCGATGACCTGACCGACGCGCAGCAGCGTCTCCTCGTCAAACGGGCGGCCGATGAGCTGCAGGCCGAGCGGCAGGCCCTTCGCATCCTGACCGGCGGGGACAGAGAGGCCGGGCAGACCCGCCATGTTGACCGTCACCGTGAAGATGTCGTTGAGATACATCTCGACGGGATCGGCCGTCTTCTCGCCGATGCCGAAGGCGGCCGAGGGCGTGGTCGGCGTCAGGATGACGTCCACGTCCTCGAAGGCTTGCGTGAAATCCCGCGCGATGAGCGTGCGGACCTTCTGGGCCCGCAGGTAGTAGGCGTCGTAATAGCCCGCCGAAAGCACATAGGTGCCGATGAGGATGCGCCGGCGGACCTCGGCGCCGAAGCCTTCGGCCCGGGTATTCTCGTACATCTCGGTGATATCGCCGCCGGGCACGCGCAGACCGTAGCGCACGCCGTCATAGCGCGCGAGGTTGGACGAGGCCTCGGCCGGCGCGACGATGTAGTAGGCCGGCAGCGCGTATTTCGTGTGCGGCAGGCTGATCTCGACGGGCTCGGCGCCGGCCTCGCGCAGCCATTCGACGCCCTTGTCCCAGAGCGCGTCGATCTCCGCGCTCATGCCGTCGACCCGGTATTCCCTCGGGATGCCAATCCGCAGGCCCTTGACGGATCCGCCGACGGCGGCCTCGTAGTCGGGGACCGGTCGATCGATGCTGGTCGAATCCTTGTCGTCGACGCTCGCCATCGACTTCAGCATGATGCCGGCGTCGCGCACCGTACGCGTGATCGGGCCTGCCTGATCGAGCGAGGAGGCAAAGGCGACGATGCCCCAGCGCGAGCAGCGCCCATAAGTCGGCTTGAGGCCGACCGTTCCGGTGAAGGCGGCCGGCTGGCGGATCGAGCCGCCCGTATCCGTCGCCGTCGCCGCGGCGCAGAGGCGCCCCGCCACCGCCGCCGCCGAGCCGCCCGACGAGCCACCCGGCACGAGCTTGGTCTCGTCGTCCGCGCGCCGCCAGGGGTTCACGACATCGCCGTAATGGGAGGTCTCGTTGGAAGAGCCCATCGCGAACTCGTCGCAATTGAGCTTGCCAAGCATGACAGCGCCGTCGCGCCAGAGATTGGCGGTCACGGTCGATTCGTAAGCCGGGACGAAACCGTCGAGAATGTGCGAGCAGGCCGTCGAGCGCACGCCTTCGGTGCAGAACATGTCCTTGACGCCGAGTGGGATCCCGTCGAGCGGCTTGGCGCCGCCGGCCTTCAGGCGGGCGTCCGATTCGCCCGCCATGGCGCGCGCTTTGTCAGGCGTCGGCAGGATGAAGGCGTTGAGCGCGCTGCCGGCATCGACCGCGTCCAGATAGGCGTCGGTCAACTCGAGCGCCGACACGTCGCGCTTGGCGAGCGCGTCGCGGGCTTCGGCAATGGTGAGGGCGGTCAGGTCTGACAAGGCACGTCTCTCGGGTGGGATATCGTCTGGTCTACTGCGATCGCCGGCTTGCTGCGTCGCCGGCCTACTGGGTCGCCGGCGGATCGATCCGGCAGGGCACCATCTCGACGGCGTCGGCCCCGTCGCCGAGCCGAATGCGATAGCGCTCGGCCTCGAGGCGCTCCAGCATCAGGACGGCGGGGAAGAAGTCGCCGCCGCCGTCACAGGCCGCCATCGCCATCCACCGGTCGCCGGCGCGCACCTCCCAGACCTGCGGAAAGGTGCAGGACCAGCCGCCGGGACCGGAGACGCGCGAGGCGTCCATCAGCACGCCGTCCTCCACGGCATCGCCGAGACGATCGCGGTCTTCCTCGGACAGGGCGTCGGGGGCGGGGGCGTCCGAGCCCTCGACGCCGACCGCGTCGGCCGCGGCCATCGCCTGAACAGCCTCACAGCTTCCCGCATCGCGATAGCTGCCCGTCACCGGCAATTCCGCGCCGAGGGCTGCTCCGACGCAAAACAGCGAGACGCCGCCGGCGAGGGCGAAGCGCATCCTGCGATGGGTGAGGCGGGCGAGGGCGGAGAGCACGGGCAAAGCTATTCGACCACTTTGGGGACCGTGAAGAAGCAGTCCTCCGACGTCGGTGCGTTTGCGACGATCACATCGGCTTTCGCCCCGTCGTTGATGACATCCTCGCGCAGGCGCGGGCTGACCGCGACGACGGACGTCATCGGCTCCACGCCCTCGACGTCGACGGCGTTCAACTGCTCGATCCAATTGAGGATCTGGTTGAGCTCGCCAGGCAGACTGGCGGCTTCGGCCTCGCCGAGCCGGATCCGCGCGAGCTTGGCCACGCGGCGGACGGTCGTCTCGTCAACGGACATGTGCAGGGCCTGTGATTGCGGTGGTCGATCTCGACTTGGCTATAGCGGTGCGGGAGGGGAGCCGTCCAGCCGCGAGATGGGCTCGCGCGCCGGACCGTGCGATATCGCGCCGATCAGACGTCCCTCAGGGCCACGCGGCGGCCCGTCCGCTCGATCCGGCCGGACAGCTCCAACTCCAGGAGGCCGACCCGCAATTCGGGCGGCGAGAGCCGGGCCGTGCGCAGGATGTCGTCCATGTCGGCCGGCTCGGGGCCGAGCGCTCGAAGCAGTCGGGTCGCGGCATCGTCGCCGATCTCGACCGGGCTGGGCTGGACGGGGCTTCGCTCGAGGTACTCTGGATCAAGGCTGTTCGGTCCGCTCGCCGGCGCCGCATAGGGTTCGGCACGCTCCTCGATCGCGGGCGCCTCCATCGGGTCCTCGCGCAGTTGGGGGGCGAGAACGTCGAGGATGTCGGCCGCGCTCGTCGTCAGCGTCGCGCCGTTACGGATGAGGCGGTTCGTCCCCTCGGCGCGCGGATCGAGCGGGAAACCCGGCACGGCGAAGACCTCACGGCCCATCTCGTTGGCGAGCCGCGCGGTGATGAGCGAGCCGGACCGCACGGCTGCCTGGACGACGAGCGTACCCAGACTCATGCCGGCGATGAGCCGGTTGCGGCGTGGAAAGTCCTGCGCGCGAGGACCATGACCGAGCGGCATCTCGCTGATGAGCGCGCCCGTCTCAGTGATCCGCCGGGCGAGATCGTCGTGCTCGGGCGGATAGATGCGGTCGAGACCGCCGGCGAGCGAGGCGACCGTGCCGCGCTCCAGGCTGGCGGCGTGGGCCGCGCCGTCTATGCCGCGCGCAAGGCCCGAGACGACGAGCAGGCCGGCCTCGGACAGTTCGGCCGCGATCTGGCCGGCGAACCTGATGCCGACCGCCGAGGCGTTGCGCGGACCGACGATGGCGATGGCGGCACGGCGCAGGGCCTTGGTCCTACCGAGGACGGCCAGGAGCGGCGGCGGGCTCGGCATGTGGCGCATGGCCGGCGGATAGTCCGCCTCGCCGGGCGCGACGAGCACGATGCCGAGCCGGGCGCAGGCGTCCATCTCGGCCCGGGCCGCCCCCTCCGGGCAGATCCGGATGCGCCGTTTCGCGCCGCGCCGGGCCGCCAGGTCCGGCAGGGCATCAAGCGCCGCGCGGGCGCTGCCGTAATGGTTGAAGAGGCTGCGAAACGTCGCCGGACCAACGCGCTCGGACCGGATGAGACGCAGCCAGTCGAGCCGCTGCTCGTCGGTCAGGCGGATAGGCCAGGGGCGGGATTCGTCCCATTCGACGAGATCGGTCTGCTCGACGTCCCTCACGCGTCAAAAGCCTTCCGGATGCGAAGAGCCTTCCGTCCATGAGGGCGCTTCGCGGCCGCCCTCGTCATTTCGCACCGATCCGGCTCTCCGTTCCGGCGAGGAGACGGGCGATGTTCTCGCGATGCTTGATGAAGAGGAGGACGCCGAGGGCGGCGAAGAGGAGCGCCGCCGACCGTCTGCCCCAGGACGAGGAGCACGATCGGTGCCGCAAGGGTCGCCACGAGCGCCGAAAGCGAGGAGAAGCGGGTCAGCGCGGCCGTGCCGATCCAGAGAACGGCGAAGACGAGCGCGGCCCATCCGCTGAAGCCGAGAAGGATGCCGAGATAGGTCGCGACACCCTTGCCGCCCTTGAAGCGCAGCCAGATCGGATAGAGGTGACCGAGAAAGGCGCCGATGCCGGCCGTGATCATTGCGGTCATGCCGCCATAGAGCAGCGCTAGCTCGACCGCGACCAGCCCCTTGCCGGCATCGCCCAGCAGCGTCAGCGCCGCCAGATCCTTGCGGCCGGTCCGCAACACGTTCGTCATGCCGATATTGCCGGACCCGATCCGCCGGATGTCGCCCTTACCGGCGAGCCTGGTGACGACGAGACCGAACGGGATGGAGCCGAGGAGGTACCCCAGCGCGAGGAAGACGACCAAGATGGTGGCCGAGGCGGCCGCGAAGGCATCATTCATGCTTCGGACTATCTCGCACCTCCCCGGGGTGCAATGCGGTCGATCAATGGGGACGGAGTTGTCACCAGATGGTTGATCGAAGGTGGCCTGACGCGGTCGACGCAGCCTACGCGACTCGGCGGGCGGCGACTTCCTAGCCCGCGAACACCTCCTGACCGGCGACGAAGGTGCGCAGCACGCGTCCCTGGAGCCGCGCCTTGTCGAAAGGCGTGTTCTTGGAGCGCGAGCGCAGCGTATCGGCGTCGAGGACAAAGGGCGCGCCGAGATCGACCAGCGCGAGATCGGCCGGAGCGCCTCGGGAGAGCCGCCCCTGCGGCAGGCCGAGGCGCCGGGCCGGATTGATCGTCAGGGCGGCAAGGAAGCGGACGAGGGGCACCGAGCCGTCCTCAACGAGCCGGAGCCCCACGCTCAGCAACGTCTCCAGCCCGACGGCGCCGTCGGCGGCCTCGGCGAAGGGGTGGCGCTTGGTATCGGCGTCCTGCGGATCGTGGGCCGAGACGAGTACGTCAAGCGTACCGTCGGCCAGCCCCTCGACCATGGCCTGACGGTCGTCCTCGGAGCGCAAGGGCGGCATCATACGGAAGAAGGTGCGGTAGGCGCCGATATCGTTCTCGTTGAGGGCAAGATGGTTGATGCTCGCGGCCCCCGTCACGTCAAGCCCTTCGTCGCGCGCGCGCCGCAGGAGGTCGAGCGAGGCGGCGCAGGTAAGGCCGGAGAGGTGGAGCCGCCCGCCGGTGAGGCGCGCGAGCGCGATGTCGCGCGCGGCCATGATCGTCTCGGCCTCGCGGGGGATGCCGGGCAGACCGAGCCGAGTGGAGACCTCGCCCTCGTTCATGACGCCGTCCCCGACGAGGTCCGGATCGTGCGGCTGATGGTCGACGAGAAGATCGAAGGCGCGGGCATAGGTGAGCGCGCGGCGCATGACCTGCGCGCTCCGCAGGGCCCGCTTGCCCTGAGAGACGAAGGCGGCGCCGGCTTCCTTCATCAGCCCGAGCGAGGCGAGCGCCTCGCCCGCCAGCCCTTCGGTCAGCGCGCCGACGGGGAGGATGCGGACATGGGCCGTGTCGCGCGCGCGGCGCAGGATGAAATCGACCATCTCGGGCTGGTCGATGACATGGGCCGTGTCGGGCATCACGCAGAGCGTCGTGACGCCGCCGGCCGCCGCGCTCAGGGAGGCGGTCTCCAGCGTCTCGCGGTATTCGGCGCCTGGCTCGCCAGTGGAGACGCGCATGTCGATGAGGCCGGGGCAGAGAAGGTGGCCGCGCGCGTCGACGACGTCGGAGTCGTCGATCTTGGCAAGCGTCACCTCCGGCCCGACCGCCTCGATGGTCTCGCCGCGCACGAGAACGCCGCCGCGCGTGTCGAGCCCCGTCTCCGGATCGACGATGCGGGCGTTGACGAAGGCGATGCGGCGCGGCGCGCGGGGAAAGGCGAAGACGGTCATCGGGATGCCTCCGGCGCGGCGGCGCGCGCGCAAAGGCTCTCAAGCACGGCCATGCGGACGGCGACGCCCATCTCGACCTGGGCGGCGATGACGGAGCGGGCGCCGTCGGCGGTCGCCGAATCAATCTCGACGCCCCGGTTCATCGGGCCTGGATGCATGACGATGGCGTCGGGCGCGGCGTAGGAAAGCTTGTCGGCGTCGAGACCGTAGAAGCGGAAATACTCCTGGGGGCCGGGAATGGCGCTGCCACTCATCCGCTCGCGCTGGATGCGGAGCATCATAACGACATCGACGCCCTCGAGCCCCGAGCGCATGTCGGTGAAAGGCGTGGCGCCGAGGCGCTCGACACCGGCCGGCAGCAGCGTCGGCGGCGCGATCACGCGGACCTCGGCGCCCAGCAGTTGGAGCGAGAGGAGGTTGGATCGCGCGACCCGGCTATGGGCGATGTCGCCGCAGATCGCGACTTTCAGCCCTTCGATCCGCCCCTTGGCGCGGCGGATGGTGAGAGCGTCGAGGAGGGCCTGCGTCGGGTGCTCGTGCGCGCCGTCGCCTGCGTTGACGACCGGACAGTCGACCTTTTGCGCGAGGAGCGCCGGCGCGCCGGCCGCCCAATGACGCACGACGAGAATGTCGGGCCGCATGGCGTTGAGTGTCGCGGCGGTGTCGAGCAAGGTCTCGCCCTTCTTGGCGCTCGATGTCGCGATCGACATGTTCATCACGTCGGCGCCGAGCCGCTTGCCGGCCAGCTCGAACGAGGCCTGGGTCCGCGTCGAGGGCTCGAAGAAGACGTTGACCTGGGTGCGGCCTCGCAGCACGTCGCGCTTCTTCACCGGCGCGCGCGACAGCGCGACGGCCTCCTCGGCCGTATCGAGCAGGGCCTCGAGGTCGAAGGGCTCTAGGCCCCGCAGGGTGATCAGGTCCCGGACGGGATAGGGGCGGCGATAGCGCATGGCAGTCCTGTCAGCACAAGGCGAGCGCGATGAAGAGGGGCATGGTGAGAAAGGCGACGAGGGTCTGTATCGTGACGATCCGTGCCATCAGGGGGGCGTCTCCGCCCATCTTCTCGGCCAGCACATAGGCGCCGGACGCCGTCGGCACGCTCGCCGCGATGAGGACGATGGCCATCTCGGCGGGCTGAAGGTCGAGGGCGAGGCCGGCCAGCCTGGCGAAGACCGGCACGAGAAGGAGCTTGACCGCGCAGGCGAGGACGAGGCCGACATCCGGTCTGGCGAGCGCGCGCATCTGCAACCCGGCCCCGACCATGACGAGCCCCGCCCCGAGGGCCGCGCGGCCGAGAACGTCTATCGCCGTATCGATCACGTCCGGCATCGCCTCGTCGACGGGGGCAAGGAGGAGGCCGATCGCGAGCGCCCAGATGAAGGGGTTGGACACAATGTCGCGCAACACGTGCGCGGGCCCGGTCGTCGCGGTGCGGGCGCCGTCCCGCGCCAGGACCCAGACCGAGGCGACGTTGAGCCCTGGCATCAGCGCGACGAAGGCGATGGCGGTGAGCGTGAGCCCCGCATTGCCGAAGAGCGCCTCGGCGACGGCCAGGGCGACGAACGCGTTCCAGCGCAGCCCGCCCTGGAACACGGATGTGAAGGCGGGCCCGCCCAGGCGTGCGAGCAGCATCGGCCGCGCCATGAGCAGCAGACCGCCCGCCGCCGCGACGGCGAGCGCGAGGGCCCCGCCGACGCCGACGAGGCTCGCGAGCGCGAGGTCGGCGCCCTTCAGCGTGTCGATGATGAGGGCGGGGAAGAAGACGTAGTAGGTGACGTGCCCGAAGCCGCGCCACCCCTCGGCCGAGAGCGGCGCGACGCGTTTCAGCACGACGCCGGTCAGGATGATGAGAAAGACCGGCACCAGCGCCGCAAAAGCCACATTCATGCGAGTTCGCCCAGCGCCCGCATGAGGATCTCGGCGGCGGCGGCGGCGTCGACATGGCGAATCCGGCGGGCGCGGGAGAGGCCGGCCTCCTCCATCACGTCCTCCGCGGCGACCGACGAGAGGCGCTCGTCGACGAAGGCGAGCGGGCGCAGCAGCCCGGCCTCGTCGAGTGTGCGGAGGAGATTGAGCGCGAAGCTGCGCGTCGATTGCGCGCGCGCGCCTTCCGAGCCGTCCATGTTGAGCGGCAGGCCGAGGACGAGACCACCGATCGCCTCACCCTCGACGAGGCGCGAGAGGCGCCGCGCATCGGCGGAGAACTTGGTGCGCCGGATGGTGTCGAGCGGGGTCGGCAGCCGGGTCTCGAGACTGGTCAGCGCGAGACCGATCGTCTTGGTGCCGAGATCGAGAGCGAGAAGGCGCCCACGCCGCCCCGCCATCTGCGCGAGCGCGGGCATGGAGACGCCGAGATGCGACGCGATCTGGGGAGCGATGGCCATCGCCACCGCCTATCACGCGATGGTGGCGGCGGATATGGCAGCCGCGCGGACATCCACAGTGCGGCCCGTTTCCCCGTCGCGCCAGGCGGCTGGGGGCTATGGCAGGTGTCTGCGAAGGATCACCCGGCCTGCCTCCTTCACCCTCTCCGTTTGACAGGCCCCCGCCCCGGTCCCATCTATCGCCCGCACCACTGTCTGGTGTATCCGCCCCACCTCCCCAGCTATTCGAGATCGCCCGTATGGACGTCGTCGTCGTCGAGTCTCCGGCCAAGGCCAAGACGATCAACAAGTATCTGGGGTCGAACTACACCGTTCTCGCCTCGTACGGGCATGTGCGCGACCTGCCGGCCAAGGACGGCTCGGTACGCCCCGACGAGGACTTCGCCATGTCCTGGGAGGTGCCGCGCGACTCGTCGAGGCGGCTGACCGACATCGCCAAGGCCGTGAAGGGCGCGGGCCGCCTCATCCTCGCGACCGACCCCGACCGCGAGGGCGAGGCGATCTCCTGGCACGTGTTGGAGGTGTTGAAGAACAAGAAGGTGCTGAAGAATGTCGACGTCTCCCGCGTCGTCTTCAACGCCATCACCAAGGACGCCGTCACCAAGGCCATGGCGAACCCGCGCGAGATCGACACGCCCCTCGTCGACGCCTATCTGGCGCGCCGCGCGCTCGACTATCTGGTCGGCTTCAACCTCTCGCCGGTACTGTGGCGGAAATTGCCGGGCGCGCGCTCGGCAGGCCGCGTGCAGTCGGTCGCGCTCAGGCTCGTCTGCGAGCGCGAGGCTGAGATCGAGCGTTTCAAGCCGCAGGAATACTGGTCCCTGGCGGCCCTCCTGGCGACGAAGGACGCGGACGAGTTCGAGGCCCGGCTGGTCGGCGCGGACGGGAAGAAGATTACCCGCCTCGATATCGGCACCGAGGCCGAGGCCAAGGATCTGAAGGCCGCGCTCGAGGCCGCCAGCTTCACCGTCGCCGGCGTCGAGGCCAAGCCCGTCCGGCGCAACCCGCAGCCGCCCTTCACCACCTCGACATTGCAGCAGGAGGCAAGCCGCAAGCTCGGCTTCGCGCCGAGCCGGACCATGCAGGTCGCCCAGAAGCTCTACGAAGAGGGGCTGATCACCTATATGCGGACCGACGGCGTGCAGATCGCGCCCGAGGCGATCCAGGCGGCGCGCGCGCAGATCGGCAAGGACTACGGCGATCTCTACGTGCCCGGCCGTCCGCGCGACTATCAGACCAAGGCCAAGAACGCGCAGGAGGCCCATGAGGGCATCCGCCCGACCGACATGGGCAAGCGCCCGCGCGACCTCAACCGCGCCAACGACACCGAGAACGCAAAGCTCTACGACCTCATCTGGAAGCGCACCATCGCGAGCCAGATGGCCTCGGCCGAGATGGAGCGCACGACGGTCGACATCGACGCGGTCGCAGGCCCGCGAAAGCTCGCCTTGCGCGCCACCGGCACCGTCATCCGCTTCGACGGCTTCCTGACCCTCTATCAGGAGGGCCGCGATGACGATGGGGAGGACGAGGGCTCGCGCCTGCCCCAGGTCTCGGCCGGGGACACGCTCTCCAAGCGCGAGATCAAGGCCGACCAGCACTTCACCGAGCCGCCGCCCCGCTTCTCGGAGGCTTCGCTCATCAAGCGTATGGAGGAGCTCGGCATCGGGCGCCCCTCGACCTATGCCGCGACCATGGGCACGCTGCGAGACCGCGACTATGTGCGGATCGACAAGCGCCGGCTGGTGCCGCAGGCCAAGGGACGGCTTGTCACGGGCTTTCTAGAGAGCTTCTTCACGCAATATGTCGGCTACGACTTCACGGCCGACCTCGAGAAGCAGCTCGACCTCGTCTCGGACGGTCAACTCTCCTGGCAGCAGATGCTGCGCGACTTCTGGGAGACCTTTACCGCCACCATCGACGGCACGAAGGAGTTGCGGGTCTCCGAAGTCCTCGACGCGCTCAACGAGATCCTCGCGCCCTACGCCTTCCCCGTGGCGGAGGAGGGTGTCGATCCGCGCGCCTGCCCGTCCTGCTCCGACGGCCAGCTCTCCTTGAAGGTGTCGCGCTATGGCGCCTTCATCGGCTGCTCGAACTATCCCGACTGCAAATACACCAAGCAGCTCGATATCGAGGAGGGCGCCGAGGCCAATGCCGCGACGCCGGACGGAACGGTACTCGGCCAGCACCCGGAGACGGGCGAGGACGTCATCGTCAAGGCCGGCCGGTTCGGCCCTTACGTCCAGCTCGGCCAGGAGGCCAAGGCGGGCGAGACTCTGCGGCGGACCTCGATCCCCAAGGGCAAGGACCCGCGCGGCCTCGACCTCGACTATGCGCTGAAGCTCCTCTCGCTTCCGCGCGAGATCGGCCCCCACCCCGAGGACGCCGTGATGATCACGGCCGGGCTCGGGCGCTATGGGCCCTTCGTGAAGCACGACAAGACCTATGCGAATCTCGAGAGCATCGAGGACGCCTTCGAGATCGGCATTAATCGCGCGGTCGATCTCATCGCGCAGAAGAAGGCTGGCGGCGGGCGGCGGGGCGGGGCGTCGGCCTCGGGCCGCAATCTCGGCGAGCACCCGACCGCCGGTGGTGCCGTCACGGTGCGGGCCGGGCGCTACGGACCCTATGTCAACCACGCGAAGATCAACGCCACCCTACCCAAGGACAGCGATCCCGATACGCTGACGCTCGACGAGGCCGTCCAGCTCATCGAGGCCAAGGCGGCCGCCGGCGGGAAGACGGTGAAGAAGGCGGCAAAGAAACCGGCGGCCAAGAAACCGGCGACGAAGAAGGCCGCCGCCAAGAAACCGGCCGCGAAGAAGGCGCCAGCCAAGACGGCAGCCGCGAAGAAGCCCGCGACAAGGAAGCCGGCGGCGAAGAAGGCCCCGGCGAGGACCGCCGACGCCTCCTGACGTCGGCCGCTTTGGCCCATTCTCTCATCGCCCTTCCCGACCGTTCAAGTGCCTGCACTCGAACGGGACCTTAGCTGGCGATGGCCATAGCGGTCTCGGCAGCGGTCTCGGCAGCGGTCTCCGAGACAGGCTCGGCGGCCGGAAGGATGACGACGGAGCGGCAGAGGCTCGCGATGCTGGCGCCGCGGCGAAGGGAGAGGGAGAAGAAGGTCAACGTGCCCGCCTTCGCCCGGGTCTCGACGACGTCGAGCCACGCCTGGCCTTCACCGCGCGAGGATTTCCCGTGCGAAGACTTACCGTGCGAGGATTTACCGTGTAAGGCGTCCAGGCCCCCGGGTTGGGTCTTGGTCTGCCCCTGCCGCCCGAAGGCGAGCCAGGCGGCGGCACGCACCGAAGGGCCGGTGCGAACCTGTACGGTCGCGATCGCATCGGGCCAGTCTTCCCGGTCCGCCCGGATGATGCGCACACCCTCCAGATGGATCGCGATGCGCTCGCCGTTCGTCAAACGGCAGATCAGCCGCGCGTCTCCGGGCTGCGCTTCGACGGCCTCCAGCGTGGCCCGGTCGAGTGTATAGGTCAGGATGTCCTGCAAGATGTTCGCCGGCATGCCGCCACCCTCCTCGATCGATCGATCGCCGTTATACAACCTGGAGTTATATGGCGACTAAGGCCGCCGGCCCACATCGGGACGCATGGGCGGAAAGCCTGGCGGCGGAGGGGGGCCCGGCCTTCGCATCCGATCCTAGGTCGGCAACGTGGCCCCGAATTGGTTTCGGACAGCTTTACAGACCGAAGGTTTCGAGAACCCGCGTGAGGGCGTCGGGATCCTCGAAGACGAGCGCGACGGGCAGCACCGAGCTCTTCGCTCTGAGGCCCCCGAGATCGGATGTTCGGGCGCCCGCGAGCCGAGCCGCGTCCTTCTCGGTCGTCACAAGGGCGGCGCACTCTCTTTCGGCGAGCCGGAGAAGCGTGCGGGCATCCTCGTCGGTATAGACATGGTGGTCCGGAAAGGCGCGGACGGCACGAATGTCGGCGTCGAGAGCGGTCAGGGTATCGAAGAACTTCTGCGGCCGACCGATACCCGCGTAGGCGACCACGGGCCGCGCTTCCAAGGCCTTGTCTGGGCGCGGCATCAGCGCGGCGGGCAGGACCGGCCTGCCGAGCCGATCGGCCGCCGCGACGAGATCGTCGGCGGCCCGCCCCTCGCCGATCGTCACGAGCGCGTCCGCCTTGGCCAATTGCCGCGCCAGGGGCGCGCGCAGCGGACCGGCCGGGAGAACCTGGCCATTGCCGAGCCCGTAGCCGGCGTCGATCGCAATGATCGAGAACGTCTTGGCGAGCGAGGGGTTCTGGAAGCCGTCATCAAGGACGAGCACGGGCGAGGCCAAGCCGAGCGATTCTGCGAGCCGCGCGCCCGCCACCCGGTCGCGGGCGACGATGCAGGGTGCCGCCCTGGCCAGCAGGAGAGGTTCGTCGCCCACCTCGACCGGCTCGTGCGCCTCCGTCACGACGAGCGGCCCCGCGAGGCGCCCGCCATAGCCGCGACTGAGAAAGACCGGATCGCGACCGCGTTCGCGAAGGCGGGTGGCCAGAGCGAGCGCCAGCGGTGTCTTGCCCTGTCCTCCGGCGACGAGGTTGCCGACGCAAACGACCGGCATAGACGAGCGGTAGTCCGGCACCCGGCCCATGCGCCGGGCGGAGACCTGCCCGACGAGCGCACCGATCGGTCCCAGCAGGAGCCCGAGCGGGTGGCCTGGGCTCGACCAGAAGGCGGGGGGCTTGGGCAAGCGAACGTTTCAGGCGGCGACGACGCCGGCGGGAAGGTAACCGGCCAGAAGCTTCAGCGCCCGATCAGTGGCACCTTCACCGCCGGCGACGACGATCTTGGCGGCCGTCGCCATCGCCTTGCGGCGGGGCTCGTCCCGCAGCAGTTCTACAACCGCGCGCGCGAGCTGATCGGGTGCGCCCACCTTGAGCGCGCCGCCGGCCGCGTCGAGCGACGCGTAGGCATCGCGAAAGACGCGCACATGCGGGCCATGGAGGATGGGCACGTCGAGCTTGGCCGGCTCGAGCGGGTTCTGGCCGCCATGCGGCACGAGCGAGCCGCCCACGAAGGCGATGTCGGCGAGACCGTAGGCGAGGCCCATCTCGCCGATTGTATCGAGGAGGAAGACATCGGCGCCCTGGGGCGAGACGCCGGCCGTGCGGCGCGCGACCTTGAACCCTTCCGCTTCCATGAGCGCCTCGACCTCATCGCCTCGCTCCGGGTGGCGCGGGGCCAGGACGAGGAGCGGCGGCCGGGTATCGATATCGGCCCGAATGCGCCCGAAGCTCTGGGCAATCATGACCTCCTCACCCGGATGGGTGCTGGCCGCGACGAGAACCGGGCGCGGCCCGATCGCCGCCCGGAAGCGTCCGAGCACCGCGGCATCGGCGCGGAGGGCCGGCGCGTCGAACTTGAGATTGCCGGTATTGTGAACGCTGTGCGCGCCCAACTGCGCGAAGCGTTGCGCGTCCCCGTCCGACTGCGCGGCGACGAAGGCGAAGCTAGACATGACCGCCCGCGCCGCTTTCGGAGCCCACGCCCAGCGCGCAGCGGAGCGCTCCGACAGGCGCCCGTTGACGAGTGTCATCGGCAGGCCACGCTTGTGGGCGGCGCGGATGAGGTTCGGCCAGAGCTCGGATTCGACGAGGACGCCGAGATCGGGGCGCCAGTGGTCGAAGAACTTCGCAGCGGCGCTCGGCAGGTCGAGCGGGGCAAATTGGTGGATGGTGCCGGAAGGCAATCGGTCTCGCGCGATCCGCGCCGAGGTGACGGTGCCCGAAGTGACGAGCAGGCGCGCGCCTGGCCCCGCGACGGCGAGCCGTGCGACGAGCGGCAGGACGGCGTTCAGCTCACCCACGCTGGCGGCATGGATCCAAGTGAGAAAGCCGTCGGGACGCGCCTCGCCGGCCTCGCCGAGCCGCTCTCCGATCCGCCAGCGGTCCTCCTTGCCGCGCCCGAGCCTATGCTCGAGAAGACGCGGTGCGAAGCCCTCGCCGAGGCTGGCGAGCCGACTGTAGACCGAGAGCGAGAGAGGATCGGAAGTAGCCTGCACGTCGTCGGGCGAATGCGTCATCCGTGCCGGACCCGGGCCGCGAGCGCCAACGCGGACGCGATCGACGGGAGGCGAAGCGATGAGACTCGACGCATAGAAACCTCAAATGAGTTCTCAGTCCCTGCATGAATCAGACCCGGGCGGTGTCGTCAATCGGCGGGTAGGGACCGCGACGACGCGTCCGTCCCCCCCGCCGGAACTGGAAGAGCCGGTGGCCAAACACCGGCGGCCATCAGATAGGCCTCCTGATGGACGGCGTTAAGGCGACTCTCGATCACGTTTCGTAACCGCTCCTGCTCGGCCGCGTCGGCGTCGCGCGGCACGAAGACCGGGTCGGCCGGCAGGAAGACCAGGCGCGAGAAGGGCAGGCCGATGGCGGCCCGGTCCCAGGAGCGCAGCCGGACATGGCGCCTGCTGACGACGGCGAAGGGCACGACCGGTCGCCCGGAGAGGCGGGCGAGCGTGACGGTCCCCTCTCCCACGCGCTTGGCGACCTTGGGCACGTCGGCCGTCATGGCGATGGACGCGCCCTCGCCGAGCGCGCGCAGAAGGGCCCGCAGCGCCTCGACGCCGCCGCGCTTCTTCATCTTGGCGGCCGATCCGCCGGATCCCCTGACGAGGCCGAGGCCGAGGCGGCGGGCGGCGACGGCGTTGATCTCGCCATCGCCGTGGCGCGAGACGAGGACGCGGAAATCCTCCTCCGGCCGCCGGGGAATATGGTTTAGGAAGTGCTCGCCGTGCCAGGTGACGGCAATGTAGGGCGCGAGGTCTTCCGCCGCCACGCGTGCGTGGAAGCCCGGCGAGCCATCGCGCCGCGAGCCGTCGATATAGGCGCTGGTACGCGCGACAAGGCGAAGATAGCCGGCCAGCGCCTCCCCCGCCCAGCGCAGAACATGGGGCGAGCGGCCCGCCCGCTTCAGCCAGGACATGGCAGACCTGGGGCGCTTGGACCGTGCGTGCGACCGGCGGGGACTGGCGAACCCGTCACGCCGCGTTCGGCGCCGTCTCGCGCATCTGGGCCGCGTGGAAGCGGGCGTAGCGGCCGTCCTTGGCGAGGAGCGCGTCATGCGTGCCGGTCTCGACCACGCCGCCCTCGTCCATGACGACGATGCTGTCGGCCTGGCGCACGGTAGCGAGCCGGTGCGCGATCATGAGGACGGTGCGGCCCGTAGCCAGCGTCTCGAGCGCGTGCTGGACCTGCGCCTCGGCTTCCGAATCGAGCGCCGAGGTCGGCTCGTCGAGAAGGAGGATGGGCGCGTCCTTGAGAAACGCGCGTGCGATGGCGATGCGCTGCTTCTGGCCACCCGAGAGCCGCGCGCCGCCCTCGGCGACCGGCGTGTCGTAGCCTTTGGGCAGCCTGGTGATGAAGTCGTGCGCGGCCGCCGCGCGCGCGGCCGCCTCGATCTCGGCCTCGCTCGCGCCTTCCGAGCCATAGGCGATATTGGCGCGCACGGTATCGTCGAAGAGGACGGGGTCCTGCGTGAGGAGCGCGAAGGCCGACCGCAGGCTGGCCAGCGTCACGGTCGAGATGTCCTGACCGTCTATCGTGATCCGGCCCGAGGACGGGTCGAAGAAGCGCAGCGCGAGGTTCATCACCGTCGACTTGCCGGAACCCGACGGGCCGACGAGCGCGACGCGCGAGCCGGGCGGCAGGTCGAGGTCGAAGCCCGTCAGCACCGGCTCACCGGTCTCGTAGGCGAAGGTGACGGCCTCGAAGCACAGGTGGCCCTCGGCGAGGGCAAGCGCGGGCGCGCCCGATCGTTCGACCACCTTCGGGACCCGGTCGACGAGCGCGTAAACCCGGGCCGCCGCGCCGACGCCCTCCTGCATGCCCGTCTGCAGCGAGGCCAGCGCCTTCAGCGGCTGATAGGCGAGCATGGCGGCGGCGATGAAGCCCATGAACTCGCCGAAGGTGAGGACGCCGCGAATGCCCTGGAGGCCGCCATAGAAGATCGCGCCCGCAAAGCCGATCCCGGTCAACACCTCGACGGCGGGGCCGGACGCCGCCTTGGTGCGGACCGATTGCATGACGGACGTATAGGCACCCTCGATAACGGTGCCGGCCCGCGCGACTTCTGCCTCCTGGCGGCCATAGGCCTGGACGACGCGGATATTGCCGAGCGTCTGTGCCGTCAGGCGGCCGAGATCGCCGGTAGCCGTGAGGTTGCGCGCGACGCTGAAGCGCATCCGCCTTCGCTGGCGCCCCATGAGGAGGATGCCGACCGGCATCAGGACGGCGGCGATGCTGGCGAGACGCCAGTCCATGACGAACATCGCCCCCGTCAGCACCAGCACCTTCAACGCGTTCGATCCCAGACCGACGATGGCGCCAGACGCCGCCTCGCGAACGAGGTTCACGTCGTTAAGGAAGGAGGAGACGAAGCGACCCGAATGCGTGTCCTGCAACCAGGCGAGATCGGCCCGCGTGACGGCCTCGAACATGCGCACCCGCAAGTCCGCGACGACGCGATTGCCGATCTGGGCCTCGGAGACTTTCGAGACGTATTCCGCGATGCCCTTCGTGGCGATGACCGCGATGACGACGAGCGGCAGGACGTAGAGGACCGTGCGGCTCTGGCCAACGAAGACGTCGTCGGCCGCGCGCTGGATGAGGAAGGGAAGCGTGCCGGTCGTCAGGGCGACGAAGACCATGGACGAAAGGCTCAAGGCGAGCAGTTTCCAGCGATGACGCAGGTGCTCACGGTAGACGCGGGCGACGAAGGTACCGGTATCGAGCGCGCTCGCCTCGGTATCGCGCTCCAGCCCGTCGGGCGCGCGGGGGGCGAGCGGGGCGTCTGGCAAAGCGAGGGTGGAAAGCTTGGCGGTCATGATCGCCCGCGCAGCTAGACCCCCAACGTGGTCGATTTGAGGACGCCTCGCGACCCGTCACCGATCTGGTCGTGGCTCGTCGCGATCTCGAGCACGGTGAGCATCCCTCCGTCCCATGTCGCCGCGATGGGTGGTCTGCGTACCACCCGACGAGGAGGCGCAAGTGTAGCTGGCGTCGTTCGACAGCGCGCCCGCGATCGTGGGTACACCGGTCGCGAGCATCAGGTCGGTGGCGGCGAGCGCGGTCTTGCGAGCCGACATCCGCCTGAGCTTCGTAGGCCCACCTCGACATCAGCATTCCCCGTGACGCGGCGTTCAGCAAGTCGGCGGCATCCGTGACGGACACCACCATTCCGGCCACCTCCCGAAAGGGGAAGACGTGGGCGTCGGCTCTCAGCCGTCGCTCTCCTGCGGCGCGGCGCCGTCGAGGAGGTCGTTGGTGGCCGCACGCTCCCGGTCGACCCGCGCCTTGATATCGCTTTCCGCGTCGAGGGCCACGTCGGCCGTGGTCGGCGGCGGCGGCGGCTGTTCTTGCCGGGGCGCCCTGCCGGGCGACGATGCCGGTAATGGTCCGGAGGGCAACGCCTTGCCTTCGTCGGACACGCGGATCTCGGCGCCCGACCCGTCGAAGCGCAGGCGGTAGATCGGCTCGGGCACACCGATATCGGCCGCCTCGAAGGCCTGCATGACGACGCGGATCGCCTCGCTCTTGGCCTTCGGCCAGCTCGTCACGCTCTGGTCGACCCAGCCGCCGAAGAAGAGGATGACGGCGCTGTCGCCGACCTCCTCGATGAAGCCGATGGGGTTCGGATTGTCGAGCACGAAGTCGAGGCGCTCGATCGTCTCCAGCCCGAGATCGACGGCGCGCTTGAGATCGTCCGTCTCCACGCCGACGCGAAAGTGGAAGCGGCGCGAGGGCTCGCGGCTATAATTGGTGATGACAGCCTTGAAGACGGTCGCGTTCGGGATGCGGACGTGGTTGCTCTCGAGAGTCGTCAGCACCGTCGCCCGGCTCGTCATCGCCGTCACGTGCCCCTCGATCCCCTCGATGAGGACGAGATCGTTCGGCCGGAAGGGCTGGCGCAGCGAGAGGAGGATGGAGGCGATGTAGTTCTCGACCGTATCGCGCACCGCGAAGCCGACGGCGAGACCGACGAGACCGGCCGCACCCAGGACCGTGCTGATGAGCGCCGTCGCGCCGAGGACGTCGAGCGCGAGGACGAGGCCGAGCGCGATGAAGGCGAGCCGCACCGCTTGGCGCATAAGCTGCGCGATGAAGGCGTTGGGGGCAAGCCGATCGAACGGCCAGCGGCGGCGGGCGAGGAAGAGACCGATGGCGAGGACGACGCCGAAGACGAGAACCGCGACCAGAACGAGTGGCAACGTGCCGACCAGATTCCAGAGCCGCTCCTCGGTCCGCCTGAGGACGGGCGCGAGGCGGCGCTGAACGTCGGTGTCGAGCGTGACACTATTCTCGACGGCGGCGACGTCCGCCACGCGGTTCGCCAATTCCTCCGCCTCGGCCTGCGCTTCGGCATCGACGACGGTGCCGGACAGCGTCACGACGCCGGCCTCGACCGAGACGAGCACCGTCTCCAGCCCGTCGATCTCGCGATAGAGGGCACGGATGCGGTCGCGAATGGCCGAATCGCTCGCCGCGTCCGATTGAACGGCGATGGCCTTGTCACCGCCCTCCTGCGCCTCGGCGGGCGCGTCCTGCGCGGCACCCGGCGAGGCGAGGCCGATCGCGAGACCGACGATCAGGCAGATCGCGACACGCGAGGCGCGCGGCATCAGATCTGCTCGTGGGCCAGGTTCGTCTCAGGGTCGAGCAGGCGGTGGAGATGGACGATGAAATAGCGCGTATGCGCGTTGTCGACCGTCGCTTGCGCTTTGGCACGCCACGCCTTCTTGGCATCCTCGAAGCTCGGGTAGAGGCCGACGATATCGACGTCCTTCAGATCGCGGAACGTGATGCCGCGCACGTCCTCGAGCTCCCCGCCGAAGACGAGGTGGAGCAGCTGCTTGTCTTTGGGCTCGCCTGCGTTGTCGCTGTGCATGGACGGTCTCCGCATGGTCTATCGGGAAAGAAGGGCGCGCAGTTTCTCGCGCAACGGGGCGTGCAAGTCCATGCCGCCGGGGTCGAGGCCGGCCGCGATCACGGGCGGGTGACGCACGTCCTCGCGATTGTAGACGAGGCCGGCGCCGGTCGCATCGGTGACGAGGCCGCCGGCCTCCGCCACGATGAGCTCGGCCGCGGCGAGGTCCCAGTCCTTGGCGCCGCCATGGGCGATCGCGGCGTCGAGCCGGCCCGAGGCGACGAAGGCGAGGCGGAGCGCAAGCGAGGGCACGTAGTCGACGATCGTCGCGCCGAGATCGCCCAGCCGCTCTACCGCACGGCGGGTGCCGGCGAGGCGTGCGCCGGCAAGATCGGTCTTGGGTACGATGGCGAGCGGGCCATCGCCCAGATGGGCGCCGGCGCCGAGACCGGCCCAGTAGCGCTCCCGCCGCGCCGGAGCCTCGATCGCCGCCAGCACGGGCCGGCCGGCCTCGACGATGCCGACGCAGACGCACCAGTCGTCGCCGCCGGCCAGATAGCCGCGCGTGCCGTCGATCGGATCGACGACGAAGGTCCGTGCGGCCGCGAGACGCTCGGGCGCATCGGCCGTCTCCTCGGAGAGCCAGCCATAGGTCGGGCGGGCACCGGTCAGCGTCTCGCGAAGATACCGGTCCGCAGCCATATCGGCCTTGGAGACCGGCGAGCCGTCGCCCTTCGACCAGCTGTCCACGTCCTCGCCCTGCATGGCGAGCGCGATCCGCCCGGCCTCGGAGGCGGCCTCGCGGATGAGCGCGAGGTCGGCCGATGCGTCCGCTTCGGGCGCGGCGGTCAGGCGGGACATGAGGCGAGACATGGGGCGAGACATGCGGCGAGACATGGGGCGGGGATCATGGAGCGGACATCAGGCGGTCGGGGTCATGCGAGGAGACCATTCGGTCGATGGCGGGGCGGCGTGGGCCGGGAGCCGGCGCGCAGCAGGACAATGCAAGGCGCGGGTGTTCGTTCGCCGCCGTCCCTCACGAGGCCGATGCTAGTCAGTCGAAGAGGCCCGGAACGGTATCGGGGCGAGGGGTGCGGGCTGGCTTCGGCGTAGCCTTCGCCCGGTGCGGCAAAGGCGCCGCGCCTTCGCCAGCGAGGGCCGCGACCCTCCCGTCGGCGAATTCGAGCGTCAGGCGTTCGCCGGCGGCGATGGCCCGGGCCTCGCGCAACGGCTGGCCCGCCTCGTCGCGCACGACCGCGTATCCGCGCTCGAGCACGCCGCGATAGCTGAGGGCGTGAAGGAGCTTGGCGCCGGCATCGAGCTGGATGCGGCGACGCTCCAGGCGACCGAAATGCGCCGTCGTCCGGCGGGCATCGAGGGCAGAGAGCCGTTCGGCTCGTCGCGCGAGCGCGGGCGCGAGGAGGGTCGGCGTGAGGCGCGGCGCGGCGCGGGCGAGGGCGATGCCGCGCTCGCGCACGGTCCTGTCGAGCGCGGCGCCGAGCCGCGACGCGCGATCGGCCAGCCGGTCGCGCTGCCTCGTGGCGGGGCGGAGGGCGAGCTCGGGTCGCAGGCGCCCCGCGATACCGTCAAGGCGTTGGCGCATGAGACGCAGCGCCGCCTCCGGGCCGCGCGCGGCAAGCCGCAGGCCCGCCCGCTCGACGGCGACCCGGCGTTCGCGCACGGCCCGGGCGACGGTGCGCGGCAGCTCCTCGGCCACCGCGTCGAGGCGCTGGCGGGGCACGACAAGCACGTCCTCGGCCCGCCCCAGCCCGCGCGCGCCGGAGACGAGGGCCGCCCTCGCCCGCTCCAGTCCCAGCCGGAGCGCACGGGTCTGCGCGAAGCCGGCCCGCTCGATGGCCTCGATGAGGTCGGACCTCAAAGGCGCAGCGATCTCGGCGGCGGCCGTCGGGGTCGGCGCACGCCGGTCGGAGACGAAGTCGATGAGCGTCGTGTCGGTCTCGTGGCCCACTGCGGAGACGAGCGGGATCGCGCTTTCGGCGGCGGCGCGCACGACCACCTCCTCGTTGAACGCCCAGAGATCCTCGAGGCTGCCCCCACCGCGCGCGACGATGAGGAGGTCGGGCCGGGGCCAGAGATCGACGCCGTCCGCGTCGACGGGGGCCTCGGCGTTGAAACCGCGGATGGCATGCGCGATCTCTTCGGCTGCGCCCTCGCCCTGCACCCTGACGGGCCAGACGAGGACGCGCTCGACCAGCCGATCCTCGAGCCGATGCAGGATGTCGCGGATGACGGCGCCCGTCGGCGAGGTGACGATGGCTATGGTACGCGGCATACGCGGCAGAGCGCGCTTTCGCTCCTCGGCGAAGAGACCCTCCGACGCCAGCTGCCTCTTGCGCGCCTCGAGGAGCGCCATGAGCGCGCCCTCGCCGGCCGGCTCCAGCGCCTCGACCACGATCTGATACTTGGAGCGGTTGGGGTAGGTCGTCACCTTGCCCGTCGCGATCACCTCCAGGCCTTCCGCGAGGTGCTGGCGCACGCGTGGAAACACGCCCTTCCAGACGATGGCGTCGATGACGGCGCGCTCGTCCTTGATCGTGAAATAGCTGTGCCCCGAGCCGTGCGGGCCCCTGAACCCGCTGATCTCGCCCCGCAGGCGCACATGGCCGTAGGCATCCTCGACCGTGCGCTTCAGCGACCCGGCGAGCTGGCTGACGGTGTACTCGCCGACATTGGAGCCGGTCTCGGGGGCGAGGGGGCGAAGGGCCATGGGTGGGGTTAGAGCAAAGGCTACCGCGAGGGGCAATGCGTCAAGCGATCAGGGACGGCCAGTCGTTCCCCAATTGGTCGTAGAACGCTTTCTTGTCGGTCCAGTGGAAGCGGGACACGTGATCGAGGAGACGTGCATCGGCAAACATCATGTCGGGATCGACCTCCGGCACAAGACTCGCGAACATTCGCATGACCTCCGGATCATCGCCAATACGGCGCATGTAGGAAGGCTTCGGATCGAACCGCTCCAGGATACCGAGATCCTTCAGGATCGATACGATCCGTCCGTCCATCGCACCGAACTCGATGCAATCGATCAGCGACATGATGACGACGTCGCGGTCGCAGCCCTGCTCAGCGTTTGCCGCAATAACGCCTCTGAATGCCTGCGGCTCGCAGGAAAATTCGCATCGTCTCGGAATATCATCGAGCGGCCGCAGAATATCCACCTTCAGGAGGATGCCGGCCATGATCTGGGGCGCGGACGAGCACATGTTGTCGAACGTCATCACCGAGACCGTCTCGCCGTCCACGATCTTCGGCTCCGGCTTGTACCAGACGCGATGCACATAGCATGCGAGCGCCTCTACCAGGTCGACGTAGGTGTGGGGCAAGTGGGCGTTTCCCAAAAATGACAAAGGCCCTGGACGGCTACATCCGGAGCCTTTGTCTGTAGGACGCGCGGATCGCTCCGCGCTCCGCCCCTAGCGTGCCTTAGGCGGCAACGGCCACCTTACTCGCGATTGCCGAAGAGGCTGAGCAGCATCATGAACATGTTGATGAAGTTCAGGTAGAGCGAGAGCGCGCCCATGATGGCCTTGCGGCCCATCACCTCGGCGAGGTCGCCAGCGAAGTACATCTCCTTGATGCGCTGCGTGTCGTAGGCGGTCAGGCCGGCGAAGACGAGCACGCCGATCACCGAGACCGCGAACTGGAGCGCGGAGGATTCGAGAAACCAGTTCACTACTATTGCGATAAGAAGGCCAAAGACGCCCATGTAGAGGAACGATCCCCACCCAGACAGGTCCTTCTTCGTCGTATAGCCGTAAAGGCTCAGCGCGCCGAAGGAGGCCGCCGTGATGAAGAAGACGCGGGTGATGGACGTGCCTGTATAGACCAGGAAAATCGACGAGAGAGACAGACCCATCAGCGCCGAGAAGACCCAGAAGGCCGTCTGGGCGCCGGCCACGCTCATCTTACCGATGCGGGCCGAGAGGAAGAAGACCATGCCGAGCGGAGCCAGCATGATCACCCACTGGAGCGGGCTCGCGTAGATCGCCTGGCCGAAGCCCGTCAGCTGGCCGCCCTGGAAGGCGAGCATGAAGGCGCCCATCGCGGCGAGGCCGGTGACGGCGAGGCCGGTGGCCATGTAGTTGTAGACCTGCAGCATGTAGCTGCGCAGGCCCTGATCGATGTCGGCGGACGCAGCGCCCGAACGGGAGACAGCGGCATCGCGCGCGTAACGCGTGTCGAAGTCGGCCATTAGATAAACCCCATGAAAGTCCGGGCGGCCCGGACGGTCGTGTTGAGCCCCACCGAGAGGCTCGATGGGATCCGCGAGTATCGCGATGAGGCGAATATGGGGCGCCGCGCGCCGCGACACAAGCACCGCCCCTCCTTCGCCCGCGCCCGTTTGTCGCAGATGACCGTCGGATCGGGAACATCGTGAACGCCTTGTGCGGCGGTGCCCGCTAGAAGCGTGCGCCCACGGCGTGAAGCGTTGGTCCATGCGCCTTCAGCCAGTCGCTCGGCTCGCGCCAATCGGGGCGGAGATCCGCCACATGGGCCCAGAAGGCCGGGCCGTGATTCATCTCCCGCAGGTGGGCGACCTCGTGCGCCGCCACGTAGTCGAGCACGCCCGGGGGTGCGAGAACGAGGCGCCAGGAATAGCTGAGCGTCCCGCTGGTCGAGCACGACCCCCAGCGCCGCGTCGGATCGCCCACCCTTATGCGCGTGTAATCGACGCCGAGACGGGCCGCGTAGCGCTGCGAGGCCTCACCGAGATCGCGCCGGGCCTCCGCCCTCAGCCAGGCTTCGATACGGGCAGAGAGCGTGTCGGCGGGTCCGGACAGTCGGATAGCGTTCCCGCCGACGATGGGCTTCGAGGCGCCGTCATCGATCCCGATCCGGTGCGGCTCGCCCCGCAGCGGGATCGTCGCGCCGTCGCTAAGGGGCATAGGCTCGGGCAGTTCGGCGAGGAGGCGGGAGAGCCAGAGCCCGTTCTCGGCTAAAAGCCGCTCGGCGCGTCCGACATGGCGGCGGGCGGGCGCCGTCACCACAGCCTCGCGCCGGGTCTGGTCGACGCGCAGCGTGATGCGCTTGGCGCGCGGGTCGAGCCGCAGCCGTGCGGTGACGGGGCGGCCGTCCACCTCGACGGTCAGCGCTTCGGGAACGGGCCCGCGTCTCGGGAACGGCATGGCGAACGAGTCGTCGAAGCGCGGGAGCGATCCTATTCGGCGGCGACGGCCAATGGCGCCGTCATGCCGTCGTGCCCGGCGATAAAGCCCGCGATGCGGGGCGCGATCTCGGCCCGAAAGCGCGAGCCGTTGAAGACACCGTAATGGCCGACCTTCTCTTGGAGATAGTGGCTCTTCATCGCAGCCGGCAGATTAGGGGTGAGCGTCTGCGCGGCCTCGGTCTGGCCCACGCCGGAGATGTCGTCGCGCTCGCCCTCGACGGTCAGGAGCGCGACGTCGGCGATGGCCTCGGGGCGCACTGGGCGGCCGCGATAGGTCATCGTGCCCTTGGGCAGGCTGTGGGCGACGAAGACCGCCTCGACGGTCTCCAGATAGAACTGCGCGTCGAGATCCATGACGGCGAGATATTCGTCGTAGAAGTCGCGATGCTTCTCGGCCGAATCGCCGTCGCCCTCCACAAGGTGTTTGAAGAGGTCCTTGTGGGCCGTGACGTGCCGATCCAGGTTCATCGACATGAAGCCCGTCAGCTGCAGGAAGCCCGGATAGACCCGGCGCATCGCGCCCGGGTGCGGTAAGGGCACGGTCATCACGACGTTGCGGCGGAACCAGTCGGTGCCCTTTTCCTCGGCAAGCCGGTTGACGGCGGTCGGGTTGATGCGGGTGTCGATCGGGCCGCCCATCAGCGTCATGGAGGCCGGGCGGTCCGGATCGTCGTCCTCGGCCATGATCGCGGACGCGACCATGACGGGCACGCTCGGCTGGCAGACCGCGACGGTGTGCGCGCGCCGCCCGTGGCGGTCGCTCGCCCGCAGGTGGCCCAGGAAGGCACGCACGTCGTCGACATAGTCGTCGAAGCCGAACGTGCCCTCGCTCAAGGGCACCTGGCGGGCGTCGGTCCAGTCGGTGATGTAGACGTCGTTATCGGGCAGCAAGGCCTCGACCGTGCCGCGCAGCAGGGTCGCGTAATGGCCCGAGAGCGGCGCGACGATGAGGAGCTTGGGCTGATCCCGGCCCGCGTCCTCCGCCTTCTCGAAATGGAGGAGCGTGCAGAAGGGGTGCCTCAGCGCCGCGCGCTCGGTAATGGCGACCGTGCGGCCGGCGATCTCCACCGTCTCCAGGCCGAACTCGGGCTTGCCATAGCGGCGCGTGGCGCGCTCGAAGAGTTCGGCCCCGGCCGCGATGTTGCGGCCCATCGGCGTGTCGGAGAGTGGGTTGAGCGGATTCTTGTAGGCGAGCTTCGTCGCACCGGCCACGGCGCGCAGGGGCGCGAGGGCGGCGTGGTTCATCTCGTACCAGAAATAGGCCGGCATGACGTCTCCATGGCAACGCGGCCGGCGGTGCCCGCCCGCTCGCGCGAACGCCACGATAGCGCGGATCGCGGCAGTGCAGCAAACGGCGCCCGTCCGAATCGTGCCCGCCTGTGCGTTCGATGCCGCAATGGTGGGACGGCCGGGCATCGGTGAGGAGGAGCGCGCATGCCGCGTTGCACCACACGGGCCGCTCGCCTAAAGCGTGGCCTCATGTCGCATTCGCACGATCATCCTGCCCATGACCATTCAGGTGGCCATTCATCTGGTCATTCGCACGGCCACGCGCACAATCACGCGCACAATCACGCTCATGGCGCCAGCGAGCGGCGGGTCGCCGTCGCGGCGGTCCTCATTGGCGTCTTCATGCTGGCCGAGGTCGCGGGCGGCATCGTGTCGGGCTCGCTCGCCCTCCTGGCCGATGCCGGGCACATGCTCACCGATTTCGCCTCGCTCGTCCTCGCTTGGATGGCCTTTCGCCTCGCCCGCCGCCCGGCCGACGCGGCGCGCACCTACGGTTTCGACCGCGCGCAGGTGCTGGTCGCCTTCGTCAACGGGCTGACGCTTTTCGCCATCTGCGGCTGGATCGCCTACGAGGCCGTCACCCGCCTCTTCGAGCCGCAGCCGGTGCTGGGCGGTCTGATGCTCGTCGTCGCGGTCCTCGGCTTTCTCGTCAACATCGCCGCCTTCGCCGCCCTCCACGGGGCCGACCGGAGCAACATGAACGTGCGCGGCGCGATGCTCCACGTGATCGGCGACCTTCTCGGCTCCGCCGCCGCCATCGCCGGCGCGCTCGTCATCCTCGCCACCGGCTGGATGCCGATCGACCCGATCCTCTCGCTCGTCGTCGCCGGCCTCGTGCTGCGCTCCGCCTGGGGGCTCGTCGCGGAGAGCGCGCACGTGCTGCTGGAGGGCGCACCGGCCCATGTGGACGCCGCCGCGATTCCCGCCGACCTCGCCGCCCACATCGCGCAGGTCGAGGACATCCATCACGTCCACGCCTGGTCGATCACGCCCGAGCGCCCGATGGTGACGCTCCATGCCCGCATCCGGGACGGCGCGGACCCAGGCGCCGCGATACGCGCCATCAAGGACCGGCTGCGAACCCGTTTCGCGATCGACCACGCGACGGTCGAGATCGAGCACGGACCCTGCGCGGACGAGGACTTGGCCGAAAGTTCGGTCGAGAGTTCGGCCGAGGGTCCGGTCACGGGCTGCGGCGCCGGGGCCCACGCCTGATGTACCCCGCGTTCGTATAGGCTTGCCGTCCTACGCGCCCCGCCGCACTCTTCCTCGATCGGAAGCGCCGTCGCCTCCTCGACCCCGCCATGCACGGACACGACCTCGTTGCCCCAGACGCTGACACCGGAGCAGACGCAGTCCTCGCGCCAGATGCGGCGTAACACGAGCCTACGCCTGCGCTGGATGGCGATCGCGGGCCAGGTCCTGGCCATCGTCTTCACGGCGCGGGGCCTCAACTTCGACCTGCCGCTGCTGCCGGCCGGACTGGCGGTGCTCGCTTCGGTCGCACTCAATGTCGGGCTCACGCACGAGCGCCGGCTTCGGCTGACGGATCGCATGACGATGGCGCTCCTCACCTTCGACACCGCGCAGCTCGCGACCCTTCTCTACCTGACCGGCGGCTTGCAGAACCCGTTCAGCATCCTGCTGCTCGTCCCGGTCGTGGTGGCGGCCGCGACGCTGCCGCTGCGCCATACGCTTCGCCTCTGCCTGCTGGTGACGGTGCTCTCGACCGCGCTCGCCTTCTACTATTTCCCCCTGCCCTGGTACGCTTGGCAGCCGTTCAGACAACCGGTGCTCTATATTGCCGGCATCTGGGCGGCGCTCGTTCTCGGCATGGCCTTCACGGTCACCTATGTCTGGCGCGTTGCACGCGAGAACCGCACGCTTTCCGAGGCCCTGGCCGCGACCGAGCTGGTCCTTCAGCGCGAACAGCACCTCACCCGGCTCGACGGACTGGCTGCGGCCGCCGCGCACGAGCTCGGCACGCCGCTGGCGACGATCGCACTCACGGCCAAGGAGTTGAGCCGCGATCTTCCGCCTGGCCTCAATGCTGACGACGCCCGCCTCATCGTCGAGCAGGCGGCGCGCTGCCGAACCATCCTCGCCAAGCTGTCCTCGCTCGACGACGAGGGCGACGTCATCGGCTGGCTAAAGGTCTCCAACCTCCTCGCCGAGGTGAGCGATCCCCATCAGGACGCCGGCCCCCGGATCGCGATCGACGTCGCTTCGGGGCCCCAGCCCTTCATGCCTCGCAATGCGGGTGTCCTCTACGGGCTCGGCAACCTCGTGGAGAACGCGGTCGACTACGCGAAGACGCGCGTCAGCATCGAGGCGCGTTGGGGGTCCGGGCGCGTGACCGTCGTCGTGCGCGACGACGGTCCGGGCTTCTCGGCCGACGTGCTGCGCCGGATCGGCGAGCCCTATTTGGGCGAGCCCTACCGGGAGAGCGGGCGCCGCGCGCGCGGTACGAGCGGGCTCGGCCTCGGCTTCTTCATAGCCAAGACGCTTTTGGAGCGCTCCGGCGCCGACGTCTCGATCCGCAACGTGGGCGGGGCGGAGGTCACCGTCAGCTGGCCGAGCGACGCCTTCCGCATGCCGCGAGACGATTCGCAGGGCGACGCGGCATCGGCGATCACGCAAGGGGCGATCACGCAAGGGGCGATCGCGGAAGGGGCGATCGCGGACGGCACACCTGGATCGCCGGCCTGATCGCCCGATCCGGGCTGGGACGACGTCTCCGGGGGCCTGTGGCTGCGACCCCGCGTCCCGCTGCGACCCATGGTCCTGATCGGTTCGGCGCCTATATCCCGGTCACAAACTGATCGACGGAACGAGAACCGCCGGTGCTGCACGCTCAGGCTCGCGACAGGGGGCCGGACGGCGGCCCCTTCGGGTCCGTGTTCCCGGAACGCCTTGGATTGGAGCCGAGCCATGAGTATGACCGACATGCCGAGCGCCGAAGAGACCGGCCGCCTCCCCGATGGCGCCGAGCGCAGCCTCCTGATCGTCGAAGACGATCGTCCGTTCCTCCAGCGCCTTTCGCGCGCCATGGAGGGCCGGGGCTTCGAGGTCACGCCGGTCGAGACGATCGCCGAGGGGCTTCGCATTGCCGACGCGGCGCCGCCCGCCTATGCCGTGGTCGATCTGCGGCTCGAGGACGGCAACGGGCTCGACGTCATCGCCAAGCTGCGCGAGACCCGGCCCGACGCCCGCGCCATCGTGCTGACCGGCTATGGCAACATCGCCAGCGCCGTGACGGCCGTGAAGGCCGGAGCCGTCGACTACCTGTCGAAGCCGGCGGACGCCGACGACGTCTTCAACGCGCTCATGGCCCGCTCCAACGACAAGGCCGAGGCGCCCGAGAATCCGATGTCGGCCGACCGGGTCCGCTGGGAACACATCCAGCGCGTCTACGAGCTGTGCGGGCGCAACGTCTCGGAGACGGCCCGGCGGCTCAACATGCACCGGCGCACCCTGCAGCGGATATTGGCCAAGCGCGCCCCGCGATAGGTCTCGGCGCGCCGGCCAGGCCCAACCCCTAGCGCAGCCGCCGCCCGCCTTGCGTCTCGAAGGCGAGCGCCTTGGCCGGATCGAAGCTGACGCGGAAGACCTCGCCTTCCTTCACGCGGCGCGCATCGCGCGATTCGATCACCAAGGGCGGCTCCTCGGTGGCGCCCCGCTGTGCGCTGCCGGCGGCCTCGGCATAGATGAAGCTGGCGCCGCCCAGATGCTCGACCACGTCGACCCTGAGATCCATCTCGGCCGAGCCGCCATCGGCAAAGTGTTCCGGGCGCACGCCGATCGTGACCTCGGTGCCGGGCGCGGGCGTCTCGGTGAGCGGTAACGATATCGTGAAGGCGTGCTCGGGCACCTCGATGGTGGCGATCCCACCCTCGGCCGCGGCCACGCGCCCGGCCATGAAGTTCATCCGCGGAGAGCCGATGAAGCCGGCGACGAAGAGGTTGTCCGGATCGTCGTAGAGCTCGAGCGGGGCGCCGACCTGCTCGATCCGACCGTCCCTGAGGACCACGATCTGATCGGCCAGCGTCATTGCCTCGACCTGGTCGTGGGTAACGTAGATCATCGTCGCGCCGATCTCCTGGTGGAGCCGGGCGATCTCGACGCGCATGGCGACACGCAGTTCGGCGTCGAGATTGGACAAAGGCTCGTCGAAGAGAAAGACCTCCGGCTCACGCACGATCGCCCGCCCGATCGCGACGCGCTGGCGCTGGCCGCCCGACAGCGCCTTGGGCTTGCGCTTGAGGTAGGGGTCGAGCTTGAGGATGTTGGAGGCCTCCGCCACCCGCGCCTCGATCTCGGCCTTCGGCACGCCGTTCATCTTGAGGCCGAAGCCCATGTTCTCGGCCACCGTCATGTGCGGGTAGAGCGCGTAGGTCTGAAAGACCATGGCGACGCCCCGCTGGGCGGCCTCGACGTCGTTGACCGTTCGCCCACCGATCTGAAGCGTTCCCGACGAGATTTCCTCCAGCCCCGCCACCATGCGCAGCAAGGTCGACTTGCCGCAGCCCGACGGGCCGACGAAGACGGTGAACGCGCCGTCGGGGATCGTCAGGTCGATGCCATGGATGACCTCGACGGGCCCGTAGGCCTTGTGAACGTCGGTAAGCTCCAGCCCGGCCATCGCGTGTCTTCCCTCCTGGCGAGGCGCCGTCTGATGCGGCGCTCTCACGGTACGATTCCTTGACAGGCTTAAGGGGGACCGCGATTGATTTCAAACGGCGCGGCCTCCGATTGGCGCGTCGCGATACAAAAAGCGGGCGGCCCGACAGGCACGCGCGCGTTTCGGGAGAGAGACATGAGACTTCGCATCGCGCTGGCCGCGCTCGCCGCCAGCTTCGCCGCCACGACCATGATGACCGGCGCCGCGCTGGCAGCCGAGCACAGCGAGCCGCTCACGGGCGACCTCGTCATCAATTTCGACGACCTCAACCCCGACAAGAAGGCCGCCTTCGATCGCGTCGTCGAGATGTTCCGGTCCGAGAACCCCGATCTCAACGTCACCACCAACGTGCAGGATCGCGAGGCCTACAAGACGGCCATCCGCAACTTCCTGACCGCCGACGACGCGCCCGACGTCGCCTCCTGGTATGCCGGCAACCGCATGCGCCCCTTCGTCGACGCCGGCCTCTTCGCTGACGTCTCGGACGTCTGGGAGGAGAACGGGTTCGACGAGACGCTCGCCTCGACCATGTCCGCCATGACGGTGGACGGCAAGCAGTACGGCGTGCCCTATACCTATTACAACTGGGGCCTCTTCTACCGCGCCGACATCCTCGAAGAGAACGGCATTGCGGCGCCCGAGACGTTCGACGACCTCCTTGCCGCCTGCGAGACGCTGCGGGCCGCCGGCATCACGCCGATCACGACGGGCTCGCAGTTCCTATGGCCGCTCGGCGGCGTGTTCGACTATCTCAACCTGCGCACCAACGGCTACGACTTCCACAACCAGCTGACGGCCGGCGAGGTGCCCTATACGGACGAGCGCACCCGCGCGACCTTCGCCAACTGGCAACGCATGCTCGACGCCGAGTGCTTCGTCGACAACCACGCGACGATGGACTGGCAGGACGCTCTGGCCGGCTTCAACAACGGCGAGGCGGCCATGTACGTCATGGGCAATTTCGCCGTGAACGCCATGCGCGAGGGCGGCTTGACCGACGAGCAGATCGGCTTCGCGCCCTTCCCGACGATCGACCCCGCCATCCCGCGCGCCGAGGACGCCCCGACCGACACGTTCCACCTCGCCGCCAACGCGACCAACGTCGAGAACGGCAAGGCCTTCCTGGCCTTCATCGCGCGGCCCGACGTCAACAGCATGTGGAACGAGGAGATCAAGCAGCTGCCGATCAACGCCGAGGCCAGCGTGGGCGACGACAAGTTCATCCAGGCCGGCTTCGAGCTCCTGAGCGGCGCCGAGGGCATTGCCCAGTTCTACGACCGCGACGCCCCGGCCGAGATGGCCAAGGCCGGCATGGAAGGCTTCCAGGAATTCATGATCAAGCCCGATCGCCTGGACGCCATCCTGGAGCGTCTGGACCGCATCCAGGAGCGCGCGAGCGACTAGAGCCGCTCCGGTAAATAGAGGCTCGACCGCGTTCCCTCGGCGCGATGACCCACTGAACCTTCGGCGGGCGGCCTTCTGGCCGCCCGTCTCGTTTCCGACCTATGAAAGCCGCGACCCTTGAGTCTGATCGACATCCTTCTCCTCGTGGCTGCGGGCTTCGTCTCGGGCGCGATCAACGCGGTCGCGGGCGGCGGCACGTTCATCGCCTTCGGCGTCCTCACCTTCGTGGGCCTGCCGCCGATCACGGCCAACGCCACCTCGTCGATCGCCCAGTTCCCAGGCTACGTCACCTCGACGCTGGCCTACCGAAGGGAGCTTCTCGGCATGGGCCGGGCGGTGCTGCCCTTCGTCATCGTGACTGCCCTCGGCGGCGTAGCCGGCGCCTTCATCCTCCTCGCGCTAGACAATCCGCAGTTCCGCGCGTTGGTGCCCTGGCTCCTCATCGCTGCGACGGCGCTCTTCGCCGCCGGACCCGCCATCACGCGGTTCTTGAAGGCCCGCCGCTTCCAGGCGCCGCCGCCGGTGGCTTGGGCGATCCAGTTCGTCGTCTCGATCTATGGCGGCTTCTTCGGCGCCGGCATGGGCATCATGATGCTCGCCTCCTTGGGCCTCACCGAGGGCGACGACTATCACCACATCAACGCGATCAAGGCGCTGCTCTCGATCGTGGTGGCTGGCATCGCGGCCGTCATCTTCGCTTTGAGCGGCGTCGTCGCCTGGGGGCCCAGCGCGGTGATGCTCGCCTCCGTCGCGGCCGGCGGCTATGGCGGCATCGCGCTTGCCAAGCGCGTGCCGCAGGCGATCGTGCGGGGCTTCGTCATCGCGATCGGCCTGGTGCTGACGGTGTACTACGCGGTGACGTGAGACCGGCACGACCGACCCCGTGCCGCCCGCCTTCCCTTTCGCCTCCGCAAAGCCCTCCCTTAGCCGCCTGCCGCTCTGGACAACCGGCCCTGCTTTGCGCCACGCTCGCCCGCACAGTCTTGCGCCAAGACAAGAGGAGCCGAGACAAGACCAGCCGGGGAGGCCATCCATGTCCGTCAACGCCGAGGCCGGCATCATCGCCGGAGAGGCGCGTGACAACGCACCCCAATCGCGACGCAATCGCGATGCGATCGCGCCCTGGCTCTTTCTCGCTCCGGCGCTGGTCTTCTTCGCCATCTACGTCATCTGGCCGATCCTCGCCTCGTTCCGTATCAGCCTCTACGAGTGGGACGGGCTGGGCGCGATGGAGTGGGTGGGTCTCAGAAATTACGAGGACCTCTGGTACGACGACCGCTTCTACACCTCGCTGCAGAACAACGTGATCTGGCTGGCGCTCTACATGCTGGCCGTGCCGGCCGGGCTCTTCGTCGCGCTCTTCCTCAATCAGACGACGCCGGGCATCCGCATCTACAAGTCCCTCTTCTTCTTTCCCTTCGTCATCAGCCAGGTCGTCGTCGGGCTGATCTTCGCCTGGTTCTACAACCCCGATTTCGGGATCGTCGGGCTCGTCTGGGGCTGGTTCGGGGCCGATCCGCCGCAGATCCTCGGCGATGAGCGCTATGTCACCTACGGCATCATCGCCGCCGGCCTCTGGCCGCAGATCGCCTATTGCATGATCCTCTACCTGACGGGCCTCAACAACGTCTCGCCCGACCAGGTCGAGGCCGGACGGCTCGACGGCGCGAAGGGCTGGCGCATGCTCTGGTATGTCGTGCTGCCTCAGTTGAAGCCAGCGACCTTCATCGCCGTCGTCGTCACTGTCATCGGCGCGCTTCGCTCGTTCGATCTCATCGCGATCATGACCCAAGGCGGGCCCTACGGATCGTCCAACGTGTTGGCCTACTACATGTACGAGACCGCGCTCTCCGAATACGGCTACCGCTACGGCTACGGCTCGGCCATCGCCGTCGTCCTCTTCACCATCATGATGGTCTATATCAGCTACTTCCTGTGGCGGATGTATCAGGACGAGCGGGAGGCGCGCTGATGTTCCCGAAACCGATAGATCATGCGCCCGCCGGCACCCGCTTCGGGTATCAGCTGGCGCTCCCGATCGCGCTCTTCGTCTGGCTGCTGCCGCTCCTGGCGATCGCGGTCACGTCCATTCGACCGGCCATCGACATCAACCAGGGCAACGTCTTTGGCTGGCCCTCCGCGTTCCAGCCGGTGGAGAACTACACGGCCATCTTCGTGCGCTCGGACGCGGGCCTCTATCTCCTCAACTCGGTCATGATCACGGTGCCCACGGTCATGATCTCGGTCGGGCTCGCCTGCCTGGCGGGCTATGCGCTCGCCATCTACAGGTTCCGCCTCGCGTTGCCGCTCTTCTTCCTCTTCGTCGCCGGCAACTTCGTACCCTTCCAGATCCTCATGGTCCCGGTCATCGACTTCTCGCGCCAGACCGGCACCTATGACACGATCCTCGGGCTTGTCCTCTTCCACGCCGCCTTCCAGACCGGCTTCTGCACGCTCTTCATGCGCAATTTCATCAAGGCGCTGCCCTTCGAGCTGATCGAATCGGCCCGGGTTGAGGGCGTGACGGAATGGCAGATCTTCTGGCACATCGTCCTTCCCCTCATGCGCCCGGCCATCGCGGCGCTCTCGGTCCTCATCTTCACCTTCATCTGGAACGACTTCTTCTGGGCGACCGTGCTCCTCCAGAGCCAGGACCTGCTGCCGATCACGGCCGGCGTGCGCACGCTCAACGGCCAGTTCGTCAGCCAATGGCAGCTCGTCTCCGCCGCCTCGATCCTCGCCGCCATGCCGCCGGTGCTGATGTTCTTCCTCATGCAGAAGCACTTCATCGCAGGGCTGACGCTGGGCGCGGTCAAATAGGCCGCGCGCCTGGGAAAGCCCTTCGATGATCGACTGGACGCGCCGCCGCCTCGGCGTCTGCTACTACCCCGAGCATTGGCCCGAAGAGCGCTGGGCGATAGACGCCGCGCGGATGGTCGAGACCGGCCTATCGCTCGTGCGGATCGGCGAGTTCGCCTGGAGCTGCATCGAGCCGCAGCCGGACCGGCTCGACTGGGCCTGGCTCGACCGCGCCGTCGAGACGCTGCACGAGGCCGGCCTCCACATCGTGCTGGGCACGCCGACCGCCACGCCGCCGCGGTGGATGGTGGCAAGGCACCCGGACATGCTGGCCGTCGATGCGCAAGGCCACCCGCGCCGCTTCGGCTCGCGCCGACACTACGACTTCTCCCATCTCGGCTATCGCGAGGAGGCGGTGCGCATCACGCGCCTGATGGCAGAGCGCTATGGTCGGCACGAGGCGGTCGTCGCCTGGCAGACCGACAACGAATATGGCTGCCACGATACCACGCTCTCCTACTCACCCGCGGCCGAAGCGGGCTTCCGCGTCTGGTTGGCCGCCCGCTATGTCACGATCGACGCCCTCAACGCCGCCTGGGGCAACGCCTTCTGGTCGATGGACTATGGCGCCTTCGACGAGATCGAACTGCCCAACCTCACGGTGACCGAGCCGAACCCGTCCCACGTCCTCGACTTCCGCCGCTTCTCCTCGACCCAAGTCGTCGCGTTCAACCGGGCGCAGACCGAGGTGCTGCGAGAGCTCTCGCTCGGCCGCACCCTGCTGCACAACTACATGGGCCGGATCACAGATTTCGATCACTACGACGTCGCCGCCGATCTCGACGCTGCCTCCTGGGACAGCTACCCGCTCGGCTTTCTCGAAGACCGCTTCGGCGCCGACGACGCCTGGAAGCGACGCTTCGCCCACCAGGGCGACCCAGACTTCCAGGCCTTCCACCACGACCTCTACCGCGCCGTCAGTGGCTACGACCGCACGAGCGAGGTGACGCACGAAGCGGCTCCGGACGACGCCGCCACAGCCACATCGACACAGCCCGCGAACGCCGAGCGAAACAAAGCCATCGGGACGACATACGCGGCACACACCGACGGCAAAGCCGATTCAGAACCTCAGCCCGCCGGCGCGAGGCAAAAGAGATTCTGGGTCATGGAGCAGCAGCCGGGGCCGGTGAACTGGGCGCCGCACAACCCGGCGCCGCTCGACGGCATGGTGCGGCTCTGGTCCTGGGAGGCGTTCGCGCACGGGGCCGAGGTCGTCAGCTACTTCCGCTGGCGCCAGGCGCCCTTCGCGCAGGAGCAGATGCATGCCGGCCTGCTGCGCACCGATGCCGAGCCCGCGCCGGCGCTGGCCGAGGCCCGGGCAGTGGCGGACGAGATCGCCCGCCTGCCGGATGTCGAGCGCGGCCCCTCCCCCGTCGCACTCGTCTTCGACTATGAATCGGACTGGGCCTGGCAAACGCAGCCCCAGGGCGACTTCGCCTATTTCAGCCTCGTCTTCTCGGCCTATTGCGCCCTGCGCCGGCTGGGCCTTTCGATCGACATCGTCGGCCCCGATCTCGACGGTCTGGCCGACTTCAAGCTCGCCGTCGTACCGGGCCTCATGCACTGGACCGAGGGCGCGCGCGAGAACCTCGCTGCCGCGCGGGACACCGAACTCGTCATCGGCCCCCGCGCGGGCTCCAAGACGCGCGACTTCCACATCCCGGCCGCCCTGCCGCCCGATCTCGGTGCGTTGCTCGACGCGAAGGTGACGCGTGTCGAGAGCCTGCGGGCCGACATGCCCATCACCGTCGGCAATCACGGCGCCATCAAGCTCTGGCGCGAACATCTCGAGATCGGCCCGGCCGCCGAAGCCGGTGGGACGGTGGCGGATGGCCACCCCCTTTTCGCGCGCCAAGGCCGGCTGACCTATCTCGCCGGCTGGCCCGACAATCCGCTCTGGTCTGACATTCTGGGCGATGCCGCCGCGCGGGCCGGGCTTGCCACGCAGTCGCTGCCCGACGCGGTTCGGGTCCGGGATGCCGGTCCCTATCGCTTCGTCTTCAACTATGGCAGCGAACCTGCCGTCATGGCGGGCCTCGCGGGCGCGGGTGAGGTCCTTCTCGGCGCCGACACGCTGCCGCCAGCCGGGGTCGGCCTCGTGCGCCGCGAAGGGTGAGACGGCACCGCCCTTGATCGCGGGGGCCGAAAAGCGCATCTGGCTACCCGACCCCCCGGCCCGACCCTTTTCCCTGGACACCCGACATGCTCGAAGCCCTGCGCGCCTTTCTCCTCGGCGACGATGCGACGGGAGAGGCCAGCGCGCCGATCGACACCAAGCTCGCCTCCGCCGTCCTCCTCGTCCAGGCCTCGTCGGTCGACGGCACGGTCGCGCCCGAGGAAGAGGCGGTGCTGCGCGAGTTGCTTGCCAAGCGCTTTGCCCTCGACGCGGACGCCATCGATGCGCTCATCGCCGAGGCGCGGGTGCAGGACCGCGAGGCGGTCGATTTCTACGCCTTCACCAGCATCCTCAAGCGCGACCTCGACGAGGACGGCCGGCTGGAGATCATCGAGATGCTCTGGCGCATGGCCTGGGCGGATGGCGAGGTCCACGCCTTCGAGGACAATCTCATCTGGCGCGTCTCCGAACTCCTCGGCATCTCCGCGCGCGACCGGGTGCTGGCCAAGCGCGAGGTGGGGCGAGACATGCGGCAGGACGATCACGCTGCCAACCCCGCGTGATGGGATAGGCCGTCCGGCGCTTGCGAAGCCGCGCGGAACCGCGACAATACGCGCCATGCCAGACGCGCTTCACCCACCCCACGACACGCTCCGCCGGGATCGCCCGATCCTCGTCGTCCTTCATCAGGAACACTCCACGCCGGGCCGCATCGGGCAGCGGCTCGCCGCGCGGGGCTTCACGCTCGACATGCGTCGCCCGCGCTTCGGCGATCCGCTACCCGAGACAATGGCCGATCATGCCGGAGCCGTCGTCTTCGGCGGCCCGATGTCGGCCAACGATCCCGACCCGTTCGTGAAGACGGAGATCGACTGGATGGCGGTGCCGCTGGCCGAGGGCGCGCCCGTGCTCGGCGTCTGTCTCGGCGCACAGATGCTCTGTCGGCATCTCGGCGGCACGGTCGGCACGCATCCGGACAGTCTTGTCGAAATCGGCTGGTACGGGCTGGAGACGAGCGAGGCCGGACGCGCCCTCACGGGCGGCGACTGGCCGGAGACGATCTACCAGTGGCATTCGGAGGGCATGACGCTGCCCGGAGACGCGACCTGCCTTGCCTCCAGCGAGGCCTTTGGCTGCCAGGCCTTCTCCTATGGCGACGCGGCGTTGGCGATTCAGTTTCACGTCGAGCTGACGCAGGCGATGATACACCGCTGGACGACGCGCGGCGCACACCGGTTCGCCCTGCCCAACGCGCAGGGGCGCGCCGACCACCTGCGCGGCCGGCTGGTTCATGACCATCTCACCCGGGCCTGGCTCGAGACCTTCCTCGACACCTGGCTGGCGCTCGACATGCGTGAAGGCAAGGTCGCCCGCGCCGCCTGAGGCAGCGTAGGCCGCGATAGAGGACGGTGCCCGAAGAGCCGGCGCCATCGGAAGAGTTGCAGCACGCCCCGATCGGACGTCGCGATGATGCTGAGAGCCTCGGTGGCGAGCGACATCCGCGTCTGGGTGGCCAGAACCTGCGCGCCGACGGCATTCGGGTCCGCGAGGACGAGCTCGGCCGATCCGCCCTTCAACGTGTTGGCGATCTCGGTGTTGAACGTCTCCCGGACGCCCAGCACAGCATGGGTCTGTGCGAGGCCGAATGACAACTTGCCATATTCCAGCTCGGCGGCGTCCATGGCCTCGCTGACGAAGCGCATCGTCCGGGGCCGCAGGAAGTCGTCCTGCGTCACGTCGCGAAGGCCCAAGGACCGGGCCGAGACGTCGACGCCGCAGATCATCATCGACGCCTTGCCGGTCTCGTTGAGGTCCAGCGAGAACCGATCCCCGCTCAGGAGGTTGCGACCGAGATAACCGCTGTCCGCAACAAGCTCGTCGATCTGCCGCAAAAGGTCGAAATAGCGGCCGTAGAAGGTGCTGCCTTCGCGGTTGTTGACGAGTGCGGGCGACGAATCGGTGATGGGATCGTAGTCGAGCCCTATCTCGTCCTGCAGCGAGCCGATGGTCGGCACGGTCAACCGGGCACGATCGTCGAGCGAGGTAAATCGGATCCTGCCCTCGTCGTCGAAATCGGCATGATAGCCGTTTGACGGATAGACCCTGCCGAAATTCGGATGGGTGTTGGCAACGTAGTAGTGCGTCGATGGGTTGTTGAAGGTCTCGACGAAGTCGCCCATCGTCGTGCCGTGTCGTGGACGATTGGTGTTCGAATAGGGCGGTGTCGTGCTGGTCTGGGGGCCGTAGCCGAACCAGGTGACCCCTCGCTCGGTACCGGGAAGGCTGTCGGTGAAGCCCCGCGTCTCCCCGAGCCCCATCGACGTGATCGGCGTCGTCTCGCTCATGCCGGTGCGCCCACCGATGATGGCGCTGCCCGCGGCGGCGGTGCCCTCCCATACGATGCCGCGGTTCATATTGATCGCGTTGAGGAGGCGGCCGTCGCTGCTGGCCGAGATGACGAGCGAGTTCTCGCCGGGTGCGGCGAACTCGATGCGATTGCCGCCGACGACCTGGGCGGTATAGGCCCCGGATGCGTGGGTGTTGACCGCGTCCAGCAGCTCGCCGACCGTCGTGCCGTCGACCCCGTATGTGAACGTCATCGTCGAGCCACGGCCGACGGACAGGTAGAGCGCGTCGCCGGCAAGCACGCGCTGTTCCTGCCAATCCTGCTGGACCTGCCGGAAGCCGACATCGAGACGATTGAGATCGTCGGTCGGCTGGATGGTTCGGCTCAGTACGCCGGTGCCGCGCGACAGGACGGCATTGCTGAAGGTGATCGTCGCGGGGTTGAGCCGGCGGACGGGGCCGCCCCGGGCGCGGGCGCTGACGCCCTCCACGCGGCCATCCCCGCCGGCGGTGACGGCTTCGTCAACCACTTGGCGGAGCTGCTTCATCAGGCCGCCGAGCGCCGTGATGCCGTTGTCGGCGCTCTCCAGCATGTTCTTGGCGGTGCCGAACGTATCGACGACCGAGAGAAGCGCCGACGATCGGGCATTCAGCGTCTGGGCGGTGAAGAAGTTCGTCGGCGAGTCAAGGGCGGAGTTGACGTCCCGCCCGGTCGCCAGCCGCGTCGAAAGCGTCCGACCAGTCGCCGCGGCATCTTGGAGAGCCCGTATGGTACCTCGGGCAGCGATGCTGAGCGCGATCTCGTTCATCAATCTCCACCAGGGGCCGGTCCTGTCAGGACGTCCATGCGAGAGGGACGGCAGGCGCACGACGCTTCCAGCTCCTATTCAAGATAACCTTGGGAGGATGTCGGCGAAGTCTTCCTAAAAGGGCTGAGAACGACGTCTCAGCGAAACCTCGCCGGTCGTGCGGAACCGGTTCAGGGGCGGCTCGTTGACAGGGGCACGGTGGCGTTCAGGTATCGCGTCGTCATCGGGCCCGTCCCCTCGCATTCGCGCCTCTCCTTCCTGGTTCAGCGACGACGCTAGCTGAGGCGCGGTGCGGGGGATGGGGCGGGGCCCCGCCGATCGGCCCCGGTGGCAGAGCAAGCGTGAGGAGCCTCCATGTCCGATCTTAGACCGCAGACAACCGCACGGACGGCGGTCTCGAATCGCCGCCCGACCGTCGTCGTCACAGGCGCGACGGCCGGCATAGGCCGCGCCACGGTACGGCTCTTCGCCCGAGAGGGCTGGCGCATCGGTCTCATCGCCCGCGACGAGGATCGGCTGACGGCGACCGCCGAGGAGGTCCGCGCGCTCGGCGGCGAGGCGATCGTCTGCCCGGCCGACGTCGCCGACGCCGAGGCCGTGATGGCGGCCGCCGACAAAGTGGCGGAGGCCGGGCACGGCATCGACGTGTGGATCAACAACGCCATGACGACGGTCTATTCGCGCGTCGTCGACCTCACCCCGGCGGAGTTCGCACGGGTCACCGACGTGGTCTATCACGGCGCCGTCCACGGCACGCTCGCGGCCCTCAAACACATGCGCGCGGCCGATTCGGGTACGATCGTGCAGGTCGGCTCGGCGCTCGCCCACCGCGCGATCCCGCTCCAATCGGCCTATTGCGGCGCCAAATACGCGCTGCGTGGCTTCACCGACAGCCTCCACGCCGAGCTGGAGCACGAGGCGAGCCCGATCCGGCTCTCCATGGTCCAGTTGCCGGGCGTCAACACGCCCCAGTTCTCCTGGTGCCGCTCGAAGCTTCCGCGCCGACCGGAGCCCGTGCCGCCGCTCTTCAAACCCGAAGCCGCCGCCGAGGCCATCCGCAAGGCCGCCGACGAGGCACCGCGCGAGCTTTGGGTCGGTGGACCCTCGCTCCAACTCATCCTCGGTGGCGCGGTCGCGCCCGGTCTCATGGACAGGATGCTGAGCGACCAGGCCTGGGGCGGTCAGATGACCGAAGAGCCTCAGGACGGCGTAAACGACGGCAACCTCTTCGAGCCGGTACCGGGCGACTATGGCGCCGCCGGACGGTTCGGGGCGCAGGCCCGCCCAGACGCTGTCTACGTCAATCCGGCCACGCTTCGCACCGCCGGCATCGCGGCCGCCGGCACGCTTGCGGTCGGCGCTCTGTCCCTTCTCTTCTCGGGCCGCCGCCGAAGGGCTTGAGGCGCCGAAGGGCTTGAGGCGCCGAAGGGCTTGAGCCATCTGCCGACAGGGCGCTTGAGGAACCCGCGCCGACGCGCTTGAAAGGGCGATGTCGTTTCCATCCCAATCGTCCGCAAAAGCCGTCCTCGGGACGCTCCGATGATCGCGGATGTCGCCGATGCCGAGCGAAGCCTCGCCACCCATCTCTGCGCGATCGGCGAACCCGTGCGATCGGCGTCGCTGCGCCGGCTTGGCGGCGGAGCCGGCCCCGAAAGCTGGGCGCTGACGCTGGAGCGACGTAACGGGGTACGCGACCGCCTCGTTTTGCGGACCGACGCCGCGACGCGGCTGGAGGAAAGCCGATCGCGCGGCGGAGAGTTCGCGTCGCTTCGGGCCGCCCACGAGGCGGGCGTGCCGAGTCCGCGACCCGTCGATATCGTTCACGATGCCGCCATCGTGGGTGCGCCCTTCTTCCTGATGACCCGCGAGGCCGGCATTGCGGACCCTCGAGCCGTTCTGGACGAGGCTCGGCCCCACACCTTAGCGGCATGCGCGGCGGCACTCGCACGCATTCACGCGGTGCCGATCGACGGAGCCTCGGCGCTACAGCGGAATGCCGTTTCGCAAGCCCTGCGTTCCGCGCGCCGACGCCTGCGCGATCTGGCGCCAGAGCGCCCCGCCCTCGCTTATCTCTTCAATTGGTGCGACCGAAACGCGCCCGAGGCAGGGCCGGTGGTCTTCGCGCATCGCGACTTTCGCGTGGGCAACCTCCTCACCCGGGATGGCCGGCTCGTCGCCGTGCTCGACTGGGAGTTCGCCGGCCCGTCGGAGCGCGAGTCCGATCTCGGTTGGTTCTGCGCACCGGCCTGGCGCCACGGGCGCCTGCACCGCGAAGCCGGCGGGCTCGGCGATCTCGGCGACTGGCTGGCGACCTATGAAGCCGCATCCGGCATCCTCGTCGATCCTGCCCGCGTGCGGTGGTGGATGGTGATGGGGCAATTGCGCTGGGGCCTCATCGCGCTCGAACAGGTGCGCCGGGCGCAGACCGGCCAGCCCGATCTCGACCTCGCGCTGACGGGCCACCGCCTCCCCTCCATCGAGCGAGACGGGCTCGACTGCATACGGCCTCCGGGTGCGGACGACGCGAGCCGAAAGGGCCGGCTCTTCACGCGGGACGGTCCGACGGCCGACGTGCTGCTCGCCATAGCGGACCGGGCACGACAATCGAACGCGGTCCATCTCGGCGATCTCCTCGCCATCGCGGCCCGTATACGCCGCGAACCCTCGCGCGATGCCGGCCGCGCGCGAGAGCTCACGCGGCGCGCCGCCCGCCCGGAGGCCCTCGGCGATAACGCATTGTGGTCGACGCTGCGCGCAGAGGCCGCCGCGCGTGCCGAGATCAGTCAAAGACCGTCGGAGATGGAGCGGCCCTGAGCGGCGTCAGTCGAGCCGCACCACCCGCCCGCCTGCCGCCTTAGCATCGGCTTCGTCATGCGTGACGAGGAGCGTCGGCAGGCCCCGCGCGCGGACGCGGCCGAAGACGAGATCGCGGACGGTGTCGCGCCGGGCCGCGTCGAGCTTGGAGAAGGGCTCGTCGAGCAAAAGCGCGTCCGGCTCGGCCAGAAGCGTGCGCAGGAGGGCCACACGCGCGCGCTGGCCGCCCGACAGCGTGGCCGGATCGCGTGGGCCATACCCCTCCAGCCCCACATCGGCGAGCGCGCCGGCCACCGCCGCGCGCCGCTCCGCCTGCGTGCCGGTGCGGCAGCCGAAGAGGAGGTTCTGCGCGACCGACATGTGCGGGAAGAGGAGATCGTCCTGAAAGAGGATGCCGAGGCGGCGATCCTCGGGCGCCGCATCCGTGATATCGCGCGCGCCGCATGAGAGCCGGCCGAAGGCCGCAAAGCCAGGGGGGAGCGTGCCCGTCATCCACGCGAGGAGCGAACTCTTGCCCGACCCGGACGGTCCCATCAGCGTGACGACCTCTCCAGGCGCGACGGTGAGCGAGATATCGATGAGCGTGCGCCCGCCAACGCGAATGCGAGCCCCCTCGATCACCAGGCCGGTCGCGTCGCCCCGCCTCGCACCCGTCATGCGCCGAGCCCTCGCCGGTTGCGATAGACCAGGGCGGGAATGGCGAGAGCCGCGGCGAAGACGAGCGTCGGCAAGGCCAGCTGAAGGAGCGCCCAGACGCCGATGAGGCGCCGGTTGCCGCCCGATGCGAGCGCGACGGACTCGGTCGTCAGCGTGGTCAGGCGCCCGCCGCCGACGAGGAGCGTCGGCAGGTATTGCGCCGTACTTACGGCGAAGCCGAGCGCGAGGGCAGCGAGGACGGGCCGGGCCAGCATGGGCAGGCGCACCCGCCAGAGCGCCGCGGTGGCGGAGCGCCCCAGGGTGCGTGCGACCGTGACGTAGCGCGCGTCAAACGCCCGCCAGGGATGGCCGAGCGAGAGGAAGACGTAAGGGGCGACGAAGGTGAGATGCGCGAGAAGAACGGCTCCGAACGTCGCGCTGATCCCCAAGGTCAGGAAGAGCGTGTCGAGCCCGAAGAGAAGCGAAATCTGCGGCACGAGTAGCGGCAGGTAGATCAGCACCATCGCGCCGCGCCCCCAGCCCTCGGCCAACGCTTCCCTGATCCGGGGGCTTCCGGTGCCGGTCGAGGCGGCATGGAAGTCATGGGAGGCGGCGAGGCGGCGGCGTGCGTGTTGACGGAATTCGTTCTCAAGGACGGCCACGGCGAGGACGAGGGCGAGACCGGCCGAGACGATGCCGAGCCAGAGCGTCGTTTCGGTCGCAGCCAAGGCGCCCGGCCCCGCCCGCATCCAGTGGCCGAGGGTCGCGCTGCTGGGCCATGCGTCCGGGAAGCGCCAAGGGCCGGCGATGGACCACAGCGCGAGGACGACGAGCCCCAGCCCGATCACGGCGGCCGAAAGACCGGCCAGCACCGGCCCCGCCATGACCAAGAGGCGCCCGCCAAGGCCTCGCCCGCGCCGTCCGCCTGCGATCATGTTCCGGCCGATCCACATGGCGATCCGCTCACCGGCGAGCCAGACCGCCATCAGCGCGAGGACGAGGCCGAACTGGAGGAGCGCGCCGCAGGCCGCCACACGGCGCAGCGCGAGGTCGGGATCAGACGTCCACTCGACGATCCGCACGGCGAGTGTCGGCGGCGTCGTCGGCCCGAGGATGATCGCCATATCGACGACGGAGGCGGAGAAGGCGAGCGTGGCCAGCACGGGCAGGCGGATCTGGCGGTAGACACCCGGAAAGACCGTCAGCAGCCAGCCGCGCACCCGGCCGTAGCCGAGCGAGGCGGCGAGGCGGCGGCCACGCTCGGCGTCGGCCTGGCCGAGCGCGGCGAGCGTGACGAGGAAGAGGAACGGCACCTCCTTGACGACGAGGCCGCCGAGAAGGGTCAGGCCGAGCGCATCGTTGACGATGAGCGCGTCGGGCGGGCGCTCCCAGCCGGTGAGGCCCGGGGAGACGAGGCGCGCGATCCAGCCCGACGGCGCGATGAGGAAGGCGAGGCCGAAGGCCGCCGCGGCGTGGGGCACGGCGAGAAGCGGCGAGAGGACGCGCCGCAGCGCCGCGAAAGCGCGCGTGCCCTGCCAGCCGGCGGTGAATAGAGTCGTGATGAGGAGGGAGAGTGCCGTCGCGGCCAGTCCGGTGAAGAGGCTGAGCGCGCACATGATACGAAGGCCGGGCGTCCCGATCAGCTGGCGCAGCGGCGCGCTATCGAGCGTATCGAACCCGAGCGCCGGCATGTAGCCGAGCGCCGGGCCGATCGTGCCCGCCAGTCCGGCGACGACCGGACCGGCGAGCACGAAAACGGCGACAAGGGGTGCGAAACGCAGCATGCCGGTCGGCGTGGCCCCGCCCTAGCCGCCGTAGCGGCGCTGCCACTCCGTCTCGATCGCCTCCAGCCAGGAGCCGTGCGGCTCGGGGATCGTGACGGCGAGTTCGGCCGGCGCGGGGAAGCCCGGCACCGCGTCGGCGCCAGCGAAGGCCTGTGCCGCGACGCCATCCAGCGCCGCGATGTCGAGTACGCTCGGCGCACCCCAGATGGCCGGGTCCTGCATGCGCGCCTGCGCCTCGGGCGAGAGCAGAAAATTGCTCAGCACCATCGCGCCCGCCTTGGCGCTCGCGTTGAACGGGATGGCGATGAAGCTCGCATTGCCGATCGTGCCGCCCTCGAAGGTGTATGCGACGACCGTGTCGGGCAGCTCCCCGGACGCGATGGCGCCCGCGGCCTCGGATGGATTGTTCGAGAAGGCGACGTCGATCTCGCCGTCGGAGAGGAGCGCGCGTAGCGCCGGCGCCCCGGCGGGGAAGGCGCGCCCGCCGCGCCAAAGATGGGGATGGAGCGTATCGAGATAGGAGAAGAGCGCGTCGAGCCGCGCCTCGTCCTCCGGCCCGTCGAACGGCGAGAGGAACGGCTCGGCCTCACCCTCCAGCGAGATCAGCATCTGCTTGAGGAAGGTGCCGCCCGTGAAGTCCGGCGGCTGCGGATAGGTCAGACGGCCGGGGTTCTTCTCGGCATGGGCGAGCCAGGCCGCCGGCGTGCGCGGCGGCGCGAGCACCATGCTCGCATCGTAATAGAGCACGAACTGGCCGAGCAGCCAGGGCGATTCCATGCCCTCGACCGGCTCTTGGAAGTCGGTGACGATGACGTCGTTGGCCGTGTTGACGGCGGCGTAGTTGGGCAGGCTTTCCGCGAAGGGGCCGAAGAGCAGGTCCTGGTCCTTGAGCGCGATGAAGTTCTCGCCGTTGATCCAGATCGCATCGACCGCGCCGCCGTCGAGCTGGCCCGCCGCCTTCTCGGCTATCACCCGGCTGACCGCATCGGCCGTGTCGGAGAGCTTGACGTGCTCCAGCGTGACGCCGTGCTCCTCGCCGATGCGATCACCGACCCAGGCGATGAAGTCGTTGATCCGCGTATCGCCCCCCCAGGCGTGCCAGTAGACTGTCTGGCCCTCGGCCTCGGCGAGGACGGCGGGCCAATCGGCCGTATCGGGCTCCTGCGCCTGAACGGGCGTAGCGAGCGCCAGGATCCACGCCACCACGAGACCGGCTGCAATCCGCATGTGGACGTGAGGTTTCATCAAGACAGTCATCGGCGGCGGGGCTCCTCAAGCGGCCAGGCCCGCTTCCCGAGTGGACGCGTTCGGCGACACGGACGCTGCCCCTCCCTCCCCCGATTGACCGGCGGGTGTCAACTCGCAGACCAAGTGCCTCACGGGGGCGTGATCCGCCGTGGCGCCCAGGCTCAGAACGCCCGCCCGGGTCGCCTGAGGAGAAACGTGAATCCGATGAGGATCGCGGTGACGGACGCGCCGATGAGCGCCCGCCAGGCGCGGGGCGCGTCGTCGTCGAGCGCAACGTCGTACCATGTCTCGTCGCCGACGATCTGGTGCGAGAAGGCGAAGTCGGTCAGCCAGGCAGCCGAGGCAAGGACGAGCGCGATCCCGACGATCCAGGGGCCGGTCAGCGGCTGCGCGAAGAGGGCGGTCTCTCGGTTGAAGGCCGAGCGGAAGGGCCAGAGCAGCACCGCCATCGCGAGGATGGCGCCGATGCCGTAGACCGAGTGGCCCTTGATGGTCGCGAGGCCGGCTGCAAGGAGGAGGGCGACGATGGTCAGCCCAAAGGCTGCATCGAGCCGACGGATGAGGCCGACACCGAGGAACAGAAGCGTGGAAGCGACGACGCTGGTGAGGAAATGGGCCGTCTCCACCAGCGGATAGGGGATGTCGGCACCCAGGACCTCGCCGCGCGGCGCGCCTGCCGGCGTCACGCCGAAAGCGAGAAGGATCGCGCCCGTGCCGATCGCGATGATGGCGCCGATAAGGGGTGCCATGCCGTCGGCGATATCCTCGAACCGGGCCAGCGGGGCGAGCCGCGAACTGCCGCGATGGCGCGCGATCTCGACGAAGGCGAGGACGATCGCCGCGATGAGGAAGGGCGCGATGTAATAGAGGATCCGGAACGCGAGGAGCGCCGCCAGGGCCTCGGCCGCGCCGATCCGCCAGCCATAGGCCGAGAGAATGATCGCATCGAAGACGCCGACGCCGCCGGGCACATGGCTGAGAAGCCCGGCCGTCAGCGCGGCGCAGTAGACCGCCAGGAACTCGAAATAGCTGATCCCGGCATCGGTGCCGGCGCCGACCAGTACGTAGAGCGCCCCGCCCGCAAGGCAGACGTCGACGACGGAGAGGACGAGTTGCGTTACGGCGAGTTTGAAGCCTGGCATGGGCAGCACGAAGCGCCCGATCCGGATCGGGCGGCCGAGCGCGCAGTAGAGCATCACGACGAGCGTCGCGACGACGAGCCCGGCGCCGATGGGGCGGATGAGGCGCGCGGGCAGGCTGACGAGATCGGAGACGGCGTCCGGCGCCATCAGAAGGCCGATACCGCCCAGCAGCGTGATGCCGACGACGAAGGCCGTGGAGGAGAAGAGCGCCACGCGCCCGGCATCGAAGAGCGTCAGCCCGCCAGCCGCATGAATGCGATGTCGGGCCGAGGCGCCGGTGATGACGGCGAAACCAGCCGTATTGGCGATCGCATAGCCGCAAAAGCTGCCGAGCGCGAGCCGCCCGATGGGCGCCGGGAGCTGCAGATAGCGAAAGGCCGACCAGTCATAGCCGATGAGCGTGACGTAGGAGAGCGCGACGAGGAGGCCCGAGAGCATCAGGTCGCCTTTGGAGATCCCACCGAAAGCCGCACCGACGTCCTCGAGGCTGACGGCGCTCAACTCGTGCTGGATCGCCCAAGCCGCGAGCGCGAGCGCGAGGACGAGGACGAGGATGGGCACGGCCTGCTTCAGCCACCCCGCGAGGCGCGCGCGACCGCCGTCGCGCGTGGGCGCGGTCGGCATCGGATCGGAGGCGTCGGAGCGGTGCAGCATTTCGCCTGCGCGGTTAGGCCATCATCAAGGCCGCAGCAAGAACGCAGCGGCGAGACGGTTCGTTCTCCAGAGCGCGGCCGAGACCTTTCGTTGGAGCTAATGATCCGCATGGAGCCTCGCAATGCCCGGAATCGCGTCGCCGGCCGGTCCGTGCTATGCGGATCGCTGTGGGCAGACCCCCGCGCAAGACGGCACGACGAGACCACGTGACGAGATGCCACGCAGGAGACATGACGGTACGATGCGCTTGACCCGATTCCCGACTTGCGGCCGCCGCGGGGCCTGTCTCATCGCGGCCGGTCTTCTGTCGGGCGGCTTGGTCGCGCCCGCACACGCCGCCGACGAGATCCTGGTCACCGAACTCGACGGCACCGACGTGATCATCGAGCTCGGCCTGCGCTCCTCCGCCCGGCCGACCTTCGAAGGGTCGGACGACGTGCTCTTCGCCGTCGCGCCTCTGGTGAAGCTAGAATATCTCGATCTGCCCGGCCTCGTCACGATCGGCGGCGGGCCGAAGCGCGCCTTCTCGTTCCGCCCCTCCTTCAACATCCTCGGCGAGCGCGAGGGCGACGACATCGCCATCGGCCTCAGCGATGTCGATGCGACCGTCGAGGTCGGCTTCGGCGCGTCCTACAGGGTCGGCGCGTTCCGGGCCGTCGGGGAGGTGCGCCGGGGGTTCGGCGGGCATGATGGCGTCGTCGGCGAGGCCGGCATCGACGTCGTGCTGGAGCCAAGCTCCGAATTCTCCGTCAGCTTCGGCCCGCGCGCGTCCTTTGCGACCGAATCCTATGCCGACACCTATTTCACGGTCGCGCCGGACGACGCGGCGGCGTCCCGCCTCCCCGTCTTCGAGGCCGATGGCGGCCTCAAGGGCGTCGGGGTCACGGCCGAGGCGCGCTATGCGATCAACGCCGACTGGACGGCCTATGCCGATGCGAGCTGGACCAGGCTCGTCGAGGACGCTGCCGATTCGCCCATCACGCAGAACGACGAGCAGTTCGAGATCGGCTTCGGCCTGACCCGCAAGTTTCGTTTCGATCTCTTCGACTGACACGCTCCATCCTCGCTGCCAGGTGACGAGGCAGCGTCGCCTCACTCCAAACCTGTCAGTCTCGCAGCAACGTTCCGAGCGCGGACGCAGTCCCATCCAGACGCACCTTCTCGCGATCGGCCTCCCGTGCGCCCACCTTGAGAAGAACGGCGAGCTCGGTGAGGTGAGCGCGATCGGCCATCTCGGATAAGCCACGGAGCATATCCGACATATACCCGCAGAGGTGTGCATCGGGTTCGTTTGACGGTCGAACCTCGACGGGATTGGCAGCCTCGTCCTCACGCACGTGTTCGGCGAATTTCCGCGCCTCATTCGCCATTTCCAAACCCCTCCAACCGCATCCGTTTCAATCACCAGTTGTTGCGGCTTCAGCGTATACAACCCCGGTTTAACATTTGTTAACCGGGCCGGGGATCGCCGCATCACCCGAACGGATCATGACACAATCATAGGATGCAATCTAGTAGGAGGGAGTCCGTTGGCGAGGAGGGCGGAGACACGCGAAGAAGGCTTCGACACCACGCCCCGGCGTTCGGGACGCACGAGTCACGAGGCACGAGCCATACCAACCGTAGGCGCGAGGAAGGGGCGCCCGGGGCCGAGCATGAGATCCTGGAATTCCGACCGACGCCGCGTCGACGTCGGTCAGGTCCGTCAGGCGTTGATGCGGGTCTCGGAGAGGGCGAGCTTGAGCTTCTCCATCGCCCGGCACTCGATCTGGCGCACGCGCTCCTTTGAGATCCCGAGACGCTTACCGAGAACTTCCAGCGTGACGCCCTCCTCGGTGAGACGGCGCTCCTCTACGATCTTGAGCTCGCGGGCGTTGAGCACCTTCAGCGCCGCCCGGAGCCAGTCCTTGCGCCGTTCGGCGTCGATGCTGTTGCCGACCGTCTCGTCGGGCAGCGGACGAGCATCGACGAGGAAGTTCTGGCGCTCGGACGCGGCCGAGCCGTCCTCGTCCTTCATGGGCGCGTTGAGGGAGGTGTCCGGCGCGGAGAGGCGCGAGTCCATCAGCGCGACATCGTCCCGGCTCACCTTCAACGCCGTCGCGATCTCGGCATAGGTGTCCGACCCGCCATTGCCACCGAGCTTGGCGCTCGTCTGAGCGAGCTTCGCGCGCAGGCGGCGCAGGTTGAAAAAGAGAGCCTTCTGCGTGGACGACGTACCGCCGCGAACGATCGACCAGTTGCGCAGGATGTAGTCCTGCATCGCGGCCCGGATCCACCAGGTGGCGTATGTGGAGAAGCGCACCTCGCGCTCGGGGTCGAACCGACGCGCAGCTTCCAGCAGTCCGACATGCCCTTCCTGGATGAGGTCGCCCATCGAAAGGCCGAAATGACGGAAGCGGGAGGCGATCGCGATGACGAGGCGCATATGGGCCGATGTCAGCTTGTGGAGCGCGATGTCGTCTTGCTTATAGGCCCAGTCCTTGGCGAGTTCGTGCTCTTCGTCGCGCTCCAGGTAAGGCGCGGCCATGGCCGCCTTGACGAAGCGCCGACGGGCTGTGACATCGTCGGACATAGGAACTCCCGGGCAGTCGACGCGGCGCAGTATGCTGCATAGAAACAATCGATGGGCTCCGATCCAGTTCCATAGGACGATCCGCCTAGGTCTTGCGGCGAGCCCCAACTTTGACGTTTTCCCGCCTCACAGCGTGCGCAGGATTCGCTGCGCACCGGCGCGGCGGCGACACCCGGACGGACGCATTCATGCGCCCGGAAAAGCGACGAGTGCATGAGCGACGTTTTTCGCGAAGTCGATGAGGAAGTCCGGCGCCAGCGGGCCTCGGAATTCTGGAAGCGCTACGGCACGATCGTCATGGTCGTCGTCGCCGTCATCGTCGTCGGCATCGGCGGCTGGCGGTTGTGGGACTATTGGCAGGACCGCCAGGCTGCTGCGCTCGGGGATCGCTACGCGGCTGCCATCGCGCTGGCCGAGGGCGGAGACCCGGAAGGCGCACAGGCCGCCTTCGTCGCGCTCTCCGACGAATCGCTCGGCGGCTATCCGATCCTCGCGCGCCTCGCGGCTGCGGCCGAGCAGGCCCGGGCGGGTGACGTCGAGGGTGCGGCCGATGCCTATCGAGCCATCGCGGACGAGGCCGATCAGCCGCTCGCCGACCTCGCGCGCCTGCGCGCGGCCTATCTGATGGTCGGCCGGGACGATGCGGATGCCATCATGGCCGCGCTCGGGCAGACGGCGGATCCAGGCAACGCCTTCCATCTCAGCGCGCAGGAGGTGCTCGGTCTCGAGGCCTGGTCGCGTGAGGATACGGAGGTCGCCAACACCCATTTCCTCGCCATCCTCTCGGCACCCAACCCGCCGACGGGCCTGCGCTCGCGGGCCGAGATCATGCTCGATCTCATCGCCGGCAGCGGCGGCACGGCCCCCGACGTGGAGCCGCTGGCGAGCACGTCCCAGCCGACGCTCACGGCGCCGGTTCTCGAGACGCCCATCCTGACGGCGCCCATGGAGACGCCGCCCACACCCGACCCGCAGCCGGAGGTCGAGCCCGCGCCGCTGACCGCCATTCCCTCCGACGCCGCGCCCGATACCGTCGCCCCGACCGAAGCCGAGACGCCTCAATGATCGCATTCCTCCCCGCCAGCCTGCGCCTCATCCGTCGGCGCGCCTTTCGTCAGCGCGCCTTGACCTATGCCCTCGTCGGCGCGGCGCTGAGCGGTTGTGCGGCGGTCGATGCGATCAATACCGTGGCCGGCCGCGACCCGATCCTGCCCGGGGAGCGCCAAGCGCTGATCCCCGATGCCGATGTCGCCGGCCAGGAGGCGCTCGGCGGCGTCTCGATCGGCGGCGCCCGCGCCAATTCGGAGTGGGCCCAGCCCGGCGGCAACGCGCAGAACGACCCCGGCCACGTCGCCTATTCGGGCGGCGGCTGGCGGACGAGCATCCCGGCCGCCGGCCGCAAGAGCGCGCGGCCGTTCGCGACGCCGGTCGTCGCCAATGGCCTCGTCTACGTCTACGGTAACGACGCGACCGTCTCCGCCCATGCCCTATCGGGCGGCGGGCGCGCATGGAGCGTGAATCTGCGCCCGGAGGGCGAGCGCTCGTCTCCGGGTGGCGGCGTCGCGGCCTCCGGCGGGCGGGTCTACGTCGCCACGGGCTACCGCACCCTCCAGGCCCTCGACGGCGCCAGCGGCGCGACCATCTGGACCAAGGAGTTCACCGCGCCCTTGCGCGGCGCACCGACGGTCGTGGACGGCAAGGTCTACCTCGTCGATGCCAACAACACCGTCCACGCGGTCTCGACGGTCGATGGCGGCGAGATTTGGAGCTTCGACGCGATCCCCGAGCAGGACGGCATCCTGTCCGGTACCAGTGCGGCCGTCTCCGGCAACACGGTCATCATGCCCTCGATCACCGGCCAGATCATCGCACTCGGCGCAGCGGACGGTGCGCCCAAATGGGCCGACAATCTCGTGCGCGGCAACCGCAACATCGCCGGCAGCTCGGTCACCGATGTGGCCGGCAGGCCCGTCATCGAGAACGGCATCGTCTATGCCATCGGCACGGGCGGGCGCATGGTCGCGACCCGGGTGTCGAGCGGAGAGCGGGTCTGGACGCAGAATATCGGCGGTCAGCACCAACCGATCCTCTCGGGCAACACCGTCTTCGTGGTCGACAGCCAGAACCGCGCCGTCGCGCTCGACAAGGCCAGCGGCAAAGTGCGTTGGGTCGTGCAGTTGCCGACGAAGAAGCAGAACTGGGCCGGCCCCCTCCTCGCCGGCAACCGTCTCTGGGTCGGCTCGACGACCGGCGACCTTCTCGCGCTCGACCCGGCGACCGGCCAGACGGTCGCGGCCCAAGATGTGCGCGACGCCATCTACATGAGCCCGATCGCGGCCGGCGGGCGGATGATCGTCGTCGGTGGGCGGGGCACGCTCGCGGCGCTCTGAGCGGGCGCCGGAGACGGCACTTGAGGGCGTTGCCCCTAGCGGTAACGGCCGCAAGGGTATAGATCGCGCGCTTGTCTCCTCACGAAAGCATCTGCGCATGCTGACCATCGCCCTGGTCGGCCGACCCAATGTCGGCAAGTCGACCCTCTTCAACCGCCTCGTCGGCAAGCGCATCGCGCTCGTCGACGATCGGCCGGGCGTGACCCGGGACCGGCGCGAGGGCGAGGCGCAGTTCGCCGACCTGCGCTTTCGCGTCCTCGATACTGCCGGTCTCGAGGACGCGCCCGAGGAAAGCCTGCCCGGGCGAATGCGAATGCAGACCGAAGCCGCGATCGACGATGCCGACGCGGTCGTCTTCCTCATGGACGCCAGGGCGGGCGTAATGCCCGACGACGAGCATTTCGCGCAGCTCCTCCTCAAGTCCGGCAAACCCGTCATCCTTGCCGCCAACAAGGCCGAGGGCCGGGTCGGACAGGCCGGCGCCTACGAGGCGTTCCGGCTGGGGCTGGGCGATCCGATCATCCTCTCGGCGGAGCACGGCGACGGCATGGTCGACCTCTATCAGGCCATCGCTGCGCAGGAATCGGGCGAAGACGAAGCCACGGGGGAAGAGGACGAGGACGGCCCCTTGCGCCTCGCCGTCATCGGCCGACCCAATGCGGGCAAGTCCACGCTCATCAATCGCATGGTCGGCTCGGAGCGTCTGCTGACGGGCCCCGAGGCCGGCATCACGCGCGATTCGATCGAGATCGACTGGGTGTGGCAGGGCAAGCCCGTCCTTCTCGTCGACACCGCCGGCATGCGCCGAAAGTCGAAGGTTCAGGACAAGCTGGAGCGGCTCTCGGTCGCCGACAGCCTGCGCTCGATCCAGTTCGCCCACATCGTCGTGCTCCTCATGGACGTCCATACGGCCTTCGAGAAGCAGGACCTCCAGATCGCCGACCTGTGCCTGCGCGAGGGGCGCGGTCTCGTCATCGTCCTCAACAAGTGGGACGAGGTGCACGAGCGCCAGGAGGTGCTGTCCTCGATGCGCGAAAAGCTTGGCCGCCTCCTCCCCCAGGCGCGCGGCGTTCCGCTCGTGACCTGTTCGGCGCTCGCCGGGACCAATCTCGACAAGGTGATGGCCGCCGCCTTCCGCGTCTACGAGACGTGGAACAAGCGGATCAAGACCTCGCCGCTCAACGACTGGCTGATCGAGGCGGTCTCTGCGCACCCGCCGCCCTCCGTCCAGGGCCGCCGGGTCAAGCTGCGCTACATGACGCAGGTCAAGGCCCGCCCGCCCACCTTCGTCGCCTTCTGCTCACGCCCCGACGCCGTGCCGGAGGCCTATCGACGCTATCTCGTCAACAGCCTGCGCGAGACGTTCGATCTTCCGGGCGTTCCGATCAGGCTCCAGCTGAGGAAGCGGGACAACCCCTACGCGCCCTCCTGACCGGCGGTGCACGATCGAGGTGCGGCCGCACACAGGTGACACGGGGGGTCATCGTACATAGGTGCCCCTCGAAGACGCCCGCCTCCCCCGCGGGCGCCGCCCTGAGGACTGCCTTATGCCGACGACGCCGATCGACACGCTGCTCGACCATCCCATCACCCGGTTCCGCCCGCCGCAACATCCCGAGCGGCTGCAGCTCTACTCCTTCCCGACGCCCAATGGCGTGAAGGTGTCGATCGCGCTCGAGGAAACCGCATTGCCCTACGAGGCCCACAAGATCGGGCTCGACGAGACGACCGATCCCGCCTTTCTGGCCCTCAATCCCAACAACAAGATCCCTGCGATCATCGATCCCGACGGGCCGGGCGGCAAGCCGATCGCCTTGTGGGAATCGGGCGCGATCCTGCTCTACCTCGCCGAGAAGACGGGACAGCTATTGCCCATCGACCCCGCGCGTCGGCACGAGACGGTGCAATGGCTCATGTTTCAGATGGGCGGCGTCGGCCCGATGTTCGGCCAGTTCGGCCACTTCCACAAATTTGCCGCCGACAAGATCACCGACGACTATCCGACCAAGCGCTACCAGGCGGAGGCCAAGCGCCTCATGGGCGTCCTCGAGGAGCGCCTCGACGATCGCCAATGGCTGATGGACGACGAGTACACGATCGCCGACATCGCGATCTTCCCGTGGATCAGGGGCGCCCGCATCTTCTACGGCGCCGAGGAGGCGCTCGACTTCGCGGCCTTCCCGAAGGTCATGGATTGGACCGCGCGCTGCGAGGCACGGCCCGCGAGCCAGGTCGGGCTCAACGTGCCCGCCCGAGACTGATGCAAACCTCGGGCCGAGACCGGCGACGGGCGTGACGTCGATGCCGGACCCCTTGGACGAGACGGCGGCTTAGAGAGGCCCTCGCGTCGTCCATGTCTATCCTCGCGTCGCCGCTCTCGATCGGACCATCGCGTTCTACGAGGGCGTTCTCGGCCTTCAGGTGCAGTTGCACATGCCGTCCGCCGCCTGTCTGGGGACAGCCGGGGCACGGGGCCGCCCGCGCGCCGCATGGCCACGCGACGCGGACGGCCGGCTCGCTATGACGCGCGATGCGCTCGACATCGGCGCCTTGCTGGCCGATGCGCCGTCATCGGGCGACGCCTGAACGTTCGGACGGTCCGAGCACACGCTCAGTCCAGCCAGTCCTTCGTGCGGTAGTCCCATATACGTCCGGTCTCGACCGTCTCGGGCGAAAGGAGCCGTGCGATGTGGGGCGCCAGCATCTCCGGCGTATCGAGCGTCTCGGGGTCCTCGCCCGGCATCGCCTTGGCGCGCATGCGCGTGCGGATCGGGCCGGGGCTTATGAGGTTGGCGCGGATATTCGTCTTGGCGGTCTCGGCGGCGTAGGTCTTTGCCAGCGTGTCGACGGCGGCCTTGGAGATGGCGTAGCCGGCCCAATAGGCCTTGGGACTGCGGGCCACGCCGGAGGTGACGAAGAGCGCGCGGCCGGCCTCGGAGCGCTGCAGAAGCGGGTCGAGAGCGCGGATGAGGCGCCAGACGGCCGTCAGGTTGACGTCCATGACCTCGCGCCAGACCTTCTCCTCGATATGGGCGATGGGCGAGAGCTTGCCGAGCACGCCGGCATTGGCGAAGACGGCATCGACGCGGCCATGCGCCTCGATGAGCGCGGCGCCGAGCCTATCGAGCGCGTCGAAATCGCGGATGTCGAGCGGCACCAGCGTCGCCGAGCCGCCTTGCGCCGCGATCGCGTCGTCGAGCTCCTCCAGCGCGCCCTGCGTGCGGGCTATGGCGACGATATGCGTGCCGGGCCCTGCCATCTCCAGCGCGGCCGCGCGGCCAATCCCGCGCGATGCGCCCGAGATGACGACGATGCGCGGATCGCTCACCTTAGACGTTCCGGCCGATCAGGCTCTCGATCGTCTGCTCGGGATCGTCCGGCAGGAGCGCGACAAGCGCGTCTCCCGTGTTCTGGAGGAGGGGGCGGAAGCGCGCTTCGCGGACCCAGCCGGGCTGATCGTCGATATCGACGAGCCAGGTGAAGAAGAGGAAGGCGATGACGACGATGACGAGACCGCGCCCCAGACCGAAGGCGAAGCCGAGCGTGCGGTCGAGAGCGCCGACGCGACTGTCGAGAATCATGTCGGAGATGCGGAAGGTGATGAAGGAGACCAGCACCAGCACGAAGAGAAAGACGCCGGCCAGCAGCAGCCCATCCGCAAGATAGTCGGGCTGTATGGCGCCCCGCGCCGCGGCCTGGAAGCGCGGATAGGCCCAGAACGCCGCCACCGCCGCGGCCCCCCAGGAGATGACCGAGAAGATCTCGCGCGTAAAGCCGCGCATCATCGCTAGCAGGCCGGAGATGAGCATCACGGCCAGGAGGATGACGTCGAGCCAGGTGATCATGGACTTCCCGCTTGCAATATATCGAGGACGCGGCGGGCATTCCGCTGACGGAGAGCCCCCTCGCAAGCCGTCGCACCCCGATGGTACCGACGACCGCTTCCCTGAACCCCGGATTTACAGCGGAAATACGGCGCCGCCTAGCTGCGTAGGGCGGTGCGGCGGGGAATGGCGTCGCAAAAGCTGTGTCAATCCTCGAGACTGCGCGCATCGCGGTGCGCGCCGTCCTTCTCGCGGGCGAAACGGGAGACGAGTTGGCGAAGCTGACCGATGGCGGCGACCGTCAGGCCCTCGTCCGTCTCCGCCTCTCCGACCGACTCGGGCGCGATGGCGCGTGCGAAGCCGAGTTTGGCCGCCTCCTTGAGGCGGGCCGGACGCTGCGTGACGGGCCGCACCGACCCCGACAAGCTGATTTCCCCGAAGACGACGCAATCGGCCGGCAGCGGTACGTCCATGGACGAGGAGATGAGCGCGGCGGCGATGGCGAGGTCGGCCGCCGGCTCGGCGATCTTCAGCCCGCCGGCGACGTTGAGATAGATATCCTGCGCACCGAGCTTGAGCCCGCAGCGCGCATCGAGCACGGCAAGGATCATCGAGAGCCGGTTCTGGTCCCAACCGACGACCGCGCGGCGCGGCGTCCCCAAGGGCGATGGCGCGACGAGGGCCTGCACCTCGACGAGGACTGGTCGCGTGCCCTCCATGCCGGCGAAGACGGCGGTGCCGGGCGTTTCCTGCTCGCGCCGGTCGAGGAAGATGGCGCTGGGGTTGGGCACCTCGCGCAGGCCGAGGCCCGTCATCTCGAAGACACCGATCTCATCGGTCGCGCCGAAGCGGTTCTTGACGCCGCGCAGCACCCGGAAGCGATGGTCGCGCTCGCCCTCGAAGTAGAGGACCGCATCGACCATGTGCTCGACCACGCGCGGCCCCGCGATCTGCCCGTCCTTCGTGACGTGCCCGACCAGCATGACCGCGACGCCAGACGACTTGGCGTAGCGAATGAGCGCCTGCGCGCTCTCCCTCACCTGGCTGACGGTGCCGGGCGCCGATTCGATCGCGTCGGTCCAGATCGTCTGGATCGAATCGATGACGAGAAGCGCCGGCGCCTCGCCGCCCTTGAGGGTCGCGAGAATGTTCTCGACATGGGTCTCGGCGCCGAGTTCGACGGCGGCGTCGGCCAGTTCCAACCGCTCGGCCCGCAGTCGCACCTGAGCCACCGCTTCCTCGCCCGAGACGTAGACGACCCGCGCGCCCGTCCGGGCCAGCGATGCGGCCGCCTGGAGAAGGAGGGTCGACTTGCCGATCCCCGGATCGCCACCGCAAAGCAGTGCCGAGCCTGGTACGAAGCCGCCGCCCGTCACCCGATCGAGCTCGGCGATCCCGGTCCGGTAGCGTGGCATGACGGCGATATCGCCCTTGAGCGGCACGAGCTCGACCTTGCGTCCCGCGCCGCCCTTGCGCGGACTGCCGCCGACGCCGCCCGTCGTGATCGCCTCCTCCTGAATGGCGTTCCAGGCGGAACAGGCATCGCATTTGCCCTGCCACTTCGAGGTGACGTTGCCGCAATTCTGGCAGACGAACTGGGACTTGGCTTTGGCCACGGGCGATCCTGAAGCGGTTCTGTCGAGTAGATGGAGGCGAGATATAGCGATGGGCGGGCGATGGTGCCAATGCCGTATCATCTACCTATCGAATGATAATAGCCGGTTTTATATCAGTTCCGAGGAGGCACTCGATCTGGGCATATGGCTCTTGTCAGCGGGGCGGAAACGCTTCGCTCCCACCCAAGCCAGATAGAACCCGACACACAAGGACAACATCCATGACCCTGCGCACCAACACCGCCCTCGCGCCGCCACCGCCGCCCTCATCCTCGCCGCCGGCATCGGCTCCGCCTCCGCCGCCTCGATCAACGACGAGAACAGGCTTCGCGACCTCTCTGCCCACCAGTTCACGACCCAGTCGTCCGGCCGCGTCGTCACCGGCCGCCTCTCCCAGGAGCCTGTCGGCTCTCGATCAACGACGAGAACCTCAACCGCGCCCATTCCGCGCCGGACTTCACGACGGGAACATCGGGCCGCGTCCTCACCGGCCGCTCGTCCGCGAACCCCTCGGCCGTCTTCATCAACGATGAGAACCGCAGCCGCTTCGACACCTTCCGTCGCTAGAAGCCATCCACGGCCCACCCCGAGGATGGAGCCCCTCGTCGTTTCCTCCCTGTCTCAACTCTCGGGCCTCGCTTCGGCGAGGCCCTTTTTCGTTCGGGATCAGCTCAGGTCTCGCGGAGATAGCGCCGACCGAGACCGGTGAGGAACTCGTAGGGGATGGTTCCGGCCGCATGGGCGGCGGCATCCACCGTGGCGCGCGGGCCGAGAAGCTCGACGAGGCTTCCACGGATCACGTGAGGGGCCTCGGTCGCGTCGATCGCAATGAGGTCCATCGACACCCGGCCGATAAAGGGAAGCGGCACGCCCTCATGGAAGCCGACATGCCCGGGCGACGCGTCCGTCGCGCCCGATGCGCGAATGAAGCCGTCGGCATAGCCGCAAGAGAGGATGGCGGCCCGGGTCTCTCGCGCCGCCGTCCATGCCGCGCCGTAGCCGACCGTCTCGCCGGCCGGCACGGTGCGGACCTGCAGGACCGGCGCTTCGAGCGTCGCGACGGTCTCCAGAGCGCTCGGCACGTCGAGCGCCGAGGCGCCGTAGAGGGCGATCCCGGGGCGCGCGACGTCGTAGCCCATCGCGCCGCCGCGAAGTGTGCCGGCGGAATTGGCGAGCGATGCAGGCGTCTCGGGAAAGCGCGTGCGGACATGCGCGAAGCGCGCGACCTGCGCCCTTGTCAGCGGATGGTCGGCTTCGTCGGCGCAGGCGAGGTGAGACATGAGAAGGCGCAGGCAATCCAGATCGCGGCTCGACGCCGCGACCTCCTCCGCCTCGTCCATCCGCAGCCCGAGCCGGTTCATGCCGGTGTCGACATGGAGCGCGGACGGCTTCTCGTCGGTCGGATGGGCCAGCCATTCGTCGAGTTCGCCCATGCTCCCGAGGACCGGGCGAAGGCGGGCCGCCAGCAGTCGGTCCGCCTTGCCCGGCGGCAAGCCGTTGAGGATGTAGATCACCGCGTCGGGAAGGGCCGCCCGCAACCGCTCGCCTTCACCGACATGGGCGACGAAGAGGGTGCGAGCGCCGGCATCCCAGAGCGTGCGGCCGACGAGGTCCAGCCCCAGCCCATAGCCATCCGCCTTGACGACGGCGCCGCATTGCGCCGCGCCGCATCGTGCGTCGAGATGCCGCCAGTTCCGCGCCAACGCGCCCGTGTCTATGCGAAGCCGCCCGGCGTGGTCGTCCCAGGCCGCAGCCCCGGCGTTGACGGCGTCCCTCACCGGCCCGGCCTCAATAGTCGTCGGCGAGCGCCGGCGCGTCGGAGCGGGCGAGATTGCCGAAGCGGGTGAACTCCTTCTCGAACTGCACCTCGACGGTACCGGTCGGCCCGTGCCGCTGCTTGGCGATGATGACCTCGGCCTTGCCGAAGGCCTCGGTGATCTCGCGCTCCCAGTTGAGGAACTCCTCGGTGCCTTCCTTGGGCTTCTTGCGCTCCAGATAATATTCCTCGCGGTAGACGAACATGACGACGTCGGCGTCCTGCTCGATCGAGCCCGATTCGCGAAGGTCGGAGAGCTGCGGACGCTTGTCGTCGCGGCTCTCGACCTGGCGCGAGAGCTGGGAGAGCGCGATCACCGGCACGTCGAGCTCCTTGGCGAGCGCCTTGAGGCTCGTCGTGATCTCGGTAATCTCCTGCACCCGGTTCTCGCTCGATTTCCTGGACGAGCCGGACAGGAGCTGGAGATAGTCGACGACGATGAGGTCGAGCCCCTTCTGCCGCTTCAGGCGGCGCGCACGGGCGGAGAGCTGCGCGATCGAGATGCCGCCGGTCTGGTCGATATAGAACGGGATCTTCGACATCTCGCGTGTCTTGTCGACGATACGTTCGAACTCGTCGCGCGAGATGTCGCCGCGCCGGATCTTGTTGGACGGTATCTCGGTCTGCTCGGAGATGATGCGGGTGGCGAGCTGCTCGGCCGACATCTCGAGCGAGAAGAAGCCGACCTGGCCGCCATTCGTCGTCTCGCGCGTGCCATCGTCGCGCACGCGGCTCTGATAGGCCTTGGCGACGGAATAGGCGATGTTGGTGACGAGCGCGGTCTTGCCCATGGCAGGGCGCCCGGCGAGCACGATGAGGTCGGAGCGCTGCAAGCCGCCCATGCGCTGATCGAGGTCGATGAGGCCGGTCGCGGTGCCCGATAGTCCGCCATCGCGCTCATAGGCGGCGGCGGCCATCTCGACGGCGGTCGCGAGCGCCTCCTCGAAGCGCTGAAAGCCGCCATCGTAGCGGCCCTTCTCGGCCAGTTCGTAAAGCGCCCGCTCGGCGGCGTCGATCTGTCCCGCCGGCTCCTCCTCGACACCGGCCTCATAGGCCGTGGTCACGAGCTCCTCGCCGATATCGATGAGGCCGCGCCGGATCGCGAGATCGTAGATCGTGCGGCCGTAATCTGCCGCGTTGATGATCGTCGTCGCCTCCGAGGCGAGGCGCGCGAGATACTGGCTGACCGTGATGTCGCCGACGAGATCGTCGCCAAGATAGGTCTTCAGCGTGATCGGCGTGGCGACCTTGTTGAGCCGTATGAGCTGGCCGGCATTCTGGTAGATGCGGCCGTGGAACTCGTCGAAGAAATGGGCGGCCTCGAGGAAGTCGGCGACCCGGTAGAACGCCTCGTTGTTGACGAGGATCGCGCCCAGCAGCGCGGCCTCGGCCTCAATGTTCTGAGGCTTCTGGCGGTATTGGCCCGGCTTCTCAGGCGTGAGGCCGCGGGGATCGAAGGGGACGTGGGCAACGGACATGGCATCACTATAGCGACGCCCCTCGAGGGGCGCGACCACACCCGAAAGAAAAAGGTCCCGGCCCGCGAACGGGACGGGATCCGGCATGGGCCCGCGAGCGCGTGGGCGCCGGGGACGGGAACGTTTCCCTCCCCGCAGGACGAATCGCCGCCTTGCGACCCGCAGCGGCAACCGACGAGGCCGACCTGCGACGGTGTCCGGTAACACCGTTCACCGACATTCCGGCGCTTCCCAACCATCGGCGCACCGGCGCTCGGCACGAGCCCGGCACGGCGAGGCAAACGATAAGAGGTTCTACTCCTCTTCGCCGGTGACCGGCTCGCCTTCGTCGCCCTCGGGCTCCGGGCGGCGGGAGTCCTCGCGCTCGTAGACGCTCTCGTCGCCGGAGAAGAGCTGATCGAGCTCAATGTCGAGCTCGTCCTCCTCGCGGGCTAGGATGTCCTCGCCGGCGGCCTGACGCTCGGCTTCCTCCTCGGAGCGGGCGACGTTGACCGTGATCGTCGCGGTGACCTCGGGGTGGAGGCGCAGGATGACCTCGTGGATGCCGAGCGCCTTGATGGGCTGGGGCATCTCGACCTGCGCTCGGGTGATGACGAAATCCTGGGTTGCGGCCATCTCGACGATATCGCGGTTGGAGACCGATCCGTAGAGCATGCCGGCGTCCGATGCCTGGCGCACCGCGATGAAGGTGGCACCGTCAATGGTCGCGGCGACGGTCGCGGCCTCGCCCCTCATCTCCTCGTTGCGCGCCTCAAGCTGGGCTTTCTGCGCCTCGAACTGCGCCTTGTTGGCCTTGGTGGCGCGCAGCGCCTTGCCCTGAGGCAGGAGGAAGTTGCGAGCGAACCCGTTCTTGACGGTGACGACCTCGCCCAGCTGGCCGAGCTTGGCGACGCGCTCGAGAAGAATGACGTCCATGGTGTAGGCTCCTTGATAATACGAATGGTAGGTTGACGTGGACTCAGGCCGCTCCCGGAGGGCGCGGAGATGACGGGGGCGGGGTGGACGATGGTGGCCCGCGGCGGGAACGCACATCGGTGAGCGCTTCGGCGACGCCGAGACCGACGAGCATGAAGAGCGCGATGATGGAGAACGGCGTGACGATGAGGACGAAGTAGACGCCGACCAGGATGACCCGCCGCATCGCATGGCCCGCGACGAGGCTGTGCAGCACCGCAAGACCGAGAAGGAGGAAGGCGAGGGCCAGCGTCGCGAAGGCGACCTGTCCGATGGTGCCGACCCAGCCCGGACCGAAGCTCGCGACGATCGTGACGCCGAAGACGAAGGCCGCCATGGGCGGGAAGTCGATGTCCCGCAGCCGCGGCCAGGGTCGCATCAGCACGCCGGACGCCCGCGCGATCCGTGCGGCGAGCCAGAGGTTGAGGAGCGTGATCATCATCCAGGTCAGCGCCGCCATGACGGGCAGGAGCCGGACGACGGTATCGGCGAGCTCGGCGCCCGCCTGGCTACCGGCGCTGTCGCCGAGGGGCGGATCCGCCGCGTCCAGGCTCGAGAGTTCCGGCGCCGCAAAGACCTGAGCGACCAGCGTCTCGACATCGGCGCGGAACTCGGCCGTCCCGTAACCGATCATCGGCAGCGCGGAGAGAACGAGCGCCGTCGCGAGGGCAGCCGTCCAGAGTACGAGACGCTCGGCTGGATACCAGACCGCATACCCGTTCTCGTCGGGCCGGGCCTGGAGGGCGAGCCGAATTAGCCAGAGCGTCGGCGCCCCGATCGTCAGGAGGAACGTAAAGGAGGGCAGCGGTCCGAGGACGAGTGCGACGCCCGTCGCGACCAGCATCGCGACGATGCCGACGGGCAGTCCCCAGCCGAGCCCGGCGACGAAGAGGGGCAGCGGCGCGAGGTAGAAGAGGAGGACGGACAGCACCGAGCCCGTCGCCACCGAGAGGTAGAGCAACGCGGCGGCCAGACCGGCGCCGATGGCGATGAGGAGCGGTTTCGTCATGACTTGCGGGCTGTCCCTGCGCGGCGCGCGGTTAGAGGCTTCGTGCCCCAGCCAGAATCGGATCGGTTCGGGGCGAAGGTCTCGCCCAAAGGTCTCGCCCAAAGGCCTAGCCCATGGGAAGATCCGGCGCCCAAGGGCGCCGGGCTTCAAGTCGAATGGCGCGGGGTCGCGGCGGGCGCGACCGGCGTCCTAGCGGATTACGAAGGGCAGCAGCCCCAGGAGCCGCGCGCGCTTGATCGCCTTGGCGAGCTGACGCTGGTTCTTGTGCCCGACGGCCGTGATGCGCGAGGGGACGATCTTGCCGCGCTCGGAGATGTAGCGCTGGATCAGCTTGATGTCCTTGTAGTCGATCGCGGGCGCGTCACCGCCCTCGAACGGGTCGGACTTGCGACGACGGAAGAATGGCCGGCGGCCTCCACCTTGGCTCATTCTCTAGTCCTCCTGGCTTGTGTCTGCGGACGCATCGCCGCGCGGGGCGTCGTCGCGGGGCGCGTCGTCACGGCGCGGTCGGTCGTCGCGGTCCCGGCGCGGACGGTCGTCGTCGCGACGGGGGCGGCGGTCGTCGCGGTCCCGGCGCTGCATCATCGCGGAGGGTTCGTCGTCATGCGCCTCGACCTTGATGGTCATGATGCGCATGACGTCCTCGTGGAGGCGCTGCTGGCGCTCCATCTCGGCGACGGCCTCGTGCGGCGCGTCGATGTTGAGGAGCGAATAGTGCGCCTTCCTCGACTTGTTGATCCGGTAGGCGAGGTTCTTGAGACCCCAGTACTCGACCTTGGCGACCGAGCCTCCGCCCTCTTCGACGACGCCCTTGAACGTCTCGACGAGAGCCTCGACCTGCGCGCCCGAAATATCGGGTCGCGACAGGAACACGTGTTCGTAAAGCGGCATGAATGCCCTTCTTCGCACAAAAGGGGCATGGCGCGGCCCGCCCGATGGGCGGCCACGTCGGCCCGTTCCCTGATGGAACCGGCGCCCGCATGGCGCGCGGTCCTGCCGTCGCGGCGCAAAGCCCGCTCGAAGAGCCGGGACAGGCTCGTCTGCTGCTTCAATGGCGGGAACACGGGAGGACGGCGCGTCTGACGGCGCCTGCGCCACGAATAGCGCCCTCCGTTCAGCCCCCGGCCGCACGGCAGCGCGCGTTATACACGCAAGCCCCGCCGGCGCAAGGGGCGGCGTCGGCGATGGGCGGGGTGGGCGGGTGGCAAGAGCCAAGCGCATATCGGTCTCGCCGCTCGCCACGCGCGGTCCGCCGCTTGACAGATGGAGCGAGCCGACCCACTCCGGCAGCCAGACTTGCCGGCCTTCAACCTTCGAGGAGACGCGCGTGGCCCACGCATTCATCTGTCCGGGACAGGGCAGCCAGTCGGTTGGCATGGGCCAGGCGCTCGCCGAGGCGCATGGCGAGGCTCGCGCCGTCTTCGAGGCCGTCGACGAGGCGCTCGGGCAAAAGCTGTCGGCGCTCATGTGGGAGGGGCCGGAAGACGCGCTGACCCTCACGGCCAATGCGCAGCCCGCGCTCATGGCCGTCTCGGTCGCGGCCGCGCGGGTGCTGGAGGCGGAGCATGGGGTGCGGATCGCCGACGCCCGCTTCGTCGCCGGCCACAGCCTCGGCGAATATTCCGCCCTCGCCATCGCCGGCGCGCTCGACATCGCGCAAGCCGCGCGCCTGCTGCGCATTCGCGGCGACGCGATGCAGGACGCAGTCAAGCCCGGCTTCGGCGCCATGGCCGCCATCCTCGGCCTCGACATGGACGCCGTGCGCTCGGCCTGCACCGAGGCCGCGCAGGGCGAGACGGTCGCGCCCGCCAACGACAACGCGCCCGGCCAGATCGTCATCTCCGGCCATGCGGGGGCGGTGGAGCGCGCCTCGGCCCTCTGCAAGGCCAAGGGCGCCAAGCGGGCCCTGCCGCTCGCCGTCTCCGCGCCCTTCCACTGCGCTCTCATGGAGCCGGCCGCGGGCGCGATGAAGGCGGCGCTGGCCGAGGAGACGATCGCAGCGCCCTCCACGCCCCTCGTCGCCAACGTCCTCGCGTCCCCCGTCGCCGAGGGCGATATCGCGGCCCGTCTCGTCGATCAGGTGACGGGCCTCGTGCGCTGGCGCGAGAGCGTCGCCTATATGGCGAACGAGGGCGCGACGACGTTCTACGAGATCGGAGCAGGCAAGGTGCTTGGCGGCCTCGTCAAGCGCATCGCGCCCGACGCCAACGCGATGAGCGGCGGCACGCCGGAGACGCTCGAGGCGATTGCGAAGGATTTGGAGGGATAGACGCTATGTTCTCACTCGAAGGCCGCCATGCCCTCGTCACCGGCGCCTCGGGCGGTATCGGCCGCGCCATCGCCGCCGGGCTCCATGCGCAAGGGGCCGTCGTGGCGCTGTCGGGCACGCGGGAAGAGGCGCTGCGCGAGGTCGCCGAGAGCCTCGGGGACCGCGCGCATGTCGTGCCGGCCAACCTCTCCGACCTCGTCGAGGCCGACGGGCTCGCCGCGAAGGCCGAGGCCGCGATGGGTGGGCTCGACATCGTCATCAACAATGCCGGCATCACGCGCGACAACATCTCCATGCGCATGAAGGACGAGGAGTGGGACGCCGTTCTGGCGCTCAACCTGACGGCGGGCTTTCGCATCGTGCGCGCCAGCCTGAAGGGCCTCATGAAGCGCCGTTTCGGGCGCATCGTCTCGATCACCTCCGTCGTCGGGCACACCGGCAATGCCGGCCAGGCCAACTACGCCGCCGCCAAGGCGGGCACGACCGGCATGACCAAGGCGCTCGCGGCAGAGGTGGCCAGCCGCGGGATCACGGTCAACTGCGTCGCGCCCGGCTTCATCGAGACGCCGATGACGGACGCGCTGAACGACAAGCAGAAGGCCGCCATCATCGGCACCGTGCCGGCCGGCCGGCTGGGCACGCCGGGCGAGGTCGCGGCGGCCTGCGCCTATCTGGCCAGCGACGAGGCGGCCTACGTGACGGGCCAGACGGTCCATGTGAACGGGGGCATGGCCATGCTCTGAGGGCCATGCTCCGAGGACCGAGCCGGGGACGGATCATCCGCCGACGTGCCCGTCTCCCGGCGATGCCGACCGTTCGGCGGCGCGTGAAGCGATACAGATAGAGGCTTGCGGCGTCTCGCAACCCCCGTGTAAGAACGCCCGAACCGTCCGCTCGGAGACAGATGTCTGCAGACGTCTCCCGCGGCCCTTGAAGACTGACAGCCCGCGCAGGGCCCGGCCCGCGCCCTGAGGGAGAAGACCATGAGCGACGTTTCCGACCGCGTGCAAAAGATCGTTGTCGAGCATCTGGCGGTCGACGCCGAGAAGGTGAAGCCGGAGGCGAGCTTCATTGAGGATCTGGGCGCGGACAGCCTCGATACGGTCGAGCTTGTGATGGCCTTCGAGGAGGAGTTCGGCGTCGAGATCCCCGACGACGCGGCCGAGACGATCACGACGGTCGGCGACGCCATCAGGCTTCTCGAGCAGAAGACGGCCTGATCCGCCGCCCGCTCTCGTCCCGCGTCCGCTCGTTGCAGCGGGTCGGCGATGGTAGGCGAGCCGCCCCGTCGTCCTCTGCGGGGGCCGGCGGCAGTCCCATGACGGTGATGAGGGCGGCCCCGAAAGCCGCCCTTTCGCGTTCGGGCCCATGCTCCCATTCCGATCCCAACTACCCACAGGCCGTGACAGGGCCGCCCCCGTCATCAGCGAGTGGAGCCGAGTAGACTTATGGAAATGCGCCGCGTCGTCATCACCGGAACGGGCATGGTCAGCCCGCTCGCCACCGGCACCGAGGAGACCTGGAAGCGTCTTCTGGAGGGGCAGAGCGCGGCCGGGCGGATCGAGGAATTCGACGTCTCGGACCTACCCTGCCAGATCGCCTGCCGGATCCGACGCGGCGACGGCTCCGACACCTCCTTCGATCCCTCGGCCTGGATGGATCCGCGCGACCTGCGCCGCGTCGACGATTTCATCATCTACGCCATGGCCGGCGCCGACATGGCGCTGGAGGACGCGGGCTGGCACCCATCCGAATTGGAGGACCAGCACCGCACGGGCGTCCTCATCGGCTCCGGCATCGGCGGCTTCCAGGGCGTCGCCGACGGTGCGCTTCTCCTCCAGGAGAAGGGGCCGCGCAAGCTCTCGCCCTTCTTCATCTCCGGGCGCCTCATCAACCTCGCTTCAGGCTACGTCTCGATCAAGCACGGGCTGAAGGGCCCGAACCACTCGGTCGTCACGGCCTGCTCGACCGGCGCCCACGCCATCGGCGACGCGGCTCGCCTCGTCGCGATCGGCGATGCGGACGTGATGGTCGCCGGCGGTTCGGAATCGGCGGTCACGCGGCTCTCCATCGCCGGCTTCGCGGCCTGCCGTGCCCTCTCCACCGGCTTCAACGACGCACCCGAGAAGGCGTCCCGACCCTATGACAAGGATCGCGACGGCTTCGTGATGGGCGAGGGCTCCGGCATCGTCGTGCTGGAGGAGCTGGGCCACGCGCTCGCACGCGGCGCCAACATCATCGCCGAGGTCGTCGGCTACGGGCTCTCGGGGGATGCCTACCACGTCACCGCGCCGGCCTCCGACGGCAATGGAGCGTTCCGCGCGATGGAGGCCGCCGTCGGCCGCGCCGGCATCGACGCCTCCGAGGTCGACTACATGAACGCGCACGCCACCTCGACGCCGCTCGGCGACGAGATCGAGCTTCGCGCCGTCACCAATCTCGTCGGAGCGGGCTCGACGATGTCGATGTCGTCCACCAAGTCCGCCATCGGGCACTTGCTGGGCGCGGCGGGCGCGGTCGAGACCATCTTCGCCGCACTCGCCATTCGCGACAACGTGGTGCCCCCGACGCTCAATCTCGACAATCCGAGCGTCGAGACCGACATCGATCTCGTCCCTCACAAGGCGAGAGAGAGAAAGGTCGATATCGCGATGTCGAACTCGTTCGGTTTCGGCGGCACCAACGCGTCCCTCGTCCTGCGGCGCTTCGCCGGCTAGACGCATGTCCGTCTGCCGCAAAATCGCACCGGTCTGTCGCTAGCGGTGGCCGATAGACTGTTCTGCGTTCGCGAGGACCGCGAGAGATGACCGTTCAAGACACGCCCCACGGCCGGGCCACCGCCGGCGAGATCGCCGCCGATGGCCACACGGGTTTCGAGGCCGGCGATCCGGCGACCCGCACCGACGGCGTCGCTGCGCCCGACCCGTCCGAGACGCCGAGAAAGCCGACGGCCCGCGAGCGGCGGTTGAACCGCAACGGTTTCGTCGCGCTGCTGGGCGGTCTTATGTCGCTCGCCTTCATCGGCGCGCTGGCGCTCGGCGCCATCCTCTATCTCGGGGCCGGCATGCTCGACGCGAAGGGTCCGCTGACTGAGGAGACCGTCGTGACGATCCCCGAGGGTGCCGGTGCCAACACGATTGCCGCCATCCTCCAGCGCGAGGGCGCGCTGCCCGATAGGCGCGTGGCGGGCGTTGCCGATCCGACCATGCTCTTTCGTACGGCCGTGCGCACGAAGGGCGCGAGTTCGAGGCTGCGCGCCGGCGAGTATCTCATACCCGCGAACGTGAGCGTGAACGGCCTCGTCGACCTTCTCACCTCCGGTCAGGCGATCCAACACCGGGTGACGGTGCCCGAAGGGCTGACCTCGTTCCAGGTCATCCAGCGATTGGCGAATCACGAGGTGCTGGAGGGTCCGATCCCGGCCGTCCCGCCCGAGGGCTCGATCCGCCCGGAGACGTACAGCTTCTCGCGCGGCGCGACGCGCCAGGAGATCCTCGACAAGATGATGGCCGACCAGCGCGCCATCGTCGAGAAGGCCTGGGCGAGCCGCGCGCCGGACCTGCCTCTATCCTCGCCCGAGGAGCTGCTCATCCTCGCCTCGATCGTCGAGAAGGAGACGGGGGTCGGCTCCGAGCGCGCCCATGTCGCATCCGTCTTCACCAATCGTCTGCGGCGCGGCATGCGGCTGGAGACCGACCCGACGATCATCTACGGGCTCTGGGGCGGTGAGGGAAAGCCGAAGGACCGCGGCGGCCTTCGCCGCTCCGAGCTCGACCAGCGCACGCCCTACAACACCTACCAGATCGACGGTCTGCCGCCCGGCCCGATCGCCAATCCGGGCGAGGCCGCGCTGATGGCGACGGCCAATCCGATCGAGACGGATGACCTCTTCTTCGTCGCCGACGGCACGGGCGGCCACGTCTTCGCCAAGACCTATGACGAGCATCTCGCCAACGTGGCCAAATGGCGCCAGATCGAGCGCGAGCGCAACGCGGCGCGGGCGGCTGCCAAAGACAGCGAGAGCATCGCCCTGGAGGGCGAAGCGCCCGTCGCGAACGATCTCGCGAACGATCTCGCGAGCGGCGGCGAAGCGGTCGCGATCGAGGGCGCCACCATCATCCAGACCGCACCGGCCAACGCGACCGTGGGCGGCGCGAGCCCGGCCGGAGCGACGGCCGAAGTCGCGGCCGAGGACTCGCCCGTTCCGCTGCCGCCCCGCAGACTCTGAAGGGCGCCGCCCGTCCTCCGTCCCGCCAGTCAGACGGGTGTGGACCAGGCGGGCCGGCGAGACGCGGACGTCTCGAGAGACATTGAGAAAGCCGATAGGGGCCGATGACACTTCACAGCATGACCGCCTTTGCCGGAATCACCGGCTCGCATGGACGCCACGCCTGGACGCTCGACCTCAAGTCGGTCAACGCACGCGGGCTGGACCTCAAGCTGCGCTTGCCGAGCAGCCTCGATCCGCACGAAGCCGCGATCCGCAAGACCGCGGGCGCTCGCCTGACCCGCGGCACGGTCTCGATCACGCTGCGGCTCGACGCCGGGTCCACAGAGATCGCCTACGCGGTCAACACCCATCTCCTGGCTGCGCTTGCCAAGGCCCTGATGGACGCCTCGACCCGCATGGGCCTTCCCTCGCCGACATTGGATGCGCTGGTGACGATACCGGGCATCCTCGAACAAGTCGACCGCGACGTCGCCGATGACGGGCTCGAAGAGGCGCTCCTCGCCAGCCTCTGGAAGGGAATCGACGCGCTTGCCGAGGCCCGGGCCGAGGAGGGCGCGCAACTCGCCGTCATCCTGACCGATCAGCTCGACACGCTGACCCGCCTTACCGACGAGGCCGAGGCAACGGGGGCGGCTCGCCCCGCCGCGCGCCAGGAGCGGCTGCGCGCCATGGTGGCCGATCTCGACATCGCACTACCGCCCGAGCGCCTGGCTCAGGAGATCGCGCTTCTCGCCGTCAAGATCGACATTCGCGAGGAACTCGACCGCTTGCGCACGCATATCGCGGCCATTCGCGATCTTCTCGCCAAGGGCGGCCCCGTCGGACGCCGGCTCGATTTCTTCGCGCAGGAACTGAACCGCGAAGCCAACACGCTCTGCTCCAAGGCCGGCGACGCGGCCCTGACGGCGATCGGCGTCGAGATGAAGGTCGTGATCGACCAGTTCCGCGAGCAGGTGATGAATGTCGAATAGGACGGTGACGGCGCTCGGGGCGGCGGTCGCATTTGTAGCGTCGACGGTCTTCGGGTCGGTATGGCGGTGAAGGACGACGAAGCCCACGTGCCCAAGAGCCTGAACGCTCCGGGCCTCGTGCCCGAGACCGGACATGTCGCGCGGCGCGGGCTGATGCTCGTCCTCTCCTCGCCGTCGGGCGCCGGCAAGAGCACGATCTCGCGGCTCCTCCTCGAGACCGATACCAACATCACGCTCTCGGTATCGGGCACGACGCGCGATCCGCGCCCGGGCGAGATCGACGGCGTACACTACCATTTCATGCAACGGCCAAGCTTCGAGAACCTCATCGAGACGGGCGGCTTCCTCGAATGGGCCCATGTCTTCGACCATCTCTACGGCACGCCCCGCGCGCCCGTTGAGGCGGCGCTCGCAGCCGGGCGCGACGTCCTCTTCGACATCGACTGGCAGGGCACGCAGCAGATCGCGGCGCAGGCGCCCGACGATCTCGTGCGGGTCTTCATCCTGCCGCCCTCGATCGCCGAACTCGCGGCGCGGCTGCGGCGCCGGGCGCAGGATTCCGATGCCGTCGTCGCCAAGCGCATGGCCAAAGCCTCGGCCGAGATCAGCCATTGGGACGAGTACGACTACGTCATCGTCAACCGCGACATCGACGAGAGCCTGCGCCGCCTCCGCGCCATTCTCCAGGCCGAGCGCATCCGCCGCACGCGCCAGACGGGGCTGCCCGATTTCGTCGGATGGCTGCGGACGGACCTCTAACGGTCCGTCCGGGACTCTGCGGCGGGGGATGGCAACGACGCGGGCGATCACATCGATCCGGCTGCGTGTCCCGGCGGCCTTTCAAGTCTCCTTCATCGACGTCTCCGCCGCGAGCCGGCCGAAATCGGCGGCGTCGGTGTCCTGCCCGGCCTCAACGATCCGGCGCCGGATGTCGCGGGTGCGCGTGAACAGGTCGAAGAGCGCGTCGCCGTCGCCCCACCGTATGGCGCGCTGGAGGAGGGCCAGGTCCTCGGAGAAGCGCCCCAGCATTTCGAGGACCGCGTCCTGATTGTTGAGGAAGACGTCGCGCCACATGGTCGGGTCCGACGCGGCGATGCGCGTGAAGTCGCGAAAGCCCGATGCGGAGAACTTGAGCACTTCCGACTTCGTGTGCCCCTCGAGGTCGGAGACCGTGCCGACGATGTTGTAGGCGATGAGATGCGGCAGGTGGCTGGTGATCGCCAGCACGCGGTCGTGATGGGCCGCGTCCATCGCCTCGACATCGGCGCCGAGCCCCTGCCAGAAGCGGGTCAGCCGCGCGACCGCGCCTCTGTCGGCCCCGGCGGGCGGGGTGAGAATACACCATCGGTTGCGAAAGAGGGTCGCGAAGGCGGCCTCGGGGCCGGACTGTTCGGTGCCGGCGATGGGATGCGCGGGGATGAGATGCGCCGACGCGGGCATGTGGGGCGCCATCGCCTCCAACACCACGCGCTTGACCGAGCCCGCATCGGAGACGATGGCGCCGGCCTTCAGATGGGGCGCGATCGCCTCGGCCACCGCGCCGCTCGCGCCGACAGGCACGCAGGCGATGACGCAATCGGCGCCCGCGACGGCCTCGCCGGGCTCGGCGTGATAGCTGTCGCCAAGCCCCAGCGTCTCGGCGCGGGCCAATGCGTCCCCGTCCCGGTCGTGAAGCGCGAACCGGACGCCGTCGCGTCGCCCGGCGAGCGCGATCGAGCCGCCGATCAGGCCGCAGCCGATAATGGCCACCCGCGCGAAGGGTGGAGCATCGTCGCCCGCGACGTCCTCTTTCAAAGTCGCGTCAGTCATCGCCGGCCTGGGCGAGGAACCTGGGCGAGGAAATCGCGGACCGCGGCGATGAACGCCCTGTTGGCCTCCTCGGTTCCGACCGTCACGCGCAGGGCATTGGGCAGGCCGTAGGCCGCCACCCGGCGCGTCAGCACGCCGCGCGCGACGAGGAAGGCGTCGGCCTCGGCGGCGGTCCGGCCTTCCGCCTCGGGGAAGTGGACGAGGAGGAAGTTGCCGGCCGAGGGCGTGACCGTCAGGCCGAGCGCCTCGACCTCGGCGGCGAGCCAGGGGCGCCATTTCGCGTTGTGGGCGCGGGCGCGCGCGAGATGCTCGGTGTCGCGCACGCCGGCAGAGCCGGCCGCGATCGCGGCGGCGTTGACGTTGAAGGGCCCACGCACGCGGTTGATCGCGTCGATGATAGGGGCCGGCGCATAGGCCCAGCCGATCCGCAGCGCCGCCAGGCCGTGGATCTTGGAGAAGGTGCGAATCATGACGACGTTGGCCGCCTCGTCGACCAGCACCGCCCCGTCCGCATAGTCTTCGAGATCGACATATTCGGCATAGGCCGCGTCGAGCACGAGAAGTACGTGCGGCGGCAGGCCGGCATGGAGGCGACGCACCTCGGCGTCGGACAGGTAGGTGCCGGTCGGATTGTTGGGGTTGGCGAGGAAGACGATCTTCGTGCGCTCGGTGACCGCCGCGAGGAGCGCGTCGACATCGGCCGTGAGATCGGTCTCGTCGGCGACGACCGGGGTCGCGCCCGCGCTGAGCGTTGCGATTCGGTAGACGAGGAAGCCGTGCTCGGTGAAGACGACCTCGTCACCCGGCCCCGCGTAGACCTGCGCAAGGAGCCCCAAGATCTCGTCCGACCCGTTGCCGCAGACGATCCGTGCCGGATCGAGCCCGTGCGCCGCACCGATCGCCTCGCGCAGGACGAGGGAGGAGCCGTCCGGATAGTCCTCGAGATGGCCGGCCGCCTGACGATAGGCGTCGATCGCGCGCGGGCTCGCGCCCAAGGGCGATTCGTTGGACGACAGGCGATAGATCTTCTCGGCATCGGCGGTGTGACGACCGGGCACATAGGCCGCGATCTCGAGCACCCCCGGGCGAGGCTGGGGCGCGATGGCGGGCGCATCGGTGTCAGTACGGGTATTTGTAGGGATATCTTGGGCGAGGCTCATCGAGGATGCGTCCTGCTTGTCGGATGAGGGAGCGGATGAAGAGGGCGGGGCGGGCCGAGCGAGGCCGACGGATCAGAGCGCCGGCGAGACCCACGGTCCGCGCATGTAGCCACCCAAGGGCCGGATGACGCAAGCGGGATCGAGGGACGCGGTGTCGCCGGCGACCAGACGGTCCCCGTCCTGGCGATCGGTCAGGTGATCGAGACCCTGCGCCTCCCCCGAGACGAGCGTGACGGGCACGTCCCAGTCGAGATCCATCCTCGGGCCCACGACGAGCGCATCACCGACCCGCATGAGAACGCCCGCGCGCTCCGGCATGGCCCGCCACCAGGGGCCGGCGCGAAGGGGCAGAACGGCGATATCGCTCTCGCGATGTCCGGCGGCGGCGAGCGCCGTCGAGGCGTCTTCATGCGCGACAAGCTCGGCCGCATTGCCGAAGGCGAAGCGGGCGGCGTCGCGAAGCGGGCCATCCTCGGCGCCGAGATGGACGGCGAAGGGCACTTGCACCTGCGTGAGCGCCCCGATGATCTCGCGCCAGATGCGCTGGAGGCTCGCCTCCGGAAAGCTGCCCCGATGGCGCTCGCCAAGCCGGCGCGCCATGGCGGCCTCGCGGTCGGGGCGCAGCGCCGTGCCGAGCGTGCCGCTATCGGCCCTCTTGGCTTGTGCGACCTGCGCCACCACCTCGGCCCGCGCCATCAGCGTGTCGTGCATCAGCGTGTCGAGCCGGTCGATCTCGGCCCGCAATACGTCGAGGGAGGGCGGTTCGGACATGATTGGCGGGCGCATTGGTGGGCGGGACCCGCCTTCCATACGGCGCGCGCACGAATATGCAACGGGGCGCCAGCGCTCACCTGTCGTCCGGCGCGCTCCGAAGCCAGGCGCGATAGGCTGGGTCGACATCGATCATGTCGTCGTAGAGCCAGACCATCCGGTCGCAGAACCAGAGCTTGGCGAGGACGGAGACCGCGATGCCGGCGATCGTGATCCACCCGTCCAGCACGATGAGCCCATACCCGCCAACCAGCGCGCCGACCAAGGCGAGGCCGGAGAGGAGGTGCGCCATACGAACGTGATGCGCCGGGATCGGCACTCGCCCGCGCGCCAGCCAGACCCGTTCGCCGAACGTGGCCCGGGACGACCATCGATCCGTGCGGCGCGGCACGGGGAAGACGCGCGGGTTCAGCCAGACCCAGACCTGCAGCGCCAGGATCGGCGCCAAGCACCACCAGCCGATCCAGCTGCGCGAGAACACGGCGAGCGCCATCAGCGGCAGGATCGGCACCCGCGTCCAGACGCTCCAGGGATTGGCGTGCCGCGCCCAGACCGCATCCGACATCCCCATCAGCCGCGCCACCCGATGACCGTAGTCATCATGGCCTCGCGGTTGTCTATTGCCTCGCGCCGGCGGGCTGAAGTCTCCGCCTCGCGCCGGCGGGCTGGAGTCTCCGCCTAGCGCCGGCGGGCTGGAATCGCCTCGCGCCGGGGGGCTGGGGCCGACCATTGTCAAGGGGTCGGGGGTGCCTGACGGGGGCGGGGTGAACACGTCATCGAACGGCGCGGTTGCGGGATTCTGCGCGGGCCCATCCGGGATGGTGCCGGTGGCGGGGCGGTCGGGCGGGGGCATCGAGTGGTCTCCGTCGTCTTGGCATCGGTCGGGCATTGGGCGGGTCCGAGCCAGGATGCGCCTTCGACCAGGATGCGCCTTCGACCAGAACGCGCCTTGGACCATGATGCGCCTTGGAGGGTGGGGCTGGCAAACTCGCCTTGCCGGCGCGGCTCTCCGGGCGGCGGGATGGCTCGACTGGCAAACGTCTGCGTTGACTGCCATATAGCGGCGTCACCCACACGCACCCCGGACGCCTCGCAGATGGCCGCCCCCATCGACACCCCCATCCCGTTCCGCAAGATGAACGGTCTCGGCAACGCCTTCGCGGTCCTCGACCTGCGCGTGCCGGCGGTGAAGGCCGGGTTCGACCGATTGGGCGAGGCCGATATCGCGCGGCTGAGCGCGCCGGACGCCATCGGCTTCGATCAGTTCATCGCCATCGAACCGCCGCACTCCGAGGGGGCCGACGCCTTCATGCGCATCCGCAACGCGGATGGCGGAGAGGTCGAGGCCTGCGGCAACGCGATGCGCTGCATCGGCTGGCTGCTGACGGAAGAGACGGGCCGAGACACGGTCGTGATCGAGACCGTCGTCGGCCTCATGGCGGCAACCCGGGCACCGACGGCCGACGAGACCGATACTTCGGCAAGCAATGCCGCGGGCACGCCGGCGCCAGGCGAAGACCTCAGCCCACTGGCGCGAGGCACGCAGTCCAGCCCGCCGGCGCGAGGCATGCAGTCCAGCCCGCCGGCGCGAGGAATACAATCCAGCCCGCCGGCGCGAGGCATGAAGAGAATATCCGTCAACATGGGGCAGCCGCGGCTGCGTTGGGACGAGATCCCGTTGTCGGAGGCGTTTGGCGACACGCGGGCGATCGAGCTGGAGATTGGGCCCCGCGGCGCGCCGGTGCTGCACTCGCCGGCCGTGGTCAATGTCGGCAATCCGCACGCGATCTTCTTCGTCGACGACGATGTGGAGAGCTATGGGCTCGAGACCTGGGGGCCGATGATCGAGCATCACCCGCTCTTCCCCGCGCGCGTCAACGTAAGCCTGGCGCAAGTACTCTCGCCGACCGAGATGCGGCTCAAGGTCTGGGAGCGAGGCGTGGGCCTCACTCGGGCCTGCGGCACGGCGGCCTGCGCGGCCGTGGTGGCGGGCGCGCGCAAGCGGCTGACGGAGCGGGCGATCACGGTCCACCTTCCCGGCGGCCCACTCGCGATGGAATGGCGCGAGGGAACGGACGAGATCATCATGACGGGCGGGCTGGAGGACGAGGGCTGGGCCGAGATCACGCCCGACATGGTGGCCGGAGGGCGGGTATGAGCAAGAGCCAAAACGAAGCTTGCGGCGACGGCCCTCGCGACACCGAGGATTCGGTCGAGGTCCTCACCTTCGGCTGCCGCCTCAACGCCTACGAATCGGAGGTCATGCGCGGCCATGCTATGGCGGCGAGGCAGATGTCTGCCGGCGCGGGCGCGATCGATCCAGTCGATGCAAGCGACTTGTCCCCGACCCGCGAGTGCGAGCCGACTTCAGAAGGTCGGCCCGAGGCCATCTCGCCCCCTCAACGCGAGGCCATCCCATCACCCTCGCCATCGGCCTCGCGCGAGGCAAGTGCAGCCCACCAGCGCGAGGCAGCTTCAGCCCACCGGCGCGAGGCAAGTGCGGCCCACCGACGCGAGGCAGGTGCAGCCCGCCGGCGCGAGGCAGGTGCAGCCCGCCGGCGCGAGGCAACTGCAGCCCGCCGGCGCGAGGCAATAGAGAGCCGCGAAGCGACAAAGACGATCATCGTCAATACATGCGCGGTGACGAACGAGGCCGTGCGCCAGGCGCGCCAGTCGATCCGGCGAGCGCGGCGCGAGAACCCGATGGCCGAGATCGTCGTGACGGGCTGCGCGGCGCAGACGGAGACCGCCACGTTCGCCGCCATGCCCGAGGTCACCCGGGTGATCGGCAACGCGGAGAAGTTGGACGCGGCGAGTTGGACTGCGTCCGGCGACACCGACGCGTTCGGCTTCGAGAAGGTTCGGGTCAACGACATCATGGAGGCGCGCGAGACGGCGGCGCATCTCATCGACGGGTTGTCGGAGCGCAAGCGCGCCTTCGTCCAGGTCCAGAACGGCTGCGACCACCGCTGCACGTTCTGCATCATCCCCTTCGGCCGGGGGCCGAGCCGTTCCGTCCCGATGGGCGTGGTGGTCGACCAGGTGCGCCGGCTCGTCGACACGGGCCACCGCGAGGTGGTGCTGACGGGCGTCGACGTGACGTCCTATGGCGAAGACCTGCCGGGCGCGCCCAAGCTCGGCCGACTCGTCCAGGCGATCCTTGCGGGCGTGCCCGATCTGCCGCGCCTCCGGCTCTCCTCCATCGATTCGGTCGAGATCGACGAGGGCCTGATGGAGGCCATCGCGTCGGAGCGGAGGCTGATGCCGCATCTCCATCTCTCGCTCCAACACGGCGCCGACCTCATTCTCAAGCGGATGAAGCGGCGCCATTCGCGCGGCGATACGCTGCGTTTCGTCGAGGATGCGTTGAGGGCCCGGCCCGATCTCGTCTTCGGGGCCGACCTCATCGCCGGCTTCCCAACCGAGACGGAGGCGCATTTCGCGGACCTCTTGAGCATCGTGGAGGCGGCACACATCACGCATCTCCACGCCTTCCCGTTCAGCCCGCGCGAGGGCACGCCCGCCGCGCGGATGCCGCAACTGCCCAAGCCGCTCGTCAAGGCGCGGGCGACGCGGCTGCGCGAGGCGGGCCGGGCCGGGATGTTGCGGCATCTCGAAGCCCTGCGGGGCTCGCGGCAGAACGTCCTCGTCGAGCGACCCGGCTTCGGGCGGGCCGAGGGCTATACCGGCATGCGCATCGCGCCTGGACATCCCGTCGGCGAGATCGCGCGGGTGACCGTGGGCGGCCATGACGGCGGGGCGCTTATCGAGGCCGATCTTCGCGATTGGGCGACGAAGTCGACGGAACTGGCCGCATGACGCCGCTGCGCGTAAGACGGCTGGCGAACATGAACGGGGATTGGACATGAGCGACGGCGAGAAGACGGGTTTCCTCTCGCGGCTCTTCGGCCGGGGCAAGGATCGGGGCGAGAGACGAAACGAGGATCAGGCGAGACCGGCCAAGGACGATGCCGCGCCCGCGCTGTCCCCCGAGGCGACCGAGCTCCAAAAGCTGCGCGAAGAGGTTGCCGAGGAGGTCGCGGAGGAAGAGGCCCGCGAGGAAGCGCATCTGCGCCAGGCCCGCGAGACGGCGGCCGGGCGCGCCGAGGAGGAGGACGAGACACGCGCCGACGCGACGGACACCGCCCTCGCGGTGCGCGAGACGGAAACCGAAGACGACGACAGGGACGGCGCCGAGACCTCGCCGAAGCCGAAGGAACCCGAGGACGCGGCGCTATCCGCGGCCGAATCGGAACCTCTTCGCACGCTTCGGCCGGCCCCCGATCCCCGACCCGCCTCGCCCGATCTGATGCTCGTGCCCTCCGCCTCGTTCGAGACACCGACCACACGACCCGAGCCGACGCCGGCTCCGGCCCCGACGGGGCAACCGCGCGGCTTCTTTGCGCGCCTGACGCAGGGCCTCACCCGCAGCTCGGCCGCCCTGACATCCGGCATCACGGACGTGTTCGCCAAGCGCAAGCTCGATGCCGCCACGCTGGAGGAACTGGAGGACGTACTCGTCCAGGCCGATCTCGGCGTCGAGACGGCGATGAAGGTCGCCGAATCCGTCGGCGAAGGGCGCTATGGCCGCGAGATCGCGCCCGACGAGGTCAAGGCGATCCTCGCGGCGGAGGTCTCGCGCGTGCTCGATCCCGTGGCGCGGCCCATGCCGCTCGACCCGAGCCTCAAGCCGCAGATCGTCCTCGTCGTCGGCGTCAACGGGTCGGGCAAGACCACGACGATCGGCAAGCTCGCCTCCAAGTTCACGCAGCGCGGCAAGACGGTCATGCTGGCCGCCGGCGACACGTTCCGTGCGGCGGCCGTCGAGCAGCTGAAGGTGTGGGGCGAGCGTACGGGTGCGCCCGTCGTCACCCGCCCACACGGCGCGGACGCGGCCAGCCTCGCCTTCGACGCCATCAAGGAGGCCAAGGCCGCAGGCACCGATGTCCTGATGATCGACACGGCCGGGCGGCTTCAGAACAAGACCGAGCTGATGGCCGAGCTGGAAAAGGTCGTGCGGGTAATCCGCAAGATCGACCCCAAGGCGCCCCACACGGTCCTCCTCGTCCTCGACGCGACCGTGGGCCAGAACGCGATGAGCCAGGTCGAGGTCTTCAAGCGCTCGGCCGGCGTGACGGGCCTCGCCATGACCAAGCTCGACGGCACGGCCAAGGGCGGCATCCTCGTCGCCATCGCCGCCAAGCACCGCCTGCCGATCCACTTCATCGGCGTCGGCGAGGGCATAGACGACCTGGAGCCGTTCGACCCCGAAGAGTTTGCGGCCGCGATCGCGGGAACCTGACGAGACGCGTTGCGGGACGGCCGAATCAGCCGGTCTCGAAGACCTGGGGAAGACCTGGCACCTTTGTCAGGAACGAAGGCACGTCGAGTCCCTTCTCCGCGAGCCAGACCGGGTTATAGAGGCGCGACTGGTAGCGCGTGCCGGCGTCGCAGAGGACCGTCACGATGGTGTGGCCCGGCCCCATCTCGCGTGCGAGACGAATGGCGCCGGCGACGTTGACGCCCGACGAGGCGCCAAGGCAGAGGCCTTCGTCGAGAAGGTCGAAGGTGAGCGCCACGGCTTCCGAGTCGGGGATCTGAAAGCTCATATCAGGCGTGAAACCCTCGAGATTGGCCGTGATGCGCCCCTGCCCGATACCTTCCGCGATCGACGAGCCGGAGCTGCTGAGCTCGCCGGTCGTGTAGTAGCTGTAGAGCGCGGCGCCCATCGGGTCGGCGATCGCGATCTTCACGCTGTCGGACTGCGCACGCAGATATTCCGCGACGCCGGCCAGCGTGCCGCCCGACCCGACGGCGCACACGAAGCCGTCCACCCCGCCCTCGGTCTGGCGCCAGATCTCGGGGCCGGTCGTCTCGACATGGGCCTTCCGGTTAGCCGTGTTGTCGAACTGGTTGGCCCAGACGGCGCCGGGGATCGCCTCTGCCAGACGACCGGAATAGCGCACGAAATTGTTGGGGTCGCGATAGGGCTTGGCCGGAACTTCGACGAGCGTCGCGCCATAGGCCCTCAACGCATCCTTCTTCTCCTGGCTCTGCGTCTCGGGGATGACTATGACGGAGGAGAGGCCCATGGCCCGCCCGACCATGGTCAGCCCGATGCCCGTATTGCCGGCCGTGCCCTCGACGATCGTGCCACCGGGCGCGACGAGGCCTCGTGCCATCGCATCCTGGAGGATGAAGAGCGCGGCCCGGTCCTTGACCGAGCCGCCGGGGTTCATCCACTCCGCCTTGCCGAGGATCTCGCAGCCCGTCGCCTCCGACGCCGCCCGAAGGCGAACGAGCGGCGTGTTGCCGATAGCGTCGAGGACGGAAGGGGAGATGTCGGTCATGGGGCGTCTCGCGTGAGTTTGGGCGACGATAGGACGGGCCGTCGGCGGCGCCAAGAAATCCCGTTCCGTCAGACGTCTCGCGGAGCGATCGAATGGCCGGCCAACCGCTTGTGGACGTGAACCATCAGCGCCGTGGCGAAGAGGGGGGTCAGGAGGTTGAGGATCGGTACGGCGACGAAGGCGGCTATGGCGAGCCCGGCCAGATAGATCCGGCCGCGATGGCGCCGGCGCAGCGTATCGACATCTCGCTTGGGGTGGAAGCGCAGTGCCGCGAGATCGAAATACTCGCGCCCGAGCAGATAGGCGTTGACGACGAGGAAGGCGGCCACGTTGACCACCGGAACGAGGAGAAGCGCGAGCGCGACGAGATTGCCGAGGAGCACGACCAGCATGAAGCGCAGCGACAAGGGCACCGATTTCCACAGTGGGAGCGCGCGCCCTGGAGCATCGCCCGGATAGTGGTCCTCTTCGACCACTTCGGCCATCTCGTCGAGGAAGAGGCCGGCGACGAGCGCGCTCGCGATGGGGACGAGGAAGATGAGGCCGACGAAGAGACCGAGACCCGCAACGAGGTCGATCGCCCAGTCGAGCCAGCCGCCGCCATAGTCGACCTCGACCCAGGCATCGAGCCCGCGCGTGAGCCCGATCCAGAGGATGGCGAGCACGCCGATCGTGAGCGCAAGCGTCTTCGCGAAAGCGCCGCGATAGGCGGGCGAGACGAGTTGCGCCAGGGCGCGGGCGATGTCGGCGATCATGAAGCGCAGTTAGAATGCGCGGGTGCCTGGCGCAAGACGGGGGGCGGGATTGCCGGAAGGCAGGATCGGAGCGAAGCGCCGAGGGCACTCTCACGGCCGTGCGAAGGCCTTGTGACGCGCCCCCCCATGCCTATAGTGCGACCGCCCGCGACGCGCCGGGCGCCTCGAAGCGACCCGCGAGCCCGCCGATGACCGTCTCCAGCCCCGCCGACACGCATGTCCTGTGCATCGGCAACGCCATCGTCGACGTCCTGGCCAAGGCCGAGGACGCCTTCCTCGCGCACGAGGGACTGGTCAAGGGCTCGATGAACCTCATCGACACCGCCCGTGCGGCCGCGCTCTACGATCGGATGGGACCGGCGACGGAGATTTCGGGGGGATCGGCCGGCAACACGAGCGTCGGCGTGGCCTCGCTCGGCGGACGCGCGGCCTTCATCGGCAAGGTGGCGGACGACCAGCTCGGCGACATCTTCGCACACGATTTGCGGGCGACCGGCGTCACCTTCGACGTCGCGCGCCTGACGGATGCGGAGCCGACGGCGCGCTCGATGATCCTCATCACGCCCGATGGCGAGCGCACGATGAACACGCATCTCGGCGCCTGCGTCGCGCTCGGGCCTGACGATGTCGACGAAGCGCTCGTGGCGGCGAGTGCGGTGACCTATTTCGAGGGCTATCTCTGGGACCCGCCGCACGCCAAGGACGCGTTCCGCAAAGCCGCCCGGATCGCCCATGCGCACGGTCGGCGCGTCGCGATCTCGCTCTCCGATTCGTTCTGCGTGGAGCGTTGGCGCCCGGAATTCCTCGGCCTGCTGCGCGACGGCACCGTCGATATCCTCCTCGCCAACGAGGCCGAGGCGTTGGCGCTCTGCGAAACGGACGATCTCGCCGTCGCCAGGGCGCAGCTTGCCAGGGAGTGTCCCTTGAGCGTCGTCACGCTCGGCCGGCGCGGCGCCATCACTATCACGAGCGAGGGCGTCGAGGAGGCGGCCTCGCATCCGGTCGACCGTGTCGTCGACCGCACCGGGGCGGGCGATCTCTTCGCGGCCGGCTTCCTTTACGGGATCGCGACCGAGCGCCCACTCACCGATTGCATCCGGCTCGGCAACGTCTCGGCCGCCGAAGTCATCACCCATGTCGGGGCCCGTCCGCAGACGCCGCTGCGAGCCTTGGTCGCCGAGGACGAGGCCCGCCGCGCGGCCTGATCGGCAGCGCTCCGTCCGGCGCGCTCCAAGGCGGGCGCGTGCTCTATTTCCTGCGCTGCCAGCGCGGCGTCGTCAGCTCGACGAAGAGCGGATCGCTGTCCTTGGCCCGGCGCAATGCGGATGCACTGGCGACACCGAGAACGATGACGGGAATGAACATGGTGATTGCGATCATGGGTCCGGCCTTCAGGTGTGTCGTCTCGATGAGCGCATCATGACGGCGGGGCGCTGAACGCGTCCTGAGATCGGCGTTCAGCCGGCGTTCAATATCGTGAACGCGATCGTCGCCCCCGCCACGCGCCGCCTTCTCGCTTGAGCCCGCGCGCGGTCTGACATAGACCCGGTCAGCGACGCGCGAAGAGGCCCCATGACACATTCCCCCCAGGACGGCCTGACCGTCATCGATCACCCGCTGGTGCAGCATAAGCTCTCGGTGATGCGCGACGTCCACACACCGACCCACGAGTTCCGCAACCTCGTGCGCGAGGTCGCCATGCTGCTCTGCTACGAGGTGACGCGCGACCTGGAGCTCACCCTCATCGATATCGAGACGCCGATCCAGGCGATGCAGGCGCCCGTCCTCGCGGGCAAGAAGATGGTCTTCGCGCCGATCCTGCGGGCCGGCGTCGGCCTCCTGGACGGCATGCTCGACCTCATCCCGGCGGCGCGGGTCGCCCATATCGGCCTCTACCGGAATCCGAAGACGCTCGAGGCCGTCGAGTACTATTTCAAGGCGCCGGACGACATGGACGAGCGCCTCGTCATCTGCGTCGACCCGATGCTCGCGACCGCCAATTCCGCCATCGCCGCCCTCGACCGGCTGAAGGCGGGCGGGGCGACCAATATTCGCTTCGTCTGCCTCCTCGCCGCGCCCGAGGGCGTCGCGGCCATGCGCGTTAGACATCCGGACGTGCCGATCTATACCGCCGCCGTCGACCAGAAGCTGAACGAGAAGGGCTATATCATCCCGGGCCTCGGCGACGCCGGCGACCGCATGTTCGGCACGCGCTGAGGACGGCGGGCAAGGAGACGCGCCGATGAGCCGGTGGATCGACAGGGATGTCCTCGGGCATCGCACGATCGGCAGTGCCCTCACAGCGCTCGAGGAGAACCGCGTCACCGCCGAGGCGCTGGCCGAGCGCGCGCTCGCCGCCTGCGCCGAGGGCGAGGGACCGCGCGCCGCTCTCACCGTCTATGCCGAGAGTGCGCTCGAGACCGCCCGCCATGTCGACCGGCTGCGTGCCATCGGCGCCGACCTCCCGCCGCTGGCCGGGGTGCCCGTCACGATCAAAGACCTCTTCGCGGTCAAGGGCGAGCCGACGCGCGCCGGCTCCGCCATCACGGCCGCCGCCGCGCCCGCCTCCGCAGACGCGGCCGTGATCGCGAACCTCAAGGCCTCGGGCGCCGTCATCGTCGCCAAGACGAACATGAGCGAATTCGCCTTCTCCGGCGTCGGCCTCAACCCGCATTACGATACGCCGCGCAACCCGTACGACCGGGAGGGGGAGCGCATTCCGGGCGGCTCGTCCTCGGGGGCCGCCGTCTCGATCACGGATGGTATGGCGCTCGCCGCCGTCGGCACCGATACGGCAGGCTCGGTCCGCGTTCCGGCCGCGCTCTGCGGCTTGGTCGGGTTCAAGCCCTCCTCGGGGCGCCATGCGATGGCCGGCGCCGTGCCGCTCTCCCCGACGCTCGATACGATCGGGCCGCTGGGGCGCTCCATCGCCTGCTGCCGGCACATGGACGCGGCCCTCGCTGGCACGCGCCGTCCGCACGGGCTCGCGCGTCCGATCGCTGGCCTGCGCATCGGCGTGCCGCAGACCGTGGTCTTCGACGGAATCGAGGATGTCGTCGCCAACGCCTTCCGGCGCGCGCTCGCCAAGCTCTCCAAGGCCGGCGCGGTCGTCATCGATCTGCCCTTGCGCGAGTTCGGCATGGCGGCCGAGATCGCCGCGCTCGGCAACATCTCCCCGCCCGAGGCCTGGGCCTATCACCGCACCACGATGGCCAAGCAACGCGGCGCTTACGATCCCCGCGTCGTCCAGCGCATCGAAGGGGGGCGGGACGTGAGCGCGGCCGACTATCTCGACATGCTGGCCCTGCGCCGCCGGATGCGTGCGTTGGTCGACATCTCGACCCGGCTCTTCGACGTCCTCGTCCACCCCACCTTGCCCATTGCGGCGCCGCGCATCGCCGAGCTCGAGACCGATGAAGCCTTCTTCGCTACCAACGGCCTCCTCCTGCGCAACACGCTGATCGGCAACCTTCTCGATCGCCCGATCGCGACGCTGCCGATCCAAACGCCGGACGAGCCCGGCATCGGCCTCTCGATCGTCGGCGAGACGGGCGGCGACGCGACGCTGCTCGATATCGCGGAGGGCGCCGAGGCGGCGTTGCGTGCGCCCGGCCGGCAGCCCGTGCCGGCCCATCGCGGGCTGCTGCACTAGGCGCGAGGATACCCGGCGTTAAGCCTATCCGGAGAGAGGACGGTTTCGCGCCCGCCCGCTTAAGCACCGCCTAAGCCCGGCAGGCCACCATGCCTGCGGGGACGGAGAGATGGCGGGACGGGACCAGTGCGCGGTTCCGGAACGGCGCGATCCGTCGAACGGTGACGGGTGCCAACGAATCATGCGGTTTCTCGCCTTCTCGGCCATCATTGCCGCCGCAGCGGCCCTCTCCGCGCCGCTCCTCGACGCGGCCTCGATCGCCTATGTCAGCCGCTCGAAGGCGCCTGCGGTGGAGCCCGTCGCGGCGCCCTTCTTGGCCGAGGTGACGCGAGAGGCGCTCGAGCCGCTGCCCGATGCCCGGCATCGCACCCTCGTCGTCCAGGCTGACCCGACCGGTCATTTCTCCGTCATCGCCGTCATCGGGGGACGCAGTGTCGAGGCGCTCGTCGACACTGGCGCGACGAGCGTAGTGCTGACCTATGAGGCGGCCGAACGCCTGCAGCTCGACCTCCTGCCATCCGATTTCGACACCGCGGTGCGCACCGCCAACGGCATCACCGAGATGGCGTCCGTCTACCTCCAGGAGGTGCGCATCGGGCCGATCCGCATGCCGGCCGTCCAGGCGCTCGTGGCACCGCGCGGGCTGCTGGAGCAGTCGCTTCTCGGCATGAACTTCATCTCGCGGCTCGACCGGTTCGAGATGCGCGGCCGCCAGCTCGTTCTCGGCGGCTGACCGATGCGCGAGCCCATTTCCTCAACCGGGCGGCCTGTCCGCGCTTGCGCCCCGGATCGGCGGCTCGGCCTCCACGATCCCGGGCGCACCGACATCGTCCGCGCCGCGAACGACGTGATAGAGCTTGGGGTCGAGAAAGGCGCTTGGCAAGTCCATGGCCTGCGTGCCGACCTGATCGCGATCGGGATCGTAATCGGCGTCTCTGGCCTCCATCGCGGCCGCCATGGCTCGAGCCTCGCCGGACGTTGCGGCACGCAGGAGGACGCGAGGGTAGATCCGGGCATTGGCCCAGTTCGGATCGTCGGGCGTCGCAAGGGGCGTCAGCGTCCAGAGCGGCATTCGGGCGTCCTCGTTTCGCGCGGCGCATCCTACACCAATGCGTGCGACCTTGAACGCGGAAAGACCGATCGGCGTTCCGGCGACGTGCCGGGTGAGCGGCGTTTCCCGTTACCGACAAGTCTCGGCGTGACCATTAGGCCACAGCCGCAAGAAACGCAGGAACCTATCCACCGCTTGTCGACTTCTCACCGATATTCGTGGCTCAACCGATGTATGAGGCGCCCGGGAACGGCGGCGCCGCGGCGGACGAGCGTGCCGAATCTTGAGCCTGACTTTTGCCATTCCTCGCTTATCCAGAACGAACGAGCCGCCCGATGACCTTCGATCCGACCGTCCTGCTACAGACGCTCAGCCTTGCCGATCTCACCAAGCTCGCGGCGGCACTGGTGCTAGGCGCGCTTCTCGGCCTCGATATCCGCGTGCGCAACGCCCATCCCGATGCTCGTATCCGGCAGGTCTCGCTCGCCGTTCTCGCTTTCCTCGCGGCACTGGGCGTGATGGCACTCGTGCGCGGCGGAGCGACCTTGATGGTGGGCGCGATCCCGGCGGCGCAGGTCGTCGTACCTCTCTCGGCGGCGGCGCTCCTCATCCTCGCTGGCACAGCCGTCCTGATGTTGCTTCGCCCGGTCGCAGATGATCGCGCTCGGCTGCGCGATACGAGCTTCAGCGTCGGCTTCGCCCTCGCTCTCGGCCTCGCCTGCGGCACCGGCCTCCCGCATGTCGCGATCGTCATCGTGCCAGCCGCCCTTCTCTTCCTCAACCTGATGCGGTGGACGCCGCCCGCTCCCCTCGCCCTACCCGCCGGGCAGCAGGGCTGAAACCAGGCGCGAAAGGCGTGGCGAAGATGGCAGGCCGGCTTGCTCCGCCCTTCGGCTTGTCGCAAGCTCCCGCCATGCGGACGTGGTGGAATCGGTAGACACACCGGACTTAAAATCCGTTGCCTCACGGCGTGCGGGTTCGAGTCCCGCCGTCCGCACCATTTTCCATGGCGCCTGGCGGCCGGCCAACGCCGGGCGCGCGGTATCGAGCGGCAGTGTCGTGGCAGCCGGTGCGATCCATGAACTCGCCGGTCACGGCCTTGCTAGCCGCCCTGCCCGTCACACGCTAAGAACCGCGTCGCATTGCTGACGGAGGCGCATGTGGAAGACGGTCGGTTGAAGGATGGGTTCGTCTACTTGGGCACGGCGGCACAGCCGGACGGGTCCGACGCGCCCCAATATCTCGACCTCGAGCGCGCCAACCGGCACGGGCTTATCACGGGCGCGACAGGCACCGGCAAGACGGTCTCGCTGCAGATCCTCGCAGAGGGCTTCTCGGAAGCCGGCGTTCCGGTCTTCTGTGCCGACGTGAAGGGCGATCTCGCCGGTCTCAGCCAGGCAGGCGAGACCAAGGATTTCTTGACCGAGCGCGCTGAAACGATCGGCTTTTCAGACTATTTTCACGACGCCTTCCCGGTCACCTTCTGGGACCTCAACGGCCGCCTCGGCCACCCGATGCGGGCTACGATCTCGGAGATGGGGCCGCTCCTCCTCTCGCAGCTCATGGAATTGAACGAGGTGCAGGAAGGCGTGCTCAACATCGCCTTCAAGATCGCGGACGAGGAGGGGCTTCTCCTTCTCGATCTCGTCGATCTCCAGGCGCTGCTCGCCCATCTCGCCGGGCATGCGAGCGAGGTGACGAACCTTTACGGAAACGTGTCCAAGGCCAGCGTTGGCGCGATCCAACGCCGGCTACTCGTCCTTGAGAACCAGGGCGCCGAGGCCTTTTTCGGCGAGCCCGCGCTGCGCATCCAGGACCTTCTTCGCACCACGCGAGACGGGCGGGGCATGATCAACGTGCTGGCCGCCGAGGACCTGATGCGGGCGCCCAAGCTCTACGCCACCTTCCTCCTCTGGCTCCTGGCCGAACTTTTCGAGGAACTGCCAGAGGTCGGAGATCCCGACAAGCCCGTGCTTGCCTTCTTCTTCGACGAGGCGCATCTCCTCTTCGACGGCGCGCCAAAGGCGCTGACCGACAAGATCGAGCAGGTCGTCAAGCTCATCCGCTCCAAGGGCGTCGGCGTCTATTTCGTCACCCAGAACCCGCTCGACGTGCCGGACAGCGTCCTCGCCCAGCTCGGCAACCGCATCCAGCACGCGCTGCGCGCCTATACCCCGCGCGAGCGGCGCGCCGTGAAGGCGGCGGCGGAGACCTTCCGCCCCAATCCCGATCTCGACACCGAGGCCGTCATCGCGCAGCTCGGCATCGGCGAGGCGCTCGTCTCGACGCTCGCCTCCAAGGGCGAGCCGAGCATGGTCCAGCGCACGCTCATCCGCCCGCCCTCCTCGCGCATGGGGCCGATCTCGGCCGAGGAGCGCGCCGAGACGCTCCGCCGCTCGCCCATGGGCGGCGAATACGACCAGGAGCTCGACCGCGAGTCGGCCCACGAGATCCTTGCCGAACGCGCCGTCGAGGCTGCCCGGGAGGAAGAGGAACTCCTCGCCCGCGAAGCCGAGGAGAAGGAAGCGGCACGCCGCGCCAATGCGGACGCGAAGCATGCGCCGAAAGACGCCTCCAACGGCGGTTTCTTCGGCGGCCTCGGCGATCTCTTCCGTGGAAACGGGCGGCGCCAGTCGGTCGGCGAGGCAGTCGTCAAATCCGCCGCCCGCACCGCCACGACGCTCATCGTGCGCGAACTGGTGCGCGGCACCTTCGGGTCGATGGGGCGCTCGAAGTCGCGGCGGCGGCGCTAAAGCGTGATAGAGTGACACGATCCGAAGCGCATCCCTTCACTCTCATAGCGATCGAAGAGACAGTCCGATGGCCTATGTAGATGGCTTCGTCGTCGCCGTGCCCAGCGACAAGAAAGAGGCATTTCTCACGCATGCCCGCATCGCCGCCGACATTTTCAAGGAGCACGGCGCGCTCGAGGTTCGTGAATGCTGGGGCGACGACGTGCCCGACGGAAAGCTGACCTCGTTTCCCAAGGCCGTCCAGCGCGCACCCGGCGAGACCGTCGTCTTCTCCTGGATCGTCTGGCCGTCCAAGGGCGCGCGCGATGCGGGATGGGCGGCGATGATGGAAGACCCGCGCATGTCTGAAGACGCCAATCCCATGCCCTTCGACGGCAAGCGTATGATCTTCGGTGGTTTCGAGAGCGTTCTTGAGGCCTAGAGCCGAGGCCTTCAATGATGTTCCAGACGTCTGAGACGAACCGAGCGCCGGTGGGGGACGACGATGAGAAGGATCGTGGCCAGAAGACCCGCCAGTCCCATTCCGCCCCAGACATGGTACGCCATCATCGCATCGTGACACTCGCCTCCGTCGGGACATTGGACGCGGGAGGCGCTCTACCCTGCGGCGGAAGCCAGCAGCCAGAAGCCGCAAAAGATGGCCAGGACGGTGCCACAGCCATACATGGACGAGCAGCCTCGCGTGGAATGGCGGACGAGCCGTCCCTTCCGCATTTCAGACCATCATTGGATCCGCACGACGAAATGACCCTCGACACCACCCTCGCCGCCCTCGACGCCGCCCGCGCGCAAGCCACCGAGCGCCTCTTCGCATTGCTGCGCATTCCGTCGATCTCGACCGATCCGGCCTATTCGAAGTCCTGCCACGACGCGGCGCGATGGCTGTCCGACGATCTGGCCTCGATGGGCTTCGAGGCCTCGGTGCGCCCGACGCCCGGCCAGCCGATGGTGGTGGCGCATCACAGCGCGGCCGGGCCGAACGCCCCGCATGTCCTCTTCTACGGGCACTATGACGTCCAGCCGGCCGACCCGCTGGAGCTCTGGGAGACGGGCCCCTTCGAGCCGCGCCTGACCGACACGGCCATCGTCGCCAGGGGCGCGGTCGACGACAAGGGTCAGCTGATGACCTTCCTGGAGGCCTGCCGGGCCTGGATCGCGAATGGCGGCCTGCCCTGCCGGGTGACCGTGCTGCTGGAAGGCGAGGAGGAGTCTGGCTCGCCCTCGCTCGCGGCCTTCCTGGCCGAGACGGCGGACGAGTTGCGCGCCGACGTCGCGCTCGTCTGCGACACCGAGATGTGGGACCGCACGACGCCCGCCATCACCACACGCCTGCGGGGCATGGCGACGAGCGAGATCACGGTCCACGCCGCATCCCACGACCTTCACTCCGGCATGTTCGGCGGCGCGGCCCGCAACCCCATCCACCTCCTCGCCCGCATCCTCGCCGACCTACATGACGAGACCGGCCGGGTGACGCTCCAGGGCTTCTACGACGGCGTGCCGGAACTCGACGACGAGACCCGCGCCTCCTGGGAGGCGACCGGCTTCGACGAGGCGGCCTTCCTCGGCGGGATCGGGCTCACGACGCCGGCCGGCGAGGCCGACCGCACGGTGCTGGAGAAGGTCTGGTCGCGCCCGACGGGGGAGATCAACGGCATTTGGGGCGGCTACACGGGCGCGGGCTTCAAGACCGTCATCCCGGCCGAGGCGAGCGCCAAGGTCAGCTTCCGCCTCGTCGGCGATCAGGACCCCGAGGCGGTCCTCGCCGCGCTCCACGCGCATGTCGAGACGCGCCTGCCGTCCGATTGCCGCGCGACCTATGCCGAGGAGCGCGGCAGTCCGGCCATCACCATCGGTCGCTCGGACGCGCTCGCCTCCGCGCAGGCCGCGCTCGAGGACGAGTGGGGCGTCGCGCCCGTGATGGCCGGCTGCGGCGGCTCGATCCCCATCGTCGGGGCCTTCAAGACGGCGCTCGGCATGGACTCGCTCCTCATCGGTTTCGCCCAGAGCGACGACCGGATGCACAGCCCGAACGAAAAATACGAGCTGACGAGCTTCCAGAAGGGCGCCCGCTCCTGGGTTCGGCTTCTGGGTCGGCTGGGGGGCGTTTCGTGAAGGCGGTCTGCGTCTTCTGCGGCTCCAACCCCGGCGCGCGGCCCGACTATGTCGCGGCGGCGCAGGCGACGGGGCGCGCCATCGCCAAGGCCGGGCTGACACTCGTCTACGGCGGCGCCTCGGTCGGCTGCATGGGCGCGCTCGCCAATGCGGCGCTTGGCGAGGGCGGACGGGTGGTCGGCGTCATTCCGCAGTCGCTCATCGACAAGGAGATCGCCCATAAGGGACTAAGCTCCAACATCGTCACCCACTCCATGCACGAGCGAAAGGCCAAGATGGCCGCAATGGCCGACGGCTTCATCGCCCTGCCGGGCGGCGCGGGAACGATGGAGGAGATGTTCGAGATCTGGACCTGGGGGCAGCTCGGCCTCCACGACAAGCCGCTCGCCCTCCTCAACGTCGCCGGCTTCTTCGACCCGCTGCGCACCTTCCTCGACCACCAGACGGACGAAGCTTTCATGAAGCCCGCCCACCGCGCCATGCTGCTGACGGGCGACGATCCGATCGCGCTCCTGGCCGACATGGCGACCTATCGGCCGCCGACGGTCACCAAGTGGATCGGGCCGGAGGAGACCTGAGAGGGTCGGCTCAACCGGCCGATGCTGGCTTATCGACCGCGATCATCGTCGCCTGCATGCGGGCGAACTCCGTGCCCGCGGCCGCATCCGTCACCCGCCCCTCGCAGACCGTGATCGTGCGGCCGGCACGCAGGACCCGGCCCTCGCAGCGATAGCGCGCCGCGCGCGCGGGCTTGAGGAAGTTCACCTTGAACTCGATCGTCAGCACGTTCCGGCCGGGCGCCATCCGGGTCGCGGCCGCGTAACCGCAGGCCGAATCGACCGCCGCCGTCATCATGCCGGCATGGACGAAACCGTCCTGCTGCGTGATCGCGTCGGCATGGTCGAAAAGGAAATCGACGCGGCCCGCCTCGACGCGCTCCACCACGACCCCGATGGTGCGAAGGGCACCCTGGCCGGCGACGCTCGCGCGGATCTCGGCTTCGGTCATCGCTGCACGCCTCGTCGATCGCACCGGTTTCGGGTGGCGGGGCCGGCTGCCAAAGTGATACCGCAAGGCCACGACGCATCGTTCGCACGGCCGCCTCGACCGGTCCAGCCAGAGGCCCCATGCTCCCCACGATCTCGACGCCCCTGCGCATGTCCGCCGCCGACTGGGCGCTGCTCGTACTCCTTGCGATCATCTGGGGCGGCGCGTTCTTCTTTGTCGCGATCATCCTGCGCGACCTCGACCCGCTGACGCTCGTCGCGGGCCGCGTGGTGATCGCCGCCGCGACGCTCTGGCTCCTTACGGCCCTCATGGCGACGCCGATGCCGCGCGGCTGGCCGATCTGGCGCGCCTTCCTCGTCCTCGGCGTGCTCAACAACGCCATCCCTTTCAGCCTCCTCGCCTTCGGGCAGACGCAGATCGGCGCCGGCCTCGCCGCCATCCTCAACGCGACGACGCCGCTCTTCACCGCCCTGGTCGCCACGCTCGCCCTCTCCGACGAGCGGCTGACGCGGCCGAAGACGCTCGGCATCGCGCTCGGCTTCTCGGGCGTCGTGGTCATGGTGGGGCCGGATGCGCTGGCCAGCCTCCTCGACAGCGTGGCCGGGCAGATCGCGTGTCTCGGGGCGGCGCTGTCCTATGGCCTGGCGGCGGTCTATGCGCGCCGTTTCAAGACGCTCGGCGTCGCGCCCCGGCAGATCGCGACGGGGCAGCTGACCATGTCGGCCCTCGTCATGACGGCGCTGGCCTGGCTCTTCGCCGCACCGGGCGCCCTTTTCACGATGTCGACCACGGGCCTCGCCGCGCTCGTCGCGATGGGCGTGGTCTGCACGGCGCTCGCCTATCTCATCTACTTCCGGCTCGTCGCCAATGCTGGCGCGACCAACGCCTCTCTCGTCACCTTCCTCGTGCCGGCGACGGCGATCCTTCTCGGCGTCCTCGTCCTTGACGAGCGGCTGACCGGGCCCGAGATAGCGGGCATGGCCCTCATCCTCGCCGGCCTCGCCTGTATCGACGGGCGGCTAGTCCCCAAAGGGTTCGGTGAGCGCGTCGGTCAGCGATGAGCCCGTGAGGTCGGGCGCGAGGTCGGCATATTCGTCGGCGGCGCCCGTCCGGTTCACCCAGACGGTTCGGAAGCCGAAGGCATGGGCGCCGGCGATGTCCCAGCGGTTGGACGAGTGGAAGCGCACCTCGCCCGGCTCCACGCCGAACTGGTCGGGCACCAGCCGGTAGGTAGCGGGGTCGGTCTTGTAGGTCTGGAGCGCGTCGACGCTGAGGACGGCGTCGAGATGGTTCGCCAGCCCCGCGTTCTCCACCGCCGCCGCCAGCATCTGCGCCGAGCCGTTAGAGAGGATGGCCGTGCGCGCGCCGCGGGCCTTCAGGGCGGCGAGGACGCCTGGCACCTCCGCATAGGCGCTCAAGGTCTCGTAGGCGGCGAGGAGATCGGGCTCGATGGCCGGATCGACATCGGGAAAGCTTGCCAGCGCATGGCCGAGGGCTTCCTCGGTCAGCGACCAGAAGGGCCGATATCGCCGCATCAGGCTGCGGGTCCAGGAATATTCGAGCTGCTTGGTGCGCCAGAGGGCCGAAAGTGCGTGGGCTTGAGGGCCTATCCGATCCGCATGGGCCGCGACGGCGGAATGGACGTCGAAGAGCGTGCCATAGGCGTCGAAGACGAAGACGGGCAGGCTCGCCTCCATGTCCACCGCCTCGTCGCGCTCGGGGGCCGCCGAGGCTTCGGTGTCGCGCCCGGTCTCCGCTTGGGTGTCGGTCTCCGCCGTGATCACCATCGTCACTCGAGATTCACCCGCCATCGCTCGCTCCTCCATCTTCTGGAGAGCCTAGGGCTATCGGAGATTATCCGCCAGACGGCGATGCGCCGGGCCATTACCTGCGCGCCAGGCTCGTCTATAGAGGTAGGGACACGATCCACCCCTCGAACGGGCTCCCGCGACATGACGACGACCAAGCCGATGACAGACCCCTCCTCGCGCACCTGGACCTGGGTCGATGGAGGCGGGACTGGCGCGGCGGGGGCCTGGCACGAGGGGAGTCCGATGCTCATCGGCCCGCGCAGCCACGCCTTCTGGCTCGGCTCCTCGGTCTTCGACGGCGCGCGGGCTTTCGAGGGGGTCGCGCCCGATCTCGACCGGCACTGCGCCCGCACCAACGCATCGGCCCGCGCGATCGGCCTCGAGCCGACGATGACGGACGAGGCCATCACCGCGCTCGCGGAGGAGGGGATCGGCAAGTTCGGTCCGAGGCCCGAACTCTACATTCGCCCGATGTACTGGGCCGAGGCGGGCGGCGCCTCGACGGTCATTCCCGATCCCGCTTCGACGCGTTTCTGCCTCTGCCTCTACGAGGTGCCGATGCCGAGGTCGGATGCCGGCATCTCGATCACCCTCTCGCCCTTCCGGCGCCCGATGCCCGACACCGCCCCTGTGGATGCCAAGGCGGGCTGCCTCTACCCGAACCCGGCCCGCGCGCTCGGCGAGGCCAAGGCGCGCGGCTTCGACAGCGCCGTGATGCGCGATGCGCTCGGCAACGTGGCCGAGCTTGCCTCCTCCAATGTCTTTATGGCGCGAGCCGGCGAGGTCCACACGCCCGCCCCCAACGGCACCTTCCTCAACGGCCTCACCCGCCAGCGGATCATCGGCCTCCTGCGGGACGCAGGCATCACCGTCCACGAGCGCACGCTCACCTATGCGGACCTCCAGTCGGCGGACGAGATCTTCTCGACCGGCAACTACTCGAAGGTCATGCCGGTCAACCGGATCGAGGACCGGGCGTTGGAGCCGGGCCCGTTCGGGCGGCGCGCGCGCGAGCTCTACTGGGATTTCGCACACGGGCGCGTCTGACGCGCAGCCGGGAGCATTGGATATCGACATGACCGAAACGTCCTCAGGCAACCTGTCTCCGGACAAGACCTCGATCGCCTTTCTCGGCATCGGCCTCATGGGCGGGCCCCAGGCCCGCAACCTCCTCGCCGCCGGCTATCCGGTCACGGTCTGGAATCGTACGCGTGCGAAAGCCGAAGCCCTCGTCGCCAAGGGAGCCCTCGTCGCCGAGACGGCGGCCGAGGCGGCCGCGGGCGCCGATATCGTCGTCGTCATGCTCTCCGATGGGCCGGCCGTCGCCGAGATCCTCTTCGCCGGCGGGGTCGCCGACGCGATGGCACGCGACGCCGTCGTCGTCGACATGGGTTCGATCAAGCCGACCGAGGCGCAGGATCACGCCGCGCGGCTGGCGGAGCGTGGCGTCCATCAGATCGACGCCCCCGTTTCGGGCGGCACCACGGCGGCCGAAGCGGGCACGCTCTCGATCATGTGCGGCGGCGAGGCGGACGTCTTCGCACGGGTGCGCCCGGTGCTGGAGGCCATGGGATCGCCCGTTCATATCGGGCCCGCCGGCACGGGGCAGATGGCCAAGCTCGCCAACCAGACCATCGTCGGCGTCACCATCGGCGCGGTCGCCGAAAGTCTCAACCTCTGCACGAAGGCCGGCGCCGACCCCGCCCGCGTCCGCGAGGCGCTGATGAAGGGCTTCGCGCAGAGCCGCATTCTCGAACTGCACGGCCAGCGGATGATCGACCGGGACTTCGCCGTCCGCGGCCGCAGCTCGCTGCAGCTGAAGGATCTCAGGAACGCGCTCGCGGCCGGCACCGATCACGGCGCCCGCATGCCGCTCACCGCCCAGACGATCGCGCTCTACGAAGAGCTGCTCGCCTTCGAGGACCCCGACCATTCGGGCCTGCTCCTCGCCTATGAGCGAGGCGACTAGAACCGGTGTCCTCTCAAGACCGGACGATCTTGACCGTCTGGCCTTCCGTGAGGGGCTGGCCGGGGGTGAGGCCGTTGAGGACGAGGAAGAGGCGTACGGCGTCGCCGTCGATCTCCATGCGGCGCGCGAGGAGGGGCACAGTGTCGCCGGCGCGGACGGTGAGGGTGCGAATGCGCGTCGGCTTGATGGCGCCGCCGAGGCCGCCGCGCTCGAAGCTGCGGATGGCGTCGAGAAAGCCCTGGTCCTTCGCCGTCGTCAGTGTTCGCGCACCCATCACGAAGCGGTAGATGCGATCGCCGAAGCGGACGGCCCCGAGGCGGAAGGTCCATTCGCCGACCTTGGCGAGCGCCGTCGCGGCCGGCAGTCCGCCGACGATGAGCGGTCTGACCTCGCGCACCTCGGCGCCCTCGATCCAGCCCGATGTGATGACGGCGACGGGCGTGCCCGCGCCCTCGGCGTCCACCGTGTCGAAGCGCAGGGCGTCGTCGTCGGGCCCGATACCGAAGACGGTTCCCTTGCCCGACGCATCGAGAGTGAAGCCCGGCGGCGCGGTGAAGCGAACGCCGCTTACCGGATCGCGGTAGGCGCGGCCCGACACGCTGCCGCGCCCGGCGGGGCTGCCGTAGCGAATGCCGTCCAGCGTCTTCAGGTAGCGCTCGCCCGCCTCGCCCATCCGGCCCGGCGGCAGATTGTCCGCGACGCTCCGCGCGGCCTCGATCCGGGCGGGCGTCGAGGGATGGGAGGCGAGGAAATTCGGTCGGTCCGGACGATTGGCCGAAGCCTCCAGCGTCGCCTTGCGGCCCATCGAGACGAGGAAGCGAGCCGCGGCCGTGGGATCGTAGCCGGCGCGCGCCATGGTGTTGATGCCAATCCGGTCGGCCTCGACCTCCTGCGCCTGCGAGAAGTTGGCGAGCGTGACCTCGAGTTGCTCGGCGCCGACGGCGGCCGGCGTGTCGGTCTGGCTGGCCGCACGCACCCGGGCCTCGCGCTCGGCCGCATGCCGGGCGGTCACATGCGCCATCTCGTGCGCGAGGACCGAGGCGACCTCGGCCTCCGAGTTGGCGAGCGCGAGGAGACCGCGCGTGACGTAGATATAGCCGCCCGGCAGCGCGAAGGCGTTCACGCCGGGTGCGTCGAGAATGGTGACCTCGTAGCTCAGGTCCGGCCGGTCGGACGCCGGAACGAGCCGGTCGATGACGCGCTCCAGGAGCCGCTGCATCTGCGGTGCGCGGTAGACGCCGCCAAAGGCCGAGACGAGGCGCGGATGCTCGCGCGCGCCGATGGTGGCGTCGCGCACGTCCTCGGCGGCGGGCGTGACGATGATGGGCGGCTGCACGGCCGGGGGAAGCTGGGTGGTGAGCGTCGAGCAGCCGGCGAGGAGCGCGGTCGCCAAGAGGCCTGTCGAGAGATTGCGGAACGGGCGCTTCACACGGCAGCCTTCACGCTTTATCCGGCGAACGGGAGCGAGACCGTCTGCGGGCGCGAGTTCGCTTCGGCCGGGATGCGTCTTTCGCGATAGCGCCGCCTCACTCATCGATCCGCCTCAGTTGGTGCGCGCTGCGTATTCGTATCAGCGGCCCGTTCTTGTCCTCAATCCAGCCCCGCACGAGGACGATTTCGCCCTCCAGCGCCTTCAATCCGTCCGTCTCGGCCCCATCCGCCTTCGGTCCCTCGCTCGCCGCATCGCCTCCCGCATCCGGCAAAGCCTCTGCGATACGGTCGGCCAGGGCGGGCGTAATGAGCGCGGTCGTATCGAACCTCCAGACATCTCCGAAATTCACATAGGTCCCGCTCCGCGTCCGCGCTACGGCGGCGACGCGACCGGAGACGAGTTGATAGGTCCCTGTTGCATTTCGGAGAGCGTCGGGCGCGTGGGCGTCGGCGAACCGGTCCTCGCGCCAGATGCCGCGGCGTGCGCCGCGCGCTGCGGCCTCGCGGGTCAAGAGACGCGGCGCGCAGGACTGGGCACGCTCCGGCGCGACCCGCACCAGTCCGCGGGCGACGAGATCGTCCTGGATCCAGAGGTCGTCCCCGCCCCCGGCCTCCGCGCGCAGCCAGACATGCGCCGCGCGTTGCCCGAGCGCGTCCTCCGTCCCGAAGGCGCGATAGGCGACGCCGCGCCCGATGAGCGGTGCGAGCGCCTCGACGGTCAGCGCGGATGCTTCGAGAAGACCGCGCGGCCATGCGGCAAGCGCGACGTCTGCAAGTGCTAGCCGGGTCCCATCGTCCAGCGCGAGCGTGAGCGCCGGGCCGACGGAGGCCAACCGTCCCTCCTTGCGGGCACCGGCGCAAGGATCGTCGGCGACGGCCGGACCGGCCAGCAGCCAGCCGAGAAGAGCCAGGAGGGAAGCGCGCATCAGGCCATGGAGCGAGGATCGGATGGCTGGATACCACCGCTCGACTGTGTCGAAAGTCCGGACCAGGCGGGTCCGGCGTGTGCGATCAGTCGAAGAGCGAGGAGACCGACTTCTCGGCGGCCGTGCGCGCGATGGCCTCGCCGAGGAGGGGCGCGATGGAGACGGTGCGGATGTTGGCCGCCACATTCATCGCCTCGGTCGACGGGATGGAATCCGTCACGACGACCTCGCGCAGGTTCGACGACTGGATACGCGCCACCGCGCCGCCGGACAGCACGCCATGGGTCAGATAGGCGCGCACGTCCGTCGCGCCGAGCTTGAGAAGCGCCTCGGCCGCGTTGACGAGCGTGCCGCCCGAATCGACGATGTCGTCGACGAGGATGCAGCTCGAGCCCGCGACGTCACCGATGACATTCATGACCTCCGATTCGCCCGCCCGCTCGCGTCGCTTGTCGACGATGGCGAGCGGCGCGTCGATGCGCTTGGCCAGCGCCCTCGCCCGCACCACGCCGCCGACATCGGGCGAGACGACGACGACGTTCTCGGTCTGCACCCGATCCTTGATGTCGCGCGCCAGGACCGGAATGGCGAAGAGGTTGTCGACCGGCACGTCGAAGAAGCCCTGGATCTGCCCGGCATGGAGGTCGAGCGTCATCACGCGGTCGGCACCCGCCTCGGTGATGAGGTTGGCGACGAGCTTGGCCGAGATGGGCGTGCGGGAGGAGCCTTTCCGGTCCTGTCGTGCGTATCCGAAATAGGGGATGACGGCTGTGATGCGCTTGGCCGAGGCGCGCCTGAGCGCGTCGGTCATGATCAGCATCTCCATCAGGTTGTCATTGGCCGGAAAGCAGGTCGACTGGAGGAGGAAGATGTCCTCGCCGCGTACGTTCTCCAGAACCTCGACGAAGATCTCCATGTCGGCGAAGCGGCGCACGTTGCAGCGCGTCAGATCGAGGTTGAGATAATCCGCGATGGCCTGTGCCAGCGCGCGGTTGGAATTGCCCGCAACCAGTTTCATCGATTCGATCCCCGCGGAGACGGGCGTAGAGGCGTTGCGGAACGCCCGAGGCGAACGCGCGAGGACGAACGCATGGGGCGAGAGCGTGGAGCGAGGGCGCCCGCGCCGTCACGCGCCCCTCCACGGCGCGGCTTGTAGCCGCCGCGCTCTGGAGTCGCAACCGGGCGGCGTCATCAAAGCGTCATGGACGAACCCCGTCGCATGCACGTCGGAAGGGGAAGGGACGGTCGCTCGGCGAGAGGAAACAGACCAGCCCCTCGGCACCCGAAGAGAGACATCTCTACAGCGTGATCGCCGCGAAGAGACGGCCGTAGTCGGGCTCGGCGCGGTGCGTGGCGCGGCGGTAGCTGAAGAAGCGGACCTCGTCGGCATAGGTGCACAGATCGAGCGTCTCGAAGGCGAGACCCGCGGCCTCGGCCCGCGCGCCGATATAGGCGGGAAGATCGAACATATGGTGTCCGAGCCTCGGCGAGGCGGCGAAGAAGCGGGCATTGTCGGCCTCGGCCTCGACGAAGCGGGCGCGGAACTCGGGGCCGACCTCATAGGCCGCGCGCGAGATCGTTGGCCCGAGCGCGACGCGGATGCGGCTCCGCTCGGCGCCGAGGGCTTCCATGGCCAGAGCCGTGTTCTCGAGGACGCCCGTGAATGCGCCCTTCCAGCCGGCATGGGCGGCGCCGATGACGCCGGCCTCCGCATCCGCGAAGAGGAGGGGCCCGCAATCGGCCGTGGCGACGGCGAGGACGAGCCCCGGCCTTCGGGTGACAAGGGCGTCGAGCCTCGGTCCCTCGCCGGGCGCCCAGGGCTCGGTGACGGTCGCGACGTCGGCGCTGTGAACCTGCCAGGCGTTGAGGAGCGCCTCGGGCGCCGCGCCGAAATGCGCGGCGAGGCGGCGGCGGTTCTCGTGCACGGCCGCTTCGTCGTCCGACGAGCCGAGACCGCAGTTGAGACCCGCATAGATGCCGTTCGAGACACCGCCGCGGCGCGTGAAGAAACCGTGCCGGATGCCGGCGAGGGATGGGGTCTCGATGGGTCGGAGGGCGGTCTCGGCGGCGAATTGGGTCATCGGGGGTCTCGCATAGGAGGCTCTCGGGCAGGCCTAGGGAAAGCCGGTCGGGGTGGGGAAGCCGGGCGGAGTGGAGCCGCCGTGAGCCGTCAGCGCAAGGGCCTTGAAGAGCCGACCCATCTGGTCGGCGCTGACGAGACGCTCACGGGCGGCACTGAACTCGCCGGCGCGCTCGGGATTGGCGCGGGCGAGCGCTTCCGAACGCGTGTCAATGCCGAGCGCGGCGAGGAGCGCGCCTTGCGTGATCGGGCCATGCGCGCGGGCCCCGGCAGCCTCGGCGGCGGCCGCGAGGCTCGCGAAATCGACATGCGAGGTGAGATCGGCCTCTCCCGGCGCTTCGAGCACGGGCGCGAAGCCGTGGGCGCGAACGGCCTGGAGCGTGTCGCCAAAGCCGGGCCTCGCGTGGCCGTAGTCGATGAGGAGTGCGACGCCGCCCTTGGCGACACGGGCGCCGATGGCACGGGCGAGCGCGGCCCGGGCCGGAGCGTCCTCCCATACGGCGCCCTCGTTGGGATCGGTCGGCGCACCCGGGAGCGGGGTCGGCTCGGCGCGAAGGCCGAAGCCGAGACGCGTCCCGTCCGATCCGACGAGCCGTTCGCGCCAGCCCCCATCATCGAAGACGAATTGCCGGATCGGCAAGGCGTCGAAGAGTTCGTTGGCGAGGAGGAGGACGGGACCGCCCGGCACCTCGGCGAGCGTCTCGTGCCAGCCGATGCCGGGGGTCTCGGCGAGCGTCTCGCGCTGGACCTCGCGCAGCGCCGGGCTCGTCTCGACGAGATGGACGGTTGCGGCTGCGAGAAGCTCGGGGACGCGGGCCATGGCCCGAAGCGCGTCGCGCATGAGCGTGCCGCGGCCCGGGCCGATCTCGATGAAGCGGACGGGATCGGGCGCTCCGGCATCGAGCCAGGTCTGCGCGGTCCAGAGGCCGAGAAGCTCGCCGAACATCTGGCTGATCTCGGGCGCCGTCGTGAAGTCGCCCGCCACGCCGAAGGGATCGCGCGTGATGTAGTAGCCGTGGCGCGGATGGCCGAGCGCGAGCGCCATGAAGTCGGCGACACCGAGCGGACCCTCCTCGCGGATTCGGGCGTGAATGATACGCTCCAGCGGGGTCACGAGAGCATCAGCGCAGGGACCTCGTCATGCGGCGGCGGACCGCCGGCTTCCGAGTACGAGCGCGAGGCCGACGAGCGCCATCGGCGCCGACAGCAGCATCCCCATCGTGACCGGGCCGAGGAGATAGCCAAGCTGTTCGTCGGGCACCCGCACCAGTTCGACCAGCATCCGCGCGAGGCCGTAGCCGAGAAGGAAGACCCCGATGGCGAGGCCGGGCCGCTTCAGCCCGCCCCGCGCGACGAGGATCCGGAGGACGACGAAGAGAAGCGCGCCCTCGAGCGCCGCCTCGTAGAGCTGGCTCGGATGACGCGGCTCCGGGCCGCCATTGGGGAAGAAGACCCCCCAGGGCAGGTCCGTCGTGCGGCCCCAGAGTTCGGCGTTGATGAAGTTTGCGATGCGCCCGAAGAAGAGGCCGATCGGCGCGACGACGGCCACGGCATCGCCGAGGGACAGAGTGGGGATGGCGTGGCGGCGCGCGAAGAGCACGATGGCGACGCAGACGCCGAGGAAGCCGCCATGAAACGACATGCCGCCCTGCCAGACCGCCAGCGCCTCGGCCGGATTCTGGAGGTAGTAGCCCGGATTGTAGAAGAGGACGTAGCCGAGCCGCCCGCCCAGCACGATGCCGAGCGTCGCCCAGAGCAGGAAGTCGTCGAGATGCAGCTTGGTCATCGGCGCACGGTCGGCGGGCCAGAGGTGGGCGTTGGAGACCAGCCGCGATAGCTGCCACCAGCCGAGCACCAGGCCCGCGATATAGGCCAGCGCGTACCAACGGATCGCGAAGGGGCCGATCTGAAGGAGCACCGGATCGATGACCGGGAAGGGAAGGCTGAGCGCTATCATGCCGGAGATGCCGTTCTCGCTATCGTTGCGGGCCATCCCGGACGAGGCCGATGCGTGCAAGGGTACCGGCCGCCTGAGCCTCGCGTCTACCTTGCACCCGCCGCCCCCGGTGCCCATCCTAGAGAAGACTAGACCGTCATCCCTTCACGGAGCCTTAACCATGACACAGACCCGCTCGCGCCTCATGGACGATCTCGCCCGCCTGATAACCGATGCGGCGGGCGCCGCGCAAGGGGTGCGCCAGGAGGCGGAGACCGTCTTCCGCTCCCAGGCCGAGCGCGTGCTGCGCGAACTCGACGTCGTGCGCCGAGAGGAGTTCGAGGCCGTCAAGGAAATGGCCGCCCGCGCGCGCGAGGAGAACGGCCGCCTCCAGGCCCGTCTCGACGATCTGGAGGCGAAATCGAAGGCTGGCGACAAAGGCACCGATTAGCGTTTTATGCCAATGGTTTGATGGGTTGCGGCGCGCGCTGCGTCCACAGCCGCGCACAGCCTGCACACCGCTTATCCCCACCCACGGGGCTCGCCAGCGATTCGGGGGGCGCGGTATAGTCCGATGACACGGGCAGGGCTGGACTGATTTGCATTGGCCCCGCCCGTCGGACCCGGCGTCGCGCGTACTCCCAAGAGGCTTTCATGGACCTGATCGACGGCACGTTCGAGGATGCGGGGAACCCGCTGGACGTGGTCGAGCATCTGGCCGAGATGAGCCAGTGGACGCTGGAGCGGGCCGGCGAGGACGAGGTCACGATCGCGCTTTCGGCCACCTGGTGCGAGGTTGCGCTCTCGCTCACCTGGATGGAGGATCTGGAGGTCCTCCACGTCTCCTGCGCGCTCGATCTCAAGGTGCCCAAGAAGCGCCAGGGCGCCGTCACCCAGCTTCTCGCGATGGTGAACGCACGCATGTGGCTCGGCCATTTCGACTTCTGGGACCAGGACGGAACGCTCGTCTATCGCTCCAGCCTGCCGCTTCCCGACGGCGCGAGCTTCACAACCTCGCAGTCGGTGATGCTCGTCGAAAGCGCGATCGAGGCGATCGAGCAGTTCTACCAAGCCTTCCAGTTCGTCATCTGGGCGGGCCAGAGCCCGGCGCAGGCGCTCGAGCAGGCGCTCTTCGAGACGGCGGGCAGCGCCTGATGGGCGCACCGCTCGATGGCCTGACGATCGCTCTCGTCGGCGCCGGCCGGATGGGCGGCGCGATGCTGGAGGGCTGGTTGAAAGCCGGCCTCGCCCCCGAGCGCACGATCATCGTCGACCCCGCGCCGAGCGAGGCCGTGGAGGCGCTGCTGGACGGGCAGGACGTGGCCCGCGCACTCGAGGGAACCGCACCCGATATCGTCGTCCTCGCCGTCAAGCCGCAGGTGATGGACGCGGTGCTGGCGCCTCTCGCCGCCGCCATCCCGCCGGATGCGCTCATCGTGTCCGTCGCGGCCGGGCGCAGCGCGGCGTCGCTCGGCGCCATCCTCGGCGAGCGCCCGATCGTCCGGGCCATGCCGAACACGCCGGCGCTGGTCAAGCGCGGCATTGCGGGTCTGTGGGCCAATGCCGCCGTCGACGGGACCGGGCGGGACCGCGCGGAGACGCTGCTCGCCTCGGTGGGCGATGTCGTCTGGGTGGAGACCGAGGGCGAGATCGACGCCGTCACCGCCGTCTCGGGCAGCGGTCCGGCCTATGTCTTCCATCTCGTCGAGGCCCTGGCGGCCGCCGGCGAGGCGGCGGGCCTCGCCGCCCCGACTGCCATGCGCCTCGCGCGCGCGACCGTGTCGGGCGCCGGCGCGCTCCTCGACGCATCGCCGGACGATGCCGCGACCTTGAGACGCAACGTCACCTCGCCGGGCGGCACGACGGCGGCCGCGCTCGAGGTCCTGATGGCGCCGGATGCGATGCCCGCTCTCCTGGCCCGGGCCGTCGCGGCCGCCAAGGCGCGCTCCGAGGAACTGGGCGGCTGACGCTCGCCCACGAATTTCCGGCATCGCGCCGCACTTGACCACCCGCCGCGACTCCCGATCTTGAAGATTGGATACCGGAGGCCAGGCCGATGACAGACGACAAGAAACCCTCCCGCAAGGCGCGCGCCATCGAGGCCTTCCTGACGGCCTTGGCCGTCAAGCCCTGGCGCGAGATCGCGCTGGCCGAGATCGCCGAGGCGGCCGAAATGCCGCTGGCCGACCTGCGCGACGCCTTCCCGACCCGGACCGCCATCTTCCGCGCCTTCATCGCCCGCGTGGACGCCGCCGTGCTGCGCACCATCGCTGCGGAGGGCGACGAGGACGAGCCGCATCGGGAGCGCCTCTTCGACGTGCTGATGACGCGTTTCGAGCATCTGAAGCCCTATCGGCCAGCCCTGGCCCGGGTGCGCGAGCACGCCATGCGCGATGCGGGCTTCGCGCTTCGGATGGGCGGACAGGGTCTCGTCAGCGCCGCCTGGATGTTGGAAGCGGCCGGCATCTCCTCGGCGCCCAAGACGGCCGGCTGGCGTCTGGCCGGCCTGCCCTATGTCTGGGGCCGCACCTTCGACGTCTTCCTCGTCGACGACGACCCGGGCCTCGCCCGGACCATGGCGACGCTCGACCGGCAATTGCGCAAGGCCGAGGCGCGGGATCGCCAGATCCGCGACGTGCGGGCGCGCGTCAAGCGGTTCTGCAGGGCGGCCCGTGGGGGAAGTCGGCGTCGCTACGATTCGGCGGCGGACGGCTTCGCGCGCGAGGAAGGCTTCACAGATCCCGACGGCTTCGCGGCGGACGGCCGGATATGAGCGGCGCGGACGAGATCGCGCCCAAGATCGCGCCCGAGATCGCGCCCGAGACGACGTTCGCCGATTTCCTCAAGCTCGACATTCGCGTGGGCACCGTCGTCGAGGCCGAGCCCTTCCCGGAGGCGCGAAAGCCCGCGCTGAAGCTGCGGATCGATTTCGGCGGCGCCATCGGCGTGAAGCGCTCCTCGGCCCAGATCACCCGGCACTACACGCCAGACACGCTGATCGGGAGACAAGTCCTCGCCGTCGTCAACTTCCCGCCCCGCCAGATCGGGCCGCTGATGTCGGAGGTGCTCACGCTCGGCGTGCCGGACGGTGACGGCGAGGTGGTGCTGCTGCGCCCGACGGTGGAGGTGCCGGACGGGGGGCGGTTGTACTAGGCCGAGCGACGGGCCGGACGCGCTCACGGAAGGCCGATCTGGCGAGCGAAGAAAAGCAGCCACATGGCGGAGAGCGCGAGATAGTTGATCGCGAAGACGCGGCCCCGCAGTTTCACATCATCGCCGGAGACCTGGACGACGGTGTGCGCGACGCGCCCGGCGAGAAAGACCCAGGCAAGCCCCGTCTGTACGAGGTCCGGCCGCCCGGGCGCGGCCTGTCCCGTAGCGTATAGCAGCGCGACCAGGGCGTAGAAGAGGAGTGGGACCTGGAACTGGTTGTCAAGATTGCGGGCCCAGCGGCGCGAGAGTTCGGGCTCTCCTCCCGCTCTGGCCATCTGCCCATAGCGCGCCTCGCCCCGACGCACCGCCTGAAGGCGGCGCAGCGAGACCATGGCGAAAAGGACCTGTACGAGGACCAGATGGCCGAGGACCGGCCAGAGGAGCGAGCCTAGACCCACCTACTCCGCCGCGACCAAGGCTTCTTCGGGCGCTCCGCTTTCGCGCAACCGCTTCAGATCGGGCGGCATCGCCTCGTCGGTCAGCGATGCGACCGCCTCGTCCAGCCCCATCACCGTCTGCCCCTGCGCCCCCAGCCGCCGAATCGACACCTGCCCGTTCTCGGCTTCGCGGTTGCCGAGCGCGATGATGACGGGGACCTTGGCGTGGGAGTGCTCGCGGACCTTGTAGTTGATCTTCTCGTTGCGGGTGTCGAGTTCGACGCGCAGGCCCGCCTTGCGCAGCTTGGCGGCGACCTCCAGCGCATAGTCGTCGGCGGCCGACGTGATCGTGCAGACGACGGCTTGCACCGGCGATAGCCAGAGGGGCAGGTGGCCGGCATAGTTCTCGATCAATATGCCGACGAAGCGCTCGAGCGATCCGAAGATCGCGCGGTGAAGCATGACCGGAACGTGCTTCTCGTTGTCCTGGCCGATATAGAAGGCGCCCAATCGGCCCGGCAGGTTGAAGTCGACCTGGAGCGTGCCGCATTGCCAGTCGCGCCCGATGGCATCGCGCAGGACGTATTCGAGCTTGGGTCCATAGAAGGCGCCCTCGCCGGGGTTCAGCTCCATCTCGACGCCAACGGCCTCCATGGCGGACCTGAGCGCGTTCTCGGCCAGATCCCAGGAGGCGTCGTCGCCGACGCGGGTCTCGGGCCGGTCGGAGAACTTGATACGCACGTTCTCGAAGCCGAAATCCTTGTAGATCTCCAGGAGCAGATCGTTGACCTTGGCGCACTCCATCGCGATCTGATGCGGCTCGATGAAGATGTGCGCGTCGTCCTGGCAGAAGTGCCGCACGCGCATCGTTCCGTGCAGCGCTCCGCTAGGCTCGTAGCGGTGGCACTTGCCGAACTCGGAATACATCAGGGGCAGGTCGCGATAGGATTTTAGGCCGTTCTTGAAGACCTGGACGTGGCCCGGGCAGTTCATGGGCTTGAGGGCGAACACCTTCTCGTCGGGGGTCTGACAGGTGTACATGTTCTCGCCGAACTTCTCCCAGTGGCCCGACTGCTCCCACAAGCTACGCTCCATCATGTCGGGCGTGTTGATCTCCTCGTACCCTGCGTCGATGCCGGTGCGGCGCATGTAGGCGACGAGCGCCTGGTACATCGCCCAGCCCTTGGGGTGCCAGAAGACCGAGCCCGGCCCCTCCTCCTGCATGTGGAAGAGATCCATCTCGCGTCCCAGCCGGCGATGGTCGCGCTTCTCGGCCTCCTCCAGCATGTGGAGATAGTCCTTGAGCTCGGACTCCTTGGCAAAAGCCGTGCCGTAGATGCGCTGGAGCATCGCGTTGTCGGAGTTGCCGCGCCAATAGGCGCCGGCGACCTTCAGGAGCTTGAAGGCCGGGCCGACCTGGCCCGTCGAGCGCCCGTGCGGGCCCCGGCAGAGGTCCATCCAGTCGCCTTGCGCGTACATCGAGAGGTCCTCGTCGCCCGGAATGGCGTCGATAAGCTCGACCTTGTAGGCCTCGCCCTTGGCCTCGAAATGCGCGATCGCCTTCTCTCTAGACCAGACGTCGCGGGTGAAAGGGGCGTTCCGGTTGATGATCTCGCGCATCTTCGCTTCGATGCGGTCGAGATCATCGGTCGAGAAGGGCTCGTCCCGCGCGAAGTCATAGTAGAACCCGTTCTCGATGACGGGACCGATGGTGACCTGCGTTTCGGGCCAGATCGACTGGACGGCCTCGGCCAGCACGTGCGCGCAGTCGTGGCGGATGATCTCCAGCGCACGGGGGTCGTCGCGGGTGACGATCTCGATGCGGCCATCCGTCTCGATCGTGCGCGAGAGGTCGCGCAGCTCGCCATCGAGCGCGATTGCAACGGCCTTCTTGGCCAGCGACTTGGAAATGGACTCGGCGACGGATTGACCGGTCGCGCCCTCATCGTAGGCGCGCGCGGATCCGTCCGGGAAGGTCAGTTGCGGCATGGAACGCTCCTGGCTCACTCACCGCCAACGATGCGGGTAAGCGTGAGGTGTGGTGGAGCGGGTCAGATAGCCTCAGGCGGCCGGGAAATCCAGCCGGGAGCGCGAAGGAGACCGGCCGGCGTCAAAAGCCGGCGGTGGCTCCGGCCAACGTATAGATGATGCCGGTCGCAACGGTGGCGAGGCCGACGATCTCGACGACGAGAGGATTGTGCATGGAGCCGGCCCTTTCCGATTCGGTGTGCTGACCTCCACCATGCGCGCGATGGTTGAACGAAGCCTTGAGGAACGCGATGAACGAAAGGCTGCCGCGTCCGCTAGACTGCGCCATGATCGGCTAACGCCAGCGGCCATAGCGCCAGGGCGTCGCCCAGTTCGTGCCAATCGAGCGATGCTCGGGGACGTTGTCGATGCCATGCGTGCCGCCCGGCCGGCAGCGGGTGATGCGCGCGAGCGCCATCCACCCCCCGGCCCATGCGCCATGCCGCGCGATCGCCTCCATCGCATAGGTCGAACAGCTCGGCATGTGCCGGCAGTTCTGGCCGACGAGGCTGGACAGCGTGAGCTGATAGCCTCGGATCGTACCGCGCATGAGTGCGCGCAGGCCCCGCGCGGGCCAGGAGGGGCTGGGGTCCGGCATCGCCGTCAGGTCTCACTGGACGCGTCGCCGGTGGCGAGCGACGCGGCTTCCAGGGCGGCTTCGAAGGCGGCTTCGAAGGCGAGCATCACGCTGCCGTGGCGGGCACGGAAATCCTTCAGCGTGCCGAGAAGGGCTATGTCCTCCCACTTTCCCGCCGGCAGGGCAAAGCCTTGTCGAGCAGAGTCTGGAAGAGCGCCCGTCTCCAGCGTCGCGGCGGCCAGGTCGCGGGCGGCGCGCAGCTCGGCGATGTCGGCGCCGACGGCGTTGTGCGCCACGATGGCGGCCGAAGCGCGCCCGAGGGCGCAGGCCTCGATGGTCTGCGCATGCTCGGCGACGCGCCCGTCCAGAAGCCGGATCTCGGCCGAAAGCCGGGAGCCGCACATCCGTGCATGGCGCGTCGCCGCGCCGACGGGGCCGGACATCGAGCGATCGAGGGGTGCGGACGGCGGCGTCTCGCCGGCCAGCGCGAGCATGCGGGCATTGTAGGCGTCGTCGAGCATGGAACCTTCGTGCAATGGAACCTCGATGGGGCGGTGTCTCGCGGGAGGGGTGCCAAGAGGCGCAACGCTCGCCATCCAAGCCGGCACCGCCGCCCGCCGGACCGGGTCTGCCGGCATCTAGGTCTGTTGGCCTCGGGCCATCGTCGCTATATGCCTCCTTCCATATAGACAGTCGCACGCGCCGCGCGAGGGTGTCGCCCTCGCCATGCCTGGCGCTCAAGCCGAAAGCCTTTCCATGACGGCCCGCATCGAGCCTTTCCCCTCAGACCTCGCAGCCGCGGACATCGCCGCCGAGCCCGCCGCCGATGCGATCGGGCGGGGCACCCATGCGTCGTCGCGCCCCTCCCGCGAGGCGGCCGAGGACGCGGTGCGCACGCTCATCGCCTATCTCGGCGACGACCCGGACCGCGAGGGGCTGGTCGACACGCCCGCCCGCGTGATCGAGGCCTATGGCGAGCTCTTCGCCGGCTATGGTGGTGATGCGGGCGCCGACCTCGCCCGCACCTTCGAAGAGGTGGCGGGCTATTCAGACATGGTTCTGGTGCGGGACGTGCCGTTCCATTCCCATTGCGAGCATCACATGATGCCGATCGAGGGCGTGGCGCATATCGCGTACCTGCCGGCCGGGCGGATCGTCGGCTTCTCCAAGCTCGCCCGCACGCTCGACACCTTCGCCCGCCGCCTACAGACGCAGGAAGCCTTGACGATGGAGGTCGCGGGCGCGATCGAGGCCACGCTCGCGCCGCGCGGGCTCGTCGTCCAGATCGAGGCGCAGCACGCCTGCATGGTCATGCGCGGCATCGCCAAACCCGGCGTCTCCAACGTGACGAGCCATGCCAGCGGCGCCTTTGCCGAGGACGCGGCGCTGCGGCGACGCTTCGACGATCAGGTCTCGCGCCGATGAGCGACAAGAGCCTCGCGCCGATGAGCGACAAGAGCCTCGCGCCGATGAGCGACACGAAAGCTGATGGAAAGGCCGCGCTGGAGGAGGACACCGCCCTCTCGCCGCGCTTCGACGACAAGGGCCTCGTCACCTGCGTGACGGTCGACGACGGGGACGGCGCCGTCCTCATGGTCGCCTACATGAACGCCGAGGCGCTCAAGGCGACGCTGGAGACGGGTGAGGTCCACTACTGGTCCCGCTCGCGGGGCGAGCTCTGGCGCAAGGGCCTCACCTCCGGCCAGACGCAGAGGCTGGTCGAGATGCGCGTCGACTGCGATCAGGACGCGCTGCTGCTGCGCGTGGATGTTGGCGGCGATGGGGGCTGCTGCCACACCGGCCGCCGCTCCTGCTTCTATCGCCGGGTCGAGACCGGTGCGGACGGGTCCCGTCTCGCCCTCGACGCTGTCCGGGCGGCGCGTTGATGCGGATTGCCAAGACCCCGCCTGGCGATCCGTGCGAGGCGGGGCCGCGATGACCCATATCGAGGATATCGATCGCACCGGCCGCCCCCGCATCGGCCTCGCCCTCGGCGGCGGCGCGGCGCGGGGCTGGGCGCATATCGGCGTGCTCGAAGTGCTGGAGGAGGCGGGGATCGAGCCGCAGGTCGTCTGCGGCACCTCGATCGGCGCCGTCGTCGGCGCGGCCTATGCAGCCGGAAAGCTCGACGGCATCAAGCGCTTTGCCTTGTCGCTCAACAGCCGACGCACGCTCGGGCTTCTCGACATCAACGCGTCGGGCACCGGCCTCATCAGCGGACGCCGGCTCGCGCGGCTCCTCGAGCGCGAGATGGAGGGCGTGCTCACGCAGAACCTCCCCGTCGACTTCGTCGCCATCGCCGCCGAGCTCCAGACCGGTCACGAGTTCTGGCTGTCGGAAGGACCGCTCGTGCCGAATGTGCAGGCGTCCTACGCCTTGCCCGGCATCTTCCCGCCGGTGCGCATGAACGGGCGCTGGCTGATCGACGGCGCGATCGTCAATCCGATCCCGGTCTCGACGGCGCGGGCGAAGGGCGCCCGGGTCGTCATCGCCGTCAACCTCTCGACCGATTCGCTGGGTCGCGGCACCGTCATTCCGGACCGGAACCTCCTCGATACCGCGCGCGGCGACGGTCCGCTCGCGGCGGCGAGGAAGGCGGTGGCGCGCAAGACCGGCTGGTCGCTCTGGCGGCTCTTGCGGCCCGGCGCCGAGGAGGGGCCGCAGGCACCGAGCATTCCCGATGTGATGATCGACGCCTACAACATCATCCAAGACCGGATCGCCCGCTCGCGCCTGGCCGGCGATCCGCCCGACGCGTCGATCGACCCGAAGGTCGGCGCAATCGGCCTCTACGAGTTCTACCGCGCCGAGGAGGCCATAGCGGCGGGCCGCATGGCCGCCGAACACGCCCTCCCCCGCATCAAAGAGGTCCTGACCGCGCTGCGCTGAGGCGTCAGGTCCGGCAGATGCGGCCCGAGCGGTGATATGACGGTCGAAGGTTTCGGTCGAGGACGCTCCGAACATCACACCTCGCGCCATATCGACGGCTTCGAGAGAGTGGTGCCGGCAACAGGATTCGAACCCGTGACCCCCTGATTACAAATCAGGTGCTCTACCAACTGAGCTATGCCGGCCCGGCGCACCGGGCAAAGGGCCGGATGCGAGCGTGGGGAGGGGTTTAATCCCGCTCGGGGCGCGGTGCAACCGTATCCGGCGCCGAGGCGGCGCGTGCGGCCGCGTAGAATGCGATGGCCGCCGCGTTGGAGACGTTGAGAGACTCGATCGCATGCGTCATCGGAATGCGCGCCAGCACGTCGCAGCGCTCCCGGGTGAGACGGCGCAGGCCCGGTCCCTCGGCCCCCATCACGAGCGCCAGCTTGGTCGCGCCGGCCACGGCATCCTCCAGGTCGGCCGAGGCTTCGCCTGCGAGGCCGACGCAGAAGAAGCCCGTGTCCTTCAGAGCGTCGAGCGCGCGGGCGAGATTGGTCACGCGGACGAGCGGCACCCGCTCCAGAGCCCCCGAGGCCGTCTTGGCCACGAGGCCGGTGGCAGCCGGCGCGTGGCGCTCGGTCGTCACCAGGGCCTCTATGCCGAAGGCCGCCGCCGAGCGGAGGATCGCGCCCAGATTGTGCGGATCGGTGATCTGATCGAGGACGACCACACGCGTCATACGCTCCGTATCCTCGATGCCGAGCATGGGCAGCGGCTCGACGCGCGCCGCAACGCCCTGGTGGACGGCATCGGGCAGCATCGCGTCGATCTCGGCCGGCGAGGTCGACCGAGGCCTGCCGGAACGGGTAGACGGCCAGTCCAATCGCTTGTCGGCGCCGGGCGTCACCCAGACGTCGTGGATCGTCCGTGCCGGATTGGCCAGCGCTGCGCCGACCGCATGGAGACCGTAGAGGAGGTGGCCGGACGCCTGCCCCGTCCGTTCGGTCGCGCCCTTGGCGGTCCCTGTGCGATCGGCTCTAGCCTTATCGGCTGCCGGCGCATCGTCGCGACCGCGCCCGGCATGCCGGGCGGTGCGCGGGTCCGGGCGTCCACCCGCCTCTCGAGCGTCGCGCTTGCCCTTGCGTCCTGCCATGGCGCCCTTCCGATCCCTCGTTCCACCCGGCATCCGCCCGGCCTTCCCGGCTCCTCCTCGATCTTCGTGTTGACAACACGGCGGCAGGACTTAAGAAGGCGCACGATCCGCCGGCAATCATCTTGTCGGCAGGCCGTTCGGCGCCTGTCGGGCGTTCGGATCGCGGGTGTTTCCCTCGCATCTCGGATCATTCCGAAGCGAGGGCCGGTTCCCGGAGGAGTGCCCGAGTGGCTAAAGGGGGCGGACTGTAAATCCGCTGGCTATGCCTACGTTGGTTCGAATCCAACCTCCTCCACCACCGCCCCGCGAAACCGATCTAACGCCGACGACGTACCGCGGCGCGGGTGTAGCTCAATGGTAGAGCAACAGCCTTCCAAGCTGATGATGAGGGTTCGATTCCCTTCACCCGCTCCAACCCGGCCTGTCGGCGAACGCCGGCTTCCTCGCGATGGTCGGAGGTCGGATTTGCAGCCTCTGGCGAGCTGCCGGCGCGTGCCGGTTCCCGAATGAAAGGAGGCCTCGCTAGTGGCGGGGCGCTCCAATGCGGCGCTTGTCGATGTCTCGACGCGCCCATCGGGCTCGGCCGAGACGGCTTCGCGCGGGCTGGGCCGAGACGGCTTCGCGAAGGTCGCTTGTTCGATCCGGGGCTCGCTGCGCCGGCGTCAATCGGTCGCCGTATCCGCGTTTGTCTTGGCCGCTTCGGGCTTTGCCTTCGTGGTCCTCGGCTTGCTGGCCGCGCGCTTGTTGGGCGCACGCTTCGGTTTGGCCGCCGTCTTGGGCGATGCGGCCTCGGGCGTGTCTGCCTCGACCTTTGCCGTCTTGGTGGCCGGCTTCGCCGCTCGCTTCGACGCGGCCTTCGGTTCCGGCTTGGCCTGCGCCTCGGTGTCCGGTTCGGCCGTCTCCGCTGCGGGTTCGGTGCCGGCCTTGCGGCCGAGGCCGATCTTGCGGGCCAGCGCCGAGCGCTCGGCGGCATAGCCGGGCGCGACCATCGGGTAGTTCGCCGGAAGGCCCCATTTCTCGCGATATTCGTCTGGCGTCATCGCATGGTGGGTCGACAGGTGGCGCTTGAGCGACTTGAAGGCCTTGCCGTCCTCGAGGCAGATCACCCGATCCTCCTGTACCGATCGCTTGATCGGTACCGCCGGGTTGAGCGGCTCGGCCTCTGGAACGACCTTGGATTGCGTCGTGCGCAGGAGCGAGCCATGCACGGTCTCGATAAGCCGCGCGACATCGTCCGCCGGCACGGCGTTGTTGCCGACATAGGCGGTCACGATCTCGGCCGTTCTCTCGGCGAGGTCGATCATCGAGATGTTTGACATCGGATTGTCGGGTCTATCAGTCATGTGGTCTCCGGAATGGGCGTTCGGGCGGGGCAGGCCATGATAGCCGTCTCGGATCGCTGTCGATCCTGTCGCGATACCCGTCGCGAGACGTTTCGTTACGCTAGTATGCCCATCCGCCTGTAGAACGCCAAGGTCAAGTGCGAACTAGTACGAAAAGGACAAGTAAGACGGGGCAAGGCGAGAAAAGACGGGACGACGAAGACCCGGTCTGTGTCGCGAAGATCGACCTTTTCAGCCGCGACAGTCTCCCCGGATGACATCGCGCCCACTATCTGCCACCGTCCATCCGCCGCCCGGGGGCGGGGAAGCGCGCTCACGGCGGTCGGTCGGCGGCGCACCCGTCCGGACCGGGCGCCAAGGACCCGACGATGGCCAAGACGCGATGACCGAGAGTGGAACCAGCCGATCACAGAGCGCGCGAGGCGCGTTGCGGGCGAGCCCTCAGGACGAGCTAGAGCTCGACCAACGCGAGGTCGACACGAGCGCGAACCGAGCCATCACGGACCTCGGCACCGCGCCCGCCTCCCTGTTCCAGCAATCGCTGGAGCAGACGCGCATGGCGATCTCACTCACCGATCCCTCTCATCCCGATAATCCGATCGTCTACGTCAACCAGGCCTTCGTCGAACTGACGGGCTATGAACGCAAGGACGCGGTCGGGCGAAACTGTCGCTTCCTCCAGGGTCCCGGCACCGATCCGGCCGCCGTCGCGCAGATACGCGAGGCGATCGCCTCCGATGCGGTGCGCGTCGTGGAGCTGCTGAACTACCGCAAGGACGGCACGACGTTCTGGAATTCGCTCCATGTCGGCCCGATCTTCGACGCCGAGGGCGCCGTCTCGCATTACTACGGCTCGCAATGGGACGTGACGGACACCGTCGAGGCACGCACGCGGATCGCGGTGCAGGCCGAAGTCGCGCGCGAGCTGAAGCACCGCACCGGCAATCTCTTCTCCGTCATCGCCTCGATCGTGCGCCTCTCCGCCCGGGGCGAGACGGATGCGGTCGCGCTGGCCGGGAAGGTCGATGCGCGTATCCAGGCGCTCGGCCGCGCACACGCGATCTCGATCGACGGGAGCGACGCGCCGGGCGCCGCGTCGGACCTTCGAGAGCTCGTCGCGACCATCCTCCACCCATACGACGAGGACGGCGGCGCACGGATCACCCTTGGCGGGGCGGCGGCGCGCGTACCGCACCAGGCCGTGACCCCGATCGGGCTGATGCTGCACGAACTGGCCACCAACGCGCTCAAGTACGGCGCCTTCAGCACGCCTCGGGGCCGGGTCCATGTCGATTGGCGGCACGAGCGGCGCGAGGGCCGCGAATGGCTGCTCCTGTCCTGGCGCGAGAGCGGAGGGCCTCCCATCGCCGCGCCCAGCCCCTCCCACTTCGGCATGGGCTCGCGCATCATGGAGGGCGTCCTTCGAACGATCGGCGCCGGCTTGCGCTACGATTGGAAACAGGCGGGCCTCATCGCCACGCTGGACATGCCGCTCGACGCGTGAGTGCGGTCATAAGAGGTGACTGCGCCTGACGGTCAGGCGACGGGTAGCGGGAACCGCGCGGCCATGCGGTCGCAATAGGCGAGAAGACTGGCGTGGGCCTCGATGGGCGCGCGCAGGCGCGAGCGGAAGCCATCGGAGAGATTGCCGAGCAGCATCGGATAGACGCTGGCATCGGCGCCGCTCGGGGTCTCGCCCATGAGGAAGGGCTTGTCTCCGAGATGGGCGGCGAAGGCGTCGATCGCATTGCGGCCGATCTCGGCGCCCTCCTCACGCGTATGGCGCCCGTGGCCCTGACCGTCGAGCGCCTTGCGGACCGAGCGGATGACGAGACGTGTCACGATCCCTCGGATGGGGGCGGGCACCGTGTCGAGCAATTCCGGCAGCCGGGCCTGGTTTTCCGCATAGAGCCAGCGCTCGGCCATGGAAGCGAAGTAGAGCCTGTCCTCCGCCAGCGCGATCAGCGCCGTGGAGACGGCCTGCTCGGGCACGCTCAGCCCTGCGTCGAAATCGATGCCGTGGCGTGCCTCGAGATGGCGGCGGATGAAGAAGCTGTCTGCGATCGTCTCGCCGCCCTCCAGCAGGACCGGCAACTTGCGCTTGGGCGCCTTGGTCGGATCGGCGCCCCGCGTCTCGTAGGACAGCCCCGCCATCTCCATCAGCAGCATCGCCTTGGTGGAGAAGGGCGAGGCCGAGGGCAGACCGAACTTGGGCGGGAAGACGAGAAGCGTACGGTCCGTCATGATAAGCGCTTTCACCGGCCGGAGATGTGTCAGCTTTAGCCACAAAGACCCTCCGGTGGAATGGTCTCGGGTGCGGACAGCTTCAAGACGGTGCGCCGAGGAAGAAGCGGAGCATCGCATGGGACGCGTCCGGTCCATCGGGCGAACTGTGTGAGCCGGCCGGATCACCGCCAGACCACGCGTGGCCGAGGCCGTCAATACGCCAGTGCTCGGCGACGACATGCCCTTGATCGTCATGCGCGCGGCGAATGAGGGCGCCGCTCTCCCGGCTCTCGGTGACGGCATGATGCCTGCGAGCGGCCTCGAAGACGGCTTCGCCATTGGCCGGATGCACCGTGCGGTCGGCCGCGCCGTGAACGACGATCGTCCGGGCTGACGTCCCGCTCCCGCGGCTGCCTCCAGATGGCATCGCACCCGACGCCATAGCGGCCTGCGCCGACCCGACGTCGCGGGCTGCGCCATAGGGAAGGCCCGAATGGACGCCCACGGCCGCAAAGACGTCGCCATGGGTGTGAGCGAGCACCGCCGCCATCGCGCCCCCGGCCGACAGACCGGCCGCGAAGACTCGGGATGCGTCGAGCTTGTGCTTCGCCACGACCGTGCGGGCAATGCCGGCCAGGCTCTCCGGTTCGCCCATGCCTCGCGCCTGATGGCCGGGCTGGAACCAGTTCCAGCAGGCCATCGCATTGGCGGTGCGCGTCTGCTCGGGATAGGCGATCAGGCAGCCGAAGCGCTCCGCCAGCGCGTTCATGCGCGTACCGCGCGCGAAGTCGTCCGGGTCCTGGGTGCAGCCGTGCAGCATCACGAGAAGGGGCGCGCCCTCCAGCGCCTCGCCGAGCGCAGCGGGACTGTAGAGGCGATAGCGGCGTGTGCTCGCGCCGTCCCCGAGGGTGTGCCAAGCGTAGCGCGCCCCCGGCACGATAGCGGGAGGCGTGCCGCCCGATCGCTTCATCCGCAACACGGGCCGGGAGCGTTTCCAGAGGCTGGACGCGGGCTTGGGTGCAACCGGGGGGATGATCGTGGACGCGAGGTCGGGACTGGACCTCATCGGCCTCGCCTTGGGAGCACTGCTTTCGCCTGGCCCCGTGGACTTGCTCCTCCCAGCTAGACGTTTCGGCATCGGCTGGTTGGAACCTGCCGCCGTACCCGGCGCCGGGGTGCTGGGCCTCATGAGACCCGCCTGGATCACGCGCGTGGCCTCGCTGAGATCGCCCTGACGGGTCAACGCCGCCGCCTGCCGCATCCGGTCTCGAAATCCGTGGTCCATCACAAAGCCTTTCGCTCGAAGAGACCAACATGGGCCGTGCGATGGTGCAACGCAACATGATTTGCGGAATCTTATTGCGCCGCACAATAATGCAGCATTCCGGGTTTTGGATCGATATCCTATCCACAACCTCGTCTGGCCTGTCTCGGCCTAGGGGAAGCTGGTGTCCTATCCTCAAAGCCGAGGCAACCGCCCGTCGCATCGCCGCCCATTGCCACAAAAGGAAGCGTTCAGGGCGCGAAGGCACGGCGTGAGGTGCGGGTGCGAAGGACCGGCAGGATCGAGACGTCGAGGCCTGTAAGCCGCCGCACCGTCCACCAGAGGGCGGCCGACGAGGCGCAGAGTGCCCCGAAGGCCGCCAAGGCCGCGCCGTCTAGGCCATAGGCGGGCACGAACGCGGCGTTGAGGGCAACGAGGACGACGAGCCCGAGCGCCACCGCCGGCAGGTTCGCCGCCGCCCGGTCTCGCGCGGCCAGGACGAAGGAGGCCGGACCGAAAAGCGCGCGGACGACAAGGCTCGCGCAGAGAATGACGAGAGGGGTGCGGGCGGCAGCAAACTCTGGCCCGAATAGCAGCGTCAGCGCCGGCGCACCGATGGCGATCGCGCCGAGGAGGATGAGCGAGAGCCCGACGGCAACCGCGTTGACGTCTCCGATCCGATCCGACAAGCCGGCCGCATCTCCCGCGGCATCGCGCGCAAGGAGGGCGGGGAGCGCCATGGTGTAGACTGCCGTCGTGCCGAAGGCGACGAGCACGAAAACGCGCGTGCACACGCCAAAGACGGCGATCACCTCCGGCTCCAGGAAGACGGCCAGCATCAGGAGATCGAGATCGAAGAAGACGTCATTAGCCAGCGCCAGCGCCGTGAGAGGCAGCGAGAGGCGCCACCATCGGCGGGTCTCGTCTGAAGCGGGCTGCTGGCTGGACGCGGTGCCGGGCACGCGTCGGAGCGCTCCTATCGCCAGCCCGGCATGGCCGAGCGCGAGGAGCGCGTAGCCTGCGCCGACATACCAGAGGAGCGTCGCCGTCCGATCGGTCGCGTCGGCGTCCAGCGTGGCGATGCCGACAAAGGCCGCCATGGCCAGGGCCGGGCGTATCAGCGTATCGGCGAAGAAGGCGAGATAGGGCCGTCCGAGCCCGACGAGGAGCGCGCCATTGACGTAGACCGTGGCCGTGCCGGCGGCGAGGAGTGCGATCGGCGCCCAGAGCGCCTGCAGACGCGCGCCAGGCTCGCCCATCAGGCCGGCCGCGAGATAGACCACGCCTAGGACCACGAAGCCCGGCAGTGCGATGTGGCCCCAGGCCCGGCCCGCGAACCGGCGCAGGCTCGCCCCGTCGCCGCGCGCGACATAGTCGGCGGCCAGGAAGGTGGCGGCCGTCTGGAAGCCGAGAGGCAGGAAGACGGCGACGAGATTGGTCGCCGCGATGGCGACGAGATAGTCGCCTAGCAGCGGCGCCCCCCAGGCGCGCGCGATCGCGGCCTGAACGAGGAAGGTCAGTCCCGCGCCCGCCATCCGCGCCGCGAAAACGACGCCCGACTGCGAGGCCAGCGTTCTTCTCAGACCCATCGGGCGTCCCCTCCCCTAGTGCCGGCGCAGGAGACGCGCGATCCAGCGGCGCCGGGCGGGGTCGAGCGCGAGCATGGCGCGCTTGGCGGCCGGGCGGGCATATGTCAGCCAGCCCGTCGCGTAGAGGTGGCCGAGCGGCGAGAACGGGATCACATAGTCCCGCACGGCGTCCGTCCGCGTTGCCCAGGTGAGCTTGTAGGGCACGGCCGGCACGATGAAATCGACCATCTCGAGACCCCGCTCGTGACAGGCACGCACGACGTCGCCGAGATGGAGACGGCCGGGGCTCATCGCTTCGTGCGCCGCATCCCAAGTCGAGACGAACGCGTAATAGCGCCCGTTATGGACGAAGCCCCATTGCTCGGCCATCGGCGCGCCGCCGAGCTTGAGGCTGAAGCCGAGCGTCGTCAGCCCCGTCTCCTCGGGCGCCTTGAGGCGGTCGAGAAAGTGGGAGAAGCCGGTGTCATTGAAGGCGCGCGAGGTCAGGCCCATGCGCTCCAGCCACGCGCCCCGCCCCTCGTAGGTGCGGGCGATGACGGGGCGAAGGCTCGCCCCCGTCTCGCCGACGACATGGGTGAGCTCGCCTTCCCGCATGAGTTTGTTGCGCGCGTTGCGCAGGTTCTTGCGCGTCTTCGTCGTGATGGTCTGGAAGTAGGCGTCGAAATCCTCGAAGCCCGCGAAATCGACGACCGGCGCGCCGGCCGGATCGCCCACCGCCTCGACCGTTCCGCCGAGCGCGGTGTGGAGCGGGCCGCCCGAGCGGACCTGTCCGAGATGGCAATAGTCGGCCCGCAATCCCTTCACCACCGGTAGAAGCGAACGCCAGACCGCCTGCGCATCGCGCCCCGGAGCGAGCAGCATCTCGGTATATTGCTGGAAGGGCTCGGCGAGACCGGTGAGAACGGTTCGCGGACCGCGCCGCCAGAGGCGCATGGGAAGGAGCGCGACGAGCACGTCGCCCAAAGGCCCGGTCTCCTCGACGACGAGCACGCGCAGGCCGCCCTCGCCGCGCGCATCGAGATGCCGGGCGGCGGTGACGCACCAGGCATGGCTCTGGAAGAGGATGCCGCCGTCGGCGACCCTCTCGAGCGCTGTCCAATCCTCCTGGAGCGCGAGGATGCCGGCGAGCGTATCGATCGTGCGGACCTTGAGGTCCGCGGCGCCGCCGACGGGAGAGGGCGGGGGGACGTGAACGGTCATCGGGCGCGCTCTACTTGCGCAAGTCGCGAGGCGCGATGTCGCGCGCGCCGCCCGGCGCATCGGGATCGACCGCGAAGTCGATCGTGTAGGGCTTGGCCGCACGCTTCTGGAGTCCGCTCGCCTTGACGGCGCCGGCCAGACCCATCCGCGCCCAGAGCCCGGGGCCGGAGCGGGGTGCCCCTCGCGGGTTGAAGCCGGCCTTCCGAAGCATGCCGTTGGCGAAGTTGGCTGCGTAGGCGGCGCGCAGATCGTCCGTCCAATGTTCGGTCGTCACCGAGACGTTGAGGCAATCGTGGTTCTCGACCCGGTGGGGCGCGTTGAGGGGCCAGTGCAGCATCTCGCCGGGCTCCAGATCGCGAACGAGCGCATGCGTGTCGAAGGCCGGATCGAAGGCCATATCGGTCTCGTGCGCCTCGCCGATGACGACCCGCTCCAAGGCTTCGCGCGGCAGGAAGGGCGCCTTCGGCGGATAGACATAGACGCGCTTGGAGCCCCGGATCTGCCAGAGCGTCTGGCCGGGTACGTCGATATGGTATTTGACGCGCACCTTGGGCGAGGAGATGAGGATCGTCATGGTGCGGCGATAGGTGCGCAGGCCCGGCATCAACGCCTCGAACTCGTCGTAGATCGCGTCGAGAAGGGCGCGGTAGGCGGGGTCTGCCTTGTCGGGCGCGCGCAGGTTGATCCAGATATCGCCGCGGCGCACGGCGTCCAGCGCCTCGGCTCCCGAGAGCCCGCCGAGCTCGCCCTCCCGGCGGCGGCCCGCGTCCATCAGGTTCACGTGGTAGTCCTCGCGCGCCACCGTCTCCAGGAGCCGCGCCAGCGCCGCATCCTGGAAGAGAGGGGAGACGTGCAGCCGATGGGGAATGCAGACCGTCTCCTGGCCGAAGACATCCGCGTGATAGGGCTCGAAGCCGGTCAGAATGGTTTCACTACGTGTATCGAGCATGATGGGGGCGCCTCTGGGAAGCCGAACGCAAGGGGGGCGATGCGTGAGACCGTTCGCGTGGCCGGACGACATTGTCGGGCCGTATCGAAGGGTCCTTGGTACGAGACCGATATAGCGCATTTGAGCGAAGGACGGCGCAAATTCACCCAAGACGCTTAGGTGGATATTAACGCGATTGTACAATCCAGCCTTGCCTGCAGGTCCGGTTCTGGCTGGAGATCCGATCTTCCGAACGACGGACCCCTTTTGCGGCTGGAGCCCTAGGAAAGCGGGGTGTCGGGACGGCGAGGCGTCGCGGCCTCGATCTCGCGAATGGCCTCGTAGAGGGGCGCCCAGTCGTCCCGCTCCGCAATGGGTGCCCAGAGCGCCTCGACCCGGTCGATGAGCATGTCGATCGGCTCGGCCGGACGCGCGTCGGCGGCGCTCGAATAGTCCTTCAGGCGGTCGATGAAGGCGGCGAAGGCGGGATCGCGATAGGGACTGACCGAGGGACTGACCGAGGGGCTCGCCATCGGGTCGTCGCGGCGCCCGATGCCGCCGTGCCAGTCCCAGACGGCTCGCTCGAACGGGGCTTCGGTCCGCGTGAGCGCGGTCCAGAAGGCCCCGGTCAGGGCAGCGTCCATCTCCACGCCTTGCGGCACGAGGCCGAGGCGGCGAATGACGGCGTCGGCCATCGCCGCGTGGAAGGCGGGCTCGAAGTCGGCGAGGACGGCTTCCAGCGCCTCCTTCTCCGCAAAGGGAAGGAGGCATTCGGCAAGGCGGGTGCAGTTCCAGAGGAGCGCGTCGGGCTGGCGCCCGAAGGCGTAGAGGCCGGTCTGGTCGAAATAGGCGGCCGTGAAGCCGGGCTCGAGCGTCGGGAGGAAACGCCAGGGGCCGTAGTCGAAACTCTCGCCCGTCACGTTGATATTGTCGGTATTGAGTACGCCGTGGACGAAGCCGGCGGCCATGTAGGAGCCGCCGAGCCGGGCGACGTCCCGGCAGATGGCGCCGAGAAAGGCCAGCGCCTGCTCACCCTCGTCCTCTCGCGCGCAGTCTGGCCGGTAGTGCGCGACCACGTGGTCCAAGAGGCGCGCGATGTTGTCCGGCTCGTCGAGATAGAGAAAGCGTTGAAAGGTGCCGATGCGGATGTGGGAGTGGCTGAGACGAACCATGACGCAGCCCCGCGTCGGCGACGGCTCGTCGTGGCGCGTCAGGGTCTCGCCAGTTTCGACGAGGCTGAGCGTGCGGCTCGTCTCGACGCCCCGCGAAGCCAGCATCTTCGTCGCCAGAAGCTCGCGCACGCCGCCCTTCAGCGTCAGCCGCCCATCGCCCCCGCGCGACCAGGGCGTCTGGCCGGAGCCCTTGGTGCCGAGATCCATCAACCGGCCGGCACCGTCACGGGCCTGCGCGAAGAGGAAGCCGCGCCCGTCCCCCAGTTGCGGATTGTAGGAGCGGAACTGGTGGCCGTGATAGCGCAGCGCCAGTGGCCGAGCGAGATTGTCGGGCAGTGGGGCGAAGCGGCCGAAATGATCGACCCACTCGGCGTCCGTCAGCGTGTCAAGGCCTACGTCGCCGGCCGCCACGTTGTCGCGCCAGCGCATGATGTGCCGAGGGAAGTCGGCGGGATCGACGGGGTCGAAGAACCGAGGTCCCAGCCCCTCATGGATGCGGGCTGGCCGATAGGCGGGCGAGACGGGCATGCCGTCAGCTCCATTCCGACGGCGCGTGATGCGTCAGCTTCGCCAGACCTGCGCGCACGATGTGGGACAAGATGCGAAATTTCGCTTGCATGACGCCGCAAGTGCGATCCAATGCGCGCGACACTCCCGCATGGCAACGACGGCTCATCTCCGCCTGCGCCTCATGGCGGGGGGCGTACCGCTGCGCGGGGGCAATCACGCCGCCCGCCGATCGTAAAGGGCGATCACGGCCATGATGCTGGTCAACTGTTATCTCGGCGCATCCGAGATCGAAGGTATTGGAGTGTTCGCGGGCGTACCGATCGCCAAGGGAGACCCGGTGTGGCGGTTCGATGATCGGTTCGACCGCATGATCCCCAAAACCGATCTGGACGCCACCTCGCCCCATATCCGCATCTTCATCGAGCGCTATGGCTACGACATGCCCGGCTGGCCCGACCATCTGGCGCTCGACGCGGATGAGGGCCGCTTCATGAACCATTCGGACGCCCCGAACCTCGACTTCACCGCGCCCGACGTCGGCTACGCCCTCCGGGACATCGCGGCAGGCGAGGAGCTGACCTGCGACTATCGCGAATTCACGCAAGGCGAGATCCTGTTGCAGGAGACGCGTCACAGGGTCGGACGGGCGTTCCAGCCCACGACGGCGGATCAGCCGCAGGTCTGGCAAGCCGTTGACGCACCTTCCCCACCGGCGGCCAACGGCGCGGCGTAGGTGAGCGCCGGCGGTGAGCGTTCACGCGCTCGCCGTCGCCGACCGGCGCCAGAGGTCGGTGCCGCCATCCGTCGAGAGCTGGTCGATCTCGGCCAGCTCTTCGTCCGAGAAGTCCGGCGTCTTCACCGCATCGAGCGAATCGTCGAGCTGTTCGACGTTTCGTGCCCCGATGAGGGCCGAGGTGACGCGCGGATCGCGCAGCGTCCACGCGATGGCCATCTGCGCGAGCGTCTGACCGCGCGCCCTGGCCATCGCGTCGAGCGCGCGGATGCGGCCGAGATTGTCGTCCGACAGCATCGCCTCCGACATCGAATCGGCCCGCGTAACCCGGCTGCCCTCGGGCACGCCGGCAAGGTATTTGCTCGTCAGCAGCCCTTGCGCGAGGGGCGAGAAGACGATGCAGCCGATGCCCTCCTCGCCGAGCACGTCGAGAAGGCCGTCCTCGATCCAGCGGTTGAGCATGTTGTAGTTCGGCTGATGGATGAGGCAGGGCGTGCCGAGATCCTTGAGGATGGCGCAAGCCCTGCGGGTCATCTCAGGGCTATAGGAGGAGATGCCGGCGTAGAGCGCTTTGCCCTGCCGGACCGCCGTGTCGAGCGCGCCCATGGTCTCCTCCAAGGGCGTGTCGGGGTCGAAGCGGTGCGAATAGAAGATGTCGACATAGTCGACCTGCATGCGCGCCAGGCTCTGGTCGAGACTGGAGAGGAGATATTTCCGGCTACCCCATTGCCCGTAGGGACCAGGCCACATGTCGTAGCCGGCCTTGGTGGAGAGGACCATCTCGTCGCGATAGGGGCGGAAATCGCGCGCCATGACGCGGCCGAACATCTCCTCGGCCGAGCCGGCGGGCGGGCCATAATTGTTGGCCAGGTCGAAATGCGTCATGCCTCGGTCAAAGGCACGGTGAAGGACGGCCCGACCCGTCGCCTCGGCGTCGATGCCGCCGAAATTGTGCCAGAGGCCGAGCGAGATCTTCGGCAGCTGAGACCGGAACGGCCGCAGCGATTGTAGGCGACGCCGTCATAGCGGTCGTCGGCGGCGCGGTAGACGGGGTCGATCATGAAGAGTCCTTGGGTGGGGAATGGCACATGCGCGGGCGAGGATGCCCCCCGGGAGGGCTCAGGCCGCCAGCGCCTCGCCGGGCGGCTCCTTGGCGCCGGTCATATAGGCGACGGCGTCCGACATCGTCTCGGCCTTGGGGTCGAGGATGCAGAGGCGCCGACCCAGCCGGTGCACGTGGATGCGGTCGGCGACCTCGAAGACATGGGGCATGTTGTGGCTGATGAGGACGATCGGCACGCCCTTGTCGCGCAGCGTGACGATGGTGTCGAGCACGCGGCGCGACTCCTTCACGCCGAGCGCCGCCGTCGGCTCGTCCATGATGATGACCTTGGAGCCGAAGGCGGCCGCGCGCGCCACCGCGACGCCCTGGCGCTGGCCGCCCGACAGCGTCTCGACCGCCTGGCCGATATTCTGGATCGTCATCAGGCCGAGGTCGGAGAGCATCTCGCGGGCACGCTTCTCCATGGCCGTGCGGTCGAGCTTCTTGAAGACGCTGCCGAGGATGCCGGGCTTTCGGAGCTCGCGGCCGAGGAACATGTTGTCCGCGATCGAGAGCGCCGGCGAGAGGGCGAGCGTCTGGTAGACCGTCTCGATGCCCGCCTCGCGGGCGGCGAGCGGCGAGGCGAACTGGATGGGCTTGCCGTCGAGCTCGATCGTGCCGGCATCCGGCACCACGGCGCCCGAGATCGCCTTGATCATCGAGGACTTGCCGGCGCCGTTATCGCCGATCACGGCCAGCACCTCGCCCGGATAGAGGTCGAAATCGGCCCGGTCGAGCGCGACCACGCGGCCATAGCGCTTCACGAGACCGCGGGCTTTCAAGATCGGTTGGGTCATTATTGCCTCGCGCCGGCGGGCTGGAAGGTGGCCTCGCGCAGGCCGGGCTGGATTCTGGCCTCGCGCCGGCCGGGCTGGATGGTGGCCTCGCGCCGGCCGGGCTGGAAAGTCACGGTCGTGTTCCTCACGCGCTGATCTTCCGGATCCACTGGTCGATGGCGACGGCCAGGATGATCAGACAGCCGATGGCGAAGAGCACCCATTGCGGGTCCGCGCCGGCCAGCTTCAGCCCCGAGGAGAAGACACCCACGATGAGCGCACCGAAGAGCGAGCCCATTATCGCGCCGCGCCCGCCAAAAAGCGAGGTGCCGCCGATGACGACGGCGGTGATCGATTCGAGGTTCGCCTCCGCGAAGGAGGAGGGCGAGACCGAGCCGACGCGCCCGATCGCCGCCCAGCCGCCGATGGCGCAGACGAGGCCGGCCACGACATAGACCGAGATCAGCACCCGGTCGGTGCGGATGCCGGCCAATTCGGCCGCCTCCTTGTCGTCGCCGACCGCATAGACGTGGCGGCCCCAGGCGGTCTGGGAGAGGATGTACCAGAAGACGAGGAAGAGCCCGACCATGAGGACGACGCCGTAGGTAAGCTGTGCCCCGCCGAGCGCGAATCGCTCGCCGAAGAACTTGAGGGCCGGGGCCGCCGCGTCGATGTCCGACGAGCGGATCGATTGCGAGCCGGTGTAGAGATAGACGACGGCGAGGAAGATGCGCCAGGTGCCGAGCGTCGCGATGAAGGGCGGCAGCTTGACCTTGGTGACGAGGACCCCGTTGAGAAGCCCTGCAGCCATGCCGACGACGAGACCGATCGCGATCGCGATAGGCGCCGGCAACCCGTAGGTGACGCCCATATGGCCCATCACCACGTAGGAGAGCACCATGATCGCCGCGACCGACAGGTCAATGCCGGCCGTCAGGATGACCAGCGTCTGCGCGCAGGCCAGGATGCCGACGATCGAGACCTGCTGCATGATCAGCGTCAGGTTGAAGGCGGTGAAGAAGCGATCGCCCGCCACCAGCCCGAAGGCGAGGATGGAGATGACGAGGATGATGACCGGCACCAGCGCCGGATTAGCGTGCAGGACGTGCTGCACATGACCGAGCAGCCCACGGTTCTGGGAAAATTCGGGGAGCGCGGTGTCCTTGGAGGCCGAGCCCTCGTAGTCGTCTGAGGTCTGCGTCACGGTATGGATGCCTCCACGCGGGCGGGGGGATCGATCACGGACGGATCGCGCGCGACGATCTCGACCGTGTTGCCTTCCGGGTCGGTGGTGAAGACGCCGCGCCAGCCGACCCAGTCGAAGTCGACGACCCGGTAGTCGAGCCCGCGCGCCTCGTACCAGCGCATTACGGCGTCCTGTTCGTCGAAGGCGACCGAGAGGGCGATGTGGTGCAGCGAGGAGCCCGCGCCCGGCAGCGGCTCGCCGTCGGCGAAGAGGGCGAGGATGGTCGTGTGCCCGGCATGGCCCTCCGCGATCTTGAAGAAGGCGATGTGGTCGCTGTGCGGCCCGACGAGCCGCGACAGACCGAGGGCGCCTCCGTAGAAATCGACCATCGGCGCAAGTGCCCGGCAGCGTATGGCGACCTCGCCGAGGCCGCCTATGGTGAAGCCGCGCGCTGCAACGGTCACGAGCCGTCTCCCTTCGAGGTTGCGCGGGCACCCGAGGGCGCCCGCACGTCGTGCATGTCTGGCGTCACGCCGGGCCTAGCCCCAGCAGAGGTCCTTGCCCTCTTCGACCGAGATGAACTCGACGCCCTCGACCGGCTCGGCGGCGACCAGCGCGACGCCGGTGTCGGTGAACTCCTTGCCCTCGGTGGGCTCGGGGAGCGTCCCGTCTGCGGCGTATTGGTGGATCGCCTCGATGCCGAGCGAGGCCATCAGGAGCGGGTATTGCTGGGAGGTCGCTGCGATGACGCCGGCCTCGACATTATCGACGCCCGGGCAGCCGCCGTCGACGGAGACGATCGTCACGTCGTTCTCGCGGCCGAAGGCTTTGAGCGTCTCATAGGCGCCGGCGGCGGCCGGCTCGTTGATCGTGTGCACGACGTTGATGTTCGGATCGAGCTGAAGAAGGTTCTCCATCGCGGTACGACCGCCTTCCTCGTTGCCCGACGTGATGTCGTGGCCGACGATGCGCGAATCGTCCTCGTCGCCCCAGCGATTGGGATCGCCGACATCGATGCCGAAGCCGGTCAGGAAGCCCTGGTTTCGCAGCACGTCGACCGTGGGCTGACTCTCGTTCAGGTTCAGCAGCGCGATGCGTGCGTTGGCGGCGTCGTCACCGAGCTTGGCGGCGGCGTAGCGCCCGATCAGCTCGCCAGCCAGGAAGTTGTCGGTGGCGAAGGTCGCGTCGGCCGCGTCGATCGGCGAGAGCGGCGTGTCGAGCGCGATGACGAGCACGCCCTGATCGCGTGCCTGACGGACGTTCTCGACGATGGCCGAGGTGTCGGACGCGGTGATGAGGATGCCCTTGGCGCCGGCCGCGATGCAGCTCTCGATCGCCTGGACCTGCGCCTCGTGGTCACCGTCGACCTTGCCAGCGAAGGTGAGGAGCTCGATGCCCAGTTCCTCGGCCTTGGCCGTCGCGCCTTCCTTCATCTTCACGAAGAACGGGTTGATGTCGGTCTTGGTGATCAGGCAGGCCGTGACCGGCTCCGTATGTGCGGCGGAGAAGGCGGGGGCCGTGGCGAAACCGAGCGCCATGGCGGAGGTGCCCAGCAATGCGGTCGTGATCGTGCGAAGCTTCATGGTCGAATGTCCTTCCCAGACTGAACGAGACCGGGCGAGCCTCTGGCGGGCGCGCTCCGGGCGATGATGCGGCACCGGACCGTCTCGCCCGGTCCTTCGGGCGAAGCAGAATACGGCGGGCGCCATACGCGAGCATTCATGCGACCGTCCTGTCAACTGCTCGAATGGCAACGCACTGGACGAACGACCGTCAGAGCGTGATATCGGCCCTCGCGCTTCCCTCCACGACGCGCCGGGCATTGGGGATGTCGTTGGAGAGCGCCCGCCCCCGCGCGGCCTCCGCATCGTGCCCGTGGTCGAGCCAGCGCTGCACGAGGCGGGCCTCCAGCACCTCCATCGCGACGTCGAGAAAGACCGTGACGTCGAAGTGCGGCGCCAGCGCGCGCCAGGGGTCTTCGTCGAGAAGGAGGTAGTTGCCCTCGAGGAGAACGGTCCGCGCCGAGCCCGGCACTATGGCGGCGCCGGCGCGCGCGAGATCGAGCGAGCGATCAAATGTCGGAACGACGACGTCGTCATCGGTCTCGCGCAAGTGGGTGACGAGCCGCACGAAGCCGTCCGCATCGAACGTTTCGGGTGCGCCCTTGCGGGGGCGCAGGCCGCGCGCGTCGAGAATCGCGTTGTCGAGATGGAATCCGTCCATCGGCACCAGGGCGCAGCCCCCTCCATCCGGCCCATCGAGCCGGTCGCGCAGCGCTTCGGCGAGCGTCGTCTTGCCCGCGCCGGGCGGACCGGCCAGGGCGACGAGGCGGCGGGCCGATATCGCCGGCCCGATGCGCTCGGCCAGCGATGCCGCCAGTGCGGTGACGGTGCGCGACACCCCGCCGTTCGATTGGTTCATGGCTAACCCAACTCCCAAGGAGATTGACTTCGAGGAGATTGACTTCGAGGAGATTGACTTCGAGGCCATTTCGACGCGATCACGACCTCGGCCGCCTTGATATGGCACAGCATAGGGCCCAGAACCCGTCCGGTTTATGGGTCTGGACCCTAGCGCACCGGGACGGGCGGACCAGCCTCACCCGGCCATTCTTTCCTCGGATACGCTCGATGACACGCCCTTCCCGACGATCGTCCCGTTACAGGTTCGTGCCGCTGCGGCGCCATCCGCTTCGAGACCGGGCCGGCGCTCGATGCGAGCTATTGCCATTGCAGCGACTGCCGGAAGGCGACCGGCGCGCCGGTCTCGGCCTTCGTCGAGGTCGACCCGGCGACACTCCGTATCGAGGGCGAGCCGGCCGCCTTTCGCACGCCGGACGTCACGCGCAGCTTTTGCGGCGCCTGCGGGACGCCGCTTGCCTATGCCGACGAGCGATTGGAGGGGCGGCTCTGGCTCATGCTCGGCGCGCTCGATGCGCCGGAGCGGTACCGGCCCGCCCGCCACGCGTTCACCGACGAAGCCCTGCCCTGGCTGACTATCGCGGATGAGATGCCCAGACATCCCGGCTTTTCCGTCGCGAGGCCCGATCCAGGCTCGCAGCCGGACGCTCGGCACCCGGGCGATTGAACCCAAGGCTGCGTTTCGTGTTAACCTATCGGATGGCGGCACCCATGATCCACGTATTCCGATGAGGTTTCTCATGCTCGCGTCCCCGAAGACTTCCCTCATGGCAGCGCTTATCGCGCTAGGCGCATTCGCTTCGCCCGCTTCGGCCATGCCGGCCCATCTCGGCGCCGCGCCTGCGCCCGCCGTCCAGTCCGACATACAGCGCACCCAAGGCGTCTCGTTCTATTACAACTCCCGCCGGCACGGACCGCGCTACCGCATCGTGCGCCCGGGCTACCAGCACTTTTACGGCGGCCACTATTACAGCCACCCCTATTGGACGCCGGGCTACGTCTATCGCCGCCCGATCTACCGTCGGCCCTATTACCGTTCCGGCCCGACGGTCTCCTTCGGCCTCAGCCTCGGCGGCGGCGTCCCCCTCGCACGGCGGGGCGGTTCGGCCCATGTCGCGTGGTGCAGCGATCGGTATCGCACCTACGACGTGCGCTCCGACAGCTTCATCGCCCGCGCCGGTGGGCCACGCGTGCGCTGCCGCAGCCCGTACTGAGGGTACGCGCAAGGCTTAACCTGCTTCCAAGGCCATGCTAGGTCGCGGCCGCGCCGTTCGATGTGAGGCGCGGACGGGGATCGACCATGAAGTTTTCGCTCGGCTGGCTGAAGGATCATCTGGAGACGTCCGCGTCCCTGGCCGACATCACGGGCGCGCTCGACCGGATCGGGCTCGAGGTCGAGGGCGTCGAGGATCTCGGCGCCGCGCTCGCCCCCTTCAGGACGGCCCGCGTGCTGGAAGCCGAGCCGCACCCGGACGCCGATCGGCTGCGGGTCTGCAAGGTCGAGCATGCGGACGGCGTGGAGACCGTGGTCTGCGGCGCGCCTAACGCGCGGGCCGGCATGGTCGGCGTCTTCGCGCCCTCGGGCTCGACCATCCCCGGCAATGGCCTCGTCCTCAAGCCGACGAAGATCCGCGGCGTGCCCTCCAACGGCATGCTCGTCTCGCAGCGCGAGATGGGCCTCTCCGACGAGCACGACGGCATCATCGAGCTGCCCGCCGACACCCCCGTCGGCGTGCCGATGGTCGATGCGATGGCGCTGAACGACCCCGTGATCGACATCGCCATCACGCCCAACCGGCCGGACGCGCTGGGCGTGCGCGGCATCGCGCGCGACCTCGCCGCGGCCGAGCTCGGCTCGCTTCTCCCCTTCGAGGGATTCCGCCGGTACCGGGCGCCTATCCGAACCCGCGGGCGATCACGCTCGATTTCGCCGGAAACGAGCCCGCGTGTCTCGCATTCGCGGGCCGCACCATCCGGGGCGTCACCAATGGTGTCTCGCCGGCCTGGATGCAGGCCCGTCTGCGCGCCGTGGGCCTGCGCCCCATCAACGCGCTGGCCGACATCACCAATTACGTGATGATGGACCGCAACCGGCCCCTCCACGCCTATGACGCGGACCGTCTGACGGGCGCGATCGGCGCCCGGATGGGCCGCGCCGGCGAGCGCTTCGAGGCTCTGAACGGCCAGACCTACGAGGTCGCCGAGACCGACTGCGTTATCGCCGACGAGGCGGGCGTGCTGGGGCTGGGCGGTATCATCGGCGGCATGACGTCCGGCTGCACCGCCGAGACGACGACCGTCTTCCTGAAGTCCGCCCTCTTCGACCGCTCCCGCATCGCCCGCACCGGTCGCCGGACTTCGGCCTCAACACCGATGCGCGCTACCGCTTCGAGCGCGGCATCGACCCCGAGTTCACCGTACCGGGGCTCGAACTCGCTACCCGCCTCGTCCTCGAGATCTGCGGCGGCGAGGCGAGCGAGGTCACGCTTGGCGGCACGATCCCCGAAGAGGCTCGGATCATCCAGCTACCGAAGGGCGAGGTGAAACGGCTGACCGGGCTCGAACTACCGGGGAGCCTCGTCAAGATCATTCTCAATTCGCTCGGCTTCTGGGCGTCGGGCCGCGGCGACCTGATGGTCGCGGTCCCCTCCTGGCGACCCGATGTTCAGGGCGCGGCCGATCTCGTCGAGGAGGTCGCGCGCATCCACGGCATCGACGAGGTGCCCGCGACGCCCCTCCCCCGAGAGCCGGGCGTGCCGAAGCCCATCCTGACGGCGCCCCAGCGGCGCAACGGGCTCGCCCGCCGGGCGCTCGCCGCGCGCGGGCTCATCGAGGCCGTCACCTGGTCCTTCCTGCCCGAAGCCGAGGCCACGCTCTTCGGTGGAGGATCGCAGGCGCTCAAGCTCGCCAACCCGATCAGCCAGGACATGTCCGACATGCGCCCGTCGCTCCTGCCGGGCCTTATCGCCGCGGCTCAGCGCAACGCCAATATGGGCGAGCCTGACGCGGCGCTCTTGAGCTCGGCCAGGTCTTCACCGGCGACGCACCCGAGGATCAGCATACGCATGCGACCGGCCTTCGCCGTGCCGGCGCGACGCTGACCGGATCGGGGCGAGACTGGCGCGAGAGCGGCCAAGTCGATGCCTATGTCGCCAAGGCCGACGCGATGGCCGGTGCTCGCCGAGCTCGGCATCGCCATCGACAAGCTCAACGTCGCGGCAGAGGCGCCCGATTGGTATCATCCCGGCCGCTCCGGCGTTCTCAAGCTCGGCCGAACCGTGCTCGCGCATTTCGGCGCGCTCCGCCCCCGCGTCCTGGACGCCATGGACGCGGGTGGCCCGATGGTGGCCTTCGAGGTGTTGCTCGACGCACTGCCTGGCCAGAAGCGCAAAGCGACCCGCGCCCGGCCGCCGCTCGATCTCGCCATCCTCCAGCCCGTACGGCGCGACTTCGCCTTCGTCGTCGACAGGGCCATCCCCGCGCTCGACATCGTCCGCGCGGCGGCCAGGGCCGATCAGAAGCTCGTGACGGGCGTTCGCGTCTTCGACGTCTTCGAGGGCGCAAAGTTCGGCGCAGACAGGAAGTCAGGATCGCCGTCGAGGTCACCCTCCAGCACCCGCGCCAACACCTTGACCGACGAGGCGATCGAGACCGTCTCGCAGGGCGTCGTCGCGGGCGTCGAGAAGGCGACGGGAGCGGTCCTCAGGGGCTGATGCTCTCCGGACGGAAGGCATAGCGAGCGAGGGGGACCCTGCCCCCTGCTCTTCACGAGCCCCGACCGTCCTCAGAGATCGTTCGGCGCCACGTTCTTGATCTGCGGCCAATAGCCATCCGCAGCCTTCAGCTTGTTGGCCAGATCGGCCGCCCAGCGGGTGCGGACATTGGTGTTGACGTTGAGATAGAGCGTGTCGTCGACGATCGAGAAGGCCTGCGGGTCGATGTCGACCTTCTGGCCATAGGACGTACCGAAGGCGCAGAAGCCGCCATAGGCGGGTGCATAGCGGGCCGGCGAAGCGACAAAGGCGTCGCGATTGGCGGCCGAGGCGAAGCGATAGGTCGCGCCCTCGTGCGAGGCCGTGAACTCGGGCGAACCTTCGACGGCGCGGCCCTGCGTGAAATAGGCGACCGGATCATGGCCCTTGATGGCGATCGCGCCGTCCTCGAGATTCACCGGCGCTGGCGACGCGTAGTCGAAGGCGTGGGAGACGGTGGGCACGGCGACGTAGAGGCCGGCCGCGAAGACCGAAGAGAAGAGGATGCGGCGGGCGAGGAGGCGGGCGGTCGGGATGCGGGTCATGGGGGCTCCGATGGTGCGGGGTCTGGGACGCCGCGAGCCTAGACCGACGCCCTGCCCGGCGTCGCATCAAGCCGCCTGACACCCGATCACAGCGCCGCGAGCCGGACAAGAGCGCCGCGAGCCGAAGTTTGGTAGCGCGGCGGCGCTACGCGGTCTCGGCGACGCTACGCGGTCTCGGCGGCCAGAACGGCGCGCAGGCCTTCCCGATAGGTCGGATGGGCGAGCGCATAGCCAGGGCGTCGTCTTGAGGCGCGCATTGGAGACCCGTCGGTTGGCGCCGTAGAACTGCCGGCCCATCGGCGAGAGGTCGGCGCCCTCGAAGGAGACCTCGGGCGGTGCGGGCAGGCCGAGGAGATCGGCCCCGAAGGCCACGACATCCTGTGGCGGCGCCGGCTCGTCGTCGACGACGTTGACCGTGCGGCTCTCGCGCACGGCCATGCCGGCGAGCACGGCACCCACGATATCGTCGACATGGATACGGTTGAAGACCTGGCCCGGCTTCACGATCCGTCGGGCCCGGCCCTCGCGCAGGGCGTCGAGCTGGCTGCGGCCCGGTCCGTAGATGCCGCCAAGGCGAAATCTGCGCCGGCAGCCGCCGCGATTGCGCCAGCGCCTGCCAGCCAGCCTAGGCGGAGATCCGCGTGCGAGCGCGGGGGGCTGTCGAGATCGGGCGAGGCGGTCTCGTCGATCCAGGCGCCGTCATAGTCGCCGTAGACGCCGATGGTCGAGAGATAGCCGAGCCAGACGAGATCGGGCGCGGCGACGATATCGCCCGCGTGATGGGCGAGGACCGGGTCGAGGGCGCCATCCTGGCCGCGCGGCGGCGAGATGCTGGAGAGGATGTAAGTCGCATCACAGACGCAACAGCCGCCTGGGGGGTGTGCGAGGCGCCGTCGAAGACGACGGTCTCGATC
>CAWCWK010000004.1:0-32500 GCA_963799285.1 uncultured Alphaproteobacteria bacterium
AACGCGTCGGTCATCAACGGCGGCGACAAGGCCGAGGCCTACACCGTGGCGCTCAACGCTTCGGTCGCCCCGGTCGAGGGTCTGCGCATCACGGGTGAGGTCTACTACTCGGACGTCGAAGTCGATCGTAACCTGAACACCGCCAACGCTCTGTTCAGCAACACCGATGGCAGCTTCGACGACGACCAGTTCGGTGCCATCTTCCGCATCGAGCGCTCGTTCTAAGTCGAACGGCTTAAGTCGAAGAAAGGGCGTCGGGGGCAACCCCGGCGCCCTTTTTTTATGGCCGACCGGCTACGGCCACAGGTTTGGTCGCCCGCCCGTTCCATGGCTCGGGCCGGGACGGGATCGGGCCCGGACGGGATTGCCAGCCCCGGATGGTCGGTCCGGCAATGCGCCGATAGAGGCCGCGCGATCGGGACTTCGGCCCGAGAGCGACGATGGCGGCGCGGTGTCGGCGGGGCGCAGTGACCGCCCGACAGCCGTCGGAGCCGCCCTTCGACAGGCCGCCTGCCGAACGCATGCCGGCTCGCCAAGTCACCGTGACATTTCTGACGAATGCGCGAGCCGGTCTCCATCGCTCGCATGCGGCACGCCCCTCTGCCGTCCCCCACGCTTCGTGGATTGCGAGAGCCGACCGCCTCACCCTCGAGGACGAAAAAAAAAGGGCGTCGCGGCTTCCACCGCGACGCCCTTCGACGATACGAAACTCGGTAGGGCTTAGTTGCCCGTGGCGTTCGTGTTCATGCGATTGCGGTTGTCATCATTGATCGAGGCCGTGCCCGGATCGACATCGTCGTCCTGGAAGAACGAGCGCGGCATGCGGAAGCGACGGTTGTTGCGGTCACGGAAGATGAAGAACTCGCCGTCTGTGCCTTCCATGCGCAGGTCGTCGGTGTTCATCCGGTCGCGGTTGTCGTCATTGATCGAGGCCGTGCCCGGATCGGTGTCGGACTGCGCGAAGGCCGGCGTGGCGAGCATGAGGGCGAGGGCGGTCGTGGTGATCAGCTTGTTCATATGTCTCTCCTAGAGGTCGATCCGCTCGGTGCGCCGGAACCGGTGCGCGAGCTAAGTCGATGTTTTCGACATCAAATGACGATTCCGCAAGGGTCCCGTCGTCGTCTGCCGCCACATCGTGAACGGCAACCGCCTCCGATCGTTCCAGGCAGACGGGGCTAAAATCGTTGCGAATGCTCGGCGCGGCTCACGTCGGACGCGCGAGCGCTATTCGGTGAGGAAGGCTCGAATGGCATCCGGCACGCCCGGCTCGACGAGGCTCGGCGTATGCCCGACGCCCGGTACCGTGAGCGTCCGGCAACGCGGATGGCGGCGCTCCATCGCCTTCAGCGTCTCGGGGCCGAGAAGGTCCGAGAGGGCACCTCGAATGGCCAGCACGGGTATCCCGCGCAGACCCATGAACTGCGGCCAGAGTGACGGTGGAGGGCCAGAAAGATCGAGGTCTTCCAAGGTCTTGAGCAGCTTGGGATCGAAATCCGGAGCGAGGCCGCGCGGCGTCTCGGCAAAGGTGGCCAGTGCGATCTCGCGCCAGTCGGCATCGCTTCGGTTCGGGAACGTGCCCGCCCCGGCCTCGCGTACGATGCGAACCGCATCGCCCCAGTCCGAAGGCGCGACGGCGCGACCGAGATAGGCTTTGATCCGGGCGAGACCCGCAGCCTCGATCACCGGCCCGATGTCGTTGAGAACCACCCGCGTCATCGGGCCCGGCCGGATCGCCGTCAGCGCCATCGCAAGCAGACCGCCGCGTGACGTGCCTATGACGGCATAGTGATGCAGCCCCAGCGCATCCGTGACCGCAAGGACGTCGTTGGCTTCCTGGATAGGATGGTAGCGCCGCCAATCCGAATCACGCTCCGAGCGTCCGCGTCCGCGCGAATCGAGACAGACGACCCGGTGACCATGCGCCTGCAGGTCGAGGGCGAGCGCGTGAAAGTCCTTTGCGTTGCGCGTCAGGCCGGCGAGGCAGAGGACGGGCGGGGCATCCATCGGCCGGAGCGGGCGATAGTCCCGCACCGCCAGCCGCAGCCCGTCGCGGGCCGCGATCCGGATGGCCCGGAAGGCCGGCTCGCCCGCCTGTCCCCCGTCCAACGCCGTCAGTCCTTCGAGATCGCGCCATCGACAAGGCGCGCGGCCGGTCCGCCAAGCGCATGCAGGCGCTCGCGCGGCAAAGGCGGCACGCCGGTGAAGGCCTGCGCGGGACCGGAGACGGCCTGCAGCACGCGGCTCGTGCGCTCGGTGCGCCGCGCGCCGGCCATGGCCGCGAAATCGCGCTTGCGACCGAGGAGATCGTCGACGATGCGAAGCTCGGCCGCGCCGCCCTCCAGCCGGGCGCGATAGACGGCCACGTTCTCCATGACGCGCATGACGTAGTTTCGCGTCTCCTCGAACGGGATGCGCTCGATCCAATCGACCGCGATCTCCACGCTGTCGCGCGGATCGCCATACCGGCGGACCCACTGGTTCACCCGGCCAGGACCGGCATTATAGCCGGCGAACATCATCGGCATGGCGCCAGAGAAGCGTCGGTCCAGACCGGCGAGATAGGCGCTGCCGAGCTTGACGTTATAGGTCGGGTCCTGCGTGAGGCGGTTGCTGGTATAGCGAAGGCCGAGCTGGCCGGAGACCTCTCGCGCCGTCGCCGGCATCAGCTGCATCAGCCCCTTGGCGCCGACATGGCTCCCGGCCGTCGCATCGAAGAGGCTCTCCTGCCGCGCGATGCCGTGGAGGACGGCGGCGCCGACCCCGTCGGTCTCGGCCTCGGCAGAGATCACGTCGAGCGTCGGGAAGGCGTAGGCATCGAGCGCGAGGCCGCGATAGGAGGCGCGCTTGCCGACGCCGACCTGGGATTTGGCGGTTCCAAAGGCGGTGACGAGCCGGGCGGCGAGCTTCGCCGTCACGGGGTCGGGCGCGGCGTTGGCAAGCCCGGCGGCGAGCGTGGTCGCGAGCCCGGTCTCGCCGGCCCCGGCGAGGAGATGCGCTGCGCGGACGACGAGGCGCTGGTCGAAGGCGTGACGATCCGCGGCGTCACTGACTGGCAGGGCGGGCAGCGAGAGCGTGCGCTGGCCGAGCCGGTCGTGGGCGAGCTGACCGTAATAGGTCGTCGGGTGGGCGGCGGCGGCGCGATAGGCGCGAACGGCCGAGACCATCTCGTCGCGCGCATCATGCGTCCGCCCCAGCCAATAGGCGGCACGCGCCTGGCTGATGGGCCGGGTCGTCAGTTCGGCCACGCGGCGGAAATGGGGCTCCGCGCGATCGGGCTCTCCGAGGCCGCGCAGCGCGATCCAGCCGGCCATCGCCTCGGCTTCGGAGGCCTGGGCGGGGGCGGTGATCCCGTGATGTGCGGCGACCTCGTAGGCGAGCGTCGTCTGCCCGGCGTCGAGCATCTCTCTAGCGACCTCGCGGCGCTGCGACCAGCGCGAGCGCGGGCCGATCGCATCGCCGGTGCCCGTCACGCGGGCGAGGTGATGGGCGGCCGTGAGCGGCGTCGCGCTCTTGGTAAGACCACTCTCGGCCAGGCAATAGGCGATATGGGGGTCGGCCCGGTCGGCATCCGTCAGCGCCGGCAGGGCCCGCTTGCGGATGACGGCGCCGCAGACCGCGACGCGGCGCTGACCGACCGCATGCTCCGGCGCCCGTTCGATCGCGCGCTCGGCGGCGGTGACGCGCTCGAAATAGAGTTGATAGGTCGCACGATCAGCGTGATCCTCGGCTTTCAGCGCGGCCCCGTAGACCTTGAGAAAGCCGGATTCGTCCTCGGCGCTCAACCGCGCCTCGCGGTAGAGCTGAGCGATCTGCGTGCGGGCCTCATCGAGGCGGCCGTCCGAGATCAGCGCGCGGGCATAGGCGCGCCGGCCGGCCTCGGTCCGGGGCAGGGCGGTCTCGAAGGCGGCGATGACGGTGGCGGCGTCCGGCTTGCGGCGGTAGAGGTCGCGCTCGGCAAGGGCACCGAGCCGCGCGTCAGGCCAATCGGGATGGACCCGTTCGAAGGCGGCGATCGTCTCGAAGCGGGGCTCGATGGCACGCAGCGCGATCCAGTCGGCGGCCGCCTCGAGCGCCGGGTCGCCGTGGCGTGCGGCGAGGTCGAGCGCCTCCCCGCGTCGTCCGGCCTTGGCGGCGGCGATCGTCTTGCCGAGAAGAGCGGATTGCACGATCCGCTGGCGCGCCTCGGCCGTCAGCTCTGGCGCCGGATCGGCCGCAGCATCGGCGACCGGGCGGGGAAGGGGAAGCTGCGTGGCGGCACCGGCCGGCGCGAGCGCGCCCGCCATCACGACGCCCGCCATCATCGCACCGGTCAGGACCGAGCGCCGCCAAATCGCGGCCGCACGGATCGGCGCCGACACGGGATCGCTCTTCGATCCACCTTCGGAATGGGCTTTGGACACAGGCATTGGCGAGGCTCCCCAGACTGATACGCAAGACAGACAAGACCGGCGCGCGGCCCAGAGCCTTCCCGGGCCAAGAGGCCGGGTGGTGCCACCCGACCATGGCCCCAAGAGATCACTGCCAATGCGGCGACAGGGTGACGGTCTGTGGAGGAGGGGCCCATGACGGATCCGCTCGATTGCCGGATCGCCGCCCGGTCCCTATGGTGCGCCGCCCGAGCGCGGGCGCCTGCCTCGAAGCGCGCGCTCTCCCGCCGCTCGGGGTGTCGATACGGAATGGATGACATGGTGTTTCAAGGCTCGATCCCGGCGTTGGTGACGCCCTTCTCCAACGGCGTCATCGACGAGGCGGCGCTGCGCGCCCTCGTCGAATGGCAGATCGCGGAGGGCTCGCATGGGCTGGTGCCGGTCGGCACGACGGGCGAATCCCCGACCCTGAGCCATTCCGAGCACAAGCGCGTCGTCGAGGTCGTCATCGAGGTCGCGAACGGCCGGGTGCCGGTGATCGCGGGCGCGGGGTCCAACAACACGGCCGAGGCGATCGACCTCGCCGTCCACGCGCAGGAGGCCGGCGCGGACGGGCTCCTCGTCGTCACGCCCTATTACAACAAGCCGACGCAGCGGGGCCTCGTCGCGCATTATACCGCCATCCACGACGCGACGACGCTTCCCATTCTCATCTACAACATTCCGGGCCGCTCCGTGATCGACATGACGGTCGAGACGATGGCTGAACTCGCCGGGCTCGAGCGCATCGTCGGCGTCAAGGACGCGACGGCCGATCTCGCCCGCGTGAGCGCCCAGCGCCTCGCCTGCGGGGCGGACTTCGTGCAGCTCTCGGGTGAGGACGCGACCGCGCTTGGCCACATGGCGCATGGCGGAGTGGGCTGCATTTCGGTGACGGCCAACGTCGCGCCCGCGCTCTGCGCCCAGTTCCAGACGGCCTGCCTTGCCGGCGATTTCGACGCGGCCCGCGCCATTCAGGACCGGCTGATGCCGCTCCACGCGGCCCTCTTCCTCGAGGCGAGCCCCGGTCCGGTGAAGTACGGGCTCTCCCTTCTCGGCAAGTGCGGAGACGATGTCCGCCTGCCACTCGTACCCATCCTGAATGAGACGAAGGCACGGGTGCGCGAGGCGCTCGTCCGCGCCGGACTGCTCGACGGTTGATCCCCGACGGTTGATCCCTTGACCCTCAGGCCGCATATGACGCGACCCGAACGAGGCATGCCGCGATGGCCAAGAACGACAAAAAGACGGACAAGACGCCCAACGGCCTCGTCGCCGAGAATCGCCGTGCGCGCTACAATTACGAGATCGGCGAGACCTTCGAGGCCGGCCTCGCGCTGACCGGCACCGAGGTCAAGAGCCTCAGGAGCGCGCGCGCGACGATCGCGGAATCCTATGCCAGCGCGGAGCACGACGAGTTCTGGCTCATCAACGCCAACATTCCCGTCTATCTCCAGGGCAATCGCAACAATCACGAGCCCAAGCGCGCCCGCAAGCTCCTACTGAAGCGCCGCGAGATCGAGAAGCTGACCGGCGCCATCCAGCGCGAGGGCATGACGGTGGTCCCCTTGCGGCTCTTCTTCAACCATCGGGGGCTGGCCAAGCTCCAACTCGCCCTCGCCAAGGGCAAGAAGAACCACGACAAGCGCGAGACCGAGAAGAAGCGCGACTGGCAACGCGACAAGGCGCGGCTGATGCGGGAGAAGGGCTGACTCAGCCCCTTAAGTCAACGGGGACGACGATGGCCGACGTGAACACCTTGCCGGATAACCTGCCGGTGCCGGTCGACGATGGCGCGGCCGACCATCTGGCCGACCATGCGCTCCCGGCGCTACCCCTGCCGTCGACGGATGGCGGCTCGGTCGACCTCTCGAGCCTTTCGGGCCGCACCGTCCTCTACATCTATCCGGCGACCGGCGTGCCCGGCCAGCCGCTGCCGTCGGACGAGTGGGACGCGATTCCCGGCGCGCGGGGCTGCACGCCCCAGTCCTGCGCCTTTCGCGACCATCATCAGGAGCTGAACGAGCTCGGCGCCGGGGTCCTCGGCCTCTCGCGCCAGACGACGACGGTGCAGGCCGAGGCCGCCCGGCGCCTCGATCTGCCCTTCGCCCTTCTCAGCGATGCCGAGGGCAAGCTGACTGAGGCGCTCTCCCTGCCCGTCTTCGAGACGGGCGGCCGCATCTTCTTGCGGCGCATGACGCTGATCCTGCGCGACGGGGTGATCGAGCACGCGCTCTATCCCGTCTTCCCACCCGGCGAGAGCGCGGCCGCGGCGATGGACTGGCTGCGCGCGAACCCGGCCTGAACCTGTCCGGCGTCCCGCCGCGTTCCGCATCGAGGGGCCGAACGACAACGGGGGCTTCTCGGCCCCCGCGTCGGTCCCCTCGATCCGGTCGGGCTCAGCCCTTGACGAGGTTGTCCGGGATGGTGAGGCCGGCTTCCTCGAAATAGCGCTGGGCGCCGGGGTGGAGCGGCAGCGGCAGGCCGGGCAGCGCGGCCTCGAGGCTCATCGCATTGGTCGCCGGATGGATGGACTGCAGGAAGGGCAGGTTCTCGAAGATCGTCTTGGTGATCTTGTAGATCGTCTCTTCGGGCAGGTCACAGCGCACGGCGAGGAAGTTGGGCTGCGCGATGGTTGTCACGTCCTCGGTCTGGCCGGGATAGGTGCCGGCCGGGATCTCGTAGGCCGTCCACAGGTCGCCGAACTCGCCGTTGGCCTGCGTGATCTGCTCGTCGGTGAAGCCGAGAAGCGCGATGCCGTCGCCCATGTTGGCGAAGGCCGAGGTGATGGCCGAGACGGGAACGCCGGCCGGCGTCGAGATCATCTCGACCTGGCCGTTCTGCAGCGCCTCGGCCGCCGGCGTGTAGCCGCCATAAACGAGCTCGAACTCCTCGATCGGGGTGCCGAGATTGGCGAGAAGGACGGTGTTGGACCCGATCGTACCCGAGTTCTGCGATCCGAGCGCCGCCGCCTCTCCGGCGAGGGCCGCGATGTCGGCGACGGTGCCGGTGTCGACATGCTCGGCATCGATGACGAAATGTTCGACATTCTGCCATAGCATCGAGATCGAGCACGCATTGTCCTGCGGACCCTCGGCCTCGAGCGGCCCCGAACCGTTTCGCGCATAGGCGCCGTAAAGACCCTGGAGAATGGCGAACTGGGCCTCGTTGTCGCGCAGCAGGGCGACGTTCTCGCCCGAGCCGGCTGAGTTGATGGCGCTCATGCCGATGCCGTCGGAGGGCTGCAGCTTGACCTTGACGAGCGTCGCGAGCGCGACGCCGACCGGATAATAGGTGCCGCCCGTCGATGCGGTCGAGAGGAGATAGTCCTCGGCGTCCTGCGCGGCAGCGGGGGTGACTGCAGTGAGGGTGACGGCGGCGGCGGCCAGGATGGCCAGCGAGGCGGCGGTCGTCTTGAGGACTGTCTTGGTCTTGGGCATTGAGGCGTTCCCTTTGTCGAGTGTCGTTTCCGGTCGGTCTTCTTTCCCTCGCTTGACGCGCGAGGGTTTTGCCGTGTTGTTGCGGGCGGAACACACCACATCGCGTCGGCGGCGTCCAGATGGGCGCATGCGGGCGATCGACGGACGAGGAGACGACGCATGGATCTCGGACTGAAAGGCAAGCGGGCTTTGGTGCTGGGCGCCAGCCGGGGCCTAGGCGCGGCCATCGCCAAGGGTCTGGCCGAGGAGGGTGTCGAGGTCTGGGCCGGAGCCCGCACGCGCGAACGGATCGAGGCCTATGCGGCCGAATCATCCGGCACGATCCATGCCGAGGCGCTCGATCTCTCCGATCTCGCCGCCATCGACGCGCTCGTCGATCGGCTGCTGGCCGACGGCGGCGTCGACATCCTCATCAATAATACGGGCGGCCCGCCGCCGGCAACGGCGACGCAGACGACGCGCGAGCAATGGGTTACGAACTTCTCGACCATGGCCGCCAACGTCATCCACCTCACGACGCGGCTGGTGCCCGCCATGCGCGAGAAGGGCTGGGGCCGGATCATCACCGTCACCTCGTCGGGCATCGAGCAGCCGATCCTGAATCTCGCTTTGTCGAACGGCATCCGCTCGGCGCTTCTGGGCTGGTCGAAGAGCCTCAGCCTCGAGGTCGCGGCCGATGGCGTGACGGCCAACATCATCATGCCGGGCCGGGTCCAGACCGACCGGATCACCGAGCTCGACGATGCGGCCGCCAAGCGGCTCGGCGTCACGCGCGACGAGGCGGCCGCCAAGTCCGCCGCCACGATCCCCGCCGGGCGATACGGCACGCCCGAGGAGTTCGCCGCCATGGCCGTCTTCCTCGCGTCCGAGAAGGCGAGCTATGTGACCGGCTCCAAGATCCGCATCGACGGCGGGCTCGTCTCGGGCGTCTAAGGGTCAGGGCTGCCCCTCGCCGCAAGGCGGGACCTGTGCCAGCGCGCCGGCGGGGTCGCCGAATGTCTCGGTCAGGTCGAGATCGGTGAAGAGCGGGACGAAGCGTCGACCGGGGCCGGTGCTGAGATAGGCCGAGGCGAGGATCGGACCCTTGAGGGGTGGCCCCGCGCGGCACCCCGTCACGGCGACGGTGAGCGTGCCCTCGCCATCGTGACCCGCCTCGCGGCGGGCGATGATCTCCGCCTGGACGCGGCGCATGTCGCCTGCGTCCGAGGCGCTGAGGGCGAAGAGGCCGAGATCGGTCTCGGCGACGGGGCCGAGCGCGGCGTCCGCCGGCCGCCGGTCTTCGAGACGCCGCACCGTCCAGCGACCATCGATGACAAAGCCGCTCGCCTCCGCATGGCCGAGATAGACCGAGGCGTCACCGTCCCGGACGCGCAGACCCTCAGGGACGCGCAGCGCGAAGCGCATGGCCGCCGGATCACTCTCCAGGGGATCGAGCCGCGCCAGTTCCACCAGGGTCGCCGCCGACATGCCGGCCAGACAGCCCGGCAGACCGAGGCAGAGCACACCCGCCACGGCGAGCCGCCTGAGGAGCCGGCTCATTCGGCGGCCTGCGACGCGATGGTCTCCGCCTCGTCCGGCTCGAAGCGCAGCAGGTCGCCCGGCTGGCAGGCCAGAAACGCGCAGATCCGCGCCAGCGTCTCGAAGCGCACGCCCTTCACGTGGCCGCGCTTCAGAAGCGAGAGATTGGCCTCCGTGATCCCGACATGGGCCGCGAGCACCTTCGACGTCTGCTTGCGGCGCGCCAGCATCACGTCGAGCTCGACGACGATCGGCATCAGACGATGCTCGCATTATCGTCCGCCAGCCGGCGCCCCTCGGCCATGACGGAGGCGGTGAGGAGGAAGACGAAGCCGATCAGGAGCCCGAGCAGCATGGAGGTGCTGACGCTGATGCTCCCCATCCGCTCGCCCTGCGGCAGATGCAGCGTCGATAGGACGGAGAGGAGCGGCACCGAGACGAAATGCGCCACCGTCGCGCCGATCGAGCCCCAGGCGAAGCCGCGCATGGATCGGAAGGTGCTTTCGGTGAAGACCTCGCCCCGGGCATAGTGCTCGAGGAGACCGTACAACTGCACCAGTGCGAAGGACGCCGTGCCGATCGGGAGGGCGAGCGCAAGGGCGAGCCCGACGACCTGCAGCGTGCCCGCCCCCGAGGGCACCATCGCGGCCGGATCGACGGCGAGCGCGACGAGCACGCCGGCGGGGATCAGGATCGCGAGGCCGAGGCTCAGACCGGCGGCGACGCGCGAGCGCCGCCGCCACCGGTCGTCGAGAACGGGACGGTGCGAGGTGATGGACGATTCGTACATAAGGAGACCTTCGCTCAAGATTTTCTGTAAGACAGAAATACCAGAGCGAAAGACGGAGTCAATTTATTGTTTTACAAAAACATCAGTTCTCTGCGATCGCACCCGCCAAGCTGCTCGCAAGCGGGCCTTCCCGCCGCATCCGCGCCTCGATGCTGGCAATGTCCGAATCGCGGCCCGCGCCGAGGGCGGCCATGATGCGACCGTCCTTCACGTAGGCCGCGACGAAGGCGCCGTCTTCGGGGGCGCCGTCATAGACGATCTCGTCCCAATCCTCGGCATGGCCCGTATAGCGCAACTGGCGGGTGAGGGCGGTCCAGAAGAAGGGCACGTCCTCATAGACCGCCTCCTGACCCATCATCGCCTTCGCGGCAACGGCGCCGAGCTGGCGGGCGAGGCGCCAGTGCTCGATCCGCACCGTGCCCCAGCGCGAGGGAAAGCGCGCCACGTCGCCCGCCGCCCAGAGGCCGGGGGCGCCCTCCACGGCCATGTCCGCGCCCACGCTGAGCGAGCCGTCGTCGTTGGCCGGCAGACCGTCGATCGATTGGGGCGCCGGGACGATGCCGATGGCCACGAGCGCCATGTCGGCCTCGATGGCGGAGCCGTCCTCCAGCCGCACGCGCTCCAGACGATCCCCGCCCTCGAAGGAGGCGGCCTTGGCGCCGGTCGCGAAGGTAACGCCCGCCTCCTCGATCTCGGCCATCAGCTGTCGCCCGATGCGGGGACCGACGACCTTGGCGAGCGGCACCTCGTCCGGCATCGCGACCGTGACGTGAAGCCCGTCCCGGCCGCCGAGGGCGACCGCCGCCTCCAGCCCGATAAACCCGCCGCCGACGATGACGACACGCTTGGCCTTGCCGCTCGCCTCGGTGATGGCGGCGGCGTCGTCCTTGGAGCGCAGCGAGAAGACGCCGGGCAGATCCTCCCCCTCGACGCCCATCCGCCGCGCCTCGCCACCGAGCGCGACGAGGGCGGCGTCATAGGCCATCGTATCGCCGCCGGTGAAGGTGATCCGGCGTGCGGCGACGTCGATCGCACTGACGCGCCGCCCGGTCTCGATCGCGATGTCGGCCGAGGCGTAAACGTCGGCCTGTTCGAGCGGCAGGCCGTCCGGGAGGGCGCCTTTCTTCAACGCGGCCTTGCTGAGCAGCGTGCGGTCATAGGGGCGCTCCGCCTCCTGCGTCAACAGGGTAAGCCGGCCGGCGAACCCCTCCTGGCGCAGGGCAAGTGCCGCGGCGTCTCCGGCCGCGCCGGCGCCGAGGATGACGAAATGGCGATCGTCCTCGCCCTGTCCGACCATCTCGGGCAGCGGATGGGGATCGGCGCCCTCGGGCACCGTCACCAGCACGCGCCCGTCCGCGACGCGGGTCTCGTAGCGCCGGATGCCGCGGCAGCCGGGCGGCTCCAGCTGCGCGCCGGTCGTCACGTCGAAGGCCGCGTGGTGGAAGGCGCAGACCAGCCGATCGCCATCGAGACGGCCCTTGGAGAGCGGCAGCTTGAAATGGCTGCACGCGTGCTGGAGCGCGATGACCTCGTCGCCCCGCCGTATGAGGAGGAGCTCGGTGCCGTCGGCATCGGCATCGCCGGCCTCGACCTTGACGAGGGCGTTCTCGGTCAGATCGGCGAGCGGGCCGACATCGTATTCGGACATGGGGGGAGGCTCCTTGAATGCGTGACTTGTCGCAAGGATCGGGCGCGGCCGCCGGCTTTCAAGGCGGAGGGGCCTGGAGGCAGGGAGGGGCGATTGCCGGCGCGGAGATGCGCTTGGCGGCCCGTCCGCGACGCGATGCGCATCTTGCCAGGTCGCGCGATCCGTTGGACATGAGAGTGGCGTCAGACACGGGATCCGCATCATGGCAGCCTTCGTCGCCGAGACGACCAAGAAACCGGCCCTTCCCAAACGGCACACGAAACCGCGCTACAACGTCTTCAACGTCATCCGCGAGGGCCTGCGCGACCAGACGGGCTGGACGCCGGCCTGGAGGAAGGCGCAGCCGAAGGGTTCTTACGACTGCGTCGTCATCGGCGCGGGCGGGCACGGGCTGGCGACGGCCTATTACCTCGCCAAGCTGCACGGGCTGACCAATATCGCCGTCATCGAGAAGGGCTGGGTCGGCGGCGGCAATTCGGGCCGCAACACCACCATAATCCGTTCCAACTACCTCTATGACGAGAGCGCGCGGATCTATCAGCACGCGCTCGACCTGTGGACCGGGCTCGGGCGCGAGCTGAACTACAACATCATGATGAGCCACCGGGGCGTCATCAACCTTGCGCATGACGAGGGCGAGGCCCGAGTGCTGCGCCGCCGCTCGGAGGCCAACCGGCTGAACGGGGTCGACAGCGAGTATCTCTCGCCGGCCGAGATCAAGGACTTCTGCCCGCCGCTCAACACGAACCCGACGATCCGCTATCCCGTCATCGGTGGCACGCTGCAGCGCTCGGGTGGGGTCAATCGGCACGACGCCGTCTGCTGGGGCTATGCCCGCGCGGCCGACACGATGGGCGTCGACATCGTCGAGCGCTGCGAGGTCACGAACATCCTCACCCAGAACGGGCGCGTGACAGGCGTCGAGACGAGCCGCGGCACGATCCGCACGCCGCGCGTCGCCTGCGTCGCGGCCGGGCACTCTTCGATCATGGCGGCGATGGCGGGCGTGGCACTCCCCATCGAGAGCCACCCCTTGCAGGCCCTCGTGTCGGAGCCCATCAAGCCTGTGATGCCCTGCGTCGTGATGTCGAACGCGATCCACGTCTACATGAGCCAGTCCTCCAAGGGCGAGCTCGTCATCGGGGCGGGCATCGACCACCACGTGAGCTATACGCAGCGCGGCGCGATCAACGTGATCGAGCATCAGATGGCGGCGCTGATCGAGCTCTTCCCCTTCGTCTCGCGCCTGCGCATGCTGCGCCAGTGGGGCGGCATCGTCGACGTCTCGCCCGACGCCTCGCCGATCATCTCGGCCACGCCGGTCGAGGGCTTCTTCGTCAATTGCGGTTGGGGCACGGGCGGCTGGAAGGCGACGCCGGCGTCAGGCCACGCCTTCGCCGACCTCGTCGCGAGGGGCGAGCCCAACGCTATCGCCGCGCCCTTCGCGCTGGAGCGCTTCTCGACCGGCAGGCTCGTTGCCGAGCACGGCGCGGCGGCGGTGGCGCATTGATGACGCGAGCAACCGCTTGCCCTATGTCCCGTCGTGGACCCACGCCGCGAGCCATGCGGCAGCGCTGACCAAGGATTTCCCGCCGATGACCATCAATTCCGTTGCCGCCGCCGACGCCCCCAAGGGCGATCAGGGTCAGCATCACCTCGTTGCGGGCGAGGCCGTATCGCTGCGTCTGTGGAAGGACGAGGCACCGAACGACGACAAGGCGATGCACGCACACGCCTACGAGGTCGTCGGCTACGCGATTTCAGGCCGTGCGACGTTGCATCTGGGGCCGGAGGGCTCGGTAGAGACGTTGGAGCTGACGCCTGGCGTATCCTGGCAGGTTCCGTCCAACGTACCGCACACCTACACGATCCACGAACCCTTCACGGCCGTCGAGGCCGTTTCGCCCTCCGGCGCGGCGCGCTAGAGACGCGCCTTCCCCGGCCTCCTGCCCCGCCGACGCTCCACGGTCCTGCGTGCGACCGCGCCGTCGCCGGGAGGGGGGTCGGCGATCCGCCCGCAATCCCAGCGCGAGTCGTCCCGCATGTTCCTCATCGACTGCCCCCATTGCGGCGCCCGAGACCAGTCGGAGTTCACCTATGCCGGCGAGGCGCATCGCGCCCGTCCGGAATGGGATGACGAGCGCTCCGACGCGGAGTGGGCGGCCTTCGTCTTCATGCGCTCCAACGTCAAGGGGGTGCACACGGAGCGCTGGGTACACGCCGCCGGCTGTCGCCGCTTCTTCAACGCTCTGAGGAACACGGCAACGGATGTCTTCCTCGCCACCTACCGCATCGGCGAGGCTCGCCCCGACGTCGAGGCCGACCTGCCGCTTACGCCGTCGGGCGAGGCGCACGGTTCGGGCAACGACGCCGTCAAGCTCGTGATGGAGGACGGACACATCGAGAACCAGACCGTCGACACGATGGACCAGCCCGACGGCGCGAGGCAAGAAAGCCGGCCCGTCGCCAATGCGGGCGACGACACGGCCCTCGGCACGGCGCGTTCCGAGGCGAAGGGCGCGGCATGAGCGAGACTCGCACCCCCGTCCACCGGCACCCGGCGCTCGGTCGCGTCGACCGCTCCCGGCGCTTCACCTTCAGCTTCGACGGGCGCGAGGTCGAGGCCTATGAGGGCGACACGGTCGCCTCTGCGCTGCTGGCCGAGGGCACGCACGCCATCACACGCTCGTTCAAGTATCACCGCCCGCGCGGCATTGTCGGCGCGGGCTCGGAGGACCCGGCCGGCCTCGTCCAGCTCCACGGCACGGGTGCAGACGCGCTGCCCAACACACGGGCGACCGAGCAGGCGGCCTATCCGGGGCTGGAGGTCCACGCGCAGAACTGCTGGCCCTCGCTTGAGCACGATGTCGGCGCGGTCAACGATCTCGCCTGGCGCTTCCTGCCGGCGGGCTTCTACTACAAGACCTTCATGGGCGCCTCCGGCCTGCCAGGCTGGGGGCTCTACGAGGGCTTCATCCGCCGCTCGGCCGGCCTCGGCGTCGCGCCCGACCCGGAGGCCCGCGACCCTGACAGCTACGAGAGCGTCAACCGGCATTGCGACGTGCTCGTCATCGGCGGCGGCCCGGCCGGGATCGCGGCGGCACTGAACGCCTCGGCGGGCGGCGCTCGCGTCATCCTGTGCGACGAGACCGACCGTTTCGGCGGCACCCCGCTCGGCCGCGCGGATGGTTTCGGTACGATCGACGGCATGGCGCCCGCCACCTGGGCCGGGGGCGCCCTGGAGACCCTCGCCGCGCGCGAGGAGGTCGTCGTGCTGCCGCGCACCACGGCGACGGGCTACTATTCGGACAACTTCGTCACCCTCTGGGAGCAGGTGCAGGACCATCTGGCGCCGGCCGATCGCGACGCCCGCCTGCCGCGCCAACGCCTCTGGCGGATCAGGGCAAAACGGGTCGTGCTGGCGACGGGCGCCGTCGAGCGCCCGCTCGTCTTCCACGGCAACGATCGGCCGGGCGTGATGCTGGCGGGCGCGCTGCGCACCTTCCTCCACCGCTACGGCGTACTGGTCGGCGCCCGCCCCGCCATCTTCGCCAACAACGACACCGGCTGGGAGGCCGCCTTCGACTTGGCCGACGCGGGCGCCGAGGTGGCGGCCATCATCGACCTGCGGCCGAGCGTGGGCGCGAGCCTTCCCGAGAGGGCCGAGGCGCGGGGCATCCCTGTCCATCTCGGCAGCGCCGTGACGGCGACCTCCGGCCGGATGCGGATTTCGCAAGTGTGCGTCGCGCGGCTCTCCGACGATGGCAGGAGCATCGCCGGGGTGGGCACCGGGATCGACTGCGACGCGCTCGGCATGGCCGGCGGCTGGTCGCCTAATGTCGCGCTCTTCTCGCAATCGCGCGGCGCGCTGCGCTTCGACGAGGCGGTGGAGGCCTTCGTGCCCGGCCGCGCTTGGCAGCCACAAACGAGCGCCGGCGCCTGCAACGGCGCGCTGACCCTGGCCGAGGCCGTCGCGGAAGGAGCGCGCGCCGGCGCCGAGGCGGCGACCGAGACGGGCTTCGCGGGCGAGACAGCCACGCCGCAGGTCACGTCCGACGAGATCCCGCAGGGGACGTTGCGTATCATCGCCGACATCCCCTCCGACGTGGAGGCCAAGGACCGGCGCGCCTTCGTCGACTGGCAGGACGACGTGACGACCAAGGACCTGAAACTCGCCATGCAGGAGGGCTTCTCCTCGGTCGAGCACCTCAAGCGCTATACGACGACCGGCATGGGCACTGATCAGGGCAAGACGGTCAACCTCAATGCCTTCTCCTACATGGCTGACCATGGTGGGGTGAGCGTGCCGGAGGTCGGCATCACCACCTTCCGCCAGCCCTACAAGCCCGTCTCGTTCGGTGCGCTGGCGGGCGCCCACGTGCAGGAGCATTTCGCGCCCCGGCGCACCACGCCCATGCACGACTGGCACGTGGAAGCGGACGCGATCTTCGAGCCGGTGGGCGATTGGCTGCGCGCCCGCGCCTATCCTGAGACTGGCGAGAGCTTCGAGGACGCCGTCCAGCGCGAGAGCCTCGCCACCCGCACGGCCTGCGGCATGCTCGATGCCTCGACGCTCGGCAAGATTGACGTGCGGGGACCCGATGCACGCGAACTCCTCCAGCGCATCTACACCAATGCGTGGGCCAAGCTGAAACCAGGCATGTGCCGCTACGGCTTCATGCTGGGCGAGGACGGTATGGTGATGGATGACGGCGTCACCGCCTGCATCGCGGACGACCACTTTCATATGACCACGACGACGGGCGGCGCGGCCGATGTCCTCACCCATCTCGAGGACTATCTCCAGACCGAGTGGACGGACCTGCGCGTCTACCTGACCAGCGTGACCGAGCAATGGGCCGTCATGTCGCTGTCCGGCCCCAGCGCGCCCGCGCTGATGGAGGAGCTGACGGACGCCGATACGCATCCGGAGCGCTTCGCCTTCATGGCCTGGAAGGCAGCTGAGGTGCTGGGCGTGCCCGCCCGCATTTTCCGCATCTCCTTCACCGGCGAGGCCTATTCCTACGAGATCAACGTACCGGCCCGTTATGGCCTCTCGGTCTGGCGCGAGATCCTCGCGCGGGGGCGGCGGCACGGCCTGACGCCCTACGGCACCGAGGCCATGCACCTGCTGCGCGCCGAGAAGGGCTTCATCATCGTCGGCCAGGACACGGACGGAACCGTGACGCCGCACGATCTGCGCATGTCCTGGGGCGTTGCGGCCAAGAAGCCCGACTTCGTCGGCAAGCGCTCCCTCTCTCGCGCCGACACGGCGCGCAAGGATCGGCGCCAGCTGGTCGGCCTTCTCACGCACGATCCGGACTACGTACCGATGGAGGGCGCGCAGGTGATCGCCGAGCCGCAGGAGCGTACGGGCGGTCCGACGCCGATGCTCGGCCATGTGACCTCCGGGTACCGGAGCCCCAATGTCGGCCGCTCGATCGCGCTCGCCCTCGTCGATGACGGTGCCGCGCGCATGGGCGGTACGGTCTATCTCTCGGTCAAGGGCGCGGCCCCGCGCCCCGCGCGCGTCTGCGAGACCGATTTCCTGGCGCTGCGCGATGCCGGTGCGCTGGGTGCAGAACCCACCGGGTTGCCGGAGGCTGCCGAATGACCGAAGCCGCGCTCATCGAGCCCCGATCGGCCCTCGCCCACCGCGCGCCGATCGGCGCGGCCGACACCGTCCGCCTCGCCGAGATCCGCCTCGCGACGCTCTCCATCCTGCGCGGTGAGGCCGAGGAGTTGGCGGCTGCGTTGCGCGACACGCTGGCATGCGATCTGCCGCGCGAGGCGTGCATGGCCGCGCGGAGCGACGAGGCCGCCTGCCTCTGGCTCGGCCCCGACGAGTGGATGCTGGTCTCCGGCCCGGACATGGGCGCGCGCCATGCGCGCTTCGACCACGCCATCGATGCGCACCACCAGCGCGTCGAGGTCTCCGACCACTACACGCTAGTCGAACTGCGGGGCGTCAAGGCCCGCGCGCTTCTCTCCAAGCTCGTCCCGCTTGATATGCACGCCCGCGCCTTCGCGCCGGGCGACGTCAAGGGAACCGTGCTCGGTGCCGCCGTCACCACGCTCTGGTGCGTCGCCGACGATGTCTTCCGCCTTACCGCGCGCCGCTCCTATGCCGACTATGTCTGGTGCCTCCTTGCCCGTTCCGGCCGCGAATGGGGCCTGCCCGTGCAGACCCCTCGTGGCGGCGAGCGCCTCACGATCGGCCCGAGTTAATCCTATTCGAGACTCACGGTCTGTCGGACCTGCGACTGCGGCGACTGCAGGAGAGCTCGTTAAGACCTTCGCGCGTATTGCGTAGGTCATGGCACACGGAGATCATCGCAATCGAGGCCTCGTGCCGGCCGGCGGCCGGGCCGCCTTCGCGCGCGACACGCGGGGCGTCGTCGCGATCATCTTCGGCGTCGCGCTGCTTCCCATCATCGCCCTCGCGGGCGGGGCCACGGACCACGCCAATGCGATGCGCGTTCGGCAGGCCTTGCAGAACGCCACCGATGCCGGCGCTCTCGCCACCGCCGCCACCGCTCTCACCGACGAGACCGGGGCCAAGGCGGACGGTGCGCGCATCGCCGCGTTCGCCTTTCAGAACGTCGCGGCAAACGCGCATGTGGCAACCCCCGACATCGACGTGTCGTATGACCCCGAGACGGGCGCCGTGGTCATGACAGGCCGCACGACCATGTCGCCCTCCTTCCTCGGCCTTCTCGGTATTCACTCCGTGCCCATTTCCGTGGAAAGCCGGGCGGCGGTGAAGCTGGAAGCGATCGAGATCGCCGTGGTGGTCGATACATCGGGCTCGATGCGCAACGACATGGGCGCGTTGCGCGACGGGCTCAGCGAACTGGCCGATACGATAGACGAGGCCACTAGACTGGGCGAGGTGAAGGTGTCGCTCGTTCCCTTCGCCAGCAGCGTGAATGTGGGACCGCACTATCGGGGCGCGTCTTGGATGGACATGACGGGTGCCTCGCCCGTTCATGGACAGGACTTCGACGAGGCGGTCACCCGGTGGGAGCTCTTCGACGCGCTCGACATCCCGTGGGGCGGCTGCGTGATGACCCGTCCGGGCGCCTGGGAGCTCAGCCCGGAAGGCGTCGATCCGCTCGACCCGGCCTCGCTCTTCGTGCCCATGTTCGCGCCCGATGGACCGGGCGACGCAAACGAACAATCCTCCAATCCGCTCGATGGGATGGTCTATCAGAACACCTATCTGGACGACGAAGGCGGCAGCTGCAAAGGCCCCGTCAAGCGCAAGCGAGACGATGGGACCGACAAGACGGACGAGGAGATGCTCGTCGAAGCGCAGCGCCGCGTCTGCAAGTATCGCGGTGTCAAGAAGAACGACATCGAAATTCGGTCCAAGGACAATGCCTATGGGCCGAACTGGCGCTGCACCGCGCAGGCCATCACGCCGCTCACCGACGATCTCGACGTCTTTCGCGCCGAGGCAGCGACGCTTCGGGCGACGGCGGGCACGAACAGCACTGCGGGCTTCATGTGGGGATGGCGTACGATCACGGCCGGCGAGCCCTTCTCGGGCGCTGCGCCCCACTCACAGCACGGCGTGAGGAAGGTCATCATCCTGATGGCGGACGGCGAGAACGATATCGAGGACGAGAGCGGTAAGGGCTACAAGGGCATCAACTGGTCGCGCTATCACCCTTACGGCTATCTGTCGCACGGTGCGCTGATGACGACGCGCCCCGCCAGTAAGGACCAGACGACGGCGCCGATGAATGCCCGCCAGCTCGCCGCCTGCGATGCCGCCAAGGCGCAGGGGATTCAAATCTGGACGATCGGCTATGATCTGAATGAAAAGGCCGCGATAGACTTGCTTCGAGACTGCGCCTCCACGGACGACCAATTCGTCGACGCGGGCAGCCAGGACGACCTGCGGGAGGCCTTCTCGCTGATTATAGAACGGCTGGCCACGGTGCGCCTGACCCACTGAAGCACTTTCCGGCCCCGGACAGCCGTCGGGCCGGTCCGGGCCCGTAGCGTCTTGTCTCGATCGGCAAATGGACCCGCTCGTAGGAGATGGTACAGCTGGCCCGGTTCGAACGGGCGACCTCTTGATCCACAATCAAGCGCTCTAACCTACTGAGCTACAGCTGCATCCGATGGCGGGCGGGCGGTGTCGATGCCGGCCGGGCCCGTTCAGGCGGTTTGCATACATCCGCCCGGTCGGCTTCGCAAGATGGCACGGGCGAATGACCGGTCGGATGGTGTGAGCCTCGCGCCGGGAACCAGGCAGGGGCGCAAGGCAGGGTGGAAGGCAGCCAGTCTAAACGCTGGCGGGCCGGAGCGGGCGTTACAGTCCGCTCGGGGCCTGGCATGATCAGGCAGCGCGGTCGAGAAAGCCACGCACGTCCTCGCCGGCCTCAGTCGTCGCTTGCGTGACGGCCTTCGCCCCGGCCTCCGCCAGCGCGCGCTGCGCATCGAGGATCTCGGCCGGCGACGAGGCCGTCAGAACGCTGCGCCAGAAGGTGTGTCCCGCCTCGACCTGGGCCCGCATCAGCCAGAGCGCCCGCCCGCGACCGCGATCGAGCACCGCGTTGGCGGCCGAATAGGTCTGCTCGACCGTCTCGTTGGCGGTCTGACCGGTCGTGCGTACGGTCGCCATCGCGTCCGACAGGCTACGCGCGGCCGTTTCGCTCGCCTTGCGCAGGGCGGCCGGGTAGAGCGAGAACGGATCGAAGCCGCCCAGCGTGTCGGCTGCGCCGAAATTGAACGCCGTCTCGGCCCGATCGATGGCCTCGTAGGCGCCCGACTGCACCTCGTCGGCGACGCGCACACCTGCGACCCCCACCTTCGCGACGGCGGCTTCGGTCACCTCGGCGGACTGATCGACGATGCCCGTCACCGCCTTCGCCGCCGTCTTTGCCGCCGTCTCGGACGCTGCGATTGCGGCGGACGCGCCCTTGGCCGCCGACAGCTTCGCAGGCGCGGGCTTCGTCGCGGTGGCCTGAGCGGCGGATGTCTTCGCCGGTGCGGCCTTGGGGGAGGCCGCAACCTTTGCGGTCAGGGGCCGCTTGGCTTTGCCCGCCTTCGGCGTGGCTTTGGCAACGGGCGCAGCCTTAGCAACTGGCGCAACCTTGGCGACTGGCGCCACCGCGGCGACCGGCGCGGCACCCACCGTCGCCGTCTTGGCCGCCGCATCGAGGATCGGAGCGGAGGGCGCGGCCTTCGGTGTCGCAGCAGCGGCCGCGACCGCCTTCGTCGCCGCCTTGACGGCTTCGGCGCCCGTCGCGGAGGGGGTGGCGCCAGCCTTCACGGCCGTCGGTGTCGTCTTGGCGCCCATAGCCAAGCCGGTCTGCGGCGGGACCGCGACCTGCGCCTTGGTCGCCGGGGACGGTACGGCGTCCGCCGTCTTCACGGTGGCGGCGAGGATGGGCTTGCTGACGGTCTTGTCGTCGGCCATGGCGTCTTAACTCCTGAAAGATCGCGGGGTGATGGCGAGATGGCGATTCCTCGCTGAGGTCCTCCTCTAATGTTGCACTGCAACACAAAATCGTCAATACCTTAGCGGTCATTAACGCGACTTCGCAGGCGGGACCGGGTAGACATGCTGCGCCGCACGCTAACGATGTCGGCATCTTCGCCGAGGGGCGCGCTTCTCACCCCATCGGCAACCGGCTAAAAGAGCGTTCGATGAACCAGACGTTAGCGGGACTGTCCCGCGACGACACGCATCCCGGTGATATGACGCAGCTTCCCCCGTCTTCCGAGCCGACATCTCCGCCGATCCCGGATGGACTGTGGCATATCCTGCGGCAGGCGGACGCGCGGGGCAGCCTCTTCTCGCGTAGCGCGCGTCTCGACGTCGACGCCGGTGGACGGGTTCTCTTCGCCAATGTTGCGGGATTGCGCGTGCTGCGCAGCGACGTCCTGCAAGAGGCGATGGCGCGGCCCCTCCTCACCCTCGCGCCCAAGCTCCGACCGGTTCTGCAGGCCGCACGCGGCCTGCGTGTCGGCCAAAGCGTGCGTGCGGGCGCCTTTCGCGTAACGCGCCGCCCAGGCCTCCCGGCACGGCTCTCGCTGGAGGCGGACGGGCCGGGCAGTGGGCCGCTTCGCGATGACCCGACCCTCGCCGACCTCGAACGCCGGCTCGGTCTCGGCCCGCTCGCGCTCATCGCCGGACCGTCGGGGCATCCGCAAGCCGCCGATGCGCCGATCCACGCTCTCGTGGACCGGGCCCGCCGGGACGGTGCCGTTCGCGCCGACGGCCATTTCGCGCTTGCCACGCCGCTCGGCGTCCTCGTATTCGGCATCCGCCCCGACGCGACGGCGGACGATGCGCTGGACGCCGGCATGGCCCCCACCTTGGCGCAGTCCATCGCGTGGCGCCTCGATCCCGACGACCGCGTGATGCGCGGGCCGGACGCCCTGGTCGCCGCGCTTGGCGATAGCACATTCCCGGACTGGCTTTCGGACGAAGCCGAGCGTGAAGCCGGCTCCGGCCGGGCTGCGCTTGCCGATGCGATCCGGGGACGCCGGGCTTTCGTCGATCTGGCTTGCCGCTGGCCGGTCGGCCCGGGCGAGACAGCCCCGGCCCGCGTCTCCGCCCGTCCCATCTTCCGCCCCGACGGCCGCTATCGCGGCCTGAGGGGCGAGACCCGGCTCGTCGAGATCGACGACCCGATGTCGGTACAAGACGTGCCCGCGACGCCGGCCGTGGCGACGGAAGCGGAGTCCGATCGGGCGGTGCCAGGCGTGGACGAGGCGCCCGGTACCGATCTCGCTTCGACGGAGGAACACGGTGACGGCGGGATCGCAGCCGAGCCGCTCGATGCCGGCCGGTCTCCATCGGCCGCGTCGCGCGACGATGCGGGCCTTTCATCGCTTTCTGTGCCGCTCGGGACAGAGGCCGCCGCCGGCCCGTCGATGCTGAAGCCGCGATCGCTCGTTGAGGACGAGGCGTCCGGCGAGGTGGCCGCCCTGTCTTCCGACGAGCGAGACGCCTTCGACCAGATCGCCTCACTCCTGCGACGGAACGAGAACGGCTCGTTCGGCCCCGCGCCGAGCGCCGACTGGATCGATAGGGGTGCCGGGCCCGATGTCGCACTAGGAGGCGAAGAGACGTCGCGCCGTGTCGATCCGGTGTCCGATGCCGAACGGCTCGAGGCCATGTTGTCGCGGGATGCGGCCGGGGAGGGGGGCAACCGGGCCTTTCACGAGGATTTGGACGCGGTCCCGCTCGCACTCGTCGTCTATCGGGACGATCAGGTGCTCTTCCTCAACAGGGCCGCCGGGCGCATGCTGCGCTACGGCTCGGCTGAGGAGTTGGCGCTGCACGGCGGCGTCGAGGCGCTCTTCGAGGCTGGCGACGGTGTAGGGCACGACCCGCAACCGGCCGGCTCTCGGGCCGGCGTGCCGACCCGCCGGATCCTCCGGGCCGACGGCGTAGCGCTCGATCTTGTGACCGCGCTGCGCACCATTCGCTGGAAGGGCGCGACCGCCTTCCTGTTGACGATACGGCGCCCCGACATCCTGGATGGCGACAATGGCGCTCCCCATGCGCTGCCCGCCAACGCGCTTCTCGGCGTCTTGCCGCTCGGCGTGCTCTCACTCGGCGGCGACGGCACGGTCCATAGCGCCAATCCGCAGGCGGGCGCACTCCTCGGCCTCGACGTCGATCGGTTGATCGGCACCTCCCTGACGGCGCTCCTTTGCGAGCCGCACCGCCGCGACGTGCTCGACGATCTCCACGCGCTCATGCGCGGCGAGCTGCGCCCGGCGCGGCCGGTGATCGGTCTTGGCTCGTCCTTCGGCTCGCCCTTTGGCGCGTCTTCGAGTTCCGATAGAAGCGCCCATCCCCGCACGGCCACCTCCGGCGCGCACCACGGCGCGCCCGATCTCGATCTTACGCTGCGCCGGATCGATCTCGGCGGCGGCTACGGTCTCGTCGCCCTCCTTCAGGACGCGCGCGAGCGCAAGGCCGAGGGCGAGGCGCGCCGCCGCGCGGAAGCCGAACTCGCACGTCTCCATCAGGAGCGCGGCGCGTTCCTCAAGCGGATCAGCCACGAATTGCGCACGCCGCTCAACGCCATTGTCGGCTTCTCCGAGGTGATGATGGAGGAGCGCTTCGGCGCACTTGGCAGCGTGCGCTATCGCGACTACGCGCACGACATTCAGGAGAGCGGTCGTCGCCTGATCGGGATGATCGGTGACCTCATGGACCTGGTGCGTCTCCAGGAAAGCCAGGCCGAGAATGGTAACGCCGCGAAGGGCGATGCCGGCGAGACGGATGCGCGCATCGGACTCAACGAGATCGTGACGGCCTGCGTCTCCAACGTCTACGCCCGGGCTGGCGAGCGGCGGGTGATCATCCGCTGCAGCCTCGCGCAGGGGCTGCCCGCGGTTCGCGCCGACCGCGAGAGCCTGTCGCAGATCGTCGCCAATCTTCTCGACAACAGCGTCCGGCTCACCCAGCCTGGCGGCCAGGTGATCGTCTCGACGCGCCCGCTCGACGATGGTGGCGTCGCGGTCCGCGTGCGCGATGGCGCGCGTCTCGATGCGGCCGCGCTCAAGGCCGCCGTCTCGCCCTTCGATCTCGAACTGGAGACGACGCCCGCCGACGGCGCACCGAGCCTCGGCCTCCCGCTGACCCGCGCCCTCGCGCAGGCCAATGGGGCCGATTTCACCATCGACAGCGAGGCCGGGCGGGGCACGATCACGCAGGTCCTCTTCCCCCCGGGCCGCGTGATCGCGGCTTGAGCCCGGACGATCGGTCCATCCCCGCGCTCCTCGGCGAGGGGCAGGCGGAGCTGCGGCGGGCCGGTGTGGAGAGCGCCCGCCTTGACGCGCGCCTGCTCCTCCAGCATGCGGCGGGTCTGAGCCATGCCGACATCCTCGCCGCGTCTCGCGCTCCGGTGGCGTCCGAAATGGTCAGCGTCTACCGGGCCTTGATCGATCGGCGCGCGGCCGGCGCGCCTGTCGCGCATCTCACGGGCGAACGCGAGTTCTGGGGTCTCCTCATGGAGACGGGGCCGGATGCACTCGTGCCGAGGCCCGATACCGAGACGCTGGTCGAGGCGGCACTGGAGCGATTGGCGCCAGGCGCCGGGCGACGCGTGGCCGATCTCGGCATCGGCACCGGCTGCATCCTCGCCGCAATTCTGAGCGAGCGGCCCGGCGTCACGGGCGTCGGAGTCGATCTCTCGGCGGATGCCGCGCGGCTGGCGGCACGGAACCTCGCCCGACACGCACCCGACCGGGCGATCGTCGCGCGCGGGTGCTGGGCGGAACCGCTGGCGGCGGGGCGCTTCGATCTCGTCGTCTCCAATCCCCCCTATATAGAGACCGGCGACCTGGCGCACCTTCCCGCCGAGGTGCGCCGCGACCCCTCTCTCGCCCTCGACGGCGGCGCGGACGGTCTGGCCGCCTATCGTGCCCTCATTCCCTCGGCGCGCAGGGCACTGAGGCGCGGCGGCTGGCTCTGCCTTGAGATCGGACGGGGTCAGGACACGGCGGTCGTGGATCTCCTCGCGGCATCGGGATTCGTCGATATGGAGACGCGCGACGATCTTGCCGGCATCACCCGGGTCGTGATCGGCCGGCGCGAGGGCACTTAGGGCGGGATTCCGGGTGAAGAGGTGGAAAAGCCGCCCATCCGGACACGTCCTGCGGAGGAAAGCGCTTGGCATCGGGCCAATTGATGATATGTAAAGGTCGTGGCTACAGCTTCGTGCGTGGCCGCCGCGAGAGAGGGATGTGTCGGCCCGGTCGGGCAAGACACACTTCGGGCTCGCAGCGAACTCAAGGTTTATCGGAACCGAGAGCACGGTCCGCCACCGGATCAGGTCGGAGATTTGCGCCGCTTTGCCGGTGTCGAGGTCTCTCGCGCCCGGTTCTTGCCCATGAGCGCTATGCCGTGGGGTGGATATTCAAACGTGCTGGGCGGTTCCTCAAGGGCACGGAATGTGTCCTTCCGCGTCGCGGACGTCCAGGGATGTCGGCGATGGACGAGGGGATGGAGTTTCACCGTCTATGAGACAGAACCAGAAGAGCAATCGGATGCGCAACCGCCCCCGCAAGGGTGGCGGCAACAATGGCGCTACTCCCGGCAACAATCTCAACCGTTCCTACGAGAGCAACGGCCCCGACGTGAAAGTGCGCGGCACGCCGCACCATATCGCCGAGAAGTACCAGCAGCTCGCGCGTGACGCGACCTCGTCCGGCGACCGGGTCGCGGCCGAGAACTACTATCAGCACGCCGAACACTACCTCCGGATCATCGCCGCGGCGCAGGCCAGCCAGGCGGAGTTCCAGGAACGCCGCCGCCTTGAGGACGAGCGCCGGCGCGAGGAGGAAGAGCGCTGGCGGGAGAACCAGGAGCGCCGCCGCCAGGAAGACGAGCGCCGCCGCATGGAGCGGCAAGGTCAGGAGCGCGGCGGTGCGGAGCGTCAGGATCGCGACGATCGCTACCGGGACGACCGCGAGCGCAACGGTCAGGACAGGAATGGCCAGGACCGGGGCCAGGACTGGAATGGTCACGAGCGCGGCGGCTACGAGGCCGCCGAGATGCGCGATCGAGACGCTGGTTCGCGCGTCAATGCGGATGGCCGACGGGATCGCGGTGCGCAGCAGGGCCGCGGCGAGGACCGCCCCGACGAGCGCGGCGAGGACCGCCCGCGCCGCCGCCGCCGCGTGAACGGTTCGGTCGACGAGGCGGCCATGCAATCGGGGTCGCCCGGTGCCGAGGTCGACGCGCCCGTGCCGTCCGATACCCAGCAGCCGGATCCGACGCCGACGTCCGCTCCGCCGTCCGCCGAGACGGCACCTGCGGACATGATCGAGGACGCCCCCAAGCCGCGCCGGCGCCGGACGCGCAAGGCGGCCGAGGCGGTCGATGCGGCGGCGGTTTCCGACATGCCGGACGGCCAGAGCATCGCACACGCGCTTCCCGGAGCTCCGCCCCCCGCCGAGGCCGCATCGGGCGGCGATGCATCGCAGGAGGACGCGCCCAAGCCGCGCCGCCGCCGCGCCGCGCCGCGTCGCAAGGCCGAGGCCTCAGATGCGCCCGACGCGGCGCTCACGGCCGGGGAAGCCTGAGCGGGTCTCGGGCGACCTTCGGGCAGCGGAACGACGGAACGAGACGGGGCGCTTCGGCGCCCCTTTTTGTTGCCCATCCGCCACACTACATCCGGTGAGGAAGGAGGGCGTGCGGGATGGTCCGGCGCCTTCCAATGCGAACTTGCGAGCGGGGCCAAGCCCTCCTCCAACGTGGGCGGTGCCTCCATGAGGGCTGCCGGAGGAGGGCTGCCGGCGGCCCGCTTGGCGACATGGAGACGGATGATGGATCTCTCGAAGTATACGGAGCGGGCACGGGGCTTCTTGCAGTCCGCCCAGTCCTTGGCCCTGCGCGAAGGGCATCAGCGCTTTACTCCTGAGCACATTCTCAAGGTGCTGCTCGACGACGGGGAGGGCCTCGCGGCCGGCCTGATCGAGCGCTCGGGCGGCCGGGCGGCGGACGCCTTGCAGGCCGTCGAGACGGCACTTGCCAAGATGCCGAAGGTCGCGGGCGGCGGCGCGGGCCAGCTCTTCCTCGCGCCCGAGACGGCGCGCGTCTTCGACACCGCCGAGAAGGCGGCGACGAAGGCCGGCGACGGATTCGTGACCGTCGAGCGGTTGCTGCTCGCGCTCGCGGTCGAGAAGGAGTCGGATGCCGGGCGCATTCTCGCCAAGGCCGGCGTCACGCCGAACGGCCTCAACGACGCGATCGAGGCGCTCAGGAAAGGCCGGACCGCCGATTCGGCGACCGCCGAGAATGCCTATGACGCCTTGAAGAAATACGCGCGCGACCTGACCGAGGACGCCCGGGACGGCAAGCTCGACCCCGTGATCGGGCGCGATGAGGAGATCCGCCGGACGATCCAGGTCCTCTCGCGGCGTACCAAGAACAATCCCGTCCTCATCGGCGAGCCGGGGGTCGGCAAGACGGCCATCGCGGAAGGGCTCGCGCTGCGCATCGTCAATGGCGACGTACCCGAATCGCTGAAGGACAAGAGCCTGCTCGCCCTCGACATGGGCTCGCTCATCGCCGGTGCGAAATATCGCGGCGAGTTCGAGGAGCGGCTCAAGGCCGTCCTGTCGGAGGTCGAGGCGGCCGAGGGCGGCATCGTCCTCTTCATCGACGAGATGCACACGCTTGTCGGCGCCGGCAAGGCGGACGGGGCGATGGACGCCTCCAACCTTCTCAAGCCCGCCCTCGCGCGCGGCGAGCTGCACTGCGTGGGCGCGACGACGCTCGACGAATATCGCAAGCACGTCGAGAAGGACGCGGCTCTGGCGCGGCGCTTCCAGCCGGTCTTCATATCCGAGCCGACGGTCGAGGACACGGTCTCGATCCTGCGCGGGCTGAAGGAGAAATACGAGCTGCATCACGGCGTGCGGATCGCGGATGCGTCGCTTGTGGCGGCGGCGACGCTCAGCAATCGCTACATCACCGACCGCTTCCTGCCCGACAAGGCGATCGACCTCGTCGACGAGGCCGGATCGCGGCTGCGCATGCAGGTCGATTCGAAGCCGGAAGCGCTCGACGAGCTCGACCGACGGATCATCCAGCTCAAGATCGAGCGGGAAGCTCTATTGAAGGAGACCGACGAGGCCTCGCGCGACAGGCTCGGCCGGCTGGAGAAGGAACTGGCCGATCTCGAGGAGCAGTCGGGTGCGCTGACCGCGGCCTGGCAGGCGGAGAAGGATTCGCTGAAGGGTGCGCAGGACCTCAAGGAGCGGCTCGACCATGCCCGCTCGGAATTGGCGCAGGCCCAGCGCTCGGGCGATCTCGCCAAGGCGGGCGAGCTCGCCTACGGTCTCATCCCCGACCTGGAGCGGCAGCTGACCGAGGCCGAGGAGACAGGCGAGGCGGGCAACATGGTGCAGGAAGCCGTGACGCCCGACATGATCGCCCACGTCGTCTCGCGCTGGACGGGCGTTCCGGTCGATAAGATGCTGGAGGGCGAGCGCGACAAGCTCCTCAAGATGGAGGACCTCCTCGGCCAACGCGTCGTCGGACAGGCCGAGGCGGTGCGCGCGGTCTCGACGGCGGTGCGGCGCGCCCGAGCCGGGCTGCAGGACCCGAACCGCCCGATGGGCTCCTTCATGTTCCTCGGTCCCACGGGCGTCGGAAAGACTGAGCTGACCAAGGCGCTCGCCTCCTTCCTCTTCGACGACGAGTCGGCGATGGTCCGGGTCGACATGTCCGAGTACATGGAGAAGCACGCAGTCGCCCGCCTCATCGGTGCGCCTCCGGGCTATGTCGGCTACGAGGAAGGCGGTGCGCTGACCGAGGCCGTGCGGCGCCGGCCCTATCAGGTCATCCTCTTCGACGAGATCGAGAAGGCGCATCCCGATGTCTTCAACGTCCTCCTCCAGGTCCTAGACGACGGGAGGCTGACGGACGGGCAGGGGCGGGTGGTCGACTTCCGCAACACGCTCATCATCATGACCTCGAATCTCGGCTCGGAGCACCTCACTGCGCTCGGCCCCGAAGGCGAGGTCAACGATGTGCGCGATGCGATCCTGGGCACGCTGCGCGGCCATTTCCGGCCCGAGTTCCTCAACCGCGTGGACGAGATCATCCTCTTCCACCGCCTGAAGCGGACCGAGATGGACGCCATCGTCGATATCCAACTCCATCGCCTCCAGCGCCTCCTCGACGAGCGCAAGATCACGCTCGAGCTCGGTGCCGACGCGCGGACCTGGCTCGGCAATAAGGGCTACGACCCCGCCTATGGCGCGCGCCCCTTGAAGCGCGTCATCCAGAAGGAGGTGCAGGACCCGCTCGCGGAGCGGATCCTCGACGGGCGGGTGCTCGACGGATCGGCGGTCCGGGTCGGGGTGGAGGACGGTGCGCTGATCTTCAAGACGGGGCCGGGACTTTCGGTCGCGGCCTGACGGGCGGGACGAGAAGGCGGACGGGAGGGGCGGGGCGCCGATCGACGGCTCGACCCGCCCGTTCTCCTTGTCTCGGCGGCATTGCTGACGGGATGCTGTCAGGAGGGGTGTGCGACACATCCTCCCATCGGCCTGCAGGCGCGCGGGCTCGCACCCCGGAGAACACTGACATGACGGATTTCCCGCTGTCGCAACACGCCGTCGTCTGGGCCGAAATTCCGGTCACCGACATGGGCCGGGTCAAGGCGTTCTACGGCGCGGTGACGGGCCGTCCGCTCGTCGACAACACCGACGGTCCGATCCCGATGGCGGTCCTGCCCAATGTCAGTCCCCAGACGGGCATTGCCGATCACCTCTATCCGGGCAAGCCGCGCGATGCGCGGCGCCGGGCCGACCATCCATCTGGCCGCGCCGGACGCTCTGGAGGCGGCGATGGAGCGCGTCCGCGAGATGCGGCGCGAGACCGTCCGCCTCGCCTATCGTACCCAAAGCGGGACGACGAGCGAGCGACGGACGCGCCCGCTCGCCCTCTGGTTCTGGGGCGCCAATGGGACGCTCGTCGCCTGGTGCGAGCTGCGCGACGATCTCCGGATGTCTGGCATCGACCGGCTCGCCTACGTCGTGGGGACCGGAGAGCGCTACCCGATCGAGCCGGGACAGAGGTTTGCCGACATGGAGAACAAGGTCGAGGCGGAGGAAGGATGTCGCATGCCGCCCGACCCGTTCGCCTGACGCCTTGGCGCGGGTGCGCCGGGCGCCCTGGCGAATCAGGCCGCTACCGGTCGGTGAGCTGGGCGATCCGCTCATCGGGCCGCATCAGCCCGTCGATCCGGGCCTTCTCGGCCTCGAACTCGGCCAGCTGATCGCCTGAGAGCTCGACCGTGCGCGGCACCTTGATGCGCATCGGATCGACGGGGCGACTGTTGACGTGGACCTCGTAATGGAGGTGCGGTCCGGTCGAGAGGCCGGTCGAGCCGACATAGCCGATGATCTGGCCCTGGCTGACGCGAACGCCCGGCTCGATGCCCGACGCGTAGCGCGTCATATGGCTATAGGTCGTCTCGTACCCGTTCGCATGGCGCAGCGCGACCTGATTGCCGTAGCCACCGGCCCATGATGCCTTTTTGACCGTGCCGTCGCCGGCCGCGAAGATGGGCGTACCGCGGGGTGCCGAATAGTCGATGCCATTGTGCATCCGGTTGTAGCGGAGCACGGGATGACGCCGCATGCCGAAGGGCGAGCGGAACTTGCCGGACGCGATGGGCTTGCGCATCAGGAACTTGCGGGCGCTGCGGCCGTCCTCGTCGAAATAGCCGTACGTGCCGTCCTCGAGCTCGTAGCGGTAGTAGCGGTGCGTGGTGCCGCCGACGGTCAACGAGGCGTGGACGATGTCCTGCGGCTCGCGCGTAATGGGATCGACCTCGTAGAAGACGTTGAGCGCGTCGGTGGCCGTGACGGCGCTGCGGAAGTTGACGTCGAAGGTGAATATGCCGACGAGCTCCTCGGCGAGTTCGCGCGGCAGACCGTGCTTGAGCGTGGTCTCATAGAGGCTGGCATAAAGTTGGGTGCCGCCCGAGCCATCGCGCGTGGGCGCGGCGAGCTCGACATCGTCCGGCACGCCCACGACGAGGAAGGCGCCGGCGGTCGAGGCGACAACGGTGCCAAGATGGGCGCCCTCGCGGAACGCGCTGACACGGTGCAGGCGAGGCCTGGGCCCGAAGGCGATCTCGTCGCCGGGCACGAAGGCGATCTCGATCTGGTCGCCGGGCAACAGCGCGTCGAGCTCGAGCGCGGTATCGGCCAGCCGCGACGAGGACGGCCCGGCGCCAGCCGCGACGAGGACGGAGGCGATCGTGTCGCCGGCGCGAACATCGACGATGACCTGCTCGTTCTCCTCGACGCCGTCATCTACAGCGCCCGATTTGGAGACGGCCGTCATGTTCTCGGCGAGACCGGGGCGAACGATGGCGGCGTACGCGTCGAGCTCGGTCGGGCCGAACTGGTTGAGCGGATCGAAGGGCGCGTCGAGACCAAGGGAGACCGGCTGCAGGGGCGCAAAGGCGCTCGCGCTCGTTGTCAGGCCCGGAGAGCCTGCGGTCGCGGCGAGATTCGCCGCGGCAAGATTTGTGCCGGCGAGATCTGTGTCGGCGAGGTTTGTTCCGACAAGTCCCGCCGACACCGGATCGGCCGATGGCGACAGGCTGGCGACGCGGACCACACCGTCATTGCTCTGACGGCGCGGCGCGGTGTCAAAGGCGGCAATCTGGCGGACCTGCGCCATGATCTCGGCCATGTCGCGCATGTCGGCGGCATCGTCCGCCTCGTCGTCGCTCAAAAGCGTATCGTCGAGCGGCGACATCACGAGAGCGGCCGATTCGAGCAGTGCGTCCGAATCGTCATCGGGCGCCGCACGGCGCGCCGGAGTGTCCGTCCCCTGCGCATAGACACTGAGAGGATTGAAGGGTTCGAGGTCGGCCGTAAGGTCGGTCCGGGTCATCGCAAGACCGGTCGTGAGCCGTAGGAACGGCTTGACCGCGATATATTCGCGGTCCCCGATACGAGACGACGTCTCGACTTCCATCATCTCCTTTGCGACGGGCCGAAGCGCCGTCCGGACGATCAGCCGGTCACCCTTGCCGTCATCGCGATCGGCCTTGAGCGTCGGCTTGGCCGCCGCGAACATGATCTGCGGCGTCGCGGCAAAGCTCGTGCGGCTATCATTGGCCGTATAGAGGGCCCCACCCATCAGCATCACGCCCGCGACACCCGTGAGGAAACTGCCCGTCAG
>CAWCWK010000004.1:35000-572500 GCA_963799285.1 uncultured Alphaproteobacteria bacterium
GGTGTCGAGCCCGTGCATTGTTGATGGGCGTGATTGCCGCTCTGGCCTCTGGGTTGGAGCTGGCGGTTCGTTGATATTGTAAAGAGGACTTGTTCGTATGCCGTGTTTGCGGCCGGGTTTGGATCATGTGTGATCTGCCTTGACGGACAAGTTTAGATGAAGCTGGTCTTTTTGAATGTGGCCATGCCGACAGCTGGGTGAATGACTGCGCCCGGCCACAGTGGTGGGCATTGGCAATGAGAGTGATCAAGTGAATGAAGGGCATTCGGTGGATGCCTTGGTGCTGAGAGGCGATGAAGGACGTGGTACGCTGCGATAAGCCGTGGGGAGGTGCGAACAACCTTTGATCCACGGATCTCCGAATGGGGCAACCCACCCTCGATCGCTGATTTGTTCGTTGCAGGGACGTGTTGGGCGGCGACGCTTTGCGGGTTCCTGTGCCGGGCACATCAGCGGTTATCATGAGGGTACTTTTGACTGAATACATAGGTCAAAAGAGCGAACCTGGGGAACTGAAACATCTAAGTACCCGGAGGAAAGGACATCAACAGAGACCCCCTTAGTAGTGGCGAGCGAACGGGGGCCAGGCCAGTGGCTGTGTGTAGTAAACCGGAACCGTCTGGAAAGTCGGGCCTTAGCGGGTGATAGCCCCGTACGGGTAAGAAGCATGCAGTCCTTGAGTAGGGCGGGACACGTGAAATCCTGTCTGAACGTGGGGGGACCACCCTCCAAGCCTAAGTACTCCTCAGCGACCGATAGCGTACAAGTACCGTGAGGGAAAGGTGAAAAGCACCCCGACAAGGGGAGTGAAACAGTTCCTGAAACCGGATGCCTACAAACAGCGAGAGCCCGGAAGGGTGATCGCGTACCTTTTGTATAATGGGTCAGTGACTTCGTCTTGCATGCAAGCTTAAGCCGGTAGGTGTAGGCGCAGCGAAAGCGAGTCTGAAATGGGCGCTTTAGTATGCAGGATGAGACCCGAAACCAAGTGATCTATCCATGGGCAGGTTGAAGGTGCAGTAACATGCACTGAAGGACCGAACCCACTCCTGTTGAAAAAGGACGGGATGACCTGTGGATAGGGGTGAAAGGCCAATCAAACTTGGAAATAGCTGGTTCTCCGCGAAATCTATTTAGGTAGAGCGTCGACCGAATACCCTCGGGGGTAGAGCACTGGATGGGTGATGGGGGCTTACCGCCTTACTGATCCTAACCAAACTCCGAATACCGAGGAGTACTAGTCGGCAGACACACTGCGGGTGCTAACGTCCGTAGTGGAGAGGGAAACAACCCTGAACGCCAATTAAGGTCCCCAAGTCATGGCTAAGTGGGAAAGGATGTGGGAATACATAGACAACCAGGAGGTTGGCTTAGAAGCAGCCATCCTTTAAAGAAAGCGTAACAGCTCACTGGTCAAGTGTTCCTGCGCCGAAGATGTACCGGGGCTCAAGCCATGCACCGAAATTGCGTGCTCTCCGCAAGGGGAGCGGTAGCGGAGCGTTCCGTAGGCCTGTGAAGGGCGACCTGTGAGGGCGCCTGGAGGTATCGGAAGTGCGAATGCTGACATGAGTAGCGACAAAGAGTGTGAGAGACACTCTCGCCGAAAGTCCAAGGGTTCCTGCGTAAAGCTAATCTGCGCAGGGTTAGCCGGCCCCTAAGTCGAGGTCGAGAGACGTAGACGATGGGAATCAGGTGAATATTCCTGAGCCAGTGGATGGTGACGGATGGCGGATGTTGTCAGACCTTATCGGATTGGTCTGGCTGCCAAGCTGTTCCTGGAAATAGCCTCCACATGAGACCGTACCCTAAACCGACACAGGTGGACTGGTAGAGCATACCAAGGCGCTTGAGAGAACGATGTTGAAGGAACTCGGCAAAATACTCCCGTAAGTTCGCGAGAAGGGAGACCTCGGCTTGGGCAACCAGGTCGGGGTGGCACAGACCAGGGGGTGGCGACTGTTTACTAAAAACACAGGGCTCTGCGAAGTCGAAAGACGATGTATAGGGTCTGACGCCTGCCCGGTGCCGGAAGGTTAAAAGGAGGGGTGAGAGCTCTGAATTGAAGCCCCGGTAAACGGCGGCCGTAACTATAACGGTCCTAAGGTAGCGAAATTCCTTGTCGGGTAAGTTCCGACCTGCACGAATGGCGTAACGACTTCCCCGCTGTCTCCAACATCGACTCAGCGAAATTGAATTCCCCGTGAAGATGCGGGGTTCCTGCGGTTAGACGGAAAGACCCCGTGCACCTTTACTGCAGCTTTACACTGGCATTCGTGTCATCATGTGCAGGATAGGCGGAAGACTTTGAAGCGTGGGCGTCAGCTCGCGTGGAGTCACCCTTGAGATACCGCCCTTGATCACATGGATGTCTAACCGCGGCCCGTCATCCGGGTCCGAGACAGTGTATGGCAGGCAGTTTGACTGGGGCGGTCGCCTCCCAAATCGTAACGGAGGCGCGCGATGGTGAGCTCAGAGCGGTCGGAAATCGCTCGTTGAGTGCAATGGCATAAGCTCGCCTGACTGTGAGGCCGACAGGCCAAGCAGAGACGAAAGTCGGTCATAGTGATCCGGTGGTCCCTCGTGGATGGGCCATCGCTCAACGGATAAAAGGTACGCCGGGGATAACAGGCTGATACTGCCCAAGAGTCCATATCGACGGCAGTGTTTGGCACCTCGATGTCGGCTCATCACATCCTGGGGCTGGAGCAGGTCCCAAGGGTTTGGCTGTTCGCCAATTAAAGTGGTACGTGAGCTGGGTTTAGAACGTCGTGAGACAGTTCGGTCCCTATCTGCCGTAGGTGTTCGAGACTTGAGAGGATCTGTCCCTAGTACGAGAGGACCGGGATGGACGAACCTCTGGTGGACCTGTTGTGGCGCCAGCCGCATAGCAGGGTAGCTAAGTTCGGAAGGGATAACCGCTGAAAGCATCTAAGCGGGAAGCCTACCTCGAAACGAGGTCTCGCATGAGAGCCGTGGAAGACCACCACGTCGATAGGTCGGGTGTGGACGCGCAGCAATGCGTGAAGCTTACCGATACTAATAGCTCGATCGACTTGATCACCCTCATTTGCCAATGCCCACCCAAACGGCCAAAAGGCCGTCGGGTGCAGCCATGAGCACCATGAACACATCGACCACACTTCATCTAACTGTTGCTCGTCAGCCTGGTGGCTATGGCGGGGGACCCCCACCCGATCCCATCCCGAACTCGGCCGTGAAAACCCCCAGCGCCGATGGTACTCCGTCTCAAGACGCGGGAGAGTAGGTCGCCGCCAGGCCCACAAGCAACAGAAAAAACCTCGCAATACAACACAACAAAACGCCCGGTATGGTCCAAACCACACCGGGCGTCGTCGTGTCTGGAGTGATGACGCCGCCGATGACGGAGGCGTCCGTCAATGCCAACCGGCGAAGCTCTAGGACAGTTCTCAAGACAGATCAGCCGCCACGCGTGCGAAGACGTCATTGAACATCGTCGGCGTCAGAACCCCCGTATTCGTGTTGTAACGAGAGCAGTGATAGCTGTCGTACACGGAAAGACGGCGGCCGAAGGCGTCATGTTCATGCATGGCGCCGTGGCAGAACGGGTTGGCCGACAGGCGGACACCCAACGCTCGGAAGAGGGCGTCATGCGCGATCCTGCCGAGGCAGACGATCGATCTGAGTTCCGCCATCTCGCCGATGACGGCCGAGAGATACGTCGTGCAGGTCTTGATCTCTTCCGTCGTCGGCTTGTTGTGCGGCGGTACGCAGCGCACGGCATTGGTGACCCTGACGTCTCTCAACTCGAGCGAGTCGTCCAGCCTCGCATCGAACGTGCCCGACGCAAAGGCGTGGCGGATGAGCGTCTCGTAGAGCAGCCATCCGGCGTGGTCTCCCGTGAATGGGCGTCCGGTCGTGTTCGCGCCCTTCACGCCCGGCGCAAGTCCGACGACGAGCAATCTCGCATCCAATGGTCCCCAAGACGGGACCGGCGCATTGAATGCATCGGGCGCGGTCGCCCGGTTCGCCTTCCTATAGGCGACCAGTCGCGGGCAAGCGGGGCAATCCAAAGGTGGATCGCTTGGATGGAGTGGTATGGGGGCAGCGGTCATGGCGATGGCATAGCCGAGAAGGCCGGGACGGGTCCATCGCCTGCCGTGAATGCGCTCGGCATGCGCTCTACGGTCATTCGCTGGCGACGACGTGCTGGCGGGCCTCGGGCATCGCCGTCTTTCGACGCTATCGTCCAGGCCGACTGCCCGGCTTTACGGGGGGAATGGCCGCGAGCGCGTCGGGCAACTCATCAGGCGCGTAATCCGGCACGAACATGCCCGCCGCCGAGACGAGCGGTACGCCGACATCGGCCTGCCCGTCAGAGCGGTCGATGAGGCAGGCGGCGGCCACAACCGTGCCGCCATGGGTCTCGATGCAGGCGATCGTCTCACGGATCGACAACCCTGTGGTCACGATATCCTCGACTACGAGATAGCGAAGGCCCGGCTCTATCGTAAAGCCGCGGCGCAGTGCGAAGTCGTCTCCGACGCGCTCCAGCCACATCGCAGGCAACTTCATCTGTCGCGCCGTCTCATAGCCCGGAATCAGGCCGCCGAGGGCGGGAGACACGATGGCGTCGAACGGTGCAAGTCCGCTCCCCTCGATGGCTTCGGCGAGGAGCCGGCAGGCCCGTTCCGTCAGGTCGGGGCGCATGAAGACAAAAGATTTCTGAATATATATCGGGCTGCGCCGCCCGGATGACAGGATGAAGTGGCCGTCCATGAGGGCGCCCGCCTCGCGAAAGATGTCGAGGACTGTCTCGGTCACGCGAATCTGGGTCATGAAATGGGTGTTTTGCTCGCTTCGGCCGCGTTCTCCAACCGATGCGCCTCGCTGACGGCCTCCTGCGTTCGCAGCCGCGAGAGGATCGTATTGAGGTGGCGCAGGTTCCATACCTCGAGATCGATCCGCATCTCGTGGCAGCCGGTCATGCGATTGGTCATCGACATGTTGTCGATATTGGCGTCGCCGTCCGCGATGATGCGGGCAATCTCGGCCAGCGCACCCGGCCTGTTCTCCACGGTCACGACGATGGTGGCGGGAAAGCGGATCGGCTTGGCAACATCGGTGTCCCACCGAAGATCGAGCCAGCGGTCAGGCGCGTCGTAGTGGAGCGCGAGGTCGGGGGAATGGATCGGATAGACTATGATCGCGTCGTCCGAGACGATGCCAACGATGCGGTCACCCGGCACGGCGCCGCCCGGCGCGAAGCGGACCTCGGCGTCGCGCTTCAGCCCGCGCAAGGGCAGATCGCCATCGTCGTTCTCGGCGAAGCGAAACTCGATGCCGTTGCGATCCTTCAGCGAGAACCAGCCGTCGTCGGCCGGGTCCTTGCCGGGCTTCGGGACCGCCATGTAGTCGGGATGGACGGCGCGCAGCACGTCGGCGGGGCGCATCTCCGCCCGTCCGATCGCGATCAAAACGTCCTCGACGCTCGAGCGCGCAAGACGGCGCAGCACGGCCTCGATGTCGGAATCGGCATAGATCTTCCCGGCATTGGCGAAGCGGCGCTCCAATATGCCGCGCCCGATCTCGCTGAATTGCGCGCGCGCCGAAGCGCGCGTGGCGCGCCGGATGGCGGATTTTGCCTTGCCGGTCACCGCGATCGCCTCCCAGGCGGGCAAGGGCTGCTGGCTTTCTGATGTCAGGACCTCGACCTCGTCACCATTGGTGAGGACAGCATTGATCGTCGAGAGGCGGCCGTTCACCTTGGCGCCGACATAGGCGTTGCCTATGCCGGTATGGACGGCATAGGCGAAGTCGATCGGTGTCGCGCCGCGCGGCAGCGAGATGACCTTGCCCTTGGGCGTGAAGCAGAAGACCTGGTCCTGGAAGAGCTCCAGCTTGGCGTGCTCCAGGAATTCCTCGGCGCTCGCGCCCTCGGCCAGGAGGTCGATGGTGCGGCGCAGATTGGCATAGGCGTAGGCATCGTCCTGGCGGCCACCCTCGCGCATGACGCCGCCATGGAGCGTGTTGGCGCAGGGCGCCTCGCCAAAGGCGCCGTCATTCTTCGCGCGCTCCTTGTAGAGGGCATGCGCGGCGATGCCGTATTCGGCGACCTCGTCCATCTCGCGGGTGCGGATCTGAAGCTCGACGCGCTGGCGGTGCGAATCGACGACCGTGGTATGGATCGAGCGGTAGTCGTTCTGTTTCGGGGTCGAGATGTAGTCCTTGAAGCGGCCGGGGACGACGCGCCAGGTCGTATGGGCCATCCCAAGGACGAGGTAGCAGGACGCGACATCGGGCACGACGACGCGAAAGCCGACGATATCGGACAATTGCTCGAACCCGATCGACTTGCGCTGCATCTTGCGCCAGATCGAATAGGGTTTCTTCTCGCGCCCGACGACGTGCGCCTCGATGCCATTGGCGGCGAGCCTGTCGGCCAGATCCTGGCGGATCTCCGCGATCACCTCGGCGTTGCGCGTGTGCTGGCGGGCAAGGCGCTCCACGATCCGGGCATGCGCCTCGGGCTGCAAGACCTCGAAGGACAACTCCTCCAGCTCGTCCCGCGCACTCTGCATGCCCATCCGGCCGGCGAGCGGCGCGTAGATGTCGAGCGTCTCCTGCGCGATCCGCTCGCGCTTATAGGCCGGCATGGCGCCGAGCGTGCGCATGTTGTGCATGCGGTCTGCGAGCTTGATGAGGAGGACGCGCGCGTCGGTCGCGATGGCAAGAAGGAGCTTCCTCAGGTTCTCGGCCTGCTCGGCCTTCTTGGAGACAAGGTCGAGCTGGCCGATCTTCGTCAGGCCGTCGACGAGCTGGGCTATGTCCGGCCCGAAGAGCTCGCGCAGTTCCTCGACCGTCGTCTCGGTATCCTCGACCGTGTCGTGAAGGAGAGCGGCGGCGATGGTCGCATCGTCGAGATGGAGATCGGTGAGGATCGCCGCGACTTCGATCGGATGCGAGAAATAGGGGGCGCCCGACTTGCGCCGCTGATGGCCATGCGCGCGCATGGCATAGACATAGGCTTTGTTGAGAAGGGCCTCGTCGGCATTCGGATTGTATTGCTGAACCCGCTCGACGAGCTCGTATTGCCGCATGATCGGCGGGTTCGAATCGAGCGGCTTCGCGGGGGTCCGGCGGTGCTCGACGAGCGCCTTCTCCGCCGCGGCAAGGGCGGCCGCCACACCGGCCTCGTCACCCCCGCCGCACGTCTCGTCCGTGGCGCGCGCGCCGGAAGAAGGCTCGATCGATGTGTGCTGAAAGGCCGTCATGGGCGGAGGCTCCGGACCACCTGACAAGAGCCCGGACGACATGGCGACGGGCGCGGCCTGCGCGCCCGTTTCGGCTCATGTCCGCGGTCCTTCGACATGGGTGCGGCCTTCGCGATCAATCCTCGCGTTTCTCCGGCGGGGGTACGAGGCCCTCCAGCCCGCGCAGAAGCTCGGCTTCGCTCATCCGCTCGAAGGACATGTCGGGGCCGGGCTGCATCGGCTTGGCCTCTTCGGGCGCCGGTGCGGGCTCGGGCTCGTCGACCTCGACATAGCGCTGGAGGGAGTGGATGAGATCTTCCTTGAGATCGTCCGGCTGCAGCTTCTCGTCCGCGATCTCGCGCAAAGCCACCACGGTGTTCTTGTCGCGGTCGCGATCGACGGCGAGCGGTGCGCCCGACGCGATCATGCGCGCGCGGTGCGCGGAGAGAAGGATGAGGTCGAACCGGTTGTCGACCTTGTCGACGCAGTCCTCGACGGTGACGCGTGCCATGGGGTAGCTCCTCGGTGTCGCGGTCGGGTGATGGTCGCGCACCAATCCCGCCGCCTAGGTTCCTCACGCCGGCCGAAGCGACATCGTGCGGCGACGATCAGGCCGGACCCTCGATCACGTGCGAGGAGGCTGGCGAGAAAACGCGCGTCGTCCCTAAAGCTCAAGCGAAGTCTTCTACATAAGCGGAAGATCGATCTCGCACAAGCGAAAGACACCCTATCCTGTCGGGCCGCACGCCGGCATTTCCCGCTCCGAGGAATTGGGGGGCTTTTATGACGCCGACGGTCTTCACGGCATGGTCAAAATTGTCTGCAATCCCGGTTTCGAGATCAGGGGGCATGGGGCTCTTTGTCGACATCAGCCGAGGAGCGGCGACGGCCGCAATGCTGTTCAAGCGTCGCAGCATACCGCCCGTCCGGAGGCGTCTTCGGCATGCGCTCTGGCCGAGCGCCGGCTGGGCGCGCGCCTCGCGCTATCTGGCCAAGCGCGCGATCCGCATAGCCGCGACGCCGCACGCCGTGGCGGCCGGGCTCGCCATGGGGGCGCTGTCCTCCTTCACGCCCTTTCTCGGGCTGCACTTCCTCCTCGCCTTCGCGCTGGCGGCGCTGGTGGGCGGCAACATGCTGGCGGCGGCGCTCGGCACCGCGGTCGGCAATCCGCTAACCTTCCCGCTCATCTGGGCCGCCTCCTTCAAGTTGGGGCGGTGGGTGCTGGGCGAGCCGGGCGGGCAGGAGCTCGTGGGCGAACCCGTCAACCTCCTGCGCGATTCCTATTTCAACGTCGGTCCGATGCTTTGGCCGATGCTGGTCGGCGGACTGATAATGGGGGTGCCCATCGCCCTTGCCGTGTACATCGTGGCACGCGGCACCGTCGCCGCCTTCCAGCGTCAGCGGCGGGAGCGGCTCGGCAAGGTCGTGATCGACGCGCCTTAAGGCTTCCCAGTCGAGGCCCTTCCCCTTGAGGCGCGGTCATCTCTGATCGTCGGACTTCGAGATGGCCGTCCTGGCGTGCATAGGCTTACCGCCCCCACCTTGATCGCTAGTCTTGGCGATGTCCCCCGCCTATATCGCCCCCACCCGATCGAATCGGACTGCTGCACATGACCTCATCGCACGACACCATCCGGCTCGGCGTGAACATCGATCACGTCGCGACGCTTCGCAATGCGCGGGGCGGGCCCTATCCCGATCCCGTTCGCGCCGCGCGTCAGGCCGCGGAGGCGGGCGCCGACGGCATCACGGCGCATCTGCGCGAGGACCGGCGCCACATTCGCGACGAGGACATCGCGCGCCTCGCCGCCGAGATCGACCTGCCGCTCAACTTCGAGATGGCGGCGACCGAAGAGATGGCCGCGATCGCGCTGCGGACCAACCCCCACGCCGCCTGCCTCGTGCCCGAACGGCGCGAGGAGCGCACGACCGAGGGCGGGCTCGATGCGGCCGGTCAGCACAAGAGGCTGGCGCCTCTCGTCGCGTCCCTGGGAGATGCCGGCATCCGCGTCTCGCTCTTCATCGCGCCCGAAGCCCGGCAGATTGAGGCGGCGGCCGCCTTGCGAGCGCCTGTGGTCGAGCTTCACACGGGCACCTATTGCGAGGCTATCCTCGCCGGCGATGCGGCGCTGGAAACCTCGGAGCTGGTGCGTCTGCGCGAGGCCGCGCACCTTGCGCATGCGGCCGGCATCGAGGTCCATGCCGGACATGGCCTCACCTTCGAGACGGCCGGGCCGGTCGCCGCGCTGCCGCATGTGGCCGAACTCAATATCGGCCACTTCCTCATCGCCGAGTCCGTCTTCATGGGGCTCGGCAACGCGATCGCGCGGATGCGCGGCGTGATGAGGGACGGTCTTCTCCAGCGCTCCGAGGCGGCGTGATCGGATGCGCATGAGTCTCGCCTCATGATTCTCGGCATCGGCAACGATCTCGTTGACCTGCGGCGTATCAAGGCCACGCTGGAGCGGTTCGGGGACCGCTTCACGCATCGCGTCTTCACGGAGGAGGAGCGCCGTCGCTGCGAGCGCGCGGCCGACCCTTCCGCGCCCTATGCCCGGCGCTTCGCCGCCAAGGAGGCGTGTTCCAAGGCGCTCGGCACCGGCATCGCGCAGGGCGTGGCCTGGCGCGAGATCGGCGTGGTGCGCCCGCGCGGGCAAGGACCGACGATTCGGCTGACAGGGGGCGCGAAGGCCGCGCTCGACCGGCTCTGGGCGCGCGGGGAGGCGGAGGGTTTGTTGTTGAACGGCCACAGTCCACGCATACATGTCACCATGACGGACGATCATCCGCTCGCGCAGGCCATCGTCATAATTTCGGCGGTGCCTTCCCGCCTTGATGGATGAGGTTGGCGGGTTCTCCGGAGGCGGCGCATGCGCTCGCTCCGAAAGGCAACGCGACCCATGGCGGATATCACGACGAGCATCGACGCGGCGGACACCGACGGGCAGACTCCCGTCCTCGCTTCATCGAAGGGACGAGAGGCAGAGCCGGTGGCTGTGGGTACGCATAAAGAGGTGAAGGCCGAGAAGGGAGGCCTTGGCGAGACCGTCAAGGTGATCCTTCAAGCGCTGCTGCTCGCCCTCGTGGTGCGCACGCTGCTCTTCCAGCCCTTCAACATTCCCTCAGGATCGATGAAGCCGACGCTGCTCGTCGGCGACTACATCTTCGTCTCCAAGTTCTCCTACGGCTATAGCCGCTATTCCGCGCCGCTCGGCCTGCCGCTCTTCGACGGCCGGGTCTTCGCCGATACGCCCGCGCGTGGCGACGTGGCGGTCTTCAAGCTGCCGGCCGACCCACGCATCGACTACATCAAGCGCGTCATCGGTCTGCCGGGCGACCGGGTGCAGATGCGCGAGGGCGTTCTCCACATCAACGGCGAAGCGGTCGACAAGTCGCGCGTCGAGGACTTCCAGGAGACGAGCGCCTCCGGCCGGGTGCAGACCGTTCAGCGCTATATCGAGACGTTGCCCAACGGCGTCTCCTACGAGGTCCTCGACCTGACGCCCAACGGCATGAGCGACAACACGCGCGAATACGTCGTGCCCGAGGGCCACTATTTCATGATGGGCGACAATCGCGACAACTCGACGGACAGCCGCGTTCTGAGCGCCGTCGGCTTCGTGCCCTTCGACCATTTCGTCGGCCGCGCCAACGTCATCTTCTTTTCGGTGCGCGATGGCGCCCGGGCGTGGGAGCTTCTGGCGCTGGCCGTGGACCGTGCGCTGGGACCGGCTTCTCGACAGCGCGCAGAGCGGCGCATGAAGCGCATGGCGCGCTCCTGACATCATGACCTCGTGACGCCATATGACCTCGTGACGCCATGACGAAGAAGCGCGGCCCGAGCCGCAAGGGCGCCCGCCCGCGTCCGATGCCCGGGGCCCGCGACGAGGACCTCGAGGCACGGCTCGGCCACCATTTCGCGGACAGCGATCTGCTGGAGCGCGCGCTCACCCATCCGAGCGCGGTGCGCGGCGGCGTCCGATCGACCTATCAAAGGCTCGAGTTCCTCGGCGACCGCGTGCTCGGCCTCGTCGTCGCCGACGCGCTGCTCGACGCCTTTCCGAACGCGCCGGAGGGTGAACTGGCCAAACGGCACACCCAGATGGTCCGCGCCGAGGCCTGCGCCGACGTCGCCGAGGCTCTCGATCTCGGGCCCCATATGCGCGTGGCGGCCGCCGAGCGGCGCGGCGGGGCGATCAAGGCGACGATCCTGGCCGATGCGGTCGAGGCGCTGATCGGAGCGGTCTATCGCGACGCGGGCTTCGCGGCGGCGCGCGCGTTCGTCCTCGCCCATTGGCCCAAGGGCATGGAAGGCGAAGGGCGCCTCACCGACGCGAAGTCCATGCTACAGGAATGGGCGTTGGCGAACGGCCGCGCGATTCCCGTCTATGAGGAGGTCTCTCGCGAGGGGCCGGACCACGCGCCCGTCTTCGTCATCAGCGCCTCCGTCGAGGGTGTCGCCCCGGCCGAGGCGGCGGGCCACTCCAAGCGCGAGGCGGAGCAGGCGGCGGCGCAGAACCTTCTGAGGCGCGAGGGCGTGCTGCGCGGCAAGGCACCGGGCCAGGTCTCGGTCAGTCAGACGGACAAGACTTGGCAAAAGACTTCGCACGAAACATCGGACAAAGGATCGGAATGACCATCGAGGACGGCGACATCACCGAGGCGCAGACGGACATCGCGGACGCCGAGGCGGACGGAGAGGGCACATGCTCGCTCTTCGTCGCCATGCTGGGCGCGCCCAATGCAGGCAAGTCGACGCTGGTCAACGCGCTCGTCGGCGCCAAGGTCGCGATCGTGACCCACAAGGTGCAGACGACGCGGGCGCTGACGCGCGGCATCGTCATGGACGGGCGCACGCAGGTCGTTCTCGTCGATACGCCCGGCGTCTTCGCGCCCAAGCGCCGGCTCGACGAGGTGATGGTGCGAACCGCCTGGGGCGGCGCGTCGGACGCCGATCTCATCTGCCTCCTCATCGATGCACGGCGAGGGCTCGACGAGGAGAACGCGCGGCTCATCGCCGGCCTCAGGGACGTGGCGAAACCGCGCTATCTCGTCCTCAATAAGATCGACCTCCTGCCCCGCGACCGTCTGCTCGCGCTCGTCGCCGCGCTCAACGAGGCGCTGCCCTTCGACGAGACCTTCCTCCTGTCCGCGCTGACCGGCGACGGTGTGGCCGACCTGCGCACGGCCCTCGTGAAGGCGGCGCGTCCCGGCCCCTGGTTCTATGCCGACGACCAGCTCTCCGACCTTCCGATGCGCCAGCTGGCGGCCGAGATCACGCGCGAGAAGCTGATGCTGCGCGTCCATGACGAGCTGCCCTACCAGATCCATGTGGAAACCGAGAGCTGGAAGACGCTGCGCTCGGGCGCCGCGCGCGTTGACCAGACGATCTACGTCACCCGCGACGGCCACAAGAAGATCGTGATCGGCGCCGGCGGCGCGACCATCAAGGCTATCGGCGCCGAGGCGCGCGCGGAACTGAAGGCGATGCTCGATACCGACGTCCAGCTCTTCCTCTTCGTGAAGGTGCGCGACTGGCTGAGCGACCCGGAGCGCTATACGGCCATGGGGCTGGACTACGCGAACAAGTAGGCCGCTACGTCACTTGAGACGCCCCCGCGAAGGCTTCCTTAACCATAAAAGCCGCCCGATCACGGCGTTAACTCTCCGTTTCCGCCCGTCCTCGCATTCTACGAACAGCTTCAGGACGAAGCAGCCCGGCGCGTATCGCCGGGTCGTCTAGTGGCCGGTCCTACACCCGCATCGACGCCTCGCGGGACGGGTCGGCAACCCAAGAACGGGATGAGTACCATGGCTTCCGATATTCAGCTTTCCCAGGCGGTTCGCTCGAACCTTCTTTCGCTTCAGAACACCGCCGAGATGATGAGCCGCACGCAGACGCGTCTCGCCACCGGCAACAAGGTCAACTCGGCCCTCGACAACCCGATCAACTTCTTCACCGCGTCCGGCCTCAACGCCCGCGCGGCCGAGTTGAACGGCTTGCAGGACGCGATGTCCAACGCGATCTCGACCATCGAGGCCGCCGACAAGGGTCTGACGGCGATCACCAAGATCACCGAGCAGATGCAGGCCACCGTCCGCCAGGCCATGCAGGTCAAGACCGAAGACGTCAGCTACACCGGTACCGCCGCTCCGGATGTTGGAACCGCAATCCAGGGTACCGCGGGCAACGAGCAGAAGTTGGTGCTGGGCGTCGAGATCGACGGCGTTGCGGTCGAGCTCGAGGTCTATAACAACGACACCGGCGCCAACCAGACGTTGACCGCGCAGGACGTCGTCGACGGTATCAACGACGCGGCCCGTAAGGCGACCGACGGCGGTCAGTATGTCCGCGCCGAACTCGTCGACGGCAACGTCAAGGTCTCGGCTGTTGGCGGTCGCTCGCTCTCGATCGAGGCCGACGACAGCGGCGGTGGCGCCGCCGCCGCAACCGCCGCCGCCGGTACCAACACGAACGGCTACATCCTCGGCGCTCTGCCGGCTGCTGGCGCCGAACCGGCCAACACCCAGCTCGATGGCTCTGGCAACCTCGACATCCAGCGCACGGATGCGAACGAGAAGCGCCGCGAATTCGCCGAGCAGTACAACGATCTGCGCGCGCAGCTCGGGGATCTGGCGTCCGACGCGTCCTTCAACGGCGTCAACCTCCTGCAGGGCGATGACCTGAAGGTCGTCTTCAACGAGCTGACCGGCTCGCAGCAGTCCAAGCTGGAGATCAAGGGCGAGTACCTGGACTCCGACAGCCTCGGCGTCGGCAAGGCCCACATCTGGGGTGGTTCGGACGCCTTCAACCCCAACCCGTTGGAGATCGACTTCCAGTCGGACAGCGATGACGGTGGCCTTGAGGACGCTCTCAACCAGCTGACGAACTCGCTGTCGAGCCTGCGCTCGACCGCTGCCAAGTTCGGCTCGGCGCTGTCGGTCGTGGAGATCCGCTCGGACTTCACGAAGGACATGGTCAACACGCTTCAGTCCGGCGCCGCCGACCTGACGCTGGCCGACACCAACGAGGAAGGCGCCAACATGCTGGCCCTCCAGACCCGCCAGCAGCTCTCCTCGACCGCGCTCTCGCTGTCGAGCCAGGCCGACCAGGCGGTGCTGCGTCTCTTCTAGGACGCCGCTCAAGGTGTCCTGGACACCCGACAGACGGAAAGAGGGCGGTCCACCGGGCCGCCCTTTTGCGTTTACGGACCGTTTTTCCGCCATGGTGAACGATCGCGGTGCATTCCCGTCTCGATCTGGGCCGGTTCCGCGGAGGCCGGCAAAAAACGCCCGCCCCAGCGTTTACGAGACCTAAACGCGGATCCGCCATGGTTAACCCAAGCTTCTCTCATGGAGCCGGGGACGAGGATCGTCCGCAACCAGCCCACCCAGGAACGGGATATAACCATGGCCTCCGATATTCAGCTTTCCCAAGCCGTTCGCTCGAACCTTCTTTCGCTTCAGAACACCGCCGAGATGATGAGCCGCACGCAGACGCGTCTCGCCACCGGCAACAAGGTCAACTCGGCCCTCGACAACCCGATCAACTTCTTCACCGCGTCCGGCCTCAACGCCCGCGCGGGCGAGCTGAACAATCTTCAGGACTCGATGTCCAACGCGATCTCGACCATCGAGGCCGCCGACAAGGGTCTGACCTCGATCACCAAGATGGTCGAGCAGATGCAGGCCACCGTCCGTCAGGCCATGAGCGTGCGGGCGGAGAACATCTCGCACACCGATACGGTCGGCGCCGGCGTCGCCGCCCTGGCCGATGGAGACACGGTCGGCCTGAACCTGACCATCGACGACGGCACGGCCTTCGACGTCACGGTCTTCACCGCCGGACCGGAAGATGCGGGTCAGCCATTCAGCGTCCAGGATTTCGCGGACGCGATCAACGACACGGCTCGCAAGGCGACGACCGACGCGGCCATTCCCGACGACATGCAGCACGTGCGTGCCAGCGTCGAAGACGGCAAGCTGACGATCGAAGCCGTCGGCGGGCGAAACATCACGATCACCGATACGCAGGGCGGCGCCAGCATACACAGCGTGCAGAGCTTCGTCTCCAACACCTCGCACGATTTTGCCGGAACGCCGGCACTCGCGCTCAACCGCCAGAACAGCGGCCTTCACAGCGAAAAGCGCCTAGAGTTCGCGGAGCAGTACAACGAGCTTCGCGACCAGTTGAACGACCTGGCTCAGGACGCGTCCTTCAACGGCATCAACCTTTTGCAGGACGACGATCTCAAGGTCGTCTTCAACGAGTTGACGGGTGCGCAGCAGTCCAAGCTGGAGATCGAAGGCAAGTTCGTCGATACCGAGTCCCTCGGCGTCGGCAAGGCCCATCTCTGGGGCGGCTCGTATGGCGCCTACAATCCCGACCCGTTGTCGATCGACTTTCAGTCCGATAGCGATCAGGGCGGCCTCGAGAACGCGCTTGCACAGCTGACCGGTTCGCTCGACACGCTGCGCTCGCTCTCCGCCAAGCTCGGCTCCAACCTCTCGGTGGTCGAGATCCGCTCGAATTTCACCAAGGACATGGTCAACACGCTTCAGACGGGCTCGGCCAAGCTCACCCTGGCCGACACCAACGAGGAAGGCGCCAACATGCTGGCCCTCCAGACCCGCCAGCAGCTCTCCTCGACCGCGCTTTCGCTGTCGAGCCAGGCCGACCAGGCGGTGCTGCAGCTGTTCTAGGCCGCGTACGAGGCCCGAAGAAGTCGGGTTCGCCTCGAAGAATTCGGGGGTTATGGGAAGGGCTGCCGCAAGGCGGCCCTTCTTCGCGTCCGCCGCCCTCTTTTGCATTTCGCCCCTGCCGTGCGACAGACGGAGAAACGACCGGGGGAGGGCGCGAGCCGTGGCGCAGGACGATGTGAACGACGACCTCCAGACGCAGGCCCGGCGGGCCGCGCTCGACTATCACGCGCTGCCGCGCCCCGGAAAGCTGGAGATCCGGCCGACCAAGCCACTCTCCTCGCCGCGCGATCTCGCCCGCGCCTACAGCCCCGGCGTCGCCTTCGCCTCGCTTGCCATCGCGGAGGACCCGTCCAACGCGGCGCTCTATACGTCGCGCGGCAATCTCGTTGCCGTCGTCTCCAATGGCTCGGCCACGCTCGGGCTCGGCGATATCGGCCCGCTGGCCTCCAAGCCGGTGATGGAGGGCAAGGCCGTGCTCTTCAAGGCGTTCGCCAATATTGACTGCTTCGATATCGAACTCGACGCGTCCGACCCCGAGACCTTCGCCGAGCACGTCATCGCCCTCGAGCCGACGTTCGGCGCCATCAACCTCGAGGATATCAAGGCGCCCGACTGCTTCACCGTCGAGCGCATCTGCCGCGAGCGCATGAAGATCCCCGTCTTTCATGACGACCAGCATGGCACGGCCATCGTGGTCGGCGCGGCCGCCGTCAACGCGATGCGCCTGACGAAGCGGGATTTCGCCGACATCAAGCTCGTCTCGACGGGCGGCGGCGCAGCCGGCATCGCCTGCCTCGACATGCTGCTCAAGCTCGGCGTTCGCCGCGAGAACGTCTGGCTCTGCGACATCGGCGGCCTGGTGACCAAGGCCCGCGCCGCCGACCCGTCCGACAAGGCGATGACCGAGCAGAAGGCCGCCTACGCGCAGGGCCACCCACCGGCCGGGCTGGCTGACGTGATCGGCGGCGCCGACCTCTTCCTCGGGCTTTCGGGCCCCAACCTCCTGAAGCCCGAGATGGTGAAGGCGATGGCGCCTCACCCCATCGTTCTCGCGCTCGCCAACCCCAACCCGGAGATCATGCCGGACGTTGCGCGAGCGGCCGTGCCGGACGCCATCATCGCGACCGGGCGGTCAGACTACCCCAACCAGGTCAACAACGTCCTCTGCTTCCCCTTCATCTTCCGCGGCGCGCTCGATGTCGGCGCGACGACGATCAACGACGCGATGAAGGTCGCTTGCATCGAGGCCATCGCGGCGCTCGCGCGTCAGACGTCGAGCGCGGAGACGGCGCAGGTCTATGGCGGGGAGGCGCTGGTCTTCGGGCCGGACTATCTGATCCCGAAACCCTTCGATAACCGCCTCCTCGGCATCGTCGCCGGCGCCGTCGCCAAGGCGGCGATGGAGACCGGCGTCGCGACGCGCCCGCTACCCGACTTCAACGCCTATTGCGCGTCCCTCAACCGCTCGGTCTACCGCTCGGCCAACGTGATGCGCCCCGTCTTCGAGGCCGCCGCCAAGGCCACGCGCCGCATCGCCTTCGCGGAGGGCGAGGACGAGCGGGTTCTGCGCGCGGCCATGGCGATGATCGAGGACAGCGCCGACCGTCCCATCCTCATCGGCCGCCCGCAGGTGATCGCGAGCCGGGCCGAGCGTCTCGGCATACCGGCCTCGATCTCGGACGCGTTCGATATCGTGAACCCGGAGAACGATCCGCGCTACCGCGACTATTGGGAGACCTACCACGCCGCCATGGCCCGCCGGGGCGTGACGCCGCAGCTTGCCCAGGCCGTCATCCGCACCAACACGACCGCCATCGGCGCCGTGATGGTCCACCGGGGCGAGGCCGACAGCCTGATCTGCGGCACGTTCGGCCAATACGGCTGGCACCTGCGCTATATCGAGCAGATGCTGGCGAGCGACCGCCACCGCCCCGACGGCGCGCTCTCCCTCGTCATCCTCGACCAGGGCCCGCTCTTCATCGCCGATACGCATGTCCACGCCGAGCCGAGCGCGGAGCAGATCGCGCAGACGGTGATCTCGACCGCGACCCATGTCCGCCGCTTCGGGCTGGAGCCGCGCGTCGCGCTCTGCTCCAACTCGCAATTCGGCGAGCTCGACACGCCCTCGGCCGCCCGGATGCGCGAGGCCATCGCCATTCTCGACGACCTGCCCCGCGACTTCTCCTACGAAGGCGAGATGACCCTCGACGCCGCGCTCGACCCCGAATACCGCGCCCGCGTCTTCCCCGGCTCCCGCCTCGACGGTCCCGCCAAGGCCCTCGTCTTCTCGAGCGCCGAGACGGCGAGCGCGGTCCGGAACACGCTGAAGGCGGTGTCGGGCGGCGTCGAGGTCGGCCCCATCCTCATGGGTCTCGGCAACCAGGCGCATATCGTCACGCCCAGCATCACGGTGCGCGGCCTGATCAACATCGCGGCGCTCGCCGGGGCGCCGCTGGGGTGAGGGGCGAGCTTGCCGGTTGGCTCGGTTCGGGCGCAAACCTTTCGAAGATCGAATCGCGGAGCCGTCCCCGTGGACACCATCACCCCCTTTCTCGCCTATGCCGGCGCCTTGGCCATCGCGGCCGTCATTCCGGGGCCGGGCGTCGCGGCGTTGGTCGGGCAGGCGCTGGGCGGCGATCTGAGGCGCTCCTTCGCCTTCCTCCTCGGGCTCGCCCTTGGCGATGTGACCTACCTGACCTTCGCCGTGCTCGGCCTTGCCCTCGTCGCGCAGGTCTTCTCGGGCGCGTTCTTCGTCATCAAGGTCGCGGGCGGGCTCTACCTTCTCTATCTGGCCTGGAGGTTCTGGACGGCGGACGTCGGCCCGACCGCCTATGAGGAGACGAGCGCGCGCTCCTCTTGGGGCGCCGGCGTTCTTGGCTACGTCATCACGATGGGCAATCCGAAGACGGTCGTCTTCTACCTTGCGCTGCTGCCGACGGTGCTCGATCTGCGCACCATCGGGCCGGCGTCTTGGGCGGTGATGGCCGGGCTGACCCTTCTCGTGCTCTTCGCCACGCTGACGCCCTACATCCTCCTCGCCGCCCGGGCCCGGAGCCTCTTTCGCGTACCAAGGGCCCTGCGCCGGCTCAATCGCGGCGCGGCCTGTGCGATCGGCGGGGCGGGCACGCTCATACTCGGCGAGGCGGCGACCAGCCTTCGGCGTTGAGCTTCGCCTTTCGCGCGACCCTTCGAGGTGCCATATGAGGCCCCGCTCTCCTCACCACGCGATCCCCATGCCCGCCACCGACCACCACAACCGCCGCACCTTCGCGATCATCTCGCACCCCGACGCCGGCAAGACGACGCTGACGGAGAAGATGCTGCTCTTCGGCGGTGCGATCCAGCTGGCCGGCGAGGTGAAGGCGAAGGCGAATCGGCGCGGCACGCGCTCCGACTGGATGGAGATCGAGAAGGATCGCGGCATCTCGGTCATGACGTCGGTCATGACCTTCGAATACGAGGGCAACGTCTTCAACCTCCTCGATACGCCGGGCCATGAGGACTTCTCGGAGGACACCTACCGCACGCTCTCGGCCGTCGACAGCGCGGTCATGGTCATCGACGCCGCGCGCGGCATCGAGGCGCGGACCCGCAAGCTCTTCGAGGTCTGCCGCCTGCGCGACATCCCGATCATCACCTTCGTCAACAAGCTCGACCGCGAGGCGCGCGACCCGTTCGACATTCTCGACGAGATCGAGAAGACGCTCGCGCTCGACACCGCGCCCCTCACCTGGCCGGTCGGCATGGGCAAGAGCTTCGCGGGCGTCTACGAGCTCGGCACCGACATCTTCCGCGCGGTCGATATCGAGGGCCGGGGCGTCCAGATGGAGGGACCGGAGGACGAGCGCCTGCGCGCCGCGCTGCCGCCCTACGAGGCGGACGAGTATCTCGAGAGCGTCATGCTCGCCAAGGAGGCCGCGCGGCCCTTCGACCTGCGCGCATTCTTGGAGGGCTCGCTGACGCCGGTCCTCTTCGGCTCGGCGCTCAGGAATTTCGGCGTGCGCGACCTCATCGAGGCCGTCGCGGCCCATGCGCCGCCGCCGCAGCCCTTGGAGGCGGGCACGCGCCGGGTGGAGCCCGACGAGAAGAAGATGACGGGCTTCGTCTTCAAGATCCAGGCCAACATGGATCCCAAGCACCGAGACCGCATCGCCTTCATGCGGGTCTGCTCGGGAACGCTCAATCGCGGCATGAAGGCGAGACTGTCGCGCACGGGCAAACCGATGAGCCTCCACACGCCCCAGTTCTTCTTCGCGCAGGACCGCGCCCTGGCCGAGGAAGCGGTGGCGGGCGACGTGGTCGGCATCCCCAACCACGGGAGCCTGCGCATCGGCGATACGCTGACGGAGGGCGAGGACATCGCCTTCAAGGGCGTCCCGAGCTTCAGCCCCGAGATTCTCCGCCGCATCCACTTGCAGGACGCGATGAAGGCCAAGAAGATGAACGAGGCGCTGCAGCAGCTGGCCGAGGAAGGCGTCGTTCAGGTCTTCAAACCCGTCGACGGCTCGCCGGCGCTCGTCGGTGTCGTCGGCGCCTTGCAGCTCGACGTCCTCAAGCAGCGCATGGCGACGGAATATTCGCTACCCATCGACTTCGAGATGGCCCGCTTCAACGTCTGCCGTTGGGTGGAAGGTTCGGCGGAGGAGATCGAGCGCTTCTCCGAGGCCCATCGCGGCGACATGGCGCGCGATCTCGACGGCGCCCTCGTCTACCTCGCCGACAGCGCCTTCGGCCTCGGCTACGAGGCGGAGCGCTGGCCGCAGGTCTCCTTCAAGGACGTGAAGGAGTATCAGGTCGCCAAGGCGGCCTGACCGACCGCCCTATGTCGGGAAGGGCTCGTCCAATGGGGGGAGCCCGATGTTCCGGCGCACGCGCCCGGCCGGGCGCGGCACGGCGGCGAGGCCCGCATACGGGTAGGTGCCGAGCGAGAAATAGGGGTTGTAGAGGGGATCGTCGGTCAGGACGTGCCCCCACCGCTGGCGCAGCATCGCGAGCTCGCGCGCGGCGCGGGCGCGCTTCGCCAGATCGGCATCATGGCCCCGGCTGGCCGATTCGTGATGGCGGATGTGAACATGCGGCGTCATCACGATCCGCTTGCCGGCCGCGCGCAGCTTCAAGCAGAGGTCGACATCGTTGAAGGTGATCGGGAAGCGCCGCGCGTCGAAGCCGCCGACGCCGAGGAAATCCGCCTTGCGCAGCACCATGCAGGCGGCCGTGACGGCGCTGACCTCATGGGCGGTCGTCAGGAGGCCGCCATAGCCCGGATCGCGAAGCATTCGGTCCTCGAAGGCGTGCATCGCGCCGTACCAGTGGCCGAGGACGACCCCGCCATGCTGGATCACGTCCGTCTCGCGCGCCATCAGCACGCCCACGGCGCCGACATCCGGCGGGGACAGGCGCCCCAGCATCTCCTCGAAGACCGGCTCGACGAACTCGGTGTCGTTGTTGAGGAGGCAGACCACGGGGTTGGACGCGATGGCGACCGCGTCGTTGTTCATCCGCGCATAGTTGAAGGCGCGGCGGTCTCGGACGATCCGGGCGCCATCTCGCTCAAGGTTGCGGAGATAGTCGAGCGCGTCCGGATCGCGAGAGCCGTTGTCGACGATGATGAGTTCGATGGCGATCCGGCCTAGCTGGCGGGTGAGGGAGGTCACGCAGGTCTCGAGGAGGCCCGCTTGGTCGCGCGTCGGTACGATAACGCTCATCGCCCGCGCCACCGGCTCGCGGCGGACGCGGATGACCGGCCCGTCCGGTCCATCGACCAGCGACGCGGTCGCGTCACCGTCCTGCCGCACGAGATGGCGGCGCGTGGCGCCCAGGAGAGCCGGTCCGTCCTCATCTAAAGCCGCTGGCGGGCAGCGAAGACGGGCGCCGGCGACATGGCCGATGGCGTCGCACCCATGCCGCTCCGCCGCAGCGAGGATGACGTCGTAGACGCTCGCCGCGCCATCCGACAGGGCGCCGAGGACCGTTTCGCGACCGCATGCGAAGGCTTGCGCCGCATAGCCCTGCTCTAGAAAGCGCTCCAGGTCGAAGGCCGGCATCAGCCAGGGCCAGCCCCGCCCGTTCCGCTCGATCTCGACATCGGCATAGGCAAGCACCACGTCCGGATCGTCAAGCGCACCGGTGAGCGCGGCGACGCCGTCGCGCGTCAGACGCGTGCCCGATCGCACGAAAACGACCGGGCGATCGGGCTCCACCTCGTCCTCGAGAAACGCGCGAAGCCGCGCGGGCTCGAACGCGCCCGTCCTCGGATCGCGGTCGAGCACGGCGGCGACCCAATCGAGCGCCGTGTCGTCGAGGGAGCGGATGGTCTCGTCGGGCGCGCCGCCACCGGTGAAGACGAAGGCGACGCGCCGAAGATCGCCGCCGCCCGCACCGCCCAGCCAGCGCACCCGCCAGGCTTCATGGTCCGCGAAGGGGATCGTCGGTCCGAGCAGCCGATCGAAGAGGGCGACGCGCGGGTCCTCAAGGAGATCACCCGAGGCTTCGGCGAGGAAGGCGGCGAGGCCATCCCTATAGGCCACGACGCCGACAGGGCTGCCGACGAGCGGGCGGCCCTCGCCATCGGTCACCTCCACCAGCCGGAAGCGCCCGTCCTCCACCGTCTCCGGCAGATCGAGCGTGAAGGCGCGCTGCGTGTTGATGGCGCCGAAGGGGCGCTCGTGGAGCGACCACGGATCGGGCGCGAGGCGGGCGATCTCCTCGCCGCCGACCCTCGCGACGACGACGGCGCCCTCCTCGTCGCGAACCCAGCCGCCGAGACGACGCCCGCCATGCCAGGCGACCGATCCCACCGCGAGCGTCGGGGCTTCCGCGTCGATCGCATCGCGGCGCAGATCGATCGGCGCGCCGATCGGCTCTCCGCGATTGGCGACCCGCGCGGCTATCCTGTCTTGTCCCACGAGGACTTGCGGGTTGCAGACATAGGCGAAGCCGCTCGCCGCCGGCTGTCCGGCCTGCGCTCGGTCCGCACGAACGGTCGCGATTGACCGGCCGTCGAGGACGATCTCGACGATCAGTCGCGCGCCGGGATCGCTCGCGTCGAGCGCCCAGCCCTCGAAGACGCCTTCGGCCGTCCGAGAGAAGGCACCATGGACACGCCCCTCGTCATCGCTTCGCATGGACGGGCCTCTTCTCTGCGGCGGAGGGGGGCATGGTGGCTATGCCTTCGAGGAGCCAGCATGCAATCTCGTCGGACGTCCAGGCGGGATCGAGCACGAACCAGCCGTCCTCGGCGGGTGCCGGCCGGACGGCGGCGGGCATCAGGCTCGACTGCCGCATAAGGTCGATCATGGGATGCGTTCGTATCGTCCTTCGCGTCCCAAGTACGAGACTGTCGGGGCGGTAGGTCGAGAGCAGGTCCGCCCAGTCCTCCGGAGCGAACGCTCCGGCGAGGCTCAGGTTCTCCAAGCCGTCGAGATGGGCGGTATCGAAGGGCTCCCCGAAGGCGATGACGTCGACGTCCTCTCCAGCGGCCAGCCAGGCCGCGCAGACCTCGCGAAGGAGGACCGTATCCGCGATCGAGCGGGAGGGAAGGAGCCATCCGATGCGCACCGGGCCGATCCTCACTCGGTTGGTGGGCGCCGGGCCGGTGGGTGGCGTATCCCGCCCTGCCGGCAGGGTGGGTGCGGATCGGCCGATGAGGTTGTGGGCGCCGAACTGCCGCCAAAAGGTCCTGTAGTCCGCGACGCTGCCGGCCAGCCCGATCTCCGCGCCGGAGCCGGCCACGCAGGCCTCGCACGCCAAAGGCTCGGGAATGCCGCAATGGCGGCCGGACCCGTCGAGATAGTATCGCCGGGGGCAGAGCGCGCCGCCGTCGACGGGATCGACGGTGATGCTGCGGCCGCTCGCCAGGTGGCGGGCGAGCGTGGAGACGAGATTCGGCGGGCAGGCGGCGGGATCGCGGATGGTGACGGCGGCGATGTCGAGAGTGCCGAGATAGGCGTCGAGCTCGGCCGGAACGGAGGGCAGTGGCGCGCGGAAGACGAGGTTGGCCGGCGGCGCGTCGTCGGCGGCGCGCAGGGTGACGCGCATCTCGCCGGCGACGCCCTCGGCTGAGAGAATCAGCGGGCGGGGCGCGCCATGGGGTACGGCCTTCGCGCGGTCCACCGCCACGTCGCGTGCCAGCCCTTCGCCGCAGACGAGGAGCGCGACCGGCCCCGGCCCGGCGCCCAGCGCCTCTTCGATCCTGTGACGCGCCCCGGCCAGCGGGTCCTTCGCATTGAAGACGGCGAAGCGTTCGCGATAGTCCGGGTGGCGCCGCTCGATCTCGGCGAGATTGCGGATGACGAGGCCGCGCTTCTCCTCGCCGAATGAGCGGGTGCCCTCATGAAAGACGAAGACGGACGGATCGCACACGTTGCGCAGCCCGTGCCGGGCGGCGAGCAGGCAGAACTCGACGTCCTCGAGATAGCCGCGCTCGAGATCGGTGGGAAGACCACCCACGGCGTCGAGGCAGGCCCGGGTGATGTAGAGGCAAAAGCCGATCCCGTTCGGCATGTCGATCACGCGGCCCGCATTCACCGAGGCTGCGATCCGGTCCAAGGCGTCGAGGCTCGTCCAGCCCGGTATCGGCTGGCTTTCGTCGCGGATGGGGAAGCTCGTCGACTCCCCGTTGTTGGAGAGAGGCGTGATCGTGCCGATGCGGGGATGGGCGACGGCGGTGCGGCGCAATCTGCCGATGAGACCGGGCGGGGCGATCGTGTCGGCATTGAGAAGGATCACGTCGCCGCCGACCGCGCAGGCGAGCGCCCGGTTGACCGCGCCGATGAAACCCCGGTTCCGGCCGTTGCGCAGGATCGTCACGCGGGGATGCGGGGTGAGGGATGCCAGCCGCCGCACGATCTCCGCGTTGGGCGACGCATCGTCGACGAGGATGAGATGGGCGTCCGGCTCGGCCACGACCTGCGGATAGATCGCGCGAAGGCAGGCCTCGGTCGCGGCCGCGTCCTCGTAGATCGGGACGACGATCGCGACGCCGGCCGCGATGCGAGGGTCGGCACTATCGACGTCGTTGTCGCCCGAACTGATCAGTACGTCCGCCGGTTCGCGCAGACTTATGGTGGGCGGGGTGCGCCCCATGCTCTCCGGCAAGGGCAGGCCCCAGAGGTGGATCGTCTCTCCTCGCCAAACCGGCTCGGCAACGGCATCCGCGGCAGTCTCGCCGTCGACGAGGAGGCGCGGGCGGGCTTCGTTGCGAAGGAGGATCCGGACACGCGGATGGCGGGCGCGGGTCAGTCCCACCCAGCCGGCCGTCGAGAGGGCGGCCAGGGTTCGCGCGCCGGTCTCGAGATGGACGCTATCGGGATCGGTCAGGAGGACGATGGCCGCGCGCCGCCGCTCGGCCGGCGTGCCGTGGCGGGCGAGCCTGATGGCGTTCTGCGCGTTCCACGGGTCGAGATGCTGCGCCCGCCTCAGGTCCGCCAAAGCGCTCTCGGCCCGCCCGAGATGGCGCAGGCATTCGGCGCGAAGGGTGAAATGGGGCGCCTCGGCCGGCAATGCCATGCGGCATCGCGCGTCGATGGCGCGAAGCGCGCGGCGCAGATCCCCTCGGCCGAGCGCACCGAGAGCCTCGGTGACGAGACGGTCGGCCCGGGCGTATTCCGGCGACTGTGCCGATCTCAAACCCGCTGCCCCACCCGGCCCAGTCCCCTGGTTCTGACGGCCCGGCCGCATGGCTACACGCCACGCCTGCCACGCCTGTCCTGATTGCGGGAATGGCCGTAGCACAGCGCCATTCAGACGACGAGAGCGACGGCCGGGCGCATCACCGGGTCCTGAAGGGACCTTTAGCCCACGACCCCGCCGCGCCGCTGGCCGGCGACGTAGGTCTGGAGGATGTCGGCCTTCGAGGCGGTATGGAGGATGCGGGCGAGGGCGTCTTCCGCTCCATGCCCCGGTATGTCCGCCCACGCGCCGGCGACCGGATCGCGCACGACGATCGCATCGAAGGACTGTCCTGTCGCGAACCGGCCGATGGGGAGGCCGAGCGCGTCGCCGCCGCCCGCGGTGGCGAGGTGGAAGGCGTCCTTCCAGGTCACGGGGGCGTTGGCCGTGGCGCGCCTGTCGCACGGGGTCCCGGCATCGACGCCGTCGGCGAGCATGCGCGAGGCCATCACCGCATGGCGCTGCGCGTCGAGAAGGGAGAGGTTCGGGCCGCCGGAGATGTCGGAGCCGAGGCCGACCGTGACGCATTTGCCGAGCGCGCGGGCGAGGGGGAAGACGGCGTTGGCGAAATAGGCGTTGGAGCATGGGCAGTGCGCGACGGCGGCGCCGCGCGCGGCGAGGAGGGCGAAATCGGCGTCCGACAGGAAGACGCCGTGGGCGAGAACGCTGCGGGGCCCGAGAAGGCCGAAGGCGTCGAGGCTGGCCGCGTCCGAGCGCTGGAAGCGCGCGATGGCGTGGCCGTGCTGCCAGTCGCTCTCCGAGACATGGGTCTGGACGATGGCGCCCGTCTCGGCGGCAAGCCGGCCCAAGCCCTCGAGGGCGGCATCGGTGCAGGAGGGGAGGAAACGGGGCGTGATGGCGCCGGCGACGAGACCCTCGCCATTGCGGGGGTGGCGGGCGGCATAATCGATCACCCGGCGCGTGTCGGCGATGGCGTCGTCGGGCGAGGCGTCGCGGCAGTCGGGCGGGCAGCTGGCCGGGTCATCCATCGCGACCTTGCCGACGATGGCGCGCAGGCCGCCATCGAGGCAGATGTCGACGAGCACCTCGGTCGCCTCGGCATGGACGGTGGCGAACATCAGCGCCGTCGTCGTGCCGTTGGCGAGAAGGTCGGCGACGAGGCGGGTATAGACCGCGCGGGCGAAGGCGAGGTCGGCGTAGCGCGCCTCCAGCGGGAAGGTGTAGCGCTGCAGCCAGACGTCGAGCGGCGCGTCGAGCGCGAGGCCGGCCTGCGGATATTGCGGCGCGTGGATGTGGAGATCGACGAAGCCCGGCAGCACCGTCGCTTCGCCCGGAACGGTGTGGAGGCGCCCGGTCCGCTGCGCCTCCCCCAACGTGTCGCCATGGGCCTCGGTGCCCGAGAGCGCGACGGAGCTGATCGCGCCCTCGCCGTCGAGCGAGACGAGCGCGTCCTCCCAGATCTCGACCGCGCCGCGCACCGGCGCATGGGCGAAGCGGCCGCGCAGGGTGCGGCCGCGCAGGCTCGCCAAGCTTTGCGCGGCCGGTCCCATCCTATTGCGGCACGCGCGTCTCGACGCCCTCGACCAGCCAGTTGATGCCGAGAAGGTCCCCGTCCGCGATCGTCTCGCCGGCCGCCAGCTTCTCCGCGCCGTCCTGATCGACGATCGGGCCCGTCATCGGGTGGAAGCTGCCGTCGGAGAGGCCGGCCATGGCCTCGTCGATCAGCGCCTTGGCCTCGTCGGAGAGATCGTCCGTCAGCGAGCGGATGGCGACCGCGCCGTCCTTCATGCCGCCCCAATAGGCTGAGCCCTCGAACGTGCCGTCCAGCATGGCGCCGACCTGCTCGATGAAGTGGGGAGACCAGTCGATTCCGAGGCCCATGACGTAGTTGTCGCCCGCAAAATCCTTCATGTCGGACGAGGTGTTGATCACCTTGAAGCCCGTCTCCTCGGCGATCGAGACGACCGAGGGCGTGTCCTGATAGAGCGAGAAGATGATGTCGGCGTCCTGCGCATGGAGCGAGCGGGCCGAATCCTGCGCCTTGGACGGGTCGAGCCAGGAGTTCAGCCACACGACCTTGACCGAGACATCGGGCTCCGTCTTCTGCGCTCCGAGCGTGAAGGCGTTGATGATGCCGATGACCTCGGGGATCGGATAGGCCGCGACGACGCCGAGCGTGCCGGTCTCGGTCAGGTCGCCCGCCGCGATGCCGGCAATGTAGGCACTCTCGTAGTTGCGGGTCTGGAAGTTGCCGAAATTGGGCGCGAGCTTGAAGCCCGAGGCGTGGATGAACGCCACGTCGGGGTTCTGCTGCGCCAGCCTGAGGCCATCGTTCATGTAGCCGAACGAGCCGAGCATGACCATGTCGGCGCCCTCGGCGACCATCTGGTTCATGACGCGCTGCGCGTCCGGCCCCTCGGGGATGTTCTCGGCCACGACGGTCTCGATCCGGTCGCCGAACTCGGCCTCTACGGCCTCGCGGCCCCGGTCGAGCTCCTTGGCCCAGCCGACATCGCCGACGGGGGCGGGGTAGATGAAGCCGATCTTCCTGGGCTCGTCTTGTGCGAAGGCGTGCCCTCCCGAGAGCATGCCGGCGGCGAGGGCCAGCTTGATTGTGGTGCGGCGTGTCCAATTCATGGGGTCTCTCCTAGTGTGAATCATAGGTCTGGCCGAGGCTGAGCGGCCGCGTGCGGCGCAGGCGCGCCGGGTCGCGCGAGATGAGCGCGAGCACGAGGATGGTGACGAGGTAGGGCGAGGCCGAAAGGAGCTGCGAAGGCACGTTCAGCCCGAAGCCCTGGATGGAGAGCTCCATCAGCGCGATGGCGCCGAAGACATAGGCCCCGAGGAGGATGCGCCAGGGCACCCAGGCGCCGAAGACGACGAGCGCGACCGCGATCCAGCCCCGCCCCGCGATCAGCCCCTCGGCCCAGAGCCCCGTCAGCCCGAGTGCGAGATACGCCCCGCCGAGGCCCGCCATCAGCCCGCCGAAGAGGACGCAGCCGAAGCGGATCGCCTGGACCGGGATGCCGTTGGCATGGGCGGCTGCCGGGTCCTCGCCGACGGCGCGGATGCGAAGGCCGAGCTTGGTGCGCGAAAGCACGAGGCTGACCGCGACGACCATGACGAGGCCGAGATAGACGACGATGTCGTGCCCGAAGAGGATCGGGCCGAGGATGGGGATGTCGGCGAGCGGCCAATCGATGTCGCCGATCTTCTCGTAGGTGCGGCCCTCATAGGCGCGGCCCGCGAGCGCCGAGACGCCGAGGCCGAGAATGCCGACGGCGAGGCCGGCTGCGACCTGATTGGCGAGGAAGACGAGGACGAGGCCGGAGAAGACCGCGGCCAGCACCATCGCTGCTATGCCGGCCGCCGCGAAGCCGAGGAGGTGCGAGCCCGTCAGCGAGGCGGTCGCGAAGGCGAAGGCGGCGCCCGTCGCCATCATGCCCTCGACGGAGAGATTGAGGACGCCTGAGCGCTCGGCCACGGCCTCGCCGAGCGCGGCAAGGAGGATGGGCGTCGCGGCGGCGAGCATGCCGCCGAGGATGAAGACGATCGTGCCCGTCATGCCGGCGTGCCCGCATAGGAGGGCCGCGAGAGGCGGCGCAGGCGGTGCGTCAGGAGGAGGGAGGCCGCGAGGTAGAAGACGAGGAGGAGGCCTTGCATGATCGTCGCCGAAGCGTTGGGCACGCCGGCCGAGACCATGGCGAAATCGCCGCCGACATAGAGCACCGCCATCACGAAGGCGGCGCCTACGATGCCTAAGGGGTGCAGCCCGCCGAGAAAGGCGACGATGATCGCCGCGAACCCGTAGCCCGGCGAGATGTTGCGCTGAAGCATCCCTAAGGGCCCCGCGACCTCGCCGACGCCGGCCAGCCCCGCGCAGAGCCCGCCGACGATGAGGCCAGTCCAGATCGCCCGATGCTCCGAGAAGCCCGCATAGCGCGCCGCCATCGGCGCCTCGCCGCCGACGATGAGACGAAAGCCGAACGTCGTGCGTCCCATCACGACCCAGGCGATGAGCGTGACGCCAAGCCCGAGATAGAGCGACGTGTTGGCCCGCATGCCGGCGAGGAGCGGGTCGAACATGGCGTTGAAAGCGAACATGGCCGATTGGGGGAAGTTGAACCCCATCGGGTCCTTCAAGGGCCCGGTGACGAGATAATAGAGGAGTTGCAGCGCCACCTGGCTGAGCATGAAGGTCGTGAGGATCTCGCTTGCGTTGAAGCGGGTGCGCAGGAGGGCCGAGACGCCGGCCCAGGCCGCGCCCGCCAGCCCGCCGATCAGGATCATGCCCGGAAGGAGAAGCGGAGTCGTCGTGTCCTGGAACCGCAGCGCGAGCCAGGCAGCCGCGCAGGCCCCGACAATGAGCTGCCCTTCCGCGCCGATATTCCAGACGCTGGCGCGAAAGCCGATGGCGAGCCCCTGCGCGATCAGGAGGAGCGGCGCCATCTTCAGCAGCACCTCGCCGAAGCCGTAAAGGCTCGTGAAGGGCTGGACGAAATAGGAGCGCGCGACGGCGAGCGGCGGGCTGCCGAGCAGAGTGAAGAGCGTCAGCCCGGCCAGCAGCGTAGCCGCGACCGCGATGACGGGGACGGCGAGGCGCGCGCCGCGGCTCGGCGCCTCGCGCCGCTCGATGCGGAACTCAGGCAACCGCCCGCTCCGGCATCTCGTCCGCAATGTCGAGAGCGTTGAAATCGCCGGCGATGGCGAGGCCGATCCGCGCGCGGGGCGTGTCGGCCGGCACGCGCGGCGAGAGCCGGCCTCGGAACATCACGTGCAGCCCGTCCGCGATGTCGAGGATCTCGTCGAGCTCGTCCGAGATCACGAGGATGGCCGTGCCTTCGCCCGCCATGTCGACGAGGCGCTGACGCACGGCGGCGGCCGCACCGACGTCGACGCCCCAGGTGGGCTGCGAGACGAGGAGGACTTTCGGAGCGAGGCGCATCTCGCGGCCGATGATGAACTTTTGCAGGTTGCCGCCCGACAGGCTGCGCGCCGTCGCGCCGTGGCCGGAGCAGCGCACGTCAATCGCCTCGATCACGCCGTCCGCGAAGGCGCGGGTGGCACTGCCTCTGATGAAGCCGAGGCGGGTGAGACCGTCCCGCGCCCCGGTCAGGAAACCGTTGAGGCCGAGGGAGAGGCCAGGCACGGAGCCGCGCCCCAGCCGCTCCTCCGGCACGAAGCCGAAGCCCCGCGCGCGGCGCCGCCCCGCATCCTCCCGCCCCACCGGCGCCGCGTCGAGGCGGATCATGTCGGCGCGGGGGCTGAGGCGCTCGCCGGAGAGGAGACGCGCCAGCTCCGCCTGCCCGTTGCCGGAGACGCCCGCGATGCCGACGATCTCGCCGGCCTTCAGCGTGAAGGCGATGTCGTCGAGCGCGGTCTGGAAACGGGTCTCGGCCGGGGCCGTCAGGTTTGTGACGGTCAGGCGCGTCTCGCTCCGCGCGAGACGGGGCGGGCGGACGGTGCGGGGCACGTCGTGGCCGATCATCAGGGCGGCGATGGCGCCCGGCTCGTGCTCGCGCGGATCGATCCGCGCGACGACCTTGCCGCCGCGCATCACGGTCGCCTCGTCGCAGAGTGCGCGGATTTCCTCGATCTTGTGGCTGATGAAGACGATGGCGCGGCCCTCGTCGCGCAGCGTACGCAGGAGGGCGAAGAAGGAGGGCAGGGCGCTCGGCGCCAGCGCGGCCGTCGGCTCGTCGAGAATGATCAGCTTTGGGTCGGTGAGGAGGCAGCGCAGGATCTCCACGCGCTGGCGTTCGCCGACCGAGAGTGCGTGGACGGGCGCATCGGGATCGACCGGCAGGTCGAGCCTCTCGGCCAGCGCCGCCATGCGCGTCTTCACGTCCCTCGGGCCCTCCGGCACCGCCAGCGCGACGTTCTCGGCCACCGTCATCGTCTCAAAGAGCGAGAAGTGCTGGAAGACCATGCCGATGCCGCGTGCCCGCGCTTCGGCCGGGGAGGCGAGGGCGAGGGGCTCGTCCGCCCAGAGCATCCGGCCGGCATCGGGCTGGACGGCGCCGTAGACCATCTTCACCAGCGTCGACTTGCCCGCGCCGTTCTCGCCGAGGACGGCGTGGATGCGGCCGGCCGCGAAATCGATGTCGACCGCATCGTTGGCCAGCACTCGGCCATAGCGCTTGGTGACGCCCTGGACGGAAAGGAGGGCCATCAGACGAATTCCGGCACGCCGGGCATGCCGATGAAACCGGGCAGCGCGCGGATGCGGCGCGTCCAGGCGCGAAGTTTCGGGAAGCGGGATAGGTCCTCGCCATATTCGACGGCGAGGGCGACGGGCGGGAAGGCGGCGATATCGGCGATCGTCGGAGCGGGGCCGGTGAGGAAGGGCGCATCGGCGAAGCTCTGCCGGACGAGATGGTCCTCCAGCGTCGAGAAGGCGCGCGTTGCCTTCGCCTCCGCATCGCCCGCCGGCGCTCCGAAGATGGCGTTCGTCCGCGCGGCGTCGGCCGAGGCGAGGTCGCGGGCGGCGAAGACGAGCCAGGCCCGGGTCTGCGCGCGGGCGGGTTGCGCGGCCGGCAGCCAGTCCGGTGCGCGCGTCTCCGAGAGATGGAGGAGGATGGCCTCGGCGGTCTCGACCACGGTCCCGTCGTCCTCGAGCACCGGCACCTCGCCCATCGGCGCGCGGGCGAGGAAGGCGGTGCCTTCCGTCTCGCGGCCGGGGAACACGTCGACGGGCACGGTCTCGTGCGCCGTTCCGGTCAGGGCCAGGAAGAGGCGGACCTTGTAGGCGTTTCCCGACAGCGCGTAGTCGTGCAGCACGAGCCCCATATCGCGCGTCAGGCCGCCATCGGCTCGGCATATTCGTGGATGCCGAAGCGCAACCCCTTCTCCTTCAGCCAGCGCCGGTAGGCGATGGAGGAGATGTCGGCGCGGGTCGGCATCTCGGCGCCGGGCGAGAGGGGAAGGAGGCGGGGGCGTTGGTTCTCCAGGATCACGCGGTCCTGAAGGAAGATCGTCTGCTGGAAGTGGATGAGATCGGTCTCGCTCGACGCGTCGTCGATGACGAGCACGAAAGCGTAGGCGTGGCTGAGATCGGGTTTGAGCGGCTGGACGAAGAGGCCGATCACGTCGAGCCGCTCGGGCGCGCTCGGGCAGGTCTTGTAGAGGAGGACGTTGAAGGGCGTCGCGACGCGGTAGGTGTAGTCCGTGATCTGCCCGCCCTCGGCGTGGGCGGCGGCCTGGGGCTGGAAGAAACGGCAATTGGTGGCCCAGACCTCGTCGACGTCGCGCCGGATCTCGCATTCGTAGCGCTCCACCTCCGGGCGATCGACCGCGCCGAGGATGCCGGTGTGGACGAAGGGGAAATGGGCCATGTCGAGGAAGTTCTCGATCAGTCGGAGGCCGGACGCGCGAACCTCGACCGCGCCGCAGGTGGCGAGCCGGCGGTCGGCTTCGGCGAATTCGTCCATGGGGAAGAGGTCGCGCCTGGGCGCACCGAACGTCGCCCAGACATGGCCGTAGCGGACCTGGGATCGCAGCGCCGTGCCGTCGGAATCGACGACGGCGATCGCCTCGCCCTCGCGGCGCAGCGTGATCGGGCGGTCGAGAAGGCGGGTGGCGCGGGTCTCCACGACGTCCTCGGGGCGGCCGACGACATACCAGGCATCGCGGGCGGCTTCCTCGAGGCTCTCGGGCGGCATTCTTTCAGGCGGCATGAGCGGTCCCCTCCATAGACGCTTCGATAGCGCGAAGCTGTCCTTGCGCCCATATGGCAACGGTACGGCACGCGGATGCGTTCGCATCGCCGTCGATAAGGACGTGCGCGACGCAGTCGGCCTCCCCGCGGGGGGTGACCGCGATGCGGAGCGGCGGCAACCCTTCGGCGGAGACGGGGGCGAGGGGCGTTTCGTCGAGGCCGAGGCGGATGCGGGCGCCGTCCACACCGAGGGGCAGGGCGAGGCTGCGGACGCCCGTCACGCGCCGCTCGCCCGGCGGGTCACCCGTCCCGGCGAGCCAGACGAGGCCCGCGCGCTCCGCAGCCTCCAGCGTCTCGGTCCGAAGGCTGGCCGGCGGGTCGAGGTCCGGGTGGGCGGGGATCGCCTGGCAGGCACCGTCTCCGCCGTAGCGCCAGCCGTGATAGAGGCAGGTGAGCGAGTTCGCGCGCACGAAGCCGAATGAGAGCCGCATGCCGCGATGCGGACACCGGTCCGCCCACACGCGCGCCGCACCGTCATCGCCGCGCCAGACGACGAGCTCGCGCTCGCCGACCCGCACGGGGACGGGCGTATCGGGCGGAACGTCGGCGGCGAGGACGAGCGGCGTCCAGCGCCGCAAGGCGGGATTGTGCGTCACGGTCATGTCGGCTCTCAAGCGTACCCCGGCGCGTAAAAGCGAGGCCAGCGCCCCAATCGCGCAGAGGCTAGCCCGGGTCGCGGCGTCGCGGCAGGGGAGGGACGCGATCGCCCACAGGGTAATTGCCTAAAAGTTAGGCGGGCCGCTCGCCAGGCCATCATGGGCTCCGCAGGCGATGCCTCAGCGATTGCCCGTCCAGTGGACGCGGACACTCTCAACGCGGGCCTCGATGGGCCCGAGAATCGTCGCCATCTCGAACATGTCGATCAAGGCCGGGTGTCCGGTGAGATGGACGTGGCGCGTCCGACTTGGCAAGCCCGAAGCCGGCTCGATGCGCATGGCGAGGTCGAGGCGCCGGGCCCGCTCCGCCATGAAGCCCTCGAAAGCCGTGCCGAGGCCGTCGCCCGTGATGGTCAGCCGCGCCGTCGTCTCGCCCTTAGCCTCGGGGAGATCGCGCGCCGCGAAGAGGTCGTCCATGGCGTTCTCCTTCCTAGCGCTCGAACGCGGGACGGGCCGTCGGGCCTATCTCCGGTTCTCCAGCGGACCCTAGCGCCGCGTAGCGGCTATGCCTATCAACGCGGTCGATCCCCAAGACCGCGAACGGACCCTGCATGACCAAGCTCATCATCGACACCGACCCCGGCATCGACGACGCGATGGCGATCTTCTACGCGATCGCCGAGCCGGAGATCGAGCTCCTTGGCCTCACGACGATCTTCGGCAACGTGACGACGCCGATGGCGACGCGCAACGCGCTCCGGCTTATCGAGATGGCGGGGCTCGACATTCCGGTCGCCGAGGGCGCGGCAAAGCCGCAGGACCTGCCGCCCTTCCCACCGGCGGCCGAGGTGCATGGCGAGGAGGGCTTCGGCCCCATCCCGGCCGAGACGCCCAAGGGCCGGGCCATCGATGAGCCGGCGGCGGAGTTCCTCGTGCGCATGGCGCGAGAGCACAGGGGCGAGCTCGTGCTCTGCCCCGTCGGACCGCTCACCAACATCGCGGCCGCCATCCGCCTCGACCCCGAGTTCGCAACCAACTGCAAGACGATCGTGCTGATGGGAGGCTCGCTGCGGGCGGGCGGCAACATCACGGCCCATGCCGAGGCCAACCTCTACCACGACCCCCATGCCGGCGCGGAGGTCCTGGCCAGCGGGGCCACGCTCGCCACGGTCGGGCTGGACGTGACCGACCGTATCCTCTGCCGGCCGCGCCATTTCGAGGCGCTGGCCGAGGCCTCGCCGAGATTCGGAGGCTTTCTCGACGCCATGAGCGGCTTCTACATGGACTTCTACCGCAAGGTCCGCCAGCTCGACGGGTGCTCGCTGCACGATCCAGCCGCCGTCATCGCCTGCATCGCGCCCGACCTCTTCACGTGGGAGGAGCATCCCCTCGACGTCACCCTCGACGGCGACGCGATGGGCGCGACGGTGGTGGCGCCGGGCTCGGGGCGCGGGCCCGTGTCGGTCGCCGTCGAGGCGCGGTTCGACTCGGTGCGCGAGCGCTTTCTCGATACGGTCGCGACCCTACCCTAACAGCGCGTTCGTCAGCGCGCTGTCGGGGCGTTTCAGCCCGTCGATGACGTCAAAATGGTGCCGGTCGGGCTCCACGACGCTCTCGGTGCGTGCGCCCAGACCCCGCCAGATATTAGGTAGCAGGGCCGATTGGCGCAGGAACTCCTCGCGCTCCGTCCCGCCGACCCAGCCGATGATGTCGATATCGGTGCGGGGGGTGAGGAGGGCCGGGCTTTCCGCCTCCGCCTCGGCCGCATCGAGCCGGACGTCGTCGTTAAGCCTCGTTCTCAGGAGCGGGCGCAGGTCGTGGAGACCGGAGATCGAGACGACGCGCGCGACCCGGCGCGCGACGGCGTCATCCAGGATGCCGTCGTCGACCGCGAGGCGCGAGACGAGATGGCCGCCGGCGGAATGGCCCGTCAGCCGGATCGGCCCGACGATGCGCTCGCCCGCCACCGCGACGGCCCGCGCCATCTGCCGCGCGATCTCGGCCACCCGCGCCTCGGGCGCCAGCGTGTAGGAGGGGATCGCGACCGCCCAGCCACGTGCGACCGCGCCCGCCGCGAGGTCCGACCAATAGGACTTGTCGAGCCGCACCCAGAAGCCGCCATGGACGAAGACGACGAGACCCTTCGCCTCGCCATCGGGGCGAAAGAGATCAAGCCGTTCGCGCGGCGCGTCTCCATAGGCGATGTCGGCGTCGAGGGCGCCGCGTGCCGTCATCGCGTCCCGATAGGCGCGCGCGGGCTCGGTCCACGCCTCCGGCCAGCGCTCGCCGCGGGGGATGTTCGCGCCGTTGGCGTAGGCGTCGTCCCAGTCCTCGACACGATAGAGCATGTTCGAACCCTCGCTTCCGTACCCGGTCGAATATACTTTGAGCTTCAATAGTTCAAATCGAAAGCATCGGCTCTTGTGGCGACCCCGCCCGCTATGCCAGTGTCGCGGCAACCTTGCGAAAGACCCAGCCTCCAAGCCGGGCGCAGAGGACATTGGCATCGCGCGATCCGCGCAAGGGGCCGTGAGACCGGGTGGGATGTCCATCCGGCGCCCGGCGGCCCTCGAGACACGCTTACGGGAGCTTCGATATGATCCGCAACACAGTCGCAACCCTGGCCCTTCTCGGCACGACCATGCTCGCCGCATCCGCCGTCGTAGACGAGGCGATGGCCGCAGCGCATGACGGCCCGCTCAAGGTCGGCATGATCCTGACCCTGTCCGGCCCGCCGGCCGCGCTCGGCAATCAGGCGCGTGACGGCTTCCAGCTCGCGCTCGACCAGATGGACGGCAAGCTCGGCGGCCGCGAGGTCGAGCTGATCGTCGAGGACGACGAGCTGAAGCCCGACGTCGCGCAGCTCAAGGCCCGCTCGCTCGTGGAGCGCGACGAGGCGGACTTCGTCGTCGGCACGATCTTCTCCAACATGCTGCAGGCGATCTTCAAGCCGATCGTCGAATCGGAGACCTTCCTCATCAGCCCGAATGCCGGCCCGTCCACCTTCGCGGGCCGCAACTGCAACCCCTATTTCTTCGTCACCTCCTATCAGAACAATCAGAACTTCGAGGTGCTGGGTCAGTTCGCGACCGAGCAGGGCTATGAGAACGTCTTCCTGATGTCGCCCAACTATCAGGCCGGCCGCGACAGTCAGGAGGGCTTCAAGAAGAATTTCAAGGGCGGCATCGCCAACGAGATCTTCACGCCGCTCGGCCATCAGGACTTCTCGGCGGAGCTGGCCCAGATCGCCGATTCGGGCGCCGACGCGCTCTTCACCTTCATGCCGGGCGGCATGGGCGTGCGGCTCGTCAAGCAGTTCCGCGAGGCGGGGCTGGCCGATTCGATGGACTTCATGTCCGCCTTCACCACCGACGAGACGACGCTGCCGGGCCAGCAGGACGCGGCGCTCGACTTCTACGCCGCCGGCTCCTGGGCGCCCGATCTCGACAACGAGGCCAACAAGGCCTTCGTCTCCGCCTTCGAGGAGGCGTATGGCTACGTTCCTGGCTCCTACGCCGCCCAGGCCTATGACGCAGCCCTTCTCATCGACAGCGCCGTCGAGGCCGTCGGCGGCGACCTCTCCGACAAGGACGCGGTGCGCGAGGCGATGAAGGCGGCCGACTTCGATTCGGTGCGCGGCGAGTTCAGCTTCAACAACAACCAGTACCCGGTGCAGGACTTCTACCTTCTCAAGGTCGTGAAGCGGGACGACGGCAAGTTCGCCACCTCCATCGACCGCAAGGTCTTCGAGGACTACCCGGACGGCTATGCCGGCGAATGCCGCATGTAGGCCGAAGACGGCAGGCGCCTTCCCATGTCGGCCTCGCTCTTCCTGATCCAAATGCTGAACGGCCTCCAATACGGGGTCGTCCTCTTCCTGATCGCGGCGGGGCTGACGCTGGTCTTCGGGGTGATGGGCTTCATCAACCTCGCGCACGGCGTGCAATACATGGTGGGCGCTTACCTCCTCTATGCCTTCGACCAGTGGACCGGCTCCTTCTGGGCCGCGCTCGTGCTGGCGATGCTCGGGGCGCTCGCCATCGGGCTGGTGCTCGAGTTCCTGATCTTCCGGCACCTCTACGATCGCGACCACCTCTACCAGGTGCTCGCGACCTTCGGCATCATCCTCTTCCTCAACGAGGCGGCCAAGGTCCTCTTCGGGCCGACGACGCTGACGATCGCGGTGCCGGACGCGCTTTCGGGCTCGATCCAGCTAACCGAGGCGCTGCGCTATCCCGTCTATCGGGTCGCGGCCATAGGGGCCGGGCTCGGGGTCGCCTTGGGGCTCTGGTATCTCGTCACCCGCACCCGGGTCGGCATGCTCATCCGCGCCGGCGCGACCAATCCCGACACCGTCTCGGCGCTCGGGGTCGACGTGCGCCGGCTCTTCATGATCGTCTTCGGCTTCGGCGCCATGCTGGCGGGCTTCGCGGGCGCGATCGCGGCGCCGATCTTCGCCATCCAGCCCGGAATGGGCGACAACCTCCTCATCGTCGCTTTCGTCGTCATCATCGTCGGCGGCGTCGGATCGGTCCGGGGCGCCTTCGTCGCGGCGCTCATCATCGGCCTCATCGACACGCTCGGCCGCTCGGTCGTCACCGACGTGCTGCGCCTCGTCTTCGACGCTTCGGCCGCCAACCAGATCGGCCCGGCCATCGCGTCGATGCTGATCTACATCCTCATGGCCGCCATCCTCTTCTTCCGCCCGCAAGGGCTCTTCCCCGCCACGGGCGCCCGATGAGCGCGGTCGCGGACGACGCGCGAGGCGGGGTGCGGATGGCGCAGGCCGGTTTCAGCAACGCGGCGCTCGCCGCCATCGTCTTCGTGGCGCTCGGCCTCGCGCCTTTCGTGGCCGACGCGTTCGGCGGCTCCTACGTCCTGTCGCTCCTGATGAAGGCGATGCTGCTGGCGATCGCGGCGATCTCGCTCGACCTGCTGCTCGGCCAGGGCGGGCTCGTCTCCTTCGGCCACGCCGCCTTCATCGGCATCGGCGCCTATGCGACCGGCATCGGGCTGGAGGAGGGCGTCTATAACGGGTTCGCGCTCCTCGCCTTCGCGGTCCTCGCCTCGGCCGCCTTCGCGCTCGTCACGGGCGCGATCAGCCTCAGGACGTCCGGCGTCTACTTCATCATGATCACGCTCGCCTTCGGGCAGATGATCTACTTCGCCTTCTCGTCGCTCAGCGCCTATGGCGGCGATGACGGGCTGACGCTCTGGTCGACGGCCGAGCTCTACGGCACGGGGTGGTTGCAGAACGGCGGTGGGCTCTATTTCGTCATCCTCGCCTGCCTCGTCTTCACCTGGTGGCTCGTCGACCGCATCGCCGGCTCGCGCTTCGGGCGCGTCTTGCGGGCGGCGAAGGAGAACCCGGTCCGGGTCGAGACGATGGGCTATTCCGTCTTTCGCTATCGGCTGGTCGCCTATGTCATCGCCGGGTCGCTCGCCGGACTGTCGGGGTTCCTCCTCGCCAACCAGGCCGAGTTCGTCAGCCCGGCCGCCGCGACGTGGCAGCGCTCGGGCGAGCTTATCTTCGTCGTCATCATCGGCGGCATGGGCGCCCGAAACGGCGCCCTTCTCGGTGCCCTCTTCTTCGTTCTCATGGAGGAGGTGCTGTCCTCCATCATACACGACTGGCGGCTGATCTTCGGGCCGATCCTCGTCCTCATCGCGCTCTACGCGCATGGCGGCCTCGTCAGCCTGCTGCCGGGCGGAGGCCGGACGACTGCGGGCCCCGCGCCGTCGACAGCCGGTGACGAGGCCACGGGCGCGGCGAACCCCGAGCCCTCCGGCGAGAGGGACCCATGACATGACGGTTCTCACCCTTGAGGGGCTCGATAAGCATTTCGGGGCGCTCCACGTCACGCGCGGCGTGAACCTCGATCTGCACGAGGCCGAATGCCACGCGCTCATCGGGCCGAACGGGGCGGGCAAATCGACGCTCATCCATCAGGTCTCGGGACTGCTGAAATCGGATGCTGGCCGCGTCACCTTCTCCGGGCGGGACGTCTCGAGGCTCGACATGCCGGGCCGGGCGCGGGCCGGGCTCGGGCGCACGTTTCAGATCACGTCGGTCATTCCCGGGTTTTCCGCGCGCGAGAACGTCGCGCTCGCGGCGCAGGCGCGGGCGGGCTCGTCCTTCCGCTTCCTCCGTCCGGCCTCGTCCGAGGTCTCGCTCAACGATCGGGCCGATGCGTGCCTGCGCGCCGTCGATCTCGGCCCGCGCGCCGAGACCCCCGCCGCCGCGCTCAGCCATGGCGAGCGCCGGCTGCTGGAGCTCGCCATCGCACTCGCGGGCGAGCCCAAGACCCTCCTCCTCGACGAGCCGATGGCCGGCATGGGCCGAGCCGAGAGCGCGCGACTGACCGATATCCTCATCGATCTCAAGGCGCGGGTGCCGATGCTCCTCGTCGAGCACGACATGGAGGCCGTCTTCCGGCTCGCCGATCGCGTATCGGTGCTGGTCGACGGCGCGATCGTCGCCACGGGCACGCCGGCGCAGGTCCGTGCCGATCCGCGCGCCCGCGCCGCCTATCTCGGCGAAGACGATCCGAGCCAAGACGGGATCGCGGCATGAGCGCGCTCCTCACCATCGAGGACCTGCATGCGGGCTATGGCGTCGCCGAGGTCCTCTTCGGCGTCGACCTCACGATCGAGGAGGGCGCCGTCACCGCGCTTCTCGGCCGCAACGGCATGGGCAAGACGACGACCGTGCGCAGCCTCATGGGCCTCATCAAGCCGCGCCAGGGCCGTGTCACGGTGGCGGGGCGGGATATGACGGGCGCGACCCCGCACGCCATCGCCAAGGCGGGCATCGGTCTCGTGCCCGAGGGCCGCGAGGTCTTCCCCACGCTCTCCGTCGAGGAGAACCTGGTCGCCACGTCGCGCGGCACCAAGGCGGGCCGCTGGACGCTGGAGCGCGTCTACCAGTTCTTTCCCCGACTGGCCGAGCGCAAGCCCAATCTCGGCTCGCAGCTCTCGGGCGGCGAGCAGCAGATGCTCGCCATCGGCCGGGCGCTGATGACCAATCCGCGCGTCCTCGTCCTCGACGAGGCGACGGAGGGGCTCGCCCCCCTCATCCGCGCCGAGATCTGGGAGAAGCTGACCGAACTGAAGCGCGACGGCCTCTCGATCCTCGTCATCGACAAGAATCTCGACGCGCTGTCCCGCATCGCCGACGCGCATGTCGTTCTGGACAAGGGCGAGGTCGTCTGGCGCGGCAGCGCCGCCGATCTCGCGGCCGATCCGCAGGCCGTCGAGGCCCATCTGCACCTCTAGAGTTCAACGAGGGAGGAAGACGATGAAACTGGAACACGGCGTCACGAAAGGCTCGGAGAGCTTCAAGGACGAGCCCTGGGACGTGGTCGGGCACACCTACACCCCCAAGCTTCTCAGCGAGAACGCCTTTCTCTGGCACGCCGTCTTGCCGGCCGAGACCTTCGTTCCGCCCCACATCCACAACACGCAGGACGAGTGGATCACGGTGCTGGAGGGCACGCTCGAGGTCGAGTTCGGCGGCGAGAAGCACGTGGCGAGCGCGGGCGATACCGTGCGCATGCCCCAGGGCGAGCCGCACGGCATCTTCAACCGCTCGGGGGCCGAGGCCAAAGCCATGTTCGGCGTCGCGCCGGCCGGCAAGCTCTTCCAGCTCTTCCAGCACCTCGACGGCGTCACCGATCCGGCCGAGCTGGTCCGCCTCTCGGCTGAGCACGACGTCGACTTCCTGCCGCCGCCGGACGCCTGACCGTCAGCCGGCAGTGCGCGCCGTCTCGAAGCCCGCCATCGTCTGATAGCTGCCGACGATGGCGGTGAGCTCGGCCTCCGTCGCCACCTCGTCGAGACTCTCGAAGCCGTCGGGCGCCCGCGCCTCGACGAGGTCGATGACGCGCTCCGGTCCCCCGACGCGGTTGGTGCGCACGATCTCGGCCGTCGCGGGCCGGCGCTCGCCATCGTAGGCGACGAGGCCCCCCACCCCCGCGCGCTCGAGATGACCGGCGAGCGAGACGGCGTCGAGAATGGCCTGGCTCGCACCGTTCGAGCCCACCGGATACATCGGATGCGCGGCATCGCCGAGTAGTGTCACGCGCCCCTCCGTCCAATGGTCGAGCGGATCGCGGTCGCACATCGGGTAGACCCAGAAGTCGGGCGTCGTCTCGACGAGGGCCGGAATGTCGACCTCGGGAATGTCGATCTGGCCGCGCACATAGGGCATCACGTCGGCGAGCGCGCCGGCGCCCGACCAGTCGTCGCGATGGGGAAGGGGATCGTGAGGTGCCGCGACCTTCGCGCAGATCACCCAATTCATCAGCGTCTCGCCCGGTCGCGCCGGATCGTCATGGACCGGATAGAGGACAAGCTTGGAGCGCATGCCGCCCGCGATGATCATCGTGCGGCCGTCGAGGAAGGGCGACGTCCACTTCGCGCCGCGCCACATCACGACGCCGTTCCACGAGGGCGGCCCTTCGTTCGGGTTGCGCGCGCGGCGGATGGCGGAGTGGATGCCGTCCGCGCCGACGAGGACGTCCGCCCGCACCGCCCGCTCGCCCGCCTCGGCCTCGAACACGGCCTCGACGGCCGCGGCGTCTTGCGAGTAGCGCACGAGCCTGTGCCCGGTCCGCACGGCCTCAGGCCCGAGCCTGTCGGTGACCGCGTCGACAAGCAGCCGCTGCAGCTTGCCGCGGTGGATCGAGAATTGCGGAACGGTGAAGCCGGCGTCGAGCCCGCGCGGCTGGCGCAGGATATCGCGCCCGTCCGCCGTCTTGTAGATCAGCTCGCGCGTCCGGATGCCGATCGCGTCGAGCCCGTCCAGAAGGCCGAGGCGGGCGAGGTGCTGGATCGCGTGCGGCAGGATGTTGATGCCGACGCCCAGCTCGCGAACCTCGCCGGAGCGTTCGTAGACGGTCGGCGCGAAACCCCTCTCGTGCAGCGCGAGCGCGAGCGTGAGCCCGCCAATGCCGCCGCCGACGACCGCGATGTCCAGACCGTCCGACATGCCGCTACCTCTCTCGCCGGCGGTCTCTCGACAGGGCCGGCGAACAGGGCCGGCGAACCCTTGGCTGGCAAACTTTGGCCGGCGAACCCTTGGCCGGCGAACCCTTGGCCGGACGGTAGCGTTCTTCGTCCCGATAGTTCAAGCCTCAAGTATCAAAGGCATGGCCGTGTCGACGGTCCTTACCTTTCCGCGATCCGCCCTTTCACCACCTCGTTCGGTGTGTGATAGTATTACGTACAAGATCGCCGCCCTTTCCATTGGAGTCTCGTGACATGCGCTCGGCCCTGCCTCTTCTTTCTTGTGCCCTCATCGCCTCCTTCGCCCCCGGGTCCCATGCCATCGACCGCCAGCGCGAGGCGCATGTCCATGGGGCCGGAACGCTTCTGATCGCCGTGGAGGGCGGCACGGTGGAGATGACGCTGGAAGCGCCGGCGGCGGACATCGTCGGCTTCGAGCGCGCGGCGCAGACGGACGAGGAGAGGGCCTCGATCGCGGAGGCCAGGGCCGTTCTCGCGGACCCGCTCGGCCTCTTCGGCCTGCCCGCCGAGGCGGACTGCGCACTCGCGGAGGCCGATATCGATATCGGTGTGGAGGACTACGACGGTGATCACGCGCACGAGGACGATCACGCCCATGACGAGGACCATAAGCATGACGAGGACCATAAGCATGACGAGGACCATAAGCATGACGAGGACCACGCGCACGAACACGCCGAGAACGATGGCCATGCGGACATCGAGGCCCGTTATCGCTTGACCTGCGAGGCGCCGGATGCGTTCAAAGGCCTCGAGGCGACCTATTTCGCGCGCTTCGCCAATGCCGAGGAGCTGGCCGTCGTGGTGGTGACCGAGGATCTGCAGACCGGCGGAACGCTCACGCGCTCGGCGCCGGGCCTGCGCTTCTGAGCGCGCGCGTGAACGACGACCCGGATGCGCGCTCAATCGTTCTCATGGAGGAGGTCGGCTTCTCCTGGGAGGGCCGCCACGAGGGCTTCCGGCTCGACCTTGCGGCGCTGCGGCTCGGGTCGGGCAGCCGCACGCTCCTCGTCGGGCCGTCGGGCTCGGGCAAGTCGACCCTTCTCAACCTCCTGTGCGGCACGCTCATGCCCGATAGCGGGCGGATCGTCGTGGACGGGACGGACATTACCACGCTGTCGGGCGCGGCGCGCGACCGGTTCCGCGCCGAGCGCATCGGGCTCGTCTTCCAGATGTTCAATCTCGTGCCCTATCTCGGCATCGTGGAGAACGTAACGCTGCCGCTTCGTTTCGCGCCCCTACGGCGGGCCCGTGTGGCGAAGGCCGGGGGAGGGCGTGCGGAAGCGACGCGATTGCTGACCCGCCTCGGGCTCGACCCCGCACTGATCGACCGGCCGGTCTCGCGCTTGAGCGTCGGGCAGCAGCAACGCGTCGCGGCGGCGCGGGCGCTTATCGGCACGCCCGCCCTCGTCGTCGCTGACGAGCCGACCTCGGCACTCGACCGCGACAGGCAGGACGGCTTTCTCGAGCTCCTTTTCCAAGAGGTCGGTGCCGCCGGTGCGACGCTCCTCATGGTCAGCCACGAGACCCGCTTCGCGGACCGTTTCGACCATGTCGTCGATCTGCCCACGCTCGCGGGGCACGCCTGATGCCGCGTCTCGCGTGATGCTGCGTCTTGCCTGGGCCAGCCTTCTCGATCGGCGGCTGACGGCCGGGCTCACGCTCGCCGCCGTCGCGCTCTCGGTTCTCCTCCTCCTCGGCGTGGAGACGGTGCGCAACGGCGCGCGCGAGGGTTTCGCGAGCACGGTGTCGGGCACCGATCTCATCGTCGGCGCTCGCTCCGGCTCGGTGAACCTCCTCCTCTATTCGGTCTTCCGGATCGGCAACGCGACCAACAACGTCTCGGGCACGAGCTTCGACGCCATCGCCGATCGGCCGGAGGTCGATTGGATCGTCCCGATCTCGCTCGGCGATAGCCATCGCGGTTTCCGGGTGCTGGGCACGGCGCCCGACTATTTCGAGCGCTATGGCTATGGGCGGGGCCAATCCCTCGCCTTCGCGGCCGGTGGACCGTTCGTGCGTACCGAGGACGCCGTCATCGGCTCCGCCGTCGCGTCCGCCCTCGGATACGATATCGGGACGCCGATCGTCGTGGCGCACGGCCTCGGCGCGGTCTCCTTCCAGGACCACGAGGAGGATCCGTTCCGCGTCGTCGGGATCCTCGAGCCGACCGGAACGCCCGTCGACCGGACCGTCCATGTGGGGCTCGACGCCATCGCCGCCATACACGGGGAGAGGCTGCGCGCGGACCGCTCGCCCGACGTGACGGCGGCGCTGGTCGGGCTTACCTCGCCCATCGCGACCCTCTCGCTGCAGCGCTGGGTGAACACCTATCCGGAAGAGCCGCTGTCGGCGATCCTGCCGGGCGTCGCCCTGGCCGAGCTCTGGTCGCTCGTCGGCGCGGCGGAGATGGCGCTGCTCGCCGTCTCCGCGCTCGTCGTCGTCACGGCGCTGATCGGGCTCGTCACGACCATCCTCACCGGGCTCGAGGCGCGCCGGCGCGAGATCGCGATCCTGCGCGCGGTTGGCGCGCGGCCGAGGGACGTCCTCGCGCTCCTCCTCATCGAGGCGGTCGGTCTCGCGCTCGCGGGCGCGGTCCTCGGCATGGCGCTCCTCTACGCGCTTCTCTTCGCCTTCCGCCCGATGATCGAGGCGGCGACGGGCCTCTTTCTCCCCATAGGATGGCCCGGCGCGACGGAGATGAAACTGCTCGCTGCCGTTGTCGCCGGCGGCTTCGTCGCCGGCCTCATACCCGCCATCCGTGCCTATCGGATGTCGCTCGCCAACGGCCTGGCGGCGCGAATCTGAGGCGGGGTTTGCAACCCTAGCCCAGGCTCCGGCATTGGCCCCAAGGCGTGCACGGTGTAGGACCGCGATCGTCGGATGATGACGGGAGCGCGGGAATGAGCGGCTTGCTGGCCTTGCTGGACGACGTGGCGGCCATCGCGCGGCTCGCCGCGACGCAGCTCGACGATATCGCGGCCCAGGCGACGAAGGCGGGCGCGAAGGCCGCCGGCGTCGTCATCGACGACGCGGCCGTGACGCCCAAATACGTCACCGGCCTGCCGGCCGCGCGCGAGCTGCCCATCGTCTGGAAGATCGCCCGCGCCTCGTTCTTCAACAAGCTCGTGATCTTACTTCCGATCGCGATGCTGCTCAACGCCTTCCTGCCCTGGCTGCTGACCTATCTCCTGATGATCGGCGGCGCCTACTTGTGCTTCGAAGGCGCCGAGAAGGTCTATCACCTCTTCGTGCCCCATACCGAGCACGGCCCGCAGGAGGCCGAGACGCTCGACGCCGCCCATCTTGAGGAAAAGCGGGTCGCGGGCGCGATCAAGACCGACTTCATCCTCTCCGCCGAGATCATGACGATCACGCTCAACGCGATCGAATCGGACAGCCTCTTCACCCAGGGCGCGACGCTGGCCGCAGTTGCCATCGGCATCACCGCCCTCGTCTACGGCGCGGTCGCGCTGCTGGTAAAGGCGGACGATGTCGGCATCAAGATGAGCCTCGACGGGCGCCTCTCGGCCACCCGCGCGCTGGGCCGCAGCATAGTCGCCTCCATGCCGACGATCATGACCCTCATCGCGACCATCGGTACGGTCGCCATGCTCTGGGTCGGGGGCAACATCATCGTCCATGGCCTGCACGAGCTCGGCTGGCATTGGCCCTACGAGACCATCCACCACGCGGCCGAGGTCGCCGCCGTCGCCGTGCCAACGGCCAAGGGGTTCGTCGAATGGGCGGTGACGGCCGCGATCGACGGCGTGATCGGCCTCGCCTTGGGGCTCGCCCTCATTCCCATCGTCGGAGCCGTCATCAGGCCGCTCTTCGCCCTTTTCGGCGGCAAGGAGAGCGCGGCGGCGCACTGACGCGGCTGCGCTTTCCCGGCGACAGTCGGGCGTGGAAACAGGCGCCGTCGCCGGCCCTTTTTGCGTCGCAGCATGAAACGCGCTAAAGCGCGCGCCAAACCTTCTCATCCGGATCATCCGTCTTGACTCGATCGACCCTGTCGGCTTTCGCCGAGCAGTTGTCGCCGGCTTCGCTCGGCGCGCGCTACGACCATTTCACACCCGCCCGCATTCGCATCGAGTTGCTCGCCGGCCTCACCGTCGCGCTGGCGCTGGTGCCCGAAGCCGTTGCCTTCGCCTTCGTCGCGGGCGTCCATCCGCTCGTCGGGCTCTATGCGGCCTTCATCGTCGGGCTCATCACGGCGGTCATCGGCGGGCGGCCGGGCATGATCTCGGGCGCGACGGGCGCGCTTGCCGTGGTCATGGTCGCCCTCGTGGCGCAGCACGGCGTCGAATATCTCTTCGCGACCGTGCTGCTGATGGGCGTGATGCAGATCCTCGCAGGCGTCTTCCGCCTAGGCAAGTTCATCCGGCTGGTGCCGCACCCGGTCATGCTGGGCTTCGTCAACGGGCTGGCCATCGTGATCTTCCTGGCGCAGCTGACGCAGTTCCAGCTGCCGACCCCGGATGGCGGAAAGGCCTGGATGACGGGCTGGCCGCTCGTCCTCATGCTTGGTCTCGTCGCGCTGACTATGGCGCTCATCTGGGCAACGCCCAAGGTGACGAGCGTGGTCCCGGCGCCGCTCGCCGGCATCCTCGTCGTCGCGCTCATCGTCATCGGCTTCGGGCTCGACGTGCCCCGCGTCGGCGATCTGGCCTCTATCGAGGGCGGGTTGCCGAGCTTCCACATTCCCATGGTGCCGCTGAGTTGGGAAACGCTGGAGATCATCTTTCCCTATGCGGTCATCCTCGCCGCCATCGGCCTCATCGAGAGCCTCCTCACGCTCAACCTCGTCGGCGAGATCAAGAACGAGCGGGGCGGCGCCTCGCAAGAATGCCTCGCGCAGGGCATCGCCAACACGGTGACCGGCTTCTTCGGCGGCATGGGCGGCTGCGCGATGATCGGACAGTCGATGATCAACGTGAAGTCTGGCGGGCGCACGCGGCTGTCGGGCATCTCGGCGGCGCTCTTCCTGCTGACCTTCATCCTCGTCGCCTCACCGCTCATCGAGCAGATCCCGCTGGCGGCGCTGGTGGGCGTCATGTTCATGGTCGTCATCGGCACCTTCGCCTGGCGCTCCTTGACCATCATGCGCCGCATTCCGCGCACCGACGCGCTCGTCATCGTCCTCGTGACGGTGGTGACGGTGATGTACGACCTCGCGATCGCCGTCGTCGTCGGCGTCATCGTCTCGGCGCTCACCTATGCGTGGAACAATGCGCGGCGCATCCACGCCTCCTCCGGCCTCACCAATGACGGCTCCAAGGTCTACTATATCGATGGTCCTCTCTTCTTCGGCTCCAAGGACGGCTTTTCCGAGCTCTTCACGCCCGAGGAGGACCCCGAGACCGTTGTGATCGACTTCGCGCGCAGCCGCATCGTCGATCAGTCCGCGCTCCAGGCCGTCGAGGACGTGGCCGCGAAATACGAGAGCCAGGGCAAGACCGTTCAGCTGCGCCATCTCAGCCGCGACTGCCACGCGCTCCTCAACAAGGCCGGCCAACTCATCGTCGATGCCGACGACGATCCGGACTATGGCCTGGCGGTCGATTATGGCGTGCGCACGGGAGCCTTCGCGGGCGGGCACTAGCCGCTATCGGCGGCCGCGAGGATCGCCTTCAGCAACGTCGACCTGCCGACGGTGCCGGGATCCTTCCATTCGAGGCCGGCGGGTGCATCGCGATCGGTGGCGGTGACGAAGACGTCGAGCACCAGCCTGAAATGCGTGAAGCCGTGCCGGGCCTCGCCCGCCGCCGCCCAGTCGGCATCCAGCGGCGGCGTATCGTCGCCGGCCTCGCCCGGCCACCAGGCGGGCACGGTCCAGAGGCCGCCGAGAAGTCCGTCCTCGGGCCGCCGCGCCATGAGGATCGCGCCGTCGGCGCGTCTCGCGACGAAGGCGGCGCCGCGTTTCTCCGGAACGGCCTTCCGAGGCGTCTTCACGGGGTAGCGCGTCATGTCGCCGACGCGATGGGCAGCGCAATGCGGCGCTAGCGGGCAAAGGGCGCAGACGGGGTTGCGCGGCGTGCAGAGCGTGGCGCCGATATCCATGAGCGCCTGCGCGATGTCGCCCGGCCGCTCCGGTGCGCGATAGGCCTGCGCGAGATGGCGCAGGGGCTCGCGCGCCTTGGGCAGAGGCGTCTCAATCCGCTCGAGCCTCGCCACGACCCGCTCGATATTGGCGTCGAGCGGCACGTCCGGCGTGCCGAAGGAGAGCGCGCCGATGGCGGCGGCGGTATAGGCACCGATGCCGGGGAGCGCGCGCAGACCCTCCAGCGTTTCCGGCCAGACCCCGCCCCGGGCGTGGACGATTTCGCGTGCGCAGGCATGGAGATTGCGCGCCCGCGCATAGTAGCCGAGCCCCGCCCAGACCTCCAAGACGGCGTCGAGCTCGGCCGCCGCCAGCGTCTCGATCGTCGGAAACCTCGCCAGGAAGCGGGCGTAGTAACCGCGCACGGCAGCCACCGTCGTCTGCTGGAGCATGATCTCCGAGATCCAGACGCGGTAGGGCTCCGACACCTCGCCCGGACCCGCCCGCCAGGGCAGCGTGCGGCGATGCCGGTCGTACCAGGCGAGCACGTCGGCAACGGCGCCGGGCTTGATGTCGGGAAGGGCTTGGGGCACGACAGAGGCCAGCTCTCCGGAAGGTTCACGCTTTTGCGACCGACGCGCAGCCAAGTCCAGTCAGGTGGCCGGTCAGGTGGCCAGTCAGGCGTCCATTCGCGTGGGCGGATGGCGTCTCTCGCGGGCGATCCGCCGAGGACCCAGCCGCAGGTGCAGGTGCGCGCACGGCTCCTCGGCGATCTCGTCGAGAAGACGCTCGATCCGCTGGTCAAGAAGCGCGGCTTTGCCAACGCGCGCCTCTTCTCGCACTGGGAAACGGTGGTCGGCCCGCAACTGGCCGCCATGGCCTTGCCGGAGCAGATCACCTGGCGGCGCGGCAATGAGGCGGGCGGGACGCTCATCCTCGGCTGCGCGAGCGGCGATGCTCTCGTCGTCCAGCACCAGCAGGACATCATCCGAGAGCGCATCAACGCCTTTCTCGGCTGGCGCGCGGTCGAGGCCGTGCGCCTGAAGACCGGCCGACCCCGCCCGGCCTCGACGCCCCGCCCGACGAACGAGGCGCATGCCACACCGAGCGCGGCCCCTGCCCGCTCGCCCGCCGATCGGCTGGAGAGCGCGCTCGTCCGCCTCGGCACGTCCCTCGACGAGCGGAGCGGCGGTTAGCCATCGGGAGGGTCAGTGGCACCGGAGGCCTACCTGGCCGGCGCGCGTGATCCTTCAGCCGCCGTTCATGCGGCCCCTGCGACGGTGACGGGGCTTGCCCCTATGGCCTTCGCGCCGACATAGTCCGCCCAGATAGAGCCCCCCTACCGTTCCGCGCCCGCTTTCGAGACTTGCGGGAGGATGCTTGGAGAGTTGACGCATGACCCTGACCCGCCGCCATTTTGCTGCCCTTCTCGCCGCCGGCACGGCCGGCCTAGCCGCGTCGCCCGGCTTCGCGCAGATGGGCAGTCAGCTCATGGTCGCAGGTCCGCTCGGCGAGCGCGCCGTCGGCTCGCCGGATGCGCCGGTGACGATCGTCGAATACGCCTCGATGACCTGCGGACATTGCGCCTCCTTCCACACCGACACCTATCCCGAGCTGAAGGCGGCCTATATCGAGACCGGCAAGGCGCGCCTTCTCATGCGCGAATTTCCGCTCGATCCGCTCGCCATGGCGGCCTTCATGCTCGCGCACTGCGCCTCCGGATACGAGCCCGGCATGGATATCGCGACCCTCGCCGCGATGGAGGGCGAGGAGGCCGAGACGCGCGACCAGCGCTACTTCACCGTCGTCGACGCGCTCTTCAAGCGCCAGCGCCAGTGGGCCTTCACCGAGCGTCCGCTCGACGCGCTGCTCGACATGTCGCGCCAGATCGGCGTCCCGGAAGAGAAGTTCAACGCCTGTCTGCGTGATCAGGCACTCCTCGACGCCATCACGGACGTAAAGGATCGCGGTGATGCGCTCGGCGTCGCCGCGACGCCGACCTTCTACATCAATGGCGAGGAAGTGCGCGGCGCGCGCAGCTTCGACGAGATGGCCAAGCTGATCGACGACGCGTCCTAGGGTCCGGGCCTAGAGGGTCCCGACCTCCAAGACATCTCAGCGCGTCGTGATGGTCTCGCGGCGCGCCGGCACGATCTCCACGTCCTGATCGAGAATCTTGCCCCCGTCCGCGCCCTCGATAAGGAGGCGATAGCGCCCCTGCGGCACGGTGAGGGCCCAGATGGCGTCGGTCGTCTCGGCCAGGATCCGCTGATTGCCGAAGACGTCGGGCTCGGACTCCATCAGGACGATACGGGCCGCGCTGCGCGAGCGCACCGCAAGGACGCCCGAGCGCAGGTTCACCCGAATCGACTGATCCCGCCCGCCCGGCCGAACGCGCAGGCGCTCCGTTCTCGTTGCCAGCCCGCTCACGGCCTCGACCGTGTAGTTGCCGGCCGGCAGATCGACCTCCAGAACCGGTCCCTCGGCTTCGGCGATGACCCCATCGGGACCAGAGAGCGAGATCCGCGTATCGCCCGCCGCCGGTGGCCCGGACACGGAGAGGAGCGCGCGCACGCTCACACGCGCGGTCTCGTCCTGCGCGGCGGCCGGTGCGACGATGAGAGGGAGGAGGGAGACGAGAGCGATCAGAAGGTTCATACGACCAAGATAGGCAGTGCGGGACCGCCCGCACACCCACATTCTCACGAGACGTTTCGTCTCAAGCGAGCGGAGGCGCCGCTATGACAGAGATTTCCTCCAAGGCCGCCACCCGGGCCCCAGAGACGCTGACCGGGCAATGCCATTGCGGCGCGGTGACGCTGCGCGTTCCGTGGGCGGGGCGGTTCCTCAGCCCGCGGCGCTGCGACTGCTCGTTCTGCCGGCGCCGTGCGGTCGTCGTCGCCTCCGTGGCGCTCGAGGATCTCGAAGTGCTGACCGGCGAGGAGGCACTGACGCTCTACCGATGGGGCACGGGCGCGGCCGAGCACTATTTCTGCTCGGTCTGCGGCATCTACACGCATCACCGCCGCCGCTCCAACCCGAACGAATATGGCGTCAACATCGCCAACTTCCCCGGCGTCGACGTCACGCGCTACGGCGATATTGGGTTCAACGATGGGGTCACGCACCCCTCCGACCGGGCGTGACGGCCTGAAGTTCAGGCGGCCATCATCCGATCTACTTCGCGGACGAGGTCCTTGAGGTGGAAGGGCTTGGAGAGGACCTTGGCTTCCTTCGGCGCGCCGGACGAGGCGTTGAGCGCGACGGCGGCGAAACCGGTGATGAACATCACCTTCATTTCCGGGTCGAGCTCGGTCGCCTTGCGGGCCAGTTCGATGCCGTCCATCTCCGGCATCACGATATCGGTGAGGAGAAGCGTGAAGGGCTCCTCGCGTAGCCGCTCGTAGGCGGCCTGCCCATTGTCGCAGGCGACGACGGAATAGCCGGCCCGCCCGAGCGCGTTCTCGAGGAAGCGGCGCATGTCGTTGTCGTCTTCGGCCAGCAGGATCTTCGACATCGCGCTCATGGGTCACGTCTCGTCAGTCGGGCCGCTCGCGGCCGGTCGTGGAATTGCGCGGGTCTGGGACGACCCGCCTGCGTATCGGCGCATACATGCACGGCCAGCGGGCAGTGCCAAGAGGGCAGGGCGATACGCCGCGCGGTTTACTGAACGGGCGGTGTCCCAGGGCCACTATCCCGGGCGGTTCGCGATCTTGGACGGTGCGGGATCTTGAACGCTGCCAGTCCCATCGCGGCGGGCCATGGGCTGGGGCTAGACGCTCCTCCTGGACAAGTCTTCACCCTCTTGGAATGCCTGGCCACCGTGCTAACTCCTCCCCGGCAGCGCTCCGTCACCGGGCGGCGCGGGCCAGCCGGAGAGTTGCGTGACGGACGATTGGGCCAGACGAACCGTGTGGGGCCGCGCACCCCGCAGCGCACGAGCGGTGCGCGAGGTCGCGGTGCATGACGGCACGGCCGAATATGGCCCCGGCGGCACCGCGTCGGCCGCCACGCCGAGCGACCTCATCGCGCCGGCCTTCGAGGTCCTCGCACCCGATCGCCAGACCGTTCCGATCGTCTTCAACGCGCCGCATTCGGGCCGCGCCTATCCCCCCGGATTCCTCGCCGAGTCGCGGCTCGACCTGCGCGATCTGCGCGCGTCCGAGGACGCCTTCGTCGACACGCTGCTCAAGGGCGTCACCAAGCTCGGCGCGCCCTTGCTAAGGGCCAATTTCCCGCGCGCTTATCTCGATGTGAACCGCGAGCCGTTCGAGCTCGATCCCCGCCTCTTTCGCCGTCTCCCGCCCTATGCCAACACGCGTTCCCTGCGTGTGGCCGCCGGGCTCGGCACCATCGCGCGGGTGGTGGCCGATTCCAAGGAGATCTACGCCCGGCCGCCCAGTATCGACGAGGCGATGGCGCGGATCGGGGCCTATTACGTGCCCTATCATCGCGCGCTTCGCGACCTCATCGCCGCGACGGTGGACCGGTTCGGCGTCTGCGTCCTCGTCGACGGTCATTCCATGCCGTCCCTGGCCCGGATCGCGGCCGCACCGGGCGCATTGCAGAGCGCGGCGCAGACGGCCGAGCGGCGCTCGCATTTCGTGCTCGGCGATCGGCACGGACAGTCCTGCGCGCCCGCCGTCATGCAGGCGGCCCACGCGGCGCTCGCCAGACGCGGCCATCTCGTCGGCCGCAACGCACCCTATGCCGGGGGCTACATCACCGAGCATTACGGACGCCCGGACGAGGGTGTCCACGTCCTCCAGGTCGAGATCAATCGCGGCCTCTACATGGACGAGGCTCGCATCGTGCCCACCGCCCGGTTCGACGAGGTGCGGGACAGCCTGATGGCGCTTGCCGAGGCGCTGATCGCGCTCGACCCCGAGGCCTATCTCGGACTGCCGGTCGCGGCCGAGTAGTCCGGCCGGACGTTCAGTCTCCCAGACCTGCCCGCAGGGCCGCCGCGCCGGCAAAGGGCGCCAGGGCCGCCGCCGTCAGCGAGAGCGCGGCCAACAGCATCAGCGGCGCGCGCGCATTGCCGTTGAGAAGCACGGCGGCGTTAGACGCGCCGACGCCGAAGATCAGCACCGGCACGCAGAGCGGCAGCACGAGGATCGCGAGCAGCACGCCGCCGCGCCTCAGGCCCACCGTCAGCGCCGCCCCCACCATGCCGATGAGCGAGAGCGCCGGCGTGCCGACGAGGAGCGTGAGCGTGACCATCACGCTCGCCTCGCCCGGAATGGCGAGGAGGAGGCCGAGAAAGGGCGCTGCCACGCTGAGCGGCAGGCCGGTTGTCAGCCAATGGACGAGCGCCTTGACGGCGACCAGCGCTTCGAGCGGCAGGGGACCGGCACGCATGATGTCGAGCGAGCCGTCCTCCGCGTCCGCCTGAAACATCCGCTCCAGCGTGAGGAGCGAGGCGAGGAGGGCGCCGACCCAGAGAATGGCCGGCGCCAGCCGCGAGAGGAGGTTGAGGTCTGGGCCGATCGCGAAGGGCATCACCACGACGAGCGCGAGGAAGAACATCAGCGCCGCCGCCCCTCCGCCGCCCGTGTGGAGGCTGAGGCGGAGATCGCGGGCGAGAAGGGCCCTCGCGGCCCGGAGCGCGCTCAAGGTCCCTTATCCAGCCGCGTGTCCAGCCGCAGCGTTCGCGCGCCCGGCAGCGCGAGCGGCAGGTGGGTCGCGGCGACGACGAGGCCTCCGTCGGCGCGGTGCTCCGCGATGAGCTCCTCGAGAAGGTCTTGGCCCTCCGCGTCGAGCGCCGCCGTCGGCTCGTCGAGGAGCCAGAGCGGACGGGGGAGGGCGAGGATGCGGGCGAGCGCCAGACGGCGCCGCTGCCCGGCCGAGAGATCGCCGCAGCGCACGCCCGCGACCGGCTCGAGACCGACACGGGCGAGGGGCCCGCGCGGATCGGCCGGGCCGCCGCCCAGATAGGCCGACCAGAAGGCGAGCGCACCCTCGACCGTCAGACCCGGCTTGATCGCGTCGAGATGGGAGAGGAGGTGGGTGCGCTGGCAGATCGGACTGTCGCTCGACGTGCCGCTCAGCGAGAGACGCCCGCCGGCGGGCGGCAGCAGCCCGGCCAGGAGCCGCAGCAGGCTCGTCTTGCCCGAGCCGTTCGGGCCGACGAGGCGCAAGGCCTCGCTGGGCGCCAGCGTGACGTTGAGGCCCTCAACGAGGATGCGGCCGCCCCTCGCGCAAGCGACCTCGTCGAGGACGAGCATTGCGCCGTATCGCGGATCGATGGGTTTTGGCGCGGCTTGGCCCACTGTGTCCGCCATTCGTGCAATCCGCCGCCCCACCGCTCTCTGGTCACGTGGGTAGCGCGCGTCTATAAGGCCGGCAACCCGCGCCCGACGGCGTGTCCGCAACCTCCACGCAGGAGTTCTCCACCCATGGCGCAGGCCTCTCTCGACAGCTTCAAGTCCCGCAAGACCCTCCAGGTTGGCGGCAAGGACTACACCTATTTCGACCTGAAGGCGGCCGAGGAGAACGGCCTCGAAGGCGCATCCCGGCTGCCCTTCTCGCTGAAGGTGCTCCTGGAGAACCTGCTGCGCTTCGAGGATGGGCGGACCGTCAAGGCCGAGGACATCCAGGCCATGGTGACCTGGCTTGGCGACAAGACGTCCACCCACGAGATCGCCTACCGCCCGGCGCGCGTCCTGATGCAGGATTTCACGGGCGTGCCCGCCGTCGTCGATCTCGCCGCCATGCGCGACGCCGCGACCAAGCTCGGCGCCTCGGCCGAGGCCATCAACCCGCAGGTGCCGGTCGATCTCGTCATCGACCACTCGGTTATGGTCGACTTCTTCGCCACCGAGGGCGCGGTCGCCAAGAACATGGACCGTGAATACGAGCGCAATGGCGAGCGCTACGAGTTCCTGCGCTGGGGGCAGGGCGCGTTCGACAATTTCCGCGTCGTCCCGCCCGGCATCGGCATCTGCCACCAGGTCAACCTCGAATGCCTCTCCCGCGTCGTCTTCGTCAACGATGAGGGTGGTGAGCTGACCGCCTATCCGGACACGCTCGTCGGCACGGACAGCCACACGACCATGGTCAACGGCCTCTCGGTCCTCGGCTGGGGTGTCGGCGGCATCGAGGCCGAGGCGGCCATGCTCGGACAGCCCGTTTCCATGGTCATCCCCGAGGTCGTCGGCTTCAAGATGAGCGGCAGGCTCAAGGAGGGCGTGACCGCGACCGATCTCGTCCTCGTCGTTACCGAGATGCTCAGGAAGAAGGGCGTGGTCGGCAAGTTCGTCGAGTTCTATGGCCCCGGCCTGGAGCATCTCAGCCTCGAGGATCAGGCGACGATCGCCAATATGGCGCCCGAATACGGCGCCACCTGCGGCTTCTTCCCCATCGACAAGGACACGCTCGGTTATCTGACGGCGACGGGCCGCGAGGAGCAGGTCGATCTCGTCGAGGCCTATGCCAAGCAACAGGGCATGTGGCGCGACACCTCGACGCCCGACCCGGTCTTCACCTCGTCCGTCGAGCTCGACCTCGCCGATGTCGTGCCGAGCCTCGCCGGCCCGAAGCGCCCGCAGGACCGCGTCGCGCTCGACGTGGCGGCCTCGGCCTTCAAGGACGTCCTCAAGAACGAGTACGGCAAGGAGATCGGAGCGCGCTTCCCCGTGCCCGGCACCAATCACGATCTCGGCAATGCCGACGTCGTCATCGCCGCCATCACGGCCTGCACCAACACCTCCAACCCGAGCGTGATGATCGGCGCTGGCCTCCTGGCGCGCAACGCGCTCGCCAAGGGCCTCACCGTCAAGCCCTGGGTGAAGACCTCGCTCGCGCCGGGCTCCCAGGTCGTGACCGACTACCTGAACAAGGCCGGCCTCCAGGACGATCTCGACAGGCTCGGCTTCGGCACGGTCGGCTATGGCTGCACGACCTGCATCGGCAATTCCGGCCCGCTGCCGGAGCCCATCTCGAAAGCCGTCAACGACAACGATCTCGCCGTCGTCTCCGTCCTCTCCGGCAACCGGAACTTCGAGGGCCGGATCAACCCCGATGTGAAGGCGAACTATCTCGCCTCGCCGCCGCTCGTCGTCGCCTACGCGATCGCCGGCACGATGCTCAAGGACATCACGACGGAAAGCCTCGGCGACGACAAGGACGGCAATCCCGTCTATCTCAAGGACATCTGGCCGTCCTCGGCCGAGATCGCCGAGCTGGTCCGCACGTCGATCAACCCCGCCATGTTCGAGGAGCGCTATTCCAACGCCTTCACCGGCGACGAACGCTGGAAGAGCATCCAGACCTCGGAAGGCCAGACCTATGGCTGGGGCGACAGCACCTATGTGGCCAACCCGCCCTATTTCGAGGGCATGACGGGCAATGCCGACGCGGTCGAGGACATTGTCGACGCGCGCGTGCTGGGTCTCTTCGCCGATTCGATCACGACCGACCACATCTCGCCCGCCGGTGCGATCAAGAAGGACAGCCCGGCAGGCCGCTACCTGCAGGAGCACGGCGTCAAGCCCGTGGACTTCAACTCCTACGGCGCGCGCCGCGGCAACCACGAGATCATGATGCGGGGCACCTTCGCCAACATCCGCATCAAGAACCAGATGGTGCCGGGCGTCGAGGGCGGCGTGACGATCCACCAGCCCTCGGGCGAGCAGATGGACATCTACGATGCCGCCATGCGCTACCAGAAGGAGGACGTGCCTCTCGTCGTCTTCGCGGGCAAGGAATACGGGACCGGCTCGTCGCGCGACTGGGCGGCCAAGGGCACGACGCTTCTCGGCGTGCGGGCCGTCGTGACCGAAAGCTTCGAGCGCATCCATCGCTCCAACCTCATCGGCATGGGCGTCCTGCCGCTGCAGTTCTTCGATGGGGCTTCCTGGGAGGCGCTGGGGCTCGACGGGACCGAGCAGATCACCATCGAGGGCATGGCCGATCTCACGCCGCGCAAGCGGATCGACATGGTCGTGAAGCGCGCCGACGGCACCGCCCGCGAAGTGCCGCTCCTCGTGCGGATCGATACCGAGGACGAGCTCGACTACTTCCGCAATGGCGGCATCCTGCACTACGTGCTGCGCCGCCTCGCGGCCTAAGGCCGGACCAGCCTTCGAGGCGGGCGCATGCTCGACCGCATCGCTCGCCGGATCATCGACCCGTCGCTCGACGCGGCGGCTCGCTCGCTCGTCTCCACCGGCGTCACCGCGAACGGCGTCACCTGGGCCGCCTTCGCCTGCGGCATGGCGTCCGCCATCGCAATCGCGAGCGATGCGACGCTGATCGGGCTGGTCCTCCTCCTCGTCGGGCGGCTCGGCGACGGGCTCGACGGCGCGGTCGCGCGGGCCTCGGGCGCGGGGCCGACCGATTATGGCGGCTTTCTCGACATCTCGCTCGACTTCGCCTTCTACGGTGCCATCCCGCTCGCCTTCGCGATCCTTGATCCCGGCACCAATGCGGTCGCGGCCTGCACACTCATCCTCACATTCTACGTGAACGGCGGCACGGTCCTCGCCTTCGCGGTGATGGCCGAGAAGCGTGCGGCACAGAAGACCGTGGGAGAGGGCGAGACGGTCGCGCGGGGCGGCAAGTCGCTCCTCTTCACGACCGGGCTCGCCGAGGGAACGGAGACGATCGCCGTCTTCGCCGCGATGTGCCTCTTCCCCGGCGCCTTCGTCGGGATCGCCTACGGCTTCGCCGCTCTGTGCGTGGTGACGGCCGGCGCCCGCATCGCGCTCGCAGCGCGAACGTTCTGATCGTGTCGCGGGACGGGACCTCTCACGAAATCGTCAGCCCGTCAGAGGTGCCAAGGCGCGCGCTCCACCCTATCTTCGTCGGCATGACACGACCTCTCCTTGCCGCCCTCGTGCTCGGCCTTCTGACCGCTCCGACCGCCTCCGTCGCCGCGAGTGCGCAGGCGCCGGCCTTCGTCGAGCTCTTCACGAGCCAGGGCTGCTCGTCCTGCCCGCCGGCGGACGCCTATATGAGGGAGCTCGCGAAGCGCGACGACGTCGTCGCCTTGAGCTTTCATGTCGACTATTGGGACCGTCTCGGCTGGCCGGACACGCTCGCCAGCCCCGCCTTCAGCGCCCGGCAGCGCGACTACGCGCAGGCCCGGGGCGACGGGGAGGTCTACACGCCGCAGATCGTCGTCGGCGGGCGCGAACACGCCGTCGGAAGCGCGCAGGACGATGTCGAGCGGATCCTATCCCGCATGGCGGCAGAGGTCGGTGTCGATTGCGCCGAGGAGGGTGGGCGCCTGACCGTCATCCTGTCTGAGGCGGGAGACGCCATGGCTGCGACGATCTGGCTCGCGGCGTTCGACATCGTGAACGCCGTGCCGATCGCCCGGGGCGAGAACGCCGGCCGCACCGTCGCCTATACGCATTCCGTAACCGCTCTCAGCCGGCTCGCCGATTGGAACGGCGAGGCGACACGTATGGCTTTCGAGATGCCTGAGCTGGGTGCGAACCGCGGCGCCGCCGTTTTCGTGCAGACCGAGAATGGGCACGTGGTCGGGGCGGAGTACGTGAAGCGGTGACCTGAAGGGCAGGATCACGACCCAGGATCACGCCCCAAGATCACGCCCCTAGGATGACACATCACGTCGGAGATGCTGACGGCCCGACCATGCAAAGCACACCGGGGGGCTGGGGGGCAATGAAACCGGAGTCGCTCGCCAGCCGGGCCTTCGAGGCAGCGATGTAACAATTCGACACAAAAGGGGCAGGAACGTGGCGGTCCGCTCTCGAGGCGAACTTGCAAGTTTTTCCACGCTAGGGCCGCTCGGCGCTCCCCTTGCCGAATGCCGATGGCCCGCCCATCATGACGGAGATGTGACGGCGGAGGAGAGTTGAGCGCATGAGCGACGCGGCGAGCGGCGAGACACCCAGTTGCAAGGCCGGCTCATCGCCCGGCGCCCGGGCCGATACTCGACAATCGCCGGACGGCATGGTCGGCGCCACGGTCACGCCGCTTCATCCCGCTTCGCTGCCAAGGCCGTTTTCCGGATCGCGTCCTGTGCCCACGATCGTCAGCTTCGACCGGCGCGAGCTCGGCGTCATCCTCAACATATACGGCCGACAGGTCGCCGCCGGTGAATGGCGCGACTACGCGATCGATTGCCTGAAGGACCGGGCGGTCTTCTCGATCTTTCGCCACGCGTCCGAGATGCCGCTCTACCGCGTCGAGAAGGCGCCCAAGCTCGCCCGCAAGCAGGGAGCCTACAGCGTGCTCGCCCCAGGCGGGCGGATCGTGAAACGCGGCCACGAGCTGGCGCAGGTGCTCAAGGTCCTCGAGAAGGGCCCCAAGCTCGTCTCGGTCGTCTGACCGTCGTCATCCCCGGCCGTTTCGCGAACTAATAGCGTTTGAAAACGCTCTAGCTGCGAATGCCTATCCGCGCGGCAGCGCCGCCGCTTCCGACGCGAGCGTGGTGATTCGGTCCCAGTCGCCAGTCACGACCGCGTCCTTCGGAGCGACCCAGGTTCCGCCGACGCAGACAACGTTGGATAGTGCCAGATAGCTGGCCGCATTGGCCATGCTGACGCCGCCCGTTGGGCAGAAGGCGAGATCGGCGAGTGGACCCGCCAAACCCTTCAAGATCGCGACGCCGCCCGACGCTTCGGCGGGAAAAAGCTTGAGGGTCCGGAAGCCCCGGTCGGCGAGTGCCATGGCTTCGCTCGCCGTCGCGCAGCCCGGCAACACGGGCACGTCCATCGCCTCCAGGGCATCGCCAAGGCGGGGAGGCGTGCCTGGCGTGACGACGAACTGCGCGCCTCGCGCCAACGCCGCGTCGAGATCAGAGGGCGTTCGCACCGTGCCGACGCCGACTATGGCGTCGGGCAGGTCCGATCGCATTGCAGCGATGGCGTCGAGCGCGGCTGGCGTCCGCATCGTGACTTCGAGGACGTCGAGGCCGCCCGCCACGAGGGCCCGGGCGAGCCCCAATCCGGCCTCGACCGATTCGACGGCGATGACCGGTACGACCGGACGCCGCGCGACATCTTCCATAGATACAACCATAAATCCCTCAAAGAAACACCTTTAGGGTGCAACAGCGCTCGAGCGTTAAGGTCCATGCAAGGTCCGTAATACATCCTGAGGTTGCTCAACCAGAGCGTGTCCCAAGGAGTAGAAACTCGATGTCCGGTATTACCCTATCTGCAGGCGTTCGCGCCAACCTTCTGCAGCTCCAGCGCACCGCCAACCTGACCCAGATCACGCAGGAGCGCCTGTCGACAGGGCGAGATGTGAACTCGGCGCTCGACAATCCGTCCAACTTCTTCACCTCGCAGTCGCTGAACAACCGTGCCGGCGACCTGGCGAGCCTGCTCGATTCGATGGGCGGCGCGATCAACACCGTCAACGCCGCCGACCAGGCCCTCAGCGCGATCACCAAACTGGTCGAGGCCGCCTCGGCGACGGCGAGCCAGGCGCTGTCGGAAGGCGCCAAGTCCAAGGTCCAGGTGACTGGCGGCGTCATCACGGCCGAGACAGGCGCGACGGGTGACGATCTGCAGGCCCAGGTACTCAACTCCAAGATCACGGGTCTCAACGGCGGCACCTCGCTTGTGGCCAACGACAAGGTGACGATCAAGAACGTCGATGGCGCCAGCTCCGAGAGCTTCACGTTCACCGTGACGGCGACGAGCACGGTCGGCGATCTCGTCAGCGCCATCAACGGCTCGGGGCTCGCCAAGGCCAGCATCACCAGCGATGGCAAGCTCGACGTGACGTCGAGCAATGGTGGTACGACGTCGATCAACGTCGATGCCACGACGGCCGCGAACTCCGTCGCCCTTGGCACCGGCTTCACGGACAATACGGATGTCGCGCTCACGGCGGTCGCCGGCACCGGCATCGATGCCGATCGTGCGGCCGCGCTGAAGGCGCAGTTCAGCGAGCTGCGCAGCCAGGTGGACAAGCTGGTCGCCGACGCCGGGTTCAACGGTACGAACCTTCTCAACGGCGACGATCTGAAGGTCGTCTTCAACGAGGAGGTCGGCAAGTCCCAGTCGTCGCTCAAGATCGACGGCGTCGTCTTCGATGCCGGTACGCTCGGTGTTCCGGACGATACCGACTTCACCTCCGGCGCGTCTCTGGAGGCCGCGATCGAGAAGCTCGATTCAGTCGTCAACACGCTGCGCGATCAGCAGCAGTCCTTCGGCTCCAACCTCTCGATCGTCCAGGTGCGCAAAGACTTCACGCAGGAACTGGTCAACACGCTTCGCAAGGGCGCCGACGAGCTTGTGCTGGCCGACACCAACGAGGAAGGTGCGAACCTCCTGGCACTCCAGACGCGCCAGCAGCTGTCCTCGACGGCGCTCGGGCTCGCCAACCAGGCGGACCAGTCGGTGTTGCGGCTCTTCTAGCCGGCGAGATCGACGAGCAAGGGGGCCGGTGCCTCGTCCAGACGGGCGAAGGCGTCGGCCTCTTCGCGCATCCAGCCGAGAAAGGCGGCGATGGCGGGCGTGGTCTCGCGGCCCTTCGGACAGATAAAGCGGAAGCAGGGATCGATCGTCAGGGCCGGCTCGAAGGCCTGGACGAGCCGCCCGGCTCGCATGTCCTTCAAGGCGAGCGTGCGACGGCCGAGCACGACGCCGGCGCCCTCGATGGCTGCGTCGATGGCGTGGTCTGCATGGTTGAAGCGCAGGCCCCTGCTCGTGTCGCCCTCCACCGCGGCAACGCGCATCCACTCTCCCCAATCCGGCACGCTTCTCGTCGAATCGTCGTGGATGAGAGACGCACGCAGCACGTCCCCGGGTTTTGAGAGGTCCAGCGCATCGCGCAAGTCCGGCGCGCAGAGCGGCACGAGCGTCTCGTGCAGCAGCACTTCGGCATAGGTCTCGGGCGGGACCTCGGTACCGAACCGGATCGAGACGTCGACGCCGCCCGGACCCAGGCTCGAGACGCCGAGAAAGGCTGCGATGTGCACCTGAATGGACGGGTGCGTCTCCATGAACCGCCAGACGCGGGGCGCGAGCCACTTGGCCGAGAAGGCCGGCCCGACGCCGACCGTGAGCACGGTCTCGGCTCCCCCCTTCGGCCGGACCCGCCCGACGCCCCGGATGAGCAGCTCGAAGGCCTCATGGATGTCCGGGTAGAGAAGCCGGCCGTTCTCGGTCAGTTCCACCCGGCGGTTCATCCGCGTAAAGAGCCCAACGCCGAAGAATTCCTCGAGATTCTTGATCCGGTGGCTGATGGCCGCCGCGCTGACGCCCAGCTCGTCGGCCGCCTTGGCGAAGCTCATCGCGCGGGCCGCAGCCTCGAACGCGCGTAGGGACGTGAGGGACGGAAGCATGGTGTGCCTCGCGGACGGCGCGGGTTCGAATTACTTTTGCTCAATCCATGCCTGACAACTCGTCGTTTGTCGAGACAGTACGGGCAAGGCAGTCTCTAGGACATGGAGCCGTCAGACCGCTCGCCTTCACATAAACGGAGATCACCGATGAATACGACTGCCCTTCACACGATCGATCCCGCCACGCTCACGACGCGTGACCTCGACGCCCTCGTCGCGCGTGGCCGGCGCGAGCGTTCGGCCGCCGCTCATACGCTCATCTCCGGCCTCGGTCGGGCCCTCACCCGGCTCGTCGCTCGAACAAATGCGGCGACGGCGCGCGACGGTGCATTCGATCGCTTTGCATCCCCCGCCCAAGGGCGCTAAGGCGTCTGCATGGATCAATCCGACCTCTTCCCCTGGCCCGACCTCGCCGGCCGGCTCGTAGGAGAGGGGCACCGCCTTCCCGTTCGCGTCTATTACGAGGACACCGATTTCTCCGGTGTCGTCTACCATGCCGCCTACCTCAAATTTCTGGAGCGTGGGCGTACCGATTTCCTCCGGTTGCGCGACATCTCCCACGCCGCGCTGTGCGAGGCGGGGCTCGCCTTCGCCGTGCGGCGGATGACGCTTGATTTCGCGAAGGCGGCGCGCATCGACGATGCGCTTCTTGTCGAGACGCGGGTGGCGGCGCTGCGCGGCGCCTCGATCGTGCTCGATCAATGGGTGCGGCGCGGAGAGACGGTGCTGGTCGGCGCGGAGGTGACCGTCGCCCTCATCGACCGGGACGGGCGTCCGCGACGTCTCACCCCCGCGATTCTCGACGGCCTTGGCCGGGCCGGCCGCGCCGCCCTATCAACATGATGTGACCGGGTCCGTCCCGCTCCGGCACAACGTGTTGCGCGAATGCGCCAAGCTTTGGTCAAACTTGACGCGCATTCTTGCGCCTTACGAAAGGGCGACCCTTCGCCAGCCTTTGGCGCTCTGGCTGCCTGTTCCGAGACGTCACGCGTAAAGGGTGTCGAGCCCGTTGTCCTTCAGTCCCAAGGGCTCGAACCACCAGGAGACATCGATGGACCTGACGCAGACGGCGCTCGACGCGCCGCAGCACAGCGTGTCGCTGCTCGCCCTATTCCTCCAGTCGAGCCTCATCGTGAAGGTCGTCATGATCGGCCTCGTGCTGGCCTCCGTCTGGTGTTGGGCGATCATCTTCGACAAGGTGATGCTCTATCGGCGTGTCTCGCGCCGCATGGACGCGTTCGAGGCGACGTTCTGGTCCGGCCAGTCGCTCGACGCACTCTATGCCGGAGTCGAGCGCGAGGCCGCAGGCGGCAAGACGCAGACCGGCATGGCCGCGCTCTTCCTCGCCGCGATGCAGGAATGGAAGCGCAGCCACGAGATGGCCGCGCGCGCCTTCCAGGGCCTGCAGATGCGGATCGAGAAGGGTCTCGACGTCGCGCTGGCCCGCGAGGTGTCGAGCTTCGAGAGCAATCTCCTCGTCCTGGCGACGGTCGGCTCGGCCGCGCCCTTCGTCGGTCTCTTCGGTACGGTCTGGGGCATCATGACGAGCTTCCAGGCGATCGCGGGCGCCGAGAACGCGAGCCTCGCCGTCGTCGCGCCCGGCATCGCCGAGGCGCTGCTGGCGACGGCGCTCGGCCTTCTGGCCGCCATTCCCGCGACCATCGCCTACAACCGCTTCGCCGCGCGGGTGCAGCAGCTCTCGGGGCGTCTCGAGGGCTTTGCCGACGAATTCTCCGCCATCATCTCGCGCCAGATCGATGCACAGGCTGGGCAGGCGCAGGCCGCGCGGACCCAGGCTGCCCGCGGTCAAGCCGCCGCATCGCATGCCGCGCGCCCGATGCCGCAGCCCCAGGCGCCGGCCGCTCGCCCGGCGGCGAACGCGCCCCCGCAGGCCTATCCGGTGGGGGCCTAACCGATGGGCGCTTCCCTGCAGGCCACTGGCGGCGGACGCCGGCGCGGACGCGGGCGCGGCCGTCGCCACACGCCGATGTCCGAGATCAACGTGACGCCTTTCGTCGACGTCATGCTGGTCCTCCTCATCATCTTCATGGTCTCCGCCCCGCTTTTGACGACCGGCGTGCCCATCGATCTGCCGGCGGCCGGCGGCAACAATCTCGAGGGCGATAGCGAGCCCCTGACCGTCAGCATCGACGAGACAGGCCGCATCTTCCTCCAGGAGAGCGAGGTACCGCTTGCCGAGATCGCGGACAAGCTGACCGCCATCGCGGCCAATGGCGCCGACAGCCTCGAAGGTCGCATCTTCGTGCGCGCGGCCGACGGGGTCGGTTATGGCGCCGTCGTGCAGGTGATGACGGCGATCAATACGGCCGGCTACACCCGCATAGGCCTCGTGACCGGGCAGGCGCCGGCTCCCGACGAGGGGGGGCGCTAGCATGGCCTTCGGACGCAGCAGGAAGGCCCGGATCGATCCGAGCTTCACGCCCGAGACGGATGCCACCGTCCCGGCGACCCAGCGCCCGGCGAGGGGCAAGAAGACGTCGGCGACGATGAAGGCTGCGCTCATCGCGTCCGTCGTCGCCCATGCCGGCGTCTTCGGCTATGCCTTCTTCGTCTGGACGACGCCCGACGCGCTCGACGCGCCGCCGATCGAGAACGTCTCGGTCGATATTATCGACATCGCGGATGCGACCGAACTCACGCTCGGCGATGAGCGGGGCGACGAGGCCGAACCCGAGGCCGTCCGAACCATCGAGGCCGAGCGCGAGGCCGAAACCGTGCAGGAGGGCGAGGTGCGCGACGCGCCGGTGCGCGACGTCGCCCGCGAGGCGCAGACGCCCCCCCCGCCGACGGTGCGCGAGATCCCCGTTCGCCCTGTTCCGACCGAGCGCGCCGAGCCGACGCCCGAGCCCCAGGTGGCCGAAGTGGCCGAAGTGGCCGAAGTGGTGACCGAACCGGTGCCCGAGCAGACACCTCAACCGACGCCCGAGCCGGAGCCGGTAGCGGCCTCGCCGGCGGAGCCCGAAGTGGCTGCGGCCCCGCTTCCGCCGGCCCCGCTCGGCCGCCCGGCGGGCCTGCGCGCCCCGCCGCCCCAGCCGACGCAAGTCGCCGAGGCGACGCGGGAAACGGTGTCGGAGCCCCAGCCGACGCAGGTCGTCGCCGCCGTGCAGCCGGTGCCCGTCGATCCGGCGCCGGTCGCGCCCGCGCCCGTGATGCCTCAGACGCCCCAGATCCAGCCGATCGAGACCGAGGCGACGCAGCCGACTACCAGTCAGGACGCGCTCCTCGACACGCTCGATCCCGACCGCATCGCCGCCCTCCTCAACAAGCAGGAGCCGGTCGCGGCCAGTGCGCCGACGCAGACCGCCGCCTCCCAGACCCCGAGTCTCGGCGCGGTAGAGGGCGCGGGCCAGACGCTGACGATCTCGGAGATCGGCGCGCTTCGCCGTCGCCTTGCCCAGTGCTGGACGCCGCCATTGGGCGCGCGCGGCGCCGAGACGCTGACGGTGAAGGTCAATATGCTGCTCAATCCGGACGGTACGCTGCGCGGCCCCCCCCGCGTGGTCGACGCACCCTTCGGACCCGCTGCCGAGGCCGCCTCGCAGGCCGCGACCCGCGCCGTCCTCCAATGCCAGCCCTACGCCCTGCCGCCCGAGAAATACGATCTCTGGCAGGACATCACGATCAATTTCGACCCGCGCCAGATGCTGGGTCTCTAGAGGTAAGATGAACGTGACCGCGTCTCTTCGCACGCTTTTGGCCGCCCTGGCGGCGTTGTTCCTCCTGGCCGCGCCGCTCGATCCCGCGCGCGCGATCGAGATCGACGTGACAGAGGGCACGCTCGATCCGCTCCCCATCGCGATCGCCGGCTTCGAGGGCGATGCCGATCTCGCCGGTCCGATCGTCGAGGTTGTCGAGAACAATCTGCGTCGCTCCGGCCTCTTCCGACCGCTCGACCGGGCCTCGTTCCTTCAGAACGACGCGACCGTCTCGGCTAGCCCGCGCTTCGCGGACTGGCGCGCCATCGGGGCGCAGGCCGTCGCGGTCGGCAATGTCGCCCGCCAGCCGGACGGGCAGGTGCGGGCCGAGTTCCGGCTCTGGGATCCGGTTAGCCAGACGCAGCTCGCCGGCCAGCAATTCTCCACCACGCCGGAGAACTGGCGCCGGGTGGCCCATCTCATCTCCGACGCCATCTATTCGCAGCTGACCGGCGAGACCGGCTATTTCGACACCCGCGTCGTCTTTATCGACGAGTCGGGGCCGAAGGATGCCCGCGTCAAGCGGCTGGCCATCATGGATCAGGACGGCGCCAACGTGCGCTACCTCACACAAGGCGGCGAGCTCGTCCTCACCCCGCGCTTCTCGCCGACCAATCAGAACGTCGTCTACATGGCCTATGATGGCGGGCGGCCGCAGGTCTATCTCCTAGACATCGACACCGGCCAGCGCGAGGTCGTCGGCAACTTCCCCGGCATGAGCTTCGCGCCCCGCTTCACCCCCGACGGGCGCCGGATCGTGATGAGCCTGGAGCAGGGCGGCAATTCCAACATCTACCTCATGGATATCGCGACCGGCACGACGACGCGGCTGACCAATACCCAGGCCATCGACACCGGGCCCTCCTTCTCGCCGGATGGCGGGCGCATCGTCTTCGAGTCCGATCGCGAGGGCTCGCAGCAGCTCTACATCATGGACGTGAACGGCGGCGGGCAGCAGCGGATCTCCTTCGGGCCGGGGCGCTATTCGACGCCGGTCTGGAGTCCGCGCGGCGATCTCATCGCCTTCACGAAGCAGGAGGGCGGTCGCTTCAAGATCGGCGTCATGGCGCCCGACGGCTCGGGCGAGCGCATCCTGACCGAGGGCTTCCACAACGAGGGTCCGACCTGGGCGCCCAATGGCCGCGTCCTCATGTTCTTCCGCGACGAGGGCGCCGGGCCGCAGCTCTTCTCCGTCGATCTGACGGGCTATAACGAGGCCCGCGTGCCGACGCCCCAGTTCGGATCGGACCCGGCCTGGTCGCCGCTCCTCAACTGATCGCCGGAGCCCGCCCCCAGTGCCCGACCGACCGCGTGCCGCAGCCCGCATGACGCGCTCCATGATGGTGTCGATGGGGATCGCATCGCTCTGCATGTTCGCGGGGCTCGTCATGGTCTTCGTGCCGGAAGAGCCTCGGCCCCTCATGGGCTGGACGCTGGTGGGCCTGGGGTTCGCTCTCGAACTCGTCGCCGCGATCCGCTTCGTCGTCCTCGCGAGGGCGCGGGAGCGCGCCGCCCGGCAGGATCGCAATGCATGAAACGACCGCCACATCCTTTGAAACCCGGTCGCACCCTTTCGCCCCCCTCATCTCGGAGACTTCACGTGACATCCCTTCGCCTTCGCTCCTTCGCCATCCTTCTGTGCACCGGCCTTGCCATCGTCGGCTGTGCCAGAAACCCGGCCGTCAATTCGGCGCTGCCCGGCGTCGGTGCCGGCGTCGGCGTCGCCACGCCCGGTAGCCCCCAGGAGTTCGCGCAGGTCGTCGGCGACAAGGTGCTCTTCGAGACCGACTCGTCGCAGCTGACTGCGACCGGCCGCGCCACGCTCGACGGGCAGGCCCGCTGGCTGCAGCAATACGGGCGCTACTCGGTCCGCATCGAGGGCCATGCCGACGAGCGCGGCACCCGCGAATACAACATCGCCCTCGGCGCCCGCCGCGCCGAGGCTGTGCGCAACTACCTCGCCGCGCGAGGCGTCAACATGGCCAACGCCACGACGATCTCCTTCGGCAAGGAGCGCCCGGTCGCGGTCTGCAACGACATCTCCTGCTGGTCGCAGAACCGCCGCGCGGTGACGGCGCTTCAGTAGCGCCGATGGGATGACGAAGGCGCCGCCCGACGAGGCCGGGGTGCCGTCCGGCCCGTTGAAGACGCCGATCGGCGCGACGGAGGCCGAGGCGCTCTTCTCCGCGTTCGATGCGATCGGCATCCTCGTCGTCGCCGTGTCGGGCGGTGCCGACAGCGCCGCACTCCTTCGCCTCCTCGCCCGCTGGGCGAAGCGTCCCGGTCGCCCGACCCTGGTCGTCGCGACGATCGACCACGGCGTGCGCCCCGATGGGGCCGAGGAGGCGAGGCGCGTCATGGGCTGGGCCGAGGCTCTCGGTCTTCAGGGGGTTCCGCGGCGGCTGGCCTCGGGGGCGAAGGGCCACGCAAGCCTGCGCGAGGCCCGCTATGCGGCTTTGCGCGCGATCGCAAACGAGGTAGGCGCCCGCCACGTCGCGCTTGCACACCACCGCGACGACCAGGCCGAGACCGTGCTGCTTCGGCTCGCTCGCGGCAGCGGGCTGCGTGGGCTGGCGGGCATGACGGCAGAGCGCGAACGGGACGGCGTCGTCTATGTCCGGCCGCTCCTCCCGGTGCCTGCCATCAGGCTTCGCGCGACCTGCCGGGCGATGGGCCAGGAGTGGATCGAGGATCCGTCCAACGCCGATCCGCGCTATGCACGCGCGCGCCTGCGCGCCCTCGCACCCGATCTTGCCGTGCTCGGCCTCACGCCTGAGCGACTGTCGGAGACCGCGCGCCGGCTCGCACGGGCGCAGCAGGCCATCGACGCGGTGGTGGCCGAGCGGCTTTGCGGCGCGCGTGCCCATCCCATCGGACTGGTTACCTGCCCCCTCGACGCCTTCGACGCGCCTGACGAGATCGCTCTGCGCATGCTCGAGGCGCTGCTGCGCACCGTCGGCGGCCAGTCCTATCCGCCGCGCATGGAACGGTCGGAAGCGCTTCTCGAAGATCTGCGACGCGGCGCCCGGTCGCCGCGGCGAACGCTCCACGGCTGCGTCGTCGCGCGCGTGGACGGCCTCGTCCACGTCTACCGGGAAGCCGGTCGAACCCGCCCGACAGACATTCGGATCGAGGGCGGCGGACCCGGCCTCTGGGACGCGCGGTTCGTCATTGCGGCCGATGGTCCAGTGACGGTCGGGTGCGCGCCGCGCCGCCCGATGCCGGACGTACCGCCGGGCATCGATCCCCGATCCTGGCGGGCGGCCGTCGCGATGGCTCCCGCCCTTCTCGAGGGCGAGGGGGCCAGCGCGTGCCTTCGCTGCGATCCGGCCCTCGAGGCCCCGACGCCCCTCACGCTCCTGCCCGGGGCGCCTCGATAAAGCTCGCCTGCTTCCGCCTTGATCGGAACGCGCCAAAGGACAGATCATCGAGGGGACGGACCCTCGTCGGCGGTCGCGCTGGCCGTAGGCATGAGAACGTGCGCCGCGGGCGTCATGACGAGCGCTCTTGCGGTCAGACGCCATTAATGGCGCGACACGAAAGCGCGGCCGAGTCGGGGTGACGCGCTTGGCAGGCCGGGCGCGCATGCCTATCTTGGTCTACAACGCCTCGGCCCGACCTCTTGGCCGATATCCCTTTGCGCGCCCCTGCATCATGCTCGGCGCGCCACGGAGTGCCCTCGCGCATGAACGCCAATTTCCGCAATCTGGCCCTCTGGGTCATCATCGCGCTTCTGCTGATCGCGCTCTTCAACCTCTTCCAGTCTCCGTCGGAGCGGGCGGGCGCGAACGAGATCGCGTTCTCCGATCTCCTCAACCGCGTCGAGCGCGGCGAGGTGGAGGCGGTCTCGATCGCGGGCAACACGATCAACGGCACGCTCGACAACGGCCGCACCTTCACGACCTACGCGCCCAACGATCCCGGCCTCATCGACCGGCTCTACGATAGCGGCGTCGCCATCGAGGCGCGCCCGCCGGAGTCGGGCTCGGTTTCGCTCCTCTCGATCTTCGTCTCCTGGTTCCCGATGCTGCTCCTCATCGGCGTCTGGATCTTCTTCATGCGCCAGATGCAGGGCGGCGCCGGCGGCAAGGCCATGGGCTTCGGCAAATCCAAGGCCAAGATGCTGACCGAGGCCAATGGCCGCGTCACCTTCGAGGACGTGGCGGGCGTGGAGGAAGCCAAGGAAGACCTCGAAGAGATCGTCGACTTCCTCAAGGATCCCTCCAAGTTCCAGCGTCTCGGCGGCAAGATCCCGCGCGGCTGCCTGCTCGTAGGTCCCCCCGGCACGGGTAAGACGCTCATCGCGCGCGCCGTGGCCGGTGAGGCGGGCGTGCCCTTCTTCACCATCTCGGGCTCCGACTTCGTCGAGATGTTCGTCGGCGTCGGCGCATCCCGCGTGCGCGACATGTTCGAGCAGGCCAAGAAGAACGCGCCCTGCATTATCTTCATCGACGAGATCGATGCCGTCGGCCGCCATCGCGGCGCCGGCCTCGGCGGCGGCAACGATGAGCGCGAGCAGACGCTCAACCAGCTTCTCGTCGAGATGGACGGCTTCGAGGCCAACGAGGGCATCATCATCATCGCGGCCACCAACCGGCCGGACGTGCTCGACCCCGCGCTGTTGCGCCCCGGCCGCTTCGACCGCCAGGTCGTGGTGCCCAATCCCGACATTACGGGCCGCGAGCGCATCCTCAAGGTCCATGTGCGCAAGGTTCCGCTGGCGCCGAACGTGGACCTGAAGACGGTCGCGCGCGGCACGCCCGGATTCTCGGGCGCCGATCTCGCCAACCTCGTCAACGAGGCGGCGCTCCTGGCCGCGCGGCGTGCCAAGCGGCTCGTCACCATGGCCGAGTTCGAGGACGCCAAGGACAAGGTGATGATGGGCGCCGAGCGACGCACGCTCGTCATGTCCGACGAGGAGAAGAAGCTGACGGCCTATCACGAGGCGGGCCACGCGCTCGTCGCGCTCCACAAGCCGGCCTCCGACCCGGTGCACAAGGCGACCATCATCCCGCGCGGTCGCGCGCTCGGCATGGTCATGCGTCTCCCGGAGCGCGATCAGGTCTCACTGACCCGCGAGAAGCTGAAAGCCGACCTCGCCGTCGCCATGGGTGGGCGCGTCGCGGAGGAGGAGATCTTCGGCTATGACAAGGTGACGTCCGGCGCCTCCCAGGACATCAAGATGGCGACCGGCATGGCCCGCGCCATGGTCACGCAGTTCGGCATGTCCGACAAGCTCGGGCCGCTCCTCTATGGCGAGAACCAGGAGGAGGTCTTCCTCGGTCACTCCGTCGCTCGCTCGCAGAACATCTCGGAGGAGACGCAGAAGATCGTCGATGCCGAGGTGAAGGTTCTCGTCGATGAGGGTTATGATGAGGCCAAGCGCATCCTGACCGAGTACAAGGATCAGCTCGTCATCCTCGCCGAGGGTCTCCTCGAATACGAGACCATGTCGGGCCAAGAACTCAAGGACCTCCTCGACGGCAAGCCGCCGCAGCGCGGCGATGATGGTACCGGAGACATGCCGAGCCGACCGTCGGCCGTACCCAAGGCCGGCTCCGTCGGCAAGGGCGGCGATGCCGCCGGCGGTGGCTTGGAGCCGCAGCCCTCGGCTTGAACCGAGCGTCTTGAACCGAGCGTCCGCTTAAACTGGAAAGGCCCGCCTTCGCGCGGGCCTTTCGCGTCTTGGGGTGAAGCGGGCCGACGCTCTGCGATAGGAAAGCCTCAACCGTCTTCGGCAACGCGACCTGAACACCAGTCTGTCACGTTTGCGCCCACATGAGGGCTTCATGTCCGCCGGCGAGCGGCGGCGCGGACAGGATAGGGATTTCGAGATGGGTGCATATTTCGGTACGGACGGCATTCGCGGCAAGGCCAACACATACCCGATCACGCCCGAGATCGCGATGAAGGTCGGCATGGCGGCCGGACTTCTCCTGAGGAATGGCGGACACAAGCACCGGGTCGTCATCGGCAAGGACACGCGCCTTTCGGGCTACATGATCGAGAACGCGCTCGTGGCCGGGTTCACGTCCGTCGGCATGGACGTCTTCCAGCTCGGCCCCATCCCGACGCCCGCCGTGGCGATGCTCACGCGGAGCTTGCGCGCCGATCTCGGCGTCATGATCTCGGCCTCGCACAACCCTTATTACGACAATGGCATCAAGCTCTTCGGCAAGGACGGGTACAAGCTCTCGGCCGACGAGGAGGCCAAGATCGAGGAGCTCCTCGGCGAAGACCTCTCCCGCCGCCTCGCCGGGTCCAACGATATCGGCCGCGCCAAGCGCATCGACGGCGGCCATGAGCGCTACGTCGAGTTCGCCAAGCGCACGCTGCCGCGCGACGCGACGCTGCAGGGCCTACGCGTCGTCGTCGACTGCGCCAACGGCGCCGCTTACAAGGTCGCGCCCTCGGCCCTTTGGGAGCTCGGCGCCGAAGTCGTCACCGTCGGCATCGAGCCCAACGGCACCAACATCAACGCCAATGTCGGCTCTACGGCCGTCAACACGCTGTGCTCGAAGGTGAACGAGGTGCGCGCCGATATCGGCATCGCGCTCGACGGCGACGCAGACCGCGTCATCATCGTCGACGAGAAGGGCCGCGTCATCGACGGCGACCAGCTGATGGCCGTCATCGCCGCCTCCTGGTGCGAGGACAGCCGGTTGTCGGGACCCGGCCTCGTCGCGACGGTGATGTCCAATCTCGGGCTCGAGCGCTACGTCTCCTCGCTCGGCCTCAGCCTCGAGCGCACCGCCGTCGGCGACAAGCACGTCTCGGAGCGCATGCGCAGCCACGGCTACAATCTTGGCGGCGAGCAGTCCGGCCACATCATCATGTCCGACTATTCGACGACCGGCGATGGTCTCGTTGCGGCGCTTCAGGTGCTCTCGGTCGTCACCAAGCTCGATCAGCCCGTCTCCGAGGTCTGCCACCGCTTCGAGGCGCTGCCGCAGGTTCTCAAGAACGTACGCTTCACAGGCGAGGGCGAGCCCTTGAAGCGCCCGCGTGTCCTTGAAGTCATCGCCGACGCCGAATCGCGCCTTGCCGGCCACGGCCGCCTCGTCATCCGCAGGTCCGGAACGGAGCCCCTCATCCGCGTCATGGGCGAGGGCGACGATGCGGCCCTCGTCGAGGGTTGCGTGGACGAGATCGTGAGCGTGATTTCCGAAGCGGCTTGAGCGGGCGGGTTCGCTTCGCCTAACTCTGGGGTGGGGCCTCCCCGGCCCGGAGGCGCGCAATGGGTAACCCACGGAATCCCTACCCCCGCGAGATCGGCTATGACGAGCACGTCTGGCTGCCGGGCCAGACCAGGTCGCACCAGTCGCTCGAGGGCATCGCGGACAGCCACGAGGCGATCCTGGCGATGGCGCGCCGTCTCTTCCCCGAGATTGCCCTGGCCAGCCATGTGCGCGAGCACAAGCTCCTCGTGCAGTCGGCCCTGCTCGATCGTCTGAGCGATGGGGAGCGCGAGCGGGTCGCGGCCCGATGCGCCGAGCTCGGCGTTCCGACCTTTGCGCTCAACATGCTCCGCATCGGCACGCATGACGTTCCCGGAATCGCGGAACGCCTCGACCTCGTCGCGGCCAATCCGCCGCCGGGCGTCCACCGGATGCAGAAGGGCGACCCGCGCTATATCGGCGACATCTATGCGGCGAACATGGTCGCGAGCACTCTGGAGGCGCTTGGCCTGGAATTCGCGGATGGCGGCCGCTACCTCGATTTCGGCTGCTCGTCCGGCTCGCTATTGCGCACGCTGAGCGCCTACCGGCCGGCCGCGCGCTTCATCGGGGCGGACCCCGTCGAAGCGTCCATCGCGTGGATCCGCGAGAACGTGCCGGCGGTCGAGGCCTTCCAGTCGCCACAGTCCCCTCCCGTCGACCTGCCGGACGGATGCCTCGACGGCGCGACGGCCATTTCCATCTGGTCGCATTTCGGAGAAACGGAGGCGCTTGCCTGGTTCGCCGAGATGGCCCGCCTCGTCCGCGCCGGCGGCTGGCTCCTCTTCTCGACGCACGGCGTTCTCTCGGTCTATCGGCACTGCTACCTGCGCCTCTTGCCGCCGACGCGCCTCAAGGCGCTCTTCGAAGGGCTCCTGAATGCCGATTTCGTCTTCGAGGAGAAGTTCATCGCGGACGGCCCCGACGGGCTCGACCCGACGGGTTGGGGCAACGCCTATATCCTGCGCGGCTGGCTCGTACGATGCCTTGCCGAGGACTGGAACCTCCTTACCATCGAGCCCGGCGCCAATCAGAACAATCAGGACATCATCGTCCTGGAGCGGCGCTGAGACCCTGCGTCAGCCCCGCCCGCCCAGAGCGCGATAGACCTTCATGCCGGCGCGGCCGGTTTGCGGCATGCCGGCCCTGGCCTCGACCTCCTTGATGGCCTCCCGGGTGATCGGACCGATCTTGCCGTCGGCTTCGCCGATGTCGTAGCCGGCGCGCAAGAGGCGCTTTTGCAGGTCGAGGCGCTGCTTGCGGGTCAGGCCCGGATCGTCCGTCGGCCAAGCCGTTCGAAGCCCAGGATAGCCGGCCATCCGATCGGCGAGATGCGAGATGGCAAGCGCGTAGCTCTCGGCGAGATTGTAGCTGTAGATCGCGTTGAAGTTGGGGAAGACAAGGAAGCCCGGACCGCGCGGTCCCGCGGGAAGCAGGAGGCCGCCTTGCGCGCCGCCGGAGAGCGGGCGACCGTCGGCGCGGGTTATGCCGCGCGAGCCCCAGGTGGAGAGGGTGGCGCGGTTCTTGCGCCCCGTCGGCCCCGAATAGTTGGCCGGCGCCTTCACCTCGATGAGCCAGGAGGCATCCTTGGTCCAGCCGGAGCGCTTGAGGTAATTGGCCGTGGAGGCCAGCGCGTCCGGCACCGAGTTGACGAGATCGCGCCGCCCGTCACCATCGCCGTCGACCGCGAGGCGATCGTAGGACGAGGGAATGAACTGCGTCTGCCCGAAGGCGCCGGCCCAGGAGCCGTAGAGATCCTCAAGGCGAAGGTCGCCCCGCGCGACGAGCTTGAGGGCGCTCATCAGCTCGCCCTTCCAGAAGTCGCGCCGCCGGTCGCCCGCGCAGGCGAGCGTGGCCAGCGCATGGGGAAGGAAGTTGTCGCCCGTCTCGGTGCCGAAATCCGTCTCGACGCCCCAGATGGCGGCGACGACATGCTTGTCGACGCCGTATTGCGCCTCCACCTCGTCGAGGACCCGGCGATGCTTTCGCATCATCTTCTGGCCGGTCTCGATGCGCTCGGGATCGACGAGGAACGTCATGTAGTCCCAGATCGGCGTTTTGAACTCGGGCTGGAGGCGGGAGAGCCGCAGCACCTTGTCGTCGGGCGTGCTGATCTGGAGGGCGCGGTTCGTCACGGAGGCCGGCACGCCCTGACCCTGCGCGGTGCGGGCGAGACCGTCGACGCAGGCGGCGAAGTTGGCCTGCGCGGCGGCCGGCACCGCGATGGCGAGACCGAAGGCGGCGAGGGCCGGCAGCAGCAGGCGGGGAAGGCGGCACGGACGGGGCATGGCGGGTCCTCGGGAGAGCGATGGAGGTCGAAGGGGGGCGGAAGCGTTGAGCAAGGGGCGATGATCGCAGTGAATGTCGTAATACTACCCGAACGTTAACGCCGGATATCGCCAAGCGTATGGCACGATGCCGCGACGGGCCGTGCAAGGGGGCGCGAACCGTGTGGGCCGATCCGGCGTTCTTGAACGCGAGCACTTCCCCCTGCCGCCGCTTGGGCTTATGTGGCGGTGCCGAAGGGCGCCGCCGCGCGCCCGACGCCTGTTCCCGAAGGCCCTCCTCCATGCATCACGATCACATAGCCGGCCGCAAGGCCAGGACCGAAGCCGGCTCCGAGGCCGGTCTCGACGCCGCACTCGACCCCTACGGCATCCGCCGCTGGGGTGGAGATCACATCGCGGTGCTGCCGAACGGCCATCTGGGCCTCAAAGATCCGAGCGCGCCGGCTGCGCCGCCGGTCGACCTCATCGCGGTGATGAAGGAATTGCAGGCCCGCGAGATCACCACGCCGATGGTGCTGCGCGTCACCTCCTATCTCGAGCATCAGATCGCGCAGATCTGCCAGAGCTTCACCAAGGCGATCGACGCGACGGGCTACAAGGGCGCCTATCGCGGCGTCTTCCCGATCAAGGTCAACCAGCAGGCGGCCGTGATCGACCAGATCGTGGAGGGCGGACGACCCTTCCATTTCGGGCTCGAGGTCGGCTCCAAGCCCGAACTCGTGATCGCGCTCAGCCATACGCTCGACCGCGAGAGCCTTCTCATCTGCAATGGCATGAAGGACGCCGAGTTCGTCAGCCTCGCGCTCCTCTCGCTCAAGATTGCCTTCAACACCGTGATCGTGCTGGAGAGCCCGAAGGAACTCGACGTCGTGCTGGCCGAATCGCGCCGGCTGAAGATCCGCCCGCGCCTCGGCGTGCGGATCAAGCTCAACCACCGGGTGGGGGGCAAATGGGCGGAATCGTCTGGCGATCGCTCCTCCTTCGGCATGACGACCGACCAGCTGATCGATCTCATCGACCGGCTGAAAGCGGAGGACATGCTGGACTGCCTGACGCTCCAGCACGCGCATCTGGGCAGCCAGATCCCCGACATCATCGACGTACGCCGCGCGGTCTCTGAGGCGTGCCGCTACTTCGTCGAACTGCGGCGCGAGGGCGTCGGCCTCACCCATCTCGACCTCGGCGGGGGACTGGGCGTCGACTACACGGGCGAGCATCGCTCGACGGCCAACTCGATCAACTACACGGTCGAGGAATATTGCGAGAACGTCGTCGAGACCGTGAAGTACGCGCTCGACGAGGCCGGCGAGGCGCATCCGACGCTGGTGACGGAATCGGGCCGCGCCACGGTCGCCTTCTCCTCGATGCTGCTCTTCGACATTCTGGAGGCCACGCATTTCGACACCGACCGCGAGCCGGTCGTCGAGGAGGGCGACAGCCATACCTTGAGCGATCTGGCGGCCGTGACGTCCTACCTCTCCAAGAACCGCGTTCAGGAATGCCTCAACGACGCCAACTACTATCGCGGCGAGTTGCGCTCGCAGTTCGGGCATGGGCGCATCCGGCTGCGCCAGATGGCGCGGGGCGAGCGGATCTATCTCCACGCCATCGGGCGCATCAAGGCGTTCGCGCAGGCCGAAGGCGGCGAGACGCCCGAGGACGTCGAGACCGTGCTCGACGAACTGGCCGACATCTACCACGGCAATTTCTCGCTCTTCCAGAGCTTGCCGGATGTCTGGGCGATCGATCAGGTCCACCCGATCGCCCCGCTGCAGAGGCTCGACGAGGTGCCGGACAGGAAGGCCGTCATCTCCGACATCACCTGCGATTCGGACGGCAAGATCGACCGTTTCGTGCTCGACCACGGCATCGGCCGTGCGCTGCCCGTGCATGCGCTACGAGAGGGCGAGCCCTACTATCTCGGCGTCTTCTTCGTGGGCGCCTACCAGGAGACGTTGGGCGACCTCCACAACCTCTTCGGCGACACCAATGTCGTGACGATCACGCTGCGCCACGACGGCGGCTTCGACCTCATCCACGAGGTCGAGGGCGATACGATCCACGAAGTTCTCACCTATGTCGAATACGAGCCCCAGCGCATGCTCGACGCATTCAAGCGCATGGTCGAAAGCGCCGTCTCCAACGGCGACCTCTCGATCAAGGAGCGCCGCGCGATGATTGCGGCCTACAAGGACTCGATCGGGGGCTATACGTATTACGAAGGGTAGGGCGTGGCGCTGACGGCGGGGGAAAAGCTGAGGCGCAAGCGCTTCAGCAAGCGGCAGGAGACGCTGGCCAACGATCTGCACGCGACGGCGCTCGCCGTTCTCGGCTTCGGCGTGATCCACTATGTCTCGGACATTGGCGGACCGGCCATGGCACTGCTTGAAGGCAGCGCCTATCTGGCGGCCAGTCTGGCGCTGGAGCTCTTTGCGCTCTACATGTTAGGTGACTTGCGATCGGAGGAGTGACGCGATGCTGACACAGGATTGGGTCGTTCTCGGCGTCGCCTCCGCGCATTTCGCCAGCCGCAGTCTCGACCATCAAGAAGAGACGGCTCGCCAGCAGTCATAAGCGCGTTTAAGTCAGCGGCGCAGTCGCTCAACCTCGTTTCAAGGCCCTCCATGTCCCACACCCTCGTCATCGGCGCCGGCGGCGTCGGCTCCGTCGCCGTGCACAAGATGGCGATGAACCCCGATATCTTCGGGCGCGTCAGCCTCGCCTCGCGGCGCAAGTTCAAATGCGACGCGATCGCCGAGAGCGTGAGGGGCCGCACCGGCGTCACGATCGATACGCATGAGGTCGATGCCGACGATGTCGACGCGACGGCCCGTCTCATCGACGCTATCAAGCCGGACCTCCTCGTCAACCTCGCGCTGCCCTATCAGGACCTCACCCTGATGGACGCGTGCCTGAAGACCGGCACGCACTACCTCGACACCGCGAACTACGAGCCGCGAGACGAGGCGAAGTTCGAATATCACTGGCAATGGGCCTATGAGGACCGCTTCAAGGAGGCGGGCTTGATGGCGCTCCTCGGCTCCGGCTTCGATCCGGGCGTCACATCCGTCTTCGCGACCTACATCAAGAAGCATCTTCTCGACACCATCCGCACGCTCGACATTCTCGACTGCAATGGCGGCGATCACGGCCAGCATTTCGCGACCAACTTCAACCCCGAGATCAATATTCGCGAGGTCACCGCGCCGGCCCGCCACTGGGAGAAGGGCCGGTTCGTCGAGACGCCGCCGCTCTCGACCAAGCAGAGCTTCGACTTCCCCGAGGTAGGAGAGCGCAACATGTACCTCATGTATCACGAGGAACTGGAGAGCCTCGCCAAGCACCTCCCCGAGATCGAGCGCGCCCGCTTCTGGATGACCTTCGGCGACGCCTATCTGAAGCATCTCGAGGTCTTGCAGAACGTCGGCATGACCTCGATCGAGCCCGTGATGTACGAGGGCCGCGAGATCGTTCCGCTGCAATTCCTCAAGGCCGTGCTGCCCGAGCCGGCTTCCCTCGGCGAGACCACGAAGGGCAAGACCTGCATCGGCGACATCGCGACGGGCGAGAAGGACGGCGCTGAGAAGACCGTCTACGTCTACAATGTCTGCGACCACGAGGATGCCTATGCCGAGACGGGCAACCAGGCCGTCAGCTACACGACGGGCGTTCCGGCCATGATTGGCGCCGCCCTGATGCTCCAGGGCACGTGGACGGGCGCGGGTGTCTTCAACATGGAACAGATGGACCCCGACCCCTTCATGGACATGCTGAACCGGCATGGCCTGCCCTGGGTCGCGAAGGAGCTGGATGGGCCGCTGTCCTTCTAGTCCTTCACCTTCGTTGCGACCCCCCTCTCCGCTGCGAGGGAGACGGTGCCGGCAGGCGGATGGGGGGACGCATCGCCCGGGAGAACGCCCTCTCAATCTGCCCTGACCCTCTCCCGCGAGGCGAGAGGGGGCACCGCGCCCCATTTGCGAGATGGCGCCGGTCCGACTACGACGCGCGTGACCGACAGGACACCCGGACCCCTATGACCGCTCCCATCATGCAGACCCAGGCCGCCGGCCCCGGCGCCTTCGCGCGCTTCGACCTTTCGCGCGTGCCCAGCCCCTGCTTCCTCGTCGACAAGGCCGCCGTCGAGCGCAATCTCTCCATCCTGCGCGAGGTCGCCGACGCGTCGGGCGCGACGGTCTGGCTGGCGCTGAAGGCGTTCTCGATGTGGCGGCTGGGCGATCTCGTCGGCCGCTATCTCGACGGCACCTGCGCCTCCGGCCTCTGGGAGGCCCGCCTGGCGGCCAAGCATTATCCGGGCGAGGTCTCGACCTATTGCGCGGGCTTCAAGGCCGAGGACCTGCCCGAGATCTTTCGCCTCTCGGACCACGTCACCTTCAACACGCCCGGCCAGCACCGCCGCTTCCGCCCCCTCGTCGAGGAGGCGCGAGCGGCGGGAGAGAGCTTCGAGATCGGCCTGCGGATCAACCCCGAGCATGCCGAGGGCGAGGTCGCCAAATACGACCCCGCCCAGCCCCATTCACGCCTCGGCACGCCCGTCAGCCAGCTCACGGCGGCCGATCTCGATGGCGTCGACGGGCTTCACTTTCATACGCTCTGCGAGCAGGACCTGCCGCCCCTTCGGCGGACCTGGGAGGCGATACGGCCCTTCGTGATGGAGCACGCACCCGGCCTCAAATGGCTCAATCTCGGCGGCGGGCACCACATCACCCGTGCCGACTACCAGCGCGACGATCTCGTCGCGCTCATCGAGAGCATCCGCGCCGAGACCGGCCTGCGCGTCATCCTCGAGCCCGGCGAGGCGGTCGCGCTCGACGCCGGCATCCTCGTCGGAGAGGTGCTCGACGTGCTCGACAACGGCATGCCCGTCGCCGTGCTCGACATCTCGGCCACCTGCCACATGCCTGACGTCATCGAGGCCCCCTACCGCCCGGCCCTGATGGACGAGCCCGGCCAGCGGGAGGGCGTGACCGTGCGCCTCGGCGGCCCCTCCTGCCTGGCCGGCGACATCATCGGCGACTACCGCTTCTCCGCGCGGCCCGAGCCCGGCCGGCGCATCGCCTTTCTCGATCAGGCCCACTATTCGATGGTCAAGACGACGACCTTCAACGGCGTGCCGCTCCCCGCCATCGCCCTTTGGGACAGCCGCGACGACAGTCTCGAGATCGTGCGCAGCTTTACCGACGAGACCTTCCAGAGCCGCCTCTCATGACCGCCCGCGCGCCAGATTTCCTCGCCTCCGAGCTGATGCCGGACGAGCGCGACGCCTCTGCGCTCTTTCACGTCCTGCCCGTGCCGCTGGAGAAGACCGTTTCCTATGGTGCTGGCACCAAGCGCGGGCCGAACGCGATCCTGGAGGCGAGCCAGGAGCTGGAGCGTATCTGCCCCGGGCCAGCGGGTTACGAGGAGCCGGCCGTCCTCGGCATCAGGACGCACGCGCCGATGGATTGTGACGGGCCCATCGCGGAGACGATGCGAAAGCTGCGCCACCGCGCGCGCGTGATCGCCCATGCGGGCCACATCCCCGTGACGCTGGGCGGCGAGCACTCGCTCACCTTCGGCGCGGCCATGGGCGTCGCGGACGCGCTGGCCAAGCCGATCGGCCTCGTCCAGATCGACGCCCATGCCGACCTGCGCGTCGCCTACCAAGGCGAGATGCACAGCCATGCCAGCGTCATGAACCTCCTCGCCGAGGAGGGCGTGCGGATCGCGCAATACGGCGTGCGGGCGCTCTGCCGCGAGGAGCTGAACGCCCGCGAGCGACACGGCGTGATCGCCGAAGACGGGTACGCGCTCTCGCAGGTCGATCACGCGCCCGCCGCCCTGCCGGACGACTTCCCCCACGAGGTCTATGTCAGCTTCGACGTCGACGGGCTCGACCCCGGCATCATGCCGGCGACCGGCACGCCCGTGCCTGGCGGCCTCGGCTTCGAGCAGGCCCTCGGCCTTCTCTCCGCCGTGCTGGAGGGCCGGCGCGTGGTGGGCATCGACGTGGTCGAACTCGCGCCCCACCCGGCGCACGGCGCTTGCAACTTTACGGCCGCGCAACTCGTCTACCGGCTGATGGCGATCGCCATGCGTGGCTAGTTTCCAGGCATGCCCTCGATTTGCGCATGTCGTGAAACTTTCATCTCGTGCGGGCCTTGCCGCATACGTCAACTCTTGTCTAACGTCGACTCCAACGGACCCGCATCGCGCGAGGTCCGGCACGGGACCACGGGAGATCTCCATGAACCATTGGCTCGCCACCACCGCCGTCGCGGCCCTGATTGGCCTAACCGCCGCCGATTTCGCGCCCGCCGAGGCGCAGGTCGTCTATCACCGCGGCAACACCGCCGATCCCGAGACGCTCGACCAGCACAAGACCTCGACGACCTATGAGGCGAACGTGCTCCGCGATCTCTACGAAGGGCTCGTGATCTACGACGCGGCCGCCAATGTCGTGCCCGGCGCCGCGACCGAATGGAGCATCTCGGAAGACGGCACGGTCTACACCTTCACCTTGCGCGACGATGCGAAATGGTCGAACGGCGACCCCGTCACGGCCGAGGATTTCGTCTATTCCCTCCGCCGTATCATGACGCCGGAGACGGGCGCGAAATACGCCAACATTCTCTATCCGATCAAGAATGCCGAGGCCGTCAACAAGGGCGAGATGGAGCCCGATGAGATGGGCGTGCGCGCCGTCGATTCAACGACACTCGAAATTACGCTCGAAGGCGCGACGCCCTACTTCCTCGAACTCCTGACGCACCAGACGGGCCTGCCGGTCCACCCGGCCTCCGTCGAGGAGCACGGCGGCGACTTCGTACGGCCTGAGAACATCGTCACCAACGGCGCCTACACGCTCCAGTCCTTCGTGCCGAACGACAAGATCGTGGTGGTCAAGAACCCCGAATTCCACGACGCCGAGAACGTGCAGATCGACGAGGTCCACTTCTACCCGACCGAGGATCGCTCGGCTGCGCTGCGCCGCTTTCAGGCGGGCGAGCTCCATTCCAACAACGACATTCCGGAAGACCAGATCGCGTTCATGCGCGAGACCCTGGGCGACCAGTACCGCCAGTCGCCCTATCTCGGCACCTATTACTACACGATCAAGTCGGACAAGGAGCCGTTCTCCGACGTCCGCGTGCGCCAGGCGCTCTCGATGGCGATCGACCGCGACTTCCTCGCCGACGAGATCAGCCCGTCCTTCCTCACAGCCACCTCCTTCGTGCCGCCGGGCATCGGCAACTATGTCGACGAGCCGCCGCAGTTCTCCTTCGCGGAGGATTCTATGCTCGACCGCGAGGACGCGGCCATCGCGCTTCTCGCCGAGGCCGGCTTCGGCGAGGACAACCCGCTCGATGTCGAGATCATCTTCAACACTTCGGAGAACCACCAGCGCGTCGCGACCGCGATCGCGGACATGTGGGCGCCGCTCGGCGTCGAAGTCACGCTCGGCAATTCCGACACCGCGACCCACTACGCGCTCCTGCGCGATGGGGGCGACTACGATGTGGCCCGTGCCGGCTGGATCGGCGACTATAACGACCCGCAGAACTTCCTCTTCCTCTACGAGTCGGACAATCTCGGCTTCAACTACTCGCGCTATTCGAGCGAGCAGTACGACAGCCTGATGGACCAGGCCGCCGCCGAGATCGATCTCGACGCACGCGCCGAACTCCTCGCTCAGGCCGAGCGCCTCCTTCTAGACGAGGTCGGCGTCGTGCCGCTCCTCTATTACACGACCAACAACCTCGTCTCCGACGACTTGAAGGGCTGGGAGGACAATATTCAGAACGCCCACGCGACGCGCTGGATGCGTATCGAGGAGTAGAGCGCGAGGGCCGGCTGTGATCCGGCGGCGGACCGGGGCCCCTTCCCGATCCTGGAGAGGGGTGGCCGGGTTCTGGTCGGCGGGAACGGCCGGCGGTGGCGATGGGCGGTATCGCTCGCTCCATAGCGCCGGTGCGCTTCTCGCAGACCACTCCAACCCCTTCTCCGGTCCCCGTGAAAGGGCCTTCCTTGCCGGCGCCGTTTTCGAAAGCGGGGTGTACTGATGTTCCGCTACATCGTCCGCCGGCTCGCCACGGCCATACCGACCCTCTTCGCAATCATCACGATCGCCTTCTTCCTCATCCGCATCGCGCCGGGCGGACCGTTCGACGGGGAGCGCCCGCTAGAGGCGACGGTGCGCGCCAATCTCGACGCCGCCTTCGGGCTCGACCTGCCGCTCTGGCGGCAGTACCTCCTCTACCTGAGCAACCTTTTCCAAGGTGATCTCGGGCCTTCCTTCATCTACCGCGATCTGACGGTCGCCGAATTGATCGGCGCCGGGCTTCCGATCTCGATCCAGCTCGGCGGCTTCGCCCTTGTCCTCGCCGTCATCGTGGGCGTGGCGCTCGGCACCATCGCGGCCGTGCGCCAGAACCAGGTGGCCGACTACGCCGTCACCGCGACCGCGACCTTCGGCGTCACGGTGCCCAATTTCGTCGTCGGGCCGATCCTCAGCCTCGTCTTCGGTGTCTCGCTCGGCATCCTGCCGGCGGGCGGCTACGGGGACGGTGACTGGGACCATCTCCTCCTGCCCGTCATCACGCTCGCCCTGCCGCAGATCGCGGTGGTCGCGCGGCTGACGCGGGCGAGCCTCATAGAGCAGTTGCGCGCCCATCATGTCCGCACTGCCCGCGCCTATGGCCTGCCAGCCCGCTCGGTCGTCGTCACCCACGCGCTGCGCTCGGCGCTCTTGCCGGTCGTGAGCTATCTCGGCCCCGCCGCCGCCGCGCTCCTCACCGGCTCGATCATCGTCGAGACGATCTTCTCGGTGCCGGGCGTCGGGCGCTATTTCGTCCAGGGCGCCCTCAATCGCGACTACACGCTCGTCATGGGCACGGTCGTCCTCATCGCGACCTTCGTCGTCCTCTTCAACCTCATCGTGGACCTCATCTACGCATGGCTCGACCCGAGAGTGCGCTATGAATGAGGGGGCGCCATGAGCGACGTGCGGATCGCCGAATCCCTTCTCGACGCCGAGGATCGGCCGCGCGGGCGCTCGCCCTGGCGCGACGCGTGGTTGCGTCTGCGGCGCAATCGGGCGGCGATGGTCTCGCTGGCCGTTCTCGCCCTCGTCTCCATCATCTGCTTCCTCGGCCCCGCGCTGAGCCCGCACGCACCGCAGACCGTCTACCGCAACTACGTCAAGGTCGCCCCGTCGCTGGAGGCGCATCCGAGGGCGGACGCCGTAGAGGCGACGATCGCATCCGCCCTCAGGCGCGCGCGGGTGGAGGTGCTGGAGACCGAAGTCGTCGGCGAGACCGTCCGCGTCACGCTGCGCAGTGCGAGAGACGGCGCGCTCGACGAGCGGATCACCCGCTATGTCGAGCGGCCGGCCGACTTCTCCAACGCCCGGCTCGTCGAGACGCTGGAGGGGGGGCGCGGCGCCATCGTCGAGGCCGATGTCGCGCGTATTCGCTTCCTCATGGGCACGGACGCCAACGGGCGCGACCTGATGACCCGCATCTTCGTCGGCGGCCAGATCTCGATCCTGATCGGCCTCCTCGCCGCCTTCGTCGCCGTCGTCATCGGCGTCGTCTACGGCGCGACGGCGGGCTATGTCGGCGGGCGGGTTGACGACGCAATGATGCGCATCGTCGACATCCTCTATTCGCTGCCCTTCATCTTCTTCGTCATCCTCCTCGTCGTCTTCTTCGGGCGGAACGTCTTCTTGATGTTCATCGCCGTCGGCGCCGTGGAATGGCTCGACATGGCCCGCATCGTGCGCGGCCAGACGCTCTCCATCGTGCGCCAGGAATACGTCGAGGCCGCCCGTGCGCTCGGCGTGCGCGGTCCCGCGATCCTGGGCCGCCACGTCATCCCCAACGCGCTCGGCCCGGTCGTCATCTACATGACGCTCCTGGTGCCGAAGGTCATTCTCCTCGAGAGCTTCCTCTCCTTCCTCGGCCTCGGCGTGCCCGAGCCGCTGACGAGCTGGGGCGTTCTCATCTCTGAGGGCGCGCGCAACATCCAGGGCGCGCCCTGGCTGCTGCTCTTTCCCTCGATCTTCCTCACCACGACCCTCTTCTGCCTCAACTTCGTCGGCGACGGACTTCGAGACGCGCTGGATCCGAAGGATCGATGAGCACATTCATTCGGCATGCGCTCGTGGAAGCCTTTCTGGCGCCTGTTCGATACAGGCGCGAGCTTCTGATCGCCTTCGCGCCCCTAATCCTTGTCATTGCCGTCCAACTCGCGTTCGGCATGATCGTGGATGGCGAAAGCAGTTCTACAGCGGCGCTGTTTCTAGTCGGACTTCTCTATTGGATAGCGTTCTGCTTCGGCGCCGTATCATGGCACCGTTTGCTCGTTCTCGGCGAGCCCGTCAGGCTGCTGCCCATATCCTTCGGCGGCCGGGTCGGCTCGTACCTGTTGTGGTCTCTCCTCATTGTAACCCTCGCCAGTCTCTTGTTCATCATTCCCTTCTTTGTCGCGCTCCTGATCGTCGTCGCGAGCCCGGCAGACAGCGCTCTGACGACCGGCTCAAACGTGGGCTGGCTTCTCCTGTCTCTGACACTGACGTTGGGCGGCACGGTGCTTTACTTCGTCGTGTTCGGCCAGATGACGCTGGAGTTGGCGCATGTCTCGGTGCGGCCGCCCGACGTGAAGGCTCGGTTCGCAAGGCTTGTTGATCGCGATTTGGGCCGGCCGGTATGGGTGGTGCTGAGTACGGCGGCTATCGTCCCCGGACTCCTTGTTCACATCGTCGCTTTTGTCTTGGCGCTGGTCTTGCCGGCTTGGATGGCTACGGCCTTCTTGGCGTTCGCAGGCCTCTACACGGGTGCCGTGCTGCTCTCGGCCATCTCGATACTCTATCGCGAACAGTTGTCTAACAACGGTCTGGCTGTCGAATGACCGCCCCCGTCCTCGACATCCGGAACCTCCGCGTCTCGTTCCAGACCAATGACGGCGCGGTAGACGCCGTGCGGGGTGTCGATCTCCATGTCGGCGCGGGCGAGACGCTGGCCATTGTCGGCGAGTCCGGGTCGGGCAAGTCGCAGACCGTGATGGCCGCGATGGGTCTGCTGGCGTCCAACGGCCGGGCGACGGGGCAGGCCCTCTATCGCGGTACCGATCTCCTCGCGCTGAAACCCCGCCAGCTCAACCGCTATCGCGGCGACAAGCTGACCATGATCTTCCAGGAGCCGATGACCTCGCTCGACCCGCTCTACCGGGTGGGAAAGCAGATCGCGGAGCCGATGATCTACCATCGCGGTCTCTCCCGGAGGGAGGCCCGCGCACGGGCGATCGAGATGCTGCGCATGGTGCAGATCCCGGAACCGGAGCGGCGCGTAGACGCCTATCCGCACGAGCTGTCGGGCGGCCAGCGTCAGCGCGTGATGATCGCCATGGCGCTCGCCAACGAGCCGGACGTCCTCATCGCCGACGAACCGACGACGGCGCTCGACGTCACCGTCCAGGCGGAGATCCTGCGGCTCCTGAAGGCGCTGCAGGAGCGCGTCGGCATGGCGCTCGTCTTCATCACGCACGATCTCAACATCGTGCGGCGCATCGCCGACCGGGTCGCCGTCATGAGGCGCGGCGAGGTGGTCGAGACCGGACCGACGGCGAGCGTCTTCGCCGCGCCCGAGCACGACTACACCCGAATGCTCCTCGACGCCGAGCCGAGGGGCCGCAAGGCGCCGCCGCCTGCCAATGCGCCGGTGCTGGTGAAAGCCGAGGATGTCGTCGTGCGCTTCGGCACCTTCACGGCCGTCGACCGCGTCTCCCTGACGGCGAGGACGGGCCAGACGATCGGCATCGTGGGGGAGTCTGGGTCTGGCAAATCGACCTATGGACGCGCGCTGCTGCGCCTCCTGGAGCCCGATGGCGGCACGGTCGTCTATAACGGGCGCGACATCACGCACGCGCCGCGCGCGGCCCTGCGCGACCTGCGCAAGGACGCGCAGATCGTCTTCCAGGACCCCTTCGGCTCCTTGAGCCCGCGCATGACTGTGGGGGGCATCGTCGCAGAAGGGCTGACCGTCCACGCGCCCGGCCTCTCCCGCCGCGACCGCGAGCGCCGGGCCTCGGACGCGCTCGCCGAGGCGCAGCTCGATCCGGCGATGCGCGGGCGCTACCCGCACGAGTTGTCGGGCGGCCAGCGCCAGCGCGTCGCCATCGCCCGCGCCATGGTGCTGCGGCCCCGCCTCGTCCTCCTCGACGAGCCGACCTCGGCGCTCGACCGCTCGGTTCAGGCCGAGGTCATCGATCTCCTGCGCAATCTCCAGGCCGAGCATGGGCTGACCTATCTCTTCATCAGCCACGACCTCGCCGTCGTGCGTGCGCTCTCCGACTGGGTGATGGTCATGCAGACCGGCCGCATCGTCGAGGAAGGCGCGGTCGACGATATCTTCGAGCGACCGCGCACGGACTACACCCGCGCCCTCATGGCGGCGGCGTTCGACGGCGTTCCCGATAACCCGACTTTACAGGTCTAGTTATTCTGGCTAACCCGTCTTGCGCGCGGAATGGTTCGCGCGGTGGCGCCTTTGCCACGTCCGTCGGCAGGGCCTTGACCCCTGCCTGAAGGAGATGACGACATGACCCGAACCCTCGTTCTAGCGACCCTTCTCGCCTCCGTAGCGCTGCCCGCGATGGCAGGGCCCAACGGCGAGGTGAACCTTTATTCCTCACGCCACTACGACACCGACGAGAGGCTCTATTCCGACTTCGAGGAGGCGACCGGCATCACGATCAACCGTATCGAGGACAATGCCGACATCCTCATCGAGCGCATGGAAGCCGAGGGCGCCAACAGCCCGGCCGACGTTCTCATCACCGTCGACGCGTCGCGCATTGGCCGCGCCGATGAGGCGGGCCTCTTCCAGCCCATCTCGTCCGACGTGCTCGAAGACCGCATCCCCGACAATCTGCGCCACCCGGACGGCCATTACTTCGCCTTCTCCACCCGCGCGCGGCCCATCTGGTTCGACAAGGCGGATGTCGAGAACCCGCCGCAGACCTATGCCGATCTCGCCGACCCGCAGTATGAGGGTCTCGTCTGCGCCCGCTCCTCGTCCAACGTCTATCAGCAGTCGCTGATGGCCTCGATCATCGCCAACGAGGGTGAGGACGCCGCCCGCGCCTGGGCGACCGGTCTCGTCGCCAACTTCGCGCGCGACCCCGAGGGCGGCGACACCGATCAGCTGCGCGCCATCGTGTCTGGCCAGTGCGACATCGTCCTCGCCAACACCTACTATTTCGGCCGCGCCATCGCGGGCGACGTCGAAGGCCTCACCGGCTCGACCGACAGGATCGGCGTCATCTGGCCCAACCAGGAGACGAGCGGTACGCATATCAACGTCTCGGCGGCCGGCGTCGCGGCCAATGCGCCCAACCGCGAGAACGCGATCGCCTTCCTCGAATACCTCGCCTCCGACAGCGCCCAGCGCTACTTCGCGGACGGCAATCAGGAATACCCGGTCGTCGAGAGCGTCGAGCCGCCGGCCTCGATGGAAGGTCTGGGCGACTTCAAGGCCGATCCCATCAACATCTCCCAGCTCGCTGCCAACCAGCGCCGTGCCGTCGAGATCTTCGACGAGGTCGGCTACGAGTAACACCCGATCATCTTCGGGCAGGGGGCGGCTTTCTGCCCTCCTCCCTCACGCCACAATCTCGTCATTCACCTTGCGGTATGAGGGTCGGGCGCTCGGAGGGCAACGGCAATGGCAGTCAATTATTACACGGACACGCGCGAGGATTCGCTCGATGCGGCGGAGCTCGATCTTTACAACAGGATCATGGCCTACCGGGCCACGCTCGGCCTGCCGGAGATCCCGCTCTCCCAGTCGCTGACGATCACGGCCGGCCGGCATGCGATCGATCAGGTCTACAATATGGGCGGCTATAGCGGCCACGCCTGGTCCGACGCGCCCTATGACGGCGGCAACTCCGCGACCTACGGCAATATGTGGAACGCTCCCGCACGTGTCGGTACGCCCTATACCGACAGCGGGTTCGAGATCTCCGCCGGCTCGTCGGGCAGTCTCTCGCCTGCGCAGGCCCTCTCGCTCTGGCAGAACTCGGCGCCGCACAATGCCGTCATGACCAACGAAGGCATCTGGGCGACGCCGTGGAAGGCGATCGGGATCGGCATGCATGGCGGCGTCGCGCATGTCTGGTTCGGCCGCGCGGCCGACCCGGCCGGCCTGCCCGTCGGCGCGCCGCCCGGAGCGACAGTCGGCGATCCGACCATCAGGGGAACGGACGGACCGGAGACGCTCAGCGGCACCAACGGAGCCGACATCGTTTCCGCGCTCGGCGGAGATGACACGCTCGTCGGCATGGACGGCGCCGATTCGCTCTTCGGCGGAACCGGCAACGATCTGGTCTTCGGCGGCAACGGAGACGATCTGCTTTTCGGCGCGGCCGGCAACGATTCGCTCCTGGGCGATAGCGGCAACGACGTCATCTACGCCGGCGCGGGCGAGGATACGGTGCGCGCCGGCGGCGGCAACGATACGCTCGGCGGCGGGGCCGGCAACGACATGCTCTACGGCGAGGCGAATGACGACCGCGTCTTCGGCGGCCTTGGCAGCGACTTCATCGACGGCGGCGACGGCAACGACGTCCTCTACAGCGGCACCGACGCCGACATCGTGAGCGGCGGGGCCGGCAACGACGAGATCGGCGCGCGGGACGGCAACGACGTCGTCGATGGCGGTGACGGCAACGACACCGTGTTCGCAGCCGCTGGCGACGACAATGTCGATGGCGGCCGCGGGTCCGATCTCATCTATGGCGGCACCGGCAACGATACGGTCAACTTGGGTACGTCGGACGGCGCGGCCGACGTTTTCGGCTGGTCGACCGGGCATGGCAGCGACATCCTGCGCGGGTTCGAGAACGGGCTCGACAAGATCGACCTGTCGACCACCGGCCTTTCCTTCGGCAGCCTCTCGATCGGGACGAGCGGCGGCGGCGCCACGGTCGCGCTCGGAGGCGGCGCGGTGCTCACGGTCGAGGGTGTCGCGGCCGGATCGCTCGACGCGTCCGACTTCATTTTCTAAAGTGATGGCATGCGACTGACCAAGCAGACGGCGTATGCCATCCGGATCCTGACACATTGCGCCATGGCGGGCGACGCCCAGGTGACGACCCGTGCCATCGCGCGCGCGAACCACATCACCGACTTCAACGTTGCCAAGATCGTGCCGATGCTCGTCGGCGCCGGCTTCCTCCTTAGCATGAGGGGCCGGACCGGCGGGCTCCGGCTCGCGCGGCGCCCGAACGAGATCGGGCTCGGCGACGTCGTCCGCGCGACCGAGGCGACGCGCGTCGAAGCGGATTGCGTGGGCCCCGAGGTCGAATGCGCCATCCGCACGCTCGCGCCGATCAACCGGATCCTCGACGAAGCGTGGAGCGCCTTCACCGGCGTTCTCGACGACTATACGCTCGCCGACCTGACCGAGCATCGCCCCGCGGCGCGCGTGTCAGCGGTGCAGGCCGCGCTGACCCATTGAACAGGTCGGCCGGGACGGCCCGACGGGTCGGCGGGCGATGACCGATCCCCGGCGGAGCTCGCCCGCCGCCCTGCGCAACCGGGCGCTCATCCACGACGGCATGGCGCGCCATCTGCCGGCGACGGGCACGGTGCTCGAGATCGCCAGCGGCTCCGGCGAGCATGTCGTCCACTTCGCGCAACGAAATCCGCATCTCGTCTTTCAACCCAGCGATCCCGATCCGGGCGCGCTGGCCAGCATGGCCGCGCTCATCGATGACATGCGCCTCCCAAACGTCAGGGCGCCGCTTCTTCTCGACGTTACTCAAGCCTGGCCGGTCGATGCCGCCGACGCTCTCGTCTGCATCAACATGATCCACATCGCGCCCTGGGCGGCCACGCCGGCGCTCTTCCGGAATGGCGCGAACGTGTTGCCGCGCGGGGCGCCGCTCTTCCTCTACGGCCCGTTCCTGCGGCCCGACGTCGAGACGGCCCCCAGCAACCTCGCCTTCGACGCCGACCTCAAGCGCCGCGACCCTCGATGGGGCCTGCGCGATCTGCCGATGGTCGCGAACGAAGCGGCAGATGCTGGCTTCGGGGCGCCCCATGTGAGGGAACTGCCCGCCAACAACTGCCTCGTCCGCTTCGAGCGGCTGCCCGACGTCAATCCTTCAGCGGATCGTGGCCCCAGTTCATGAGACTGTAACGCCAGCGCGAATGCTCGACGTCCTCCTTCGGCCCGCCCTGCTTGAGGTGTCGGGCTCCGTAGCCCGTGACTTTCGTCATGTGATCGTGGTCGTCGTCGGTCAGCTCGTCGACCGTCTTGCGCTTGATCCTCACGATCCGCCGTCCGCTGGCATGGCCGGTCGATTCACCACCGTCGCCATCGCCGACGGATTTCGACTCCTCGGTCTCCAACCAGTCCTCCAGTTCCGACGGGCTCATGTTGACCGCGTCGCGGAAGTCCTTGCGGATCTCGACCTCTTCGCCCTTTGCCATCGCTGGCTCCTTGCCTGGTGGCATGGAGAACGGGGCGGAGCGGGCGACGTTTCCACCGAGGAGAAAATGGCGACGTTCCGTCGCGGCGCGGCGGTCAGGCGGCGGAGACGGCGTTCCTGAAGAGGGCGAGGCCTTCGCCATGTTCGGGCCCAGGCTCGCCCCGCCGTCTCATCTCTTCGCGCAGGCGGGTCCAGGCTGGGTGCTGTTCCGGGCGAAGATAGCGCTCGGGGTGGGGCATCAGCGCGAGGACGCGGCCGGAGGCGTCGAGAAGGCCGGCGGCGTCCGCGCTGGCTCCATTGGGGTTGGCGGGAAAACGACCCCCGGCCGGAACGCCCGCCTCGTCGATATAGGTGAGGGCGGGCGCTCGCTCTGCCCCCGCCGCGAAGACGAAGCGGCCTTCGCCATGCGCGACCGGAAGGTCGAGCGTGTCGGTGCCCTCCAGCCAGGGGCTGAATGTCGCCGCGGCGGTTGCCCGGACGCGAACCCAGCGGCACTGATAGCCCCCGCCCGCCTCGCCCTCGGCCTTATTCTTCGTCACGGCGATGCCGGGGCCGAGAAGGCCGAGGCGCACAAGCGTCTGGCAGCCGTTGCAGATGCCGACGACGAGGCCGCCGCCCGCGACATGGGTTGCGAAGGCGTCCTTCAGCCGGGCCTCGAGATAGGAGGCGAGCGCGTTGCCGGCGCCCAGATGATCGCCGAAGGAGAAGCCGCCGGGGACCGCGAGGATGGCGGCATCGCGTAGCATCTCGGGCGCATCCGCGAGATCGGGCAGATGGACGATGCGCGGCTCGGCGCCGGCCATCGCGAAGGCGCGCGCCGTCTCCGTCTCGCAGTTGAGACCGAAGCCTGAGACAACGAGGGCGAGGGGGCGTGCCATCAGGAAGGCCCTCCCAGGGGATGGGCCTCGTAGCGCGCCATGAGATCGCCGAGCGCATGGTCAAGACGAAGGCCTTCGGCCTCGATGGCGACCCGCTCCCCTGCGGTGACCGTTCCGATACGGACGAGGTCGAGGGCGGCCCGGTGGCGCTCGAACGCGCCGGGCGACATCGACACGAGCATCTGTCCTGCCCCTTCGTAGAAGAGCGCCTGATCGGCCCTGAGCCCGCCGGCGAGGAGATCGGAGAGATCGATGTCCGCACCCATCTGTCCCGCCATCGCGCTGCGGGCGATGGCGACGGCGAGGCCGCCCGGCCCGACCGCCTGCGCGGAGGCGAGGACACCTTCGCCGAGCGCGGCGTGAAGACCCTGGTAGCGCGTCCCGTCGATGAGGAGACCGCTCGACGTCTCGATTCCGTCCCAGCCCATGAGGCGGGCATAGGCGGTGCCGCCGATCTTCGGGCCGGGCCGCCCGGCAAGCGCGATGACGTCGCCCGGCACCTTGAAGTCCATCGTCTGAACGTGCGCCCGGTCCTCGACGATGCCGAGCGCCGAGATCAGCAAGGTCGGCAGGGCCGCGACGTGGAGGGCCGCGCCATCGGCATCGAAGCCCTTGAAGTCGTTATACATCGAGTCCTTGCCCGAGACGAAGGGCGCGCCGAAATGGACGGCGGCTTCATAGGCGCCGCGCATCGTCTCGTGCAGCTGCCAGACGCGTTCGGGCGTCTCGGGCGAGGACCAGCAGATGTTGTCGAGGAGCGCGATCCGGTCCGGGTCGACACCGATGGCGACGAGGCGGCGGATGGCGAGATCGACGGTGAGGATCGCGCAGCCGTGCGGATCGGCCTCGGTGAGGTGCGGCAGCAGCGCCTCCGTGAGCCCGACGGCGCGCGGGCTGCCGGGCACGGGCGCGATGGCCGTCGCATCGCCCTTCACGCCGCCCGGACCCTGGAGCGGCTTCACGAGGCTCGTCGACTGCACCTCGTGATCGTAAAGCCGGGCGAGCCGGGCCCGGGAGGCGAGGTCGGGTGTTGCGAGGAGGCGTGGGAGGACGTCGCCGAGCTTCGGCATGGCGGGGAGGGCCTTCGGCGCCGCCGAGGCGGGCCTTGCCGCGCGAAACGCAAGGCGGGGGGCGCCCTCGTGGAGGAAGTCGAGCGAGAGGTCGCCGACGGTGGCCTCGCCATAGGTCAGGCGGACGGACCCGTCGTCGGTGAAGGCGCCGATCGCCGTCGCCTCGACGCCGTGGCGGGCGAAGATGGCGACGAGGGCTTCGACATGCTGCGGCGGCACGGCGAGCGTCATCCGCTCCTGCGCCTCCGAGATCCAGATCTCCCAGGGCTGGAGGCCGGGATATTTGAGCGGCACCCGGTCGAGATGAACGAGCGCGCCGCCGCTCTCGCGCGCCATCTCGCCTATGGAGGACGAGAGCCCGCCCGCGCCATTGTCGGTGATCGAGCTGTAGAACCCGGCATCGCGCGCCTCGTCGAGGATCGCGTCGGCCATCCGCTTTTGGGTAATCGGATCGCCGATCTGAACGGCGGTCGCAGGGCTCGCCGCGTCGAGGGTGAGAGAGGAGAAGGTCGCGCCGTGGATACCGTCCTTGCCGACGCGCCCGCCGACCATGACGATGCTGTCGCCCGGCCGCGCGCCCTTCTCGTGTCCCCGCCGCCCATCGGGGAGCGTGCGGGGGAGAAGGCCGAGCGTGCCGCAAAAGACGAGCGGCTTGCCGCGATAGCTCTCGTCGTGGACGACGAAGCCCTGCACGGTCGGAATGCCGGACTGGTTGCCACCATCCTCGATGCCCTTCACCACACCGTGCAGGATGGCATCGACGCTCGGCAGCGGGTTCTCCATCGCGGCATCGCGGTAGAGCGGGCGCGTATCGCCGGGCTCACCGAAGCAGAAGCCATAGCGGTTGGCGATCGGCCGGGCAGCGAGGCCGAAGCCCAGGCAGTCGCGATTGACGCCGACAATGCCCGTCATCGCGCCACCATAGGGGTCGAGCGCCGAGGGGCTGTTATGGGTCTCGACCTTGTCGCAGACCATCCAGTCGTCGTCGAAGGCGATGGCGCCCGCGTTGTCGGAGAAGACGGAGATGCAGAAACCCGCCTTGTCCGGCCGGGCCGTAATCTCCTCGGTGGCCCGGGCGACGAAGCTCTTGAAGAGGCCGCGCTCGCAGATCACGTCGCCAGAGATCGTAGCGGCGAAGATGCGGTGCTTGCAATGCTCCGACCACGACTGGGCGAGCGTCTCCAGCTCGACATCCGTCGGATCACGGCCGAGGCCGGCATAGTGCGCGCGGATGGCGGCGAAGTCGTCGGCCGAGAGACCGAGGGGGCCGCGCGGCCCTTCCGGCCCTTCGATGCCGCGCGCGGAGAGGCGGGCGAGGGCGTCGGCATCGCTCGGCAGCGCCACGGTGATGGCGGTCGGAACGCTCGTCAGGCGCACCGCCGGCACGAGCGCGGGGAAGCCCGACGCGGCGTAGTCGGCCACGGGCAGCGTGCGGGCGTGCTCGATGAGGGGATTGTGATGGCGGGCAGCGAAGGCCTCGGGCGCCTCGTCGGTCAGATAGAGCCGGCTCGCGTGGACGCGGGTGCCGGGCGCGATCAGGCCGGCATCGCGAAGCATCTCCTCTGCGCTGTGGGCGAGATTGTCGGTCACGCCCGGCAGGAGACCGATCTCGATGGCGTGCGTCGCATCGGCGGCAAGGCCGAGCGCTGGGGCGGCGGCGCCGTCCCACACGACGCCGGTCTGCGTGACCGGGTCGGCCACCCGCGCGGCGATGGCGGCGGGATCGCCCGGCGGGGGCGCGATGGTATAGACGTCGATCCTCTGCCGAGGATCGAGGCGTGAGTGGACTTCGATGCGCACCGCGTCGGTCATGACGGGCCGCTGCCAAAACGCTCGGTGAGGCGTGTCACGAGCGCGTAGTTGTCGCGCACCTCCGCTTCGGGAGCGCCGTCGCGGAAGGCCTGCTTGTCGATCCGCCGCTTCGGATCGCCGCCCGGCCACAGGCGCCAGGAATCGTTGTCGACGACGTCGGCGAGGAGGAGGGCGCCCGTTTCCTCGTCATGGCCGAGCTCGAACTTGATGTCGGCCAGCGCCACCGGGCCATGCGCGGTGTCGATATCCGCCCAGGCCGCTTCGAGCGTATCGAAGGCGGGCAGGATGATGGCGCGGATCGCGGTGTCGAGCGCTGCCTCGTCGAGCACGGGTTCGATGTTCATCTTCGGCGCGCCCGTGATCGGCGATTTGGGATCGTAGAGCCCCCAAGCCTCCAGGCCAGTCGCGACATAGGGGTCCGCATGGACGCCGCTTGGCCATGCACCTTCCACCAGAAACCGCGCGCGCGCCTCGCCCTCGCCTATCTGCGTCGGGGCGGGCACGTGGGGCGGGAGGACGAGGCTGTGCTTGTGGAAGATCTCGAAGACGGGCGCGTCGAACCGCCTCGGCGGGGTCGAGACGGCCTCCGGATTGCGCTTCAGATAGGACCCATAGGCATAGCGGCGCACGACGAATTCGAGAGGCAGCATGTGGCAGGCGCGGCAGAGAAGGGCGTCGTCGCCGGCCTGCGCGATGAAAGCCGTGGGGACGCCCGCCTGGGCGAGGAGCGCGAAGGCGTTGGCGGCTTGGCGCGTCTTCGCACGGCCTATCGCGTCGATCTCGGACATGTGGGCCGCGTCTCCGCCCGTCAGCCGGTCGATGGCCTCAAGCCGCACGGTGTGCGGAGCCTCGCCGCGCACGACGCGCTTGGTCTTGCCGGCCGCGATCAGGCGGTCATCCGTCATGGCTGTCCTCGTCGAGCGCGCGCCATCCGATGTCGCGGCGCATTTGGGCTTCCGGCCAGTCGATCTTGCCGGCGGCGCGATAGGCCCGGCCTTGCGCCTCGGCGAGGGTGCCGGCGGTGCCGACGACGGTTAGGACGCGCCCGCCCTGCGCCGTCCATTCGCCATCGGTCAGCCGCGTCGCGGCATGGACGATATGCCCGCCATCGACGGCCTCGCGAAGCTGACCGTCGGCACCGAGACCCCCGATCGCATCGCCCTTGCGCGGCGCGCCGGGGTAGCCGGGTGCGGCAAGGACGACGCCTAGCGTCGTGGTCGCGGAGAGCGTGGGGGGCGATGCGGACGACAGGCGGCCCTCGGCTGCGGCGCGGAAAAGCGCGAGGACATCGCCTTCGATCCGGGGCAGCAGCACCTGCGCCTCCGGGTCTCCGAAGCGGGTGTTGAACTCGAGAAGCTTCAGCCCGTCGGCCGTCAGCATGAGGCCGCAGAAGAGGACGCCCTTGAAGGGCGTGCCCTGGGCGTCCATCGCGCGAAGCGTGGGCTGCACGATCTCGGTCATTACCGTCTCGCGCAGCGCGTCGGTGAGGACGGGGGCGGGGCTGTAGGCGCCCATGCCGCCGGTATTAGGCCCGGTATCGCCGTCGCCGAGCCGCTTGTGATCCTGCGCGTCGCCGAGCCAGACGGCGCCGCCCGCCCCGTCGCAGAGGACGAAGGCGCTGATCTCCGGGCCGTCCAGCATCTCCTCGATGACGACGCGCGCGCCGGCCTCGCCGAACCGGCCCGCGAAGCAGGCGCGGACAGCGTCTTCCGCCGCCGCGAGATCCTCAGCCACGGTGACGCCCTTGCCGGCCGCCAGCCCATCGGCCTTCACAACGCGCGGGGCGCCTACCGCCCGGAGATGCGCGATGGCGGCGGCTTCGTCCTCGAAGCTCGCATGATCGGCCGTCGGCACGCCGGCCTTGGCGGCGATAGCCTTCATGAACGCCTTGGAGCCCTCGAGCCGCGCGGCCGCCCTGGTCGGGCCGAGAACGGCGAAGCCCGCCTCTTCGAGCGCATCGGCTATGCCGGCGACGAGTGGGTCCTCGGGGCCGACGATGACGAGATCGGCGGCGACCTCGCGGGCCAGCGAGGCGACGGCGGCGTGGTCCGCGAGATCGCAGGGTATCACCTCGGCGTGCGCCCGCATGCCGTCATTGCCGGGCGCCGCGACGATGCGGCCGGCCTGAGGCGAGCGCCCGCACGCGGCGGCGAGCGCGTGCTCCCGGGCGCCGGAGCCGAGGATGAGAACGTTCATTCGGCCGCCACCGGCAGAATGGGCGCCACGCGCGCGTCCGACCCGGCAAGCTCGTCCACCATGCCGGGATCGCCGAGCGGAATGTCGTATTCGCCCGAGAAGCAGGCGTGGCAGAGGCCGGGCTCGCGCGCCTTGCGAGTGCCGGCGACGGCGGTCTTGAGGCCCTCCAGCGAGATGTAGGCGAGGCTGTCGGCGCCCACGATCTCGGAGATCTCGGCGATCGAGTGATTGGCCGCCGAGAGCTCGGAGCGGCTCGGCGTATCGACGCCGTAGAAGCACGGATAGCGGAAGGGCGGGGCCGCGATGCGCACATGGACCTCCCGCGCGCCGGCGGTCCGCACCATGTCGACGATCTTCGTCATCGTGTTGCCGCGCACGATCGAATCGTCGACCAGGAGTACCCGGCGGCCCTCCACGGCGGCGCGGTCGACGGAGAGCTTGAGGCGGACGCCGAAATTGCGGATCGACTGCGAGGGCTCGATGAAGGTGCGGCCGATATAGGCGCTCTTGAGGATCCCGTACTTGAACGGAAGTCGTGCCATCTCGGCATAGCCGACAGCGGCGTGAACGCCCGATTCCGGCACCGGAATGACGACGTCCGCCGGCTCGTGGCTCTCCCGGAAGAGCTGTGCGCCGATGCGCTCGCGCACATGGGCGGCGTGGCGGCCGGCAAAGGCGGAATTGGCTCTGAGGAAGTAGATATATTCGAAAACGCAGAAGCGCTCCGCCGCCGTCTTGGTCAATCTGTGCGTCGTGAGGCCGGCGCGGTCCATGACGACGATCTCGCCCGCCTCGACATCCCGCACCGTCTCGGCGCCCACGCTTTCGAGCGCGCAGGTCTCCGACGCGACGCACCAGGCCTCGCCGATGCGGCCGAGGACGAGCGGGCGCACGCCGGCCGGATCGCGCACCGCGATGACGGCGTCGGCGGTGAGGATCGCGAGCGAATAGGCGCCCTCGACCTGCGCCAGCGCCTCCTGCAACGCCTCGACGATGTTCTCCGACCTGGCGGCCGCGAGGAGATGGAGGATGACCTCGGTGTCCGACGTCGTCTGGAAGACCTCGCCGCGGGCGATCATCTCCGCGCGAAGCGTAGCGGCGTTGGTGAGATTGCCGTTATGGGCGAGGGCGAGCGTTCCCAGCCGCATCGTCTGGAGGAGCGGCTGGATGTTGGCCGCCTCGTCTCCGCCGCAGGTCGAATAGCGCACATGGCCGACGACGCCGTCGCCCGGCAGGCCCTTCACGGCGGCGGTCTCGGCTGCGAAAATATCGGAGACGAGGCCTGGCGCCTTGTGGGCGTGGAAGGCGGGCGCGTTGGCGCGGCCCGTCTCGCGGGTGACGATGCCGGCGCCCTCCTGGCCGCGATGCTGCTGGGCGTGGAGCGCGAGGACGGCGTAGGTCGCCGCATCGGCGAGCCCCGAGGCGGCGAAGACGCCGCATTCCTCGCGCAGCGCGTCGTCGGACGGATCGAAGGGAAGGGTGCGGTCGCAGGCGAGACGGGTCATCCTAGAGGTCCTCGATTGCGTTCCGCACGGATCGTCTTGGCGGCCAGCGCGGCCGCCTTCGGATAGCAGCGGTGCTCGGCGGCGAGGATGCGGGCGCTCAGCGCGGCGACCGTGTCGCCATCCAGCACCGGCACCCGCTCCTGGACAATGATGGGTCCGGCGTCCACCTCGGGCGTGACCCAATGGACCGTGCAGCCGCTGGTATCGACGCCGTCGGCGAGGGCGCGGGCCTGGGGCTCGAGACCCGGATAGGCGGGAAGGAGGGAGGGGTGGATATTGATCATCCGGCCGGCCCAGCCGGCGACGAACCCGTGCGACAGGACGCGCATGAAGCCGGCGAGGCAGACCATGTCCACGCCGTCGAGCATGGCCGCCAGATCGGCCTCGAAGGCCTCGCGCAGGCGGCCCTTCGAGGGTACGCAGACAGCCTCGACGCCGCGCGCCGCGGCCTGCTCCAGCCCGGCTGCGTCGGCCCGGTTGGAGACGACCTTGTCGAAGCGCACGCCCGGAACTTCAGCATCCAGCAGCGCCTCCATGTTGGATCCGCGCCCCGAAATCAGGATGGCGGCCGCGAGGGGGGGCGTCGTCATTGCGTCAGCCCTCGATCGTGACGCGCGGGCCGTCGCCGGCGGGGACGATCGTGCCGACGGGGGCGGCAGCATGGCCGGCCTCGGCAAAGGCGCCGATCACGGTGTCCGCAGCGTCGGGCGAGGCCACGACGCAGAGGCCGAGCCCCATGTTGAACGCGCTATAGGCCTCGCTCTTGGCGATCCGACCCGTCTCCATCACCCAATCGAAGACGGGGGGGCGGGTCCAGGCGCTCGGGTCCATACGTGCGCCGAAGCCGTCCGGCAGCACGCGGGGCAGGTTCCCCGGCAATCCGCCGCCGGTGATATGCGCCATCGCGCGCAGGCCTTCCCCCGCGCGCGCCACCGCGACGAGGGCGGGCTTCACGTAGAGTGCGGTGGGGATCAGCAGCGCCTCGGCCAGCGTGCGGTCGGGATCGAACGGTGCGGCGTCGCCCCAGGCCAGGCCTTGATCCGCGACGAGCCGCCGGAGGAGCGAGAATCCGTTCGAGTGCGCGCCCGAGGACGCGACGCCGACGACGATATCGCCCTCACGGACGCCGCCGAGGCGGGGGAGGAGGGCACCGCGCTCGGCGGCGCCGACGCAAAAGCCGGCGAGATCGTAGTGGCCCGGCTCGTAGAGCCCCGGCATCTCGGCCGTCTCCCCGCCGACAAGGGCGCAGTCGACGGCGGCGCAGGCCTTGGCGATGCCGGCGACGACGCGCGTGGCGAGATCGACATCGAGCCCGCCGGTCGCGAAATAGTCGAGGAAGAAGAGCGGCTGCGCGCCCTGGCAGAGAATGTCGTTGACGCACATCGCCACGCAGTCCTGCCCGATGCCGTCGTGGAGGGCGGGATTCGCCGCGCCGGCCTCGATGGCCACGAGGAGCTTGGTGCCGACGCCGTCCGTGCCCGAGACGAGGACCGGGTCGCGCAGGCCGAGGGCGCCGATGTCGAAGAGCGATCCGAAGCCGCCGAGCGATCCCATCACGCCCAGGCGGGCCGAGGCCGCCGCGTGCGGGCGCAGCGCATCGACGAGCGCATCGCCGCGCGCGATGCTCACGCCGGCCTCTTCGTAGCGTAGGCCTGGTCCATCGGTCGTCGGGTCGGTCACGGGCGTCCGCGAGGCTTGGCCGAAGGCGTCTTCGGCATGGTCGATTTGCTCGTTGCGGCGTCTCCTACAGCCTTTGCCGCCCCCCGGCCAGTAGTTGCGGCGGCTCGCTTCCGAATGCCCGGCTTATCCACACCAGACCGCTTAGAGCGGGGCGGTCGCGGCCTTCAGCCATGTGGCGGTGTCGCCATTGAGATGCGGCCCGATCTCCCGTGCCACGCGGGTGTGGTAGGCGTTCAGCCAGTCCCGCTCGGGCTGCGTCAGCGCGTCCACGGCGACGAGCCGGCGGTCGATGGGGGCGAGGGTCAGCGTCTCGAAGCGGTGCATGGGCAGATCGCCGCCCTCGATCGGCTCGGCATCGCGTACGATCTCGAGATTCTCGATGCGGATGCCGTAGGCGCCGGTCTTGTAGTAGCCCGGCTCGTTGGAGACGATCATTCCGGGCTCGAGCGGCACCGTCCCGCGCTTGGAGAGGCTCTGAGGCCCCTCATGGACGCCGAGATAGCTGCCGACGCCGTGGCCCGTTCCGTGCGCGTAATCGAGCCCCGCCCGCCAAAGCGCGTGTCGGGCCAACGTATCGAGCTGCGCGCCGGAGGTGCCCTTCGGGAAGCGCGCGTCCGCGATCGCGATATGGCCCTTGAGGACGAGGGTGAAGCGCTGGCGCATCTCCTCGGTCGGCTCGCCGATGGCGATGGTGCGCGTAATATCGGTGGTGCCGTCCTCGTATTGCCCGCCCGAATCGACGAGATAGAGCGAGCCGGGCACGAGACGGGCGTTGGTCGCGCGCGTGACCCGGTAGTGGACGATGGCTCCGTTCTCGCCCGCGCCAGAGATCGTATCGAAGGAAAGGTCCTTCAGGAGGCCCGTCTCCAGCCGGAAGGCCTCCAATGTCTGCGCCGCCGTAATCTCGTCGATCTCGCCGCCGGGCGCGGCGCGATCGAGCCAGGCGAGGAAGCGGCACATGGCAGCGCCATCGCGGACATGGGCCGCGCGGGCCCCGTCCAACTCGGCCTCCGACTTGACGGCCTTCATGAGGACGGTCGGATCGATCCCTTCGCGAGGCGTCGCCCCGGCGTCAGCGATCATCCGGCGCATGGCCTCGGTCGCCGAGCGCGGATCGATCAGCACCGACCGCCCCGCCAGGGCTTCGAGAGCGCCCGCCCGGTCGCTGAAGGGGGCGAGGTCCATGAGGGAGGCGAGATGGGTGCGGGCCTCGTTCGTCAGCTTGGCCGCGTCTATGAAGAGCGTGCCGCGCCCCTCGGTCGGCAGCAGCATGTAGGCGAGGGCGACCGGCATGCGGGCCGTGTCGGCGCCGCGAATGTTGAGCGTCCAGGCAATCACTTCGGCCTGATTGGTGAAGGTCGCATCGACGCCGGCCGCGGCGAGCGCGGCGCGGACGCGGCCGAGCTTCTCCGTCGCGCTCGCGCCGCTGCGCGCGTCCGGGTGGGGTACGACGGCACCCATCGGCGCCGCCGGGCGCTCGGTCCAGACGCGGTCGACGAGATTGTCGGTCGCGACGAGCTCGGACCCCGAGGCGTCCAGGGCCTCGCGCAGGCGCGTCGTCCCCGCGAGGCTGTGGAGCTTCGGATCGAAGCCGATCCGTGCGCCATCGAGCCCCACGTCCTTCAGCCAGGCGTCGGGCGGCGTCTCGACGAGGGAGGCGATCTCGAACGCCTCCGCGTCGATCTGACGGGCGGCTTGAAGCGTATAGCGCCCATCGACGAAGACGGCGGCGCGCTCGGCGAGCACCACGGCGGTGCCCGCCGAGCCGGTGAACCCCGTCAGCCAGCCAAGCCGGCGCGAGGCGGGGGGGACGTCCTCGCTCTGGAACTCGTCGGCGTGGGGAACGAGGAAGCCGTCAAGCCCTTCGGCCTTCATCTCGGCCCGCAGCGCTGCGACCTTCTCGCCGGCCGGGCGGTCGGGCGTCGGATCGTCGAAGGACTGAAGGCTATGAGGCATGGGTGTCGACTCCGGAAGCGTGCTGCTGCGCGCGCGGTCAAAACGTATGGCCCGCCCCGTTGGCAAGTCGGTTGCATCTGGCTCGGTCTGGTCGTGCGCAAACGTATCCGGCGTAGCGGCACGATGACCCTCGCCATGATGGAGATCCGCGCGTCCTAGTCCTCATAAAAGTCCCGGCGTCGAGGCGCCGTTTTTTGAACCAGGCTTCCAGGGACGCGGGTGTTCGACCCTTCCGGCCATCAGCCTCCTTCCGCCAACCTCATACGGACCCGGCGCTGCCGGGACCGATCTCTACCTCACCGCCGTCACGCCGCCATGGCCCTGCCGCCCGCAGGATCGAAGCGCCCGCCGCGCCTGATCGTCGCCCAGGCGATGCGGGCGAGCTTCGCGGCCAGGGCCACGATCACGACGTTGCGGTGTGCCCGCGCGAGCAAGGCGCGCAGCCATGCGCCGAGCGGCGTATGCTGCTTCGACAGCCCCGGCAGCGCCGCGCGCGCGCCGTGAATGAGCAACATGCGTAGATAGGTGTTCCCTCGCTTGGTGATCCCGAGCAGCTTCGGCTTGCCGCCGGTCGTCATCTGCCGGGGCACGAGGCCGAGCCAGGCGGGCAGGTCGCGCGCTCTTCGGAACGCCTCGCCGTCGCCGATGGCCGCAACCAACGCCGTGGCGCCGAGCACGCCGATGCCGGGGATTGTCGTCAGCCGGTTCGCCGCCTCGTCCGACTTGGCATGCTCGGCCAGGTCGTCGTTCAAGGCATCGATCCGCCCGTCGAGCGCCCGCCACTCCACGCGCATGTCCGCGACCAGCGCGAGGATGCGCGACGACAGGTCCAAAGGGGGCGCGTCGAGCAGCCCGTCCACCTCCCGCTCGAGCACCTTGCGGCCCTGCCGGAAGACGTGCCCCCGCTCGAGCAGGATCGCCCGCAGCTGGTTCAGCAGCGCCTTGCGCGCCGCCACGAGGCGGGATCGCGCCCGGTGCAGCGTCTGCAGGTCGAGCCGATCCTGGCTCTTGAGCTCGACAAAGCGCATGGTCGGCCGTGTCGCCGCCTCCGCGATCCCGACCGCGTCATTGTCGTCGTTCTTCTGTGCGCGGACATAGGGCCGCACATACTCCGGCGACATCAGCCGGACGTCGTAGCCGCGCGCGGCGAAGAGGCGTCCGACATGGTGGGCGCCGCAACAGGCCTCCATCGCGACCGTGCAAGGCGCAAGCTTGCTCGCAAGCTCAGCAAGGGTCGCCCGCCTGACGCGTCGGCGCAGCACGACCCGCCCGTCCGCATCCAGCCCAACAACGCTGTTGAGGTTTTTGCCCAGGTCGATTCCAAGGGTCATGATCATCATCGGTCCGCTCCTTCCTCTCCAGAACACCGGCATTCTAACCGGACGCCGCAGGGAGGGGCGGGCCATCCCATAAAAGTGGGGGCAGGGCGCCCAGGGGAAGAAAGCCGAGGCTCACGTCTCCGCCCGCGATGGTGATGTCGACGGCTAGGGCGTCGCGCCCATCGATATCGGTGGCCCGCCCGGTGAGGAGAAGGGCGTTGGAGAGGGTGGCGGCAAGGCTGCCGAGCCCCGGGTCGGTAAGCGCCGTGGCAAACGCCTGCGGGTTCGCGGCTGCAAGCGTCAGCGTACCGTTCGCAGTGCCGGCGGCATCGGCATCGAGCCTGCCACTCGCGCGAACGGTGCCGGCGCCCGCCGAGACGTCCCAGCGCGTGACGCCGATCGCGCCCTCGGCGCCGAGCCAATCGCGGAGATCGGCCTCGTGCAGGTTCGCGGGCAGGGCGAAGAGGCGCGCGCGAAGGCTCGTGTCCGCCGGCCCGGTCGTCAGGCCGGCCGCCGTCAGCGCGGCGACATCGACGGCGATCTCGATGTCGCGCCCGACGCTCTCGAAAGCCGGGCGGGCGAAGGCGCTCAGCCGGTCGGCCGATGCGGTCGCGGCCCCGTCAGTCAGCTCCAGCGCCGTCGCCGAGAGGCCGAGTTCGGTGATCGCCTGGAGAGGATCGACGATGCCGGTCTCGATGATGCGGCCAATGGCACCCCATGTCGTGCGCCCGCTCCCCAGCAGGCTCTCCCAGGACGCGTCGACCGAGCGGCCCCCGGCTTCCACGATGCCCGGGCCCTCGACCTGCGCGATCATGTGACGCGGGTCATAGGCCTGCACGGTCGCGAGGACACGTGGCACGCGTATGCGATAGCCGGGGCCGGCAAGGTCCGCGCCTTGGCAATCATAGGCGAAGCGGAAGGGGTAGCCTTCGAGGCCGCCCGTCTCGCAGGTCAGGCTCAGGCCGCGATCGGCCATCCGGGCGATGCCGTCCTCGATCTCGCCCTCCAGCCAGGACGCGGCGGAGAACCACGCGATGGACCAGACGAGGCCGACGCCGAGAACGACGAGGGTTGGCAGCATGGCGCGCCAGGGCGGACCCCGGCGGGATACCGATGGCGCGCCGCCGGCTCTCTGGCGCGTCGTCTCGTTGTCGTTGGGCAAGGTCTCGCGCATCGGCCGCCTTTCGCACTTTGCTTGACATCCGTCCCGAACGGCATTCGGCCCCTCGCCGACCGTCCCCGCCGATCTGCCTGCCATCGTGGACCGCGTTCCGATCCCTGCCGGGCACCGCGATTGGAGACAGGCTCTTAGACTTTACCGCCCGGCCGGTCTATTGCCGCCGCCACGAAGGACGGCATGGCGAAGGGTGCGCGATGAGCGGGAATTGGGTCTTCGGTTATGGTTCGCTGATGTGGCGGCCGGGCTTCGTCTATGAGGAGGCGCAGCCCGCGCTGATGCGCGGCGTTCATCGCTCGCTGTGCATCTACAGCCATGTCCACCGGGGCACGCCCGAACGGCCCGGCCTCGTGCTCGGGCTCGACCGGGGCGGCGCGTGCCGGGGCATGGCGTTTCGGGTGGCAGAGCACCTCTGGCCGGACACGCTGCACTATCTTCGAGAGCGCGAGCAGGCGACGGCGGTCTATCTTGAGCAGCGCCGTCCGACACGGCTGACCGAACGGGGCGAGACCGTCACCTCGGTCTGCTACGTCGTCGACCGCACCCATGTTCAATATGCCGGCAAGCTCAGTCTCGAAGAGACGCTACGCTACGCCGACAGCGAGGGGCGATCCGGCACGACGCGCGACTACATCCTCAGTACCGTAGACCAACTGGCCAAGATGCGACTGACCGACCCAGGTCTCGGGGCCATCGCCCGCCGCCTCGGCGGTAGAGAGATCCTCGAAAGCGTTCGCCGCTAACGGACCCTAGAGAGCCGCGATCCGGTTGACGAGCGCATTTCGCAGGTCGTTTCGGATCGCGGCGCCGTCGGCCGCCTTCGGGAAATGGACATGGACGGCGACCGCGCCTTCCCGGATGGCGAAGGCGGCGGCGCCTTCGTACGCGATCAGCACGTGCAGTACGGCGCCGCCTTCGTCGACGAGGACGGCGACGCCGCCGCACACCTCGTCGAGCGCTGCGGGCTCATAGATCGTGTGGATGTAGCGCCGGCCGGAAAATCCCCGCCAATAGGCGAAGCGACCCTCGAAGAGTTCGAACGGGGCCTCGTCTTCGATGCGGGCCAGAAGGTCGAAGATTGGGAGTGCGTTGGTCATGGAACAAGACTAGAACATCGCCGACGGTCAGGCAACCATTTTCTACCTTTGTTCTCATCTCGATCGCGTGTGCGACTGTCACGTCTGCGTGGCCAGAACGCGGACGCGGTCCTGCGCCAGCGGGGGGAGGGGAACGCCCGCTTCCGCCGCCTCGACGAGGAGGGCGTCGCTAGCGGTCTCGATGGCGGTCTGCAGCCGTGCCGAGAATTCCGCTTCCGTCAGGCCGGGCGGGATGAGCGGCAGGAACTCCATGACGGTGACGCCCGGCGTCAGCGAGACGCGCCGGCGCGGCCAGAAGACACCCGCGTTGATGGCGACCGGGACGCAAGGCACGCCGAGTTCGCGATAGAGGCGGGTGACGCCGAACTTGTAGTTGGGCGCCTCGCCGGGGCTCTTTCGCGTACCCTCGGGGAAGATGAGGATCTGACGATCCTCGGCCACGGCTTCGCGCCCACGCGCCACCATCTGCTCCAGTGCGCTGCGCCCTTTCTTTCGCGCGATGGGAATCTGCGCGAATTTCAGCATCCACCACCCGAAGAGGGGCACGTACATGAGCTCCTTCTTGAGGATGTAGGTGGGGTCCTCGAAGAAGCTGTAGAGCGCGAGCGTCTCCAGCGCCGACTGGTGCTTCGATGCGACGAGGCAGGCACCCTTGGGTATGTTGTGCAGGCCGCGCGGCTCCAGCCGGGTGCCGGTGATCGTCCTCAGGAGAAGGAGCGAAACCCTGCCCCAGAGACGGCCCACCACCCAGGCCCGCTTGCGCGAGACGAGCATGAAGGGCAGCCCGAACAGGCAGAGGACGAACGTCCAGACATAGAAGCTCGCCTGGAAGAGAGCCGCGCGAAGCGTGCCGAGCATGGACGATCCTGACATTGTGATGGTGTGCGGCTCGGTGATGGTGTGCGACCGGACGGCCGGGGAGCCTAAAGGCGCGATTCGCCTGCGCGGGCGGCCGGGGCCGGGTCGAGACGGCCGGGCAGCGTGTGGCCGAGGAACTGGCGGGCCGAGACGATGACGTATTTCGCGTATTCGGACGTGACGAGCTTGAGCGATCGATCGACGGCCGAGACGGGATGCGGCAGGAGCTCGACATCGGGCATAACCGAGGAAAGTTCAAGGAGACTGCGCGGCATGTGATAGTCGCTCGTCACGACGATGAGCGAGGTATAGCCCGTCCTGGCGACCCAGCGCTTGGTCTCGGCAGCGTTGCCGGACGTATCGAGCGCGCGATAGTCGAGATCGACGCAGCAGGTGAAGAGGTTGCCGCGCTCCGGCCACTGGCGCGCGAGGGTGCGGGCGTCGACGTCGGGGTGAACGCCGGTGATGAGAAGCCGCTCGGCGCGCTCGTCGTCGAGGAGGGCGAGCGCCTCGCGCAGGCGCGCATCGCCGCCGGTCAGCACGACGATGCCGTCGGCCTGTAGATGAGCCGCCGGCGCATAGCTCGCCACATTGCGCGCGAAGGTGATGTAGCCGAGGAAGACGGCCAGGGTCGCGACCGCCAGCACGCCGCCCGCGATTCGCCTCGTCCAACGCATGCGCCCGGTCGCCATCGCCCAGATCTGCCGTCCGCTATCGGGTCTCCACTCGGGGCGGTGCTGCCGCGAATGCGTCCGATCCGCAGTGCTAGCGGGGGAGGGCTGCGTTTGGCAAGCGCTGCCGAAGCCGAGCGGGCGCTGGATCTCGGGTGGCCGGGTGTCGCCGCGGGGCCCGAACCCCACGCTTCGGCCACCTCCCGCCGCTCTCGCCCGTCCCGTCTCCAAGCCCAGGTTCGCCATATCGGTCATGCGCCGCTATCCGTCTCGTCGAGATAGCGCAGCGCCGTCAGGCGCGAGGTGACGGCGGTGATGGCCGAGACGAGCGCGACGACGGCGACGAGGCCGAGATAGCCGCGCCAGCCGATCGCGAAGGTGCCGAAGAGGAGCTGGACCTGCGCGTCCGCGCCGCTGCCGGCCCGCGTCATCCAATGGGCCAGAAGAAAGACGAGCGCCGCGCCCACGCCTCCATAGAGACCGCCGCGCAGGCCGAGTCGCAGGAAGTGACGCTGGAACTCCGATGCGATGAAGTCGCGCCCCGCGCCGACGAGGTCGAGCACGCGGACCGTGTCGCGATTGCCCGCCATCGCGCCCCGCGTGGCGAAGACGACGGTCAGCGTCGTCGCCGCCAGCATGAGGGCGAGGAGCGTGATGCCGATGACGATGAGGAGGCGCGCCATCGCGCCCAGCTGATCCTGCCAGAGCGTGTGATCCTCCAGCCCGACGCCCGGCAGCATGGCGAGCGAGAGCCGCAGCGCATCCAGATCGACGGCGGCGTCCTCGTCGAGCCGGACGGCGATGAGACGCGGGAGCGGCAACTCCTCGAGATTGGGTTGCGCGCCGAGCCAGGGCTCCAGGAGCTGTGCCGTCTCCTCGAGATCGATGATCCGGGCTTCCGCGATGCCCTCGACCGCGATCGCGGCGGCCTGCGCCTGGCGCAGCAGGCTTGCCACGTCGCTGCCCTCCGTCGGTACGACCTGGATCGTGACCTCGCTCACGATCGCCTCGCGCCACGTCTCGACGCTGCCCCAGACGAGCATCACGCTGCCGATGGTGAGGCAGGAAAGGAAGGACATGATCGCGATGACGAGCGCTAGCGAGCGCCCGGCAATCCCGCTCGCCGGCACGATCGCGCCGTTGCCGCCGATGGGCTCGCCCTCGTATTCGTCGTCGAGGGATGTCTCGGAGGCGGTCGTGTCAGCCATAGACGCTCAACCGGCCGTCGGTGATGTCGAGCTGGCGGGCATTGAACTGATCGAGCAGGGACATGTCGTGCGTCGCGATCAGGATGGAGGTGCCCATCCGGTTGAGCTCCACGAAGAGGCGCAGGAGCCGGGTGGCGAGCGATGGGTCGACATTACCCGTCGGCTCGTCGGCCAGAAGCATTTCTGGGCGCGCGATGACGGCGCGGGCAATGGCGGCGCGCTGTTTCTCGCCGCCCGACAGGACGGAGGGCTGCGCGTGCATCCGGTCCTTGAGGCCGACCCAGTCGAGCAGCTCGATCACGTCGGTCCGATAGGTGTCCTCCGAACGGCCGAGGACGCGCAAGGGAAGGGCGACGTTCTCATAGGTCGTCAGATGATCGAGCAGCCGGAAATCCTGGAAGACGATGCCGATCCGGCGCCGCAGCGAGGCGACGTCGCCGCGCGGCAGGTCGCCGACATCATGGCCAAAGACCGAGATGAGGCCCCGCGTGGGCCGCAGCGCCATGAAGATGAGCCGCATGAGCGAGGTCTTGCCGGCGCCTGACGGTCCGGTAAGGAACTGGAAGGAAGCGGGTTCGATCTCGAAGGAGACGTCGCGCAGCACCTCGGGACCGACGCCGTAGCGCAGGCCCACATTCTCGAACGCGATGATGTCCGGGCCCGAGCCGAGCGGCGCCGCGCCCGGCCGCGCGGGTGCGGCCGCAGGAGCCGCACTGCCTTCCGTGCCTGTCTCGACCTGTGCCATCGGAGCTCGATACGTCCTTCCCGAAAGGTCGGCTGCTCTTTCTCGTCGCCGGGCCCGGCCCGGTCGGCGTATGCGATAAGACGGCGGGGGCCCGGAAGCGCACCCGTCGCTCGCCCGTGCGATCACGCGTCGCCCATTAAGAGTCCGGCAAGGTTACCCGTTTCTTAACGTCCTGCACACTTACGCTTTCGCAACGCCCTGGCATTAACCTCTGGCCTACGCCGTGCCTCGACCAGGCGCGGCGCGCGACAGGGACGGATCGCAGATGCCGAATTCCACCAGGCCGGAGACGGCCGAGACCTTCATGGTGCAGTGCCCCGCCTGCGCGACGGGCTATCGCGTGCCGACCGATCGGGCGGACGGTACGCCGCGCCTGCGCTGTGGTCGCTGCGAACACGTCTGGCATCACGACGCGCCGGTGAGGGCCGAGGCCGATGGACCGGCCGACGAGGGTCCGTCCGCGACGAACTTGACGCCCAAGGATCTGGCTTCAGGCGACAGGCTTGGAGACGACCTGCCCGTGGAAGAAGATCCCGCGGCGAATGACGACCCGGGCGCGCGCCATGCGGCCGAGGCCCCCGATGACGCTGAGCCGCAAATGCTCGACGATGCGGGCGCGACCGACGAGGGGGGCGATGAGCCCGAGCCGGAGATCCCGGTGGAGGAGCCGGCCGGGGAGGCCGGGAGCGATCTCGCCGCGACCGAGGCTTCGGCGTCGGACGCGTCCGCCCAGCCGGTGGCGCTTGCCTCGGACGAAGCCGTTGCGACCGTCGCCGATGACGATGAGACGGGGGGCATGGACGCGCCGGCCCTCGGCGTCGACGCCCGCGACCGAAGACGCGGCGTCGGCGTGACGGGGCGCCGGGCCGCGCGAGGGGCGGCGGCGGCCGTTCTCTGCCTCGGCTTTGCCTTCGGCGCGACCGGACTCGTCGCGCGCGATGCCTTCGTGCGCTACGAACCTCGGCTCGCCGCGCTCTACGAGGCGATCGGCACACCGGTGAACCTCAGCCCCTTCGCCCTGTCGGCCGGCGACGCGCGCCTCGTGGCACGCGATGATGCAGCGCAACTGACGGTGACTGTCACGCTTGGAAACCGGAGCGAGCGCCCCTACATGATACCCGCGCTCGATCTCGTTCTTCTCGATCGGGCGGGCGCGGCGCTCGACCGACGCTCGCTGCGCGTCCCGCCCGGGTCGGTCAACGGGTTGGGCGAGACCTCCTTCAAGGCCCGGGTCGATCTGCCGTCCACGCTCGATCCGTCGGAGGTCGGCGACATCGTCATTGGGCTCGCGCCCACGTCCCCCCCGTCGGCCGGATCGGGCGCGACGGTTGCCCAGCTTCAGATCGGATCGACCCGATGACCGCCATCGACGTCCTGTTCAGCGAAAGCGACATCGCCGAGCGCGTGCAAGGCCTGGCCGACGAGATCGCGGCCACCCGCCCGCGCGAACTCCTCGTCGTACCGCTCCTGAAAGGCAGCTTCGTCTTCGCGGCCGATCTCGTACGCGCCCTGCATCGCAGCGGACTGACGCCGCATGTCGATTTCCTGACCCTCTCGAGCTATGGCGGCGACCTCTCGTCGAGCGGCGAAGTGCGGGTCCTGCGCGACGTGGAGAGCCCGGTTCAGGACCGCGACGTGCTGGTGATCGACGACATTCTCGAATCGGGCCGCACGCTCAAGGTGGCCTGCGAGATGCTGGCCGCGCGGGGCGCCCATCGCGTGATGACCTGCGTCCTCCTCGACAAGCCACATCGGCGCAAGACGTCCATCGAGGCGGACCATGTCGGCTTCGTCTCGCCCGATCTCTTCGTCGTCGGCTACGGAATGGATGCGGGGCATGCGCACCGCGAACTGCCCTTCGTGGGCGTCGTGACGGAGGAGAGCTCATGACCCCGCGCCGACCGAACCGCCCCTATGGCGCGAGCGCGCTCATATCGTCGGGCGGCAAGCCGCAGCGCGGCGCCCGCGTGCTGCTGACCGAGGACGACGAGGCGGTGCGCGCCTTCGTGCGCCGCGCGCTAGAGCTCGATGGCCACACCGTGACGACGGCGGAGGACGGCGCCGATTCGCTCGCGATCCTGGAGCGCGATCCGACAGCCTTCGATCTGTTGCTGACCGACGTGAAGATGCCACGCATGGACGGTATCTCGCTTGCCAAGCGGGCCCGCGAGCTGTCGGCCTCGCTCATCATCCTCCTGATGACGGGCTTTGCCGACCAGCGCGAGCGGGCCGACGAGCTGCGCGGCGTGGTGCGCGAGGTCATCCCCAAGCCCTTCACGCTGCCCGATCTGCGCCAGGCCGTCGCCCGCGCCCTCGCGGAGGGCAAACCGGCCTGATGGCGATAGGGGCGACGATCGCTCAGAACCGCTCCAGCAGCCGCTCCAGATAGTCCAGTTCCTCGCGGGGGCGGCCGATATCGCCCAGCCGGCGGCGCAATTCCTCAAGGATGTCCCGCGCGCGCTGGGCATCGAGCTCGTCCGGCACCGCGACGTCGCTGTCGAAGCGGCTGCCGTCCTCGCCCCGCGCGCGGCCGAGCGGGTCGGTATCGCCGCGCGGCTCGCCATTGCTGAGCTGCTGCCCTTCGCCGGGCTGGCCCTGGCCGAGTTGCCGCATCATCTCCTGCATCTGCTGCGCCATCGATCGGCCGGCCTGTCGCAGCGCGTCGAGCGCCTCGCCTTGCGGCCCGACCGCGCGCCCGGCCTCGCCACGCCCGAGCTGACGCTCGGCCCGGCCCATGGCCTCTCCCGCCTCCCCAAGCTCGCCCGGATCCATGCCGAGCCCTTCCATCTGCTCGGCCAGCCCCTCGAGCGCCTCTTGGAGCGCCTGCTGCTGTTCGCGCAGGGCCTCCATGGCTTCGGCGAACTCCTCCGGCGAGAGCTGCCTCTCGCCTTCCTGGGGCTCGCCAAGCTCGCCTGGGCTGCCCTCGGGGCGCTGTTGCTGCGACTGGAAGGTCTCGTCCATCAGCTCTTGCTGGCGGCGCATCATCTCGGCCAGCTCGTCCATCGCCTCGGAGAACTGCTGCGAGAGGCCATTTTGCGGCGCGGCCTGCATCTGGCCGTTCATCAGGTCCTGCATCATCTGCTCGAGCTGCGAGAGCAGCTGCTCGGCCTGATCGCGCTGGCCGGAGCGCACGGCGTCATCGAGCTGATCAAGAAACTCGCTGAGGTCGGTCGGCGGGGATTGAGGCTGCTGACCGGGCTGCATCGGCTGCGCGTTGGCCAGCATCTCCTCCATGGCGCGCTGCATGGCCTGGCGAAGCTCGTCCATGAGCGCGGCGAGTTCCTCGTCCGAGGCGCCGCGCTCCAGCGCGTCCCTGAGCGCATCCTGGGCGGCGAGAAGATCGCGCTGCGCGGCGGAGAGACTGCCTTCGTCAATGCCGACGGCGATTTCCTGCAGGAAGGCGACGACATCGCGCAGGGCTTCGTCCGTATCGGCTTTGTCGAGACGCCAGTAGGCGGCGCGCAGGCCGAGATAGGCGCTGGTGTCGGGCCAGTCCGCTTCGGGATCGAGGGTCAGCGCGTCGATGACGTCGCCGACGCGATCGGCGGCGTTCGCATCGCGCGCGAGGGTGCGGGCCTGCTCCATGACGGCGAGCGCGAGCGGGGAGCGCAGGGCGCGGCCCGGCAGCACGATCTCGCGCGACTCGCTCGTCGCCGACTGCCCGGCGGCATCGGTCGCCTCCAACCGCACGGACACCCGGGTTCCGGCGAAGGGGTGCTCGCTGAGGTCCCGTACCGTCTGTCCTGTGCCTTCCTTGCGGCCGCGCGGCAGGGCGAGGCGGATCGGCTCGACGTCGTAGAGCGGGCGGGGCGCGGCGCGCTCGCCGGCGGCCCAGGGAAAGAGCGGTTCCGTCTCGACCGGCTCGATGAGAGCGAGCGCGCCGATGACGCCGTAATCGTCCGTCAGCTCGTAGGTCAGCCTAAGGCCCTGGCCGCGCTCGGCCTGCGCGAGCCCGGGCTCGATGAAGCCGATGCTCGGCGTATCGTCGGGAACCACGTCGATCGTCCAGGCGCGAATCTCCGCTTCGCCGCGCGAGACGACGAGCCGGACCGGCGCCTCGATCCGCCCCTCGAAGCCACGAAGCGCGCCGGGCGTCTCGGCCCGCTCAAGCGTCGTCGCGCCATTGGCATCCGTGAGCGCGACCGTGATCTCCTCGACGCTGCGAACCGTGACCGTGCTTCCCTCCGGCACCAGCACCGGGCCCTCCACATCGGTGATGACCAGCGGCGCTCGGGCGGTATAGGGCGGAGGGCTTATCCAGGCGTCGATTCGGGCGGCGGCGGCCTCGACCGGTTGTGCGAAGCGAAAGGCGTCTCCCACGCGGCCGCCCCAATCGCCCCAGCCGGCGAGAACGGCGACGCCGAAGAGGAGGAGCACGCCGCCGCGCAGCGCGTAGGGATCGCGCCTGTCGAGCCGGGGCGAGACGCGCCCGGCGCGCAGTCCAGTCACCCGCGCGCGCAGCCGCGCCAGGTGCGCCCGCCAGAGCGCGCTGCCCTCGGCCGTGAGCGTATCGATCGTGCCGACCTCGTCCTCGAGCGCGCGCAGAGGCGCGTGATCGAGCGCCGAAGCCCGCTCGACCCGGGCCCGGCCGGCATCCCGCGAGGCCCGATGGAACCGGCGCAACGGCCAGAGCGCGGCGAGGAACGCGATCGCGAAGCCGGCCAGGAAGGCGATCTGGACGCCGCCGTCGATCACCCGCCACAGGCCGAGGAAGGACGCGGTCAGGAAGAGGAGGACGACGCCGAGCGGCGGCGCGAGGCGCGGCCAGAGCCACTCCCAGGCAAGCGCCAGTCGAGCGCGCCGGGAGACGGCGTCGATACGGCCCTTGAGGTCCGTATCTGGCGAGCGGGCGCGGCGTCCCAAGCGCATGACGCTTGTCTCCTGGGCTGTCGCCGGCCGAAGAGGGCCAGCAATCCCTCGGAGCCTATCAGCCGCCCCCGCGGCCGCCTAGCCCGCCACGGCGTGGATCGCCTCGTCCTCTTGCCGCAGCCAGGCCGGCATCACGTCGCGCCCGATGAGCTCGGCATAGGTCTCGCGCGGGCGGATGACGGCATAGTCTGGGCCGTTCACGAGAACCTCGGGGACGAGCCGCCGGCTATTGTAGCTGCTGGCCTGCACGGCGCCGTAGGCACCGGCCGACATGACGGCGAGGAGGTCGCCCGGCTCCGGCCTCTGCATCCGGCGCTGAAGCGCCAGATAGTCGCCCGTCTCGCAGACGGGGCCGACGACATCGGCCACGATCTCCGGCGCATCGGCGCGCGGTGCGACGGGGCGGATGTCGTGATGGGCCTCGTAGAGCGTGGGTCGGATAAGGTCGTTCATCGCGGCGTCGACGATGACGAAGGACTTGCCCTCCGCCTCCTTCACGAAGAGCACCTCGGTGAGAAGGACCCCTGCATTGCCGGCGATGAGACGCCCCGGCTCGAAGACGAGCTTGGCACCCAGATGACCGACCCGGCGTACGATCACATCTGCGTAATCGGTCGGCAGCGGCGGCACCTCGGCGTTCGCGTCGTAGGGAATGCCGAGCCCTCCGCCGACATCGATATGGCGGATGTCGTGACCGTCGGCGCGCAGCAACGCGACCATCTCGGCAAGGCGGGTCGCCGCCCGGTCGAAGGGCTCCAGCTGCGTGATCTGGCTTCCGATATGCATGTCGATGCCATGCGCCGCGATGCCCGGCAATTCGGCCGCGAGCGCGTAGACGGCGCGGGCGTGCCCGTAGGCGATGCCGAACTTGGTGGCCGCGGATCCAGTCGCGATCTTGGCATGCGTGCCGGCATCGACATCGGGATTGATCCGCATCGAGACGGGCGCGACAGCGCCGCACTCCGAGGCGACCTTGGAGAGGAGCCGCAGCTCCGGCTCGCTCTCCACGTTGAAGCAGTAGATGCCGGCCTGGAGCGCGAAGGCCATCTCGCCGGCCTGCTTGCCGACGCCCGAAAAGACCATCCGCTCGGCCGGAATGCCGGCGCCAAGCGCGCGCCGGATCTCGCCCTCCGAGACGACGTCGACGCCGCAGCCCATCCGCCCGAGCGTGGCGAGCACGGCCTGGTTGGAATTGGCCTTCATGCCGTAGCAGACCATCGCGTCGACGGCCGCGAAGGCCTCCGAGAACACGCGGTAGTGCCGCTCCAGCGTGGCGGTCGAATAGATGTAGGTCGGCGTGCCGACCTCCTGCGCGATGCGCGCCATGGAGACGCCTTCGGCCAGCATGAGGCCGTCGGAATAAGGGAAATGATGCATGTCTGGCTGCCGGAGTTCGGCGCTTCGAGGCTCGAAGCGCGTCCTAGAGGAGAGGGTCGAGAAGGAACGGCCGCTCCGGTTTTCGGACCTGCTGCGCGTCGTCCGCGCCCTGCGCCGCGACCGACTGCGGCGGCAGCTCCAGATCGCCGCGCACGCCGCACGCCGCCAGCGGCAGCGCGCAGCCGATGAGAATGGCCAGGACCCGGTACGACATCAACCCGCAAGCTCCGCTAGCCGTCGGCACGATCGAGGACGAACGCTCTCGCCGACGCATCCTTATCCGACGCATCTTTGCGATGCATCTTCGCCAACGCGTCTTGGCTAAGGCCCCGCGCGGCCCGTGACAACCCTCGAGCCTGCCGCTGCGCGCCTATCGCCCACCAATTGCCGCCCCGCCCCGACCTTGCTAAGCTCGGAAGCGGCGGTCCCGTAGCTCAGCAGGATAGAGCATCAGATTCCTAATCTGAGGGCCACTGGTTCGAATCCAGTCGGGATCACCATCGTCTGTCAGCCGACCCTGCAATCTTAAATCTGATGCCCACAAACGGCGTACATCGAGAACGAACGGACGCTGACCAAACTTTTAGCGGCAGATTTCTAGGATATCGCACCTTGGTGCCATCTCCGGACGAACTCGTGACGACGGCCTCGACATCCTTTCGCGGGATTCCGACTCGTGCTGGCCTCGCATAACTATCTACGCCGTTCCGACTATGCTCGCCGCAACTTGCCGATGCGGTATCAAGGCCTCTGAATCTGGACAGTCCCGTTGTCGCCCAAGGACGAGCGGCGTATCAGCAGGCTGCGCAACCGGACGGGGCGTTCGCGGCCGGCCAAGGTGCTAGCCCGTCTCACACGCACCGCGGCTTTCGCGCCCAAGCGGCGCGGCCTCATCACCGATAGCGACTTTGTCAGGCTCTCTGTGGTGCCGGGCCATTCGGTTGTGCGGGTGTCGGTCCGCGAGTTTGGCAACCAGCACCGCGATGCGCTCCATGCCCTGTTCTGGTCGCCGCGCTAGACGATTGTGTTGCGGGACGAGAGCGACCCGATCGGGCGCAACATGCTCTATCGGACCGAGACGACCTGGCGCGAGCTTCTCCTCTCCCTGGAACTGACCGATGCCCAACAACGTCGCCAATCTCGTCATCGCCTTCGAGGAGATCATGAAGGTGATTATGACGGTCTTCGAGGGCGAGCAGGAGACAGTGCTGGCGAGCCTTCGCAACGGCCGTATGCCCGCCTCGCCCTTCGCAGGGCGCCACCTCATTCACGAGTTCGAGGCCGAGGGCTCGCGGCTCAACGACCGCGTATCCGTCACCTATGGCAAATGGGCGACCGATACCATGGCGCGTCTGCGCCTCGTCAGCCCTAACGCCGAGGTACAGTTCGGTCTGACATCCGAATACGCCAGGAGCTTCCGGCCCTATCTGGATGGGCTCACACAGCATCGCTGGGTCGACGAGGGCATGCTGGCCGCGTTTGTCGGACGCGATCTCTGGGCAAAGGGCGAGACGGCCCAGAGCCCCGCCCATTTCCGCGCCCTCTGCCGCCAGGCGTTCAACGACATCAAGCGCCGGGGCGGCCTGTCGGACTGGACGGAGGAAGTGCGCGGCAAGGGGCGCCTAAGGACGCGCCGCTATCACTACACGCCGAACAGTCTTCTCGATGGCGGGGACGCACGGGACGAAGGGCTGGAAGGACAGGTTTCGAAGCTGCGAGGGTCTGCTGGGAAGAGCGCGAACGGGGAGGCCTGTCGCAACGGGCCCACGTCCAGTCCGAGGGGCTCCCAACTTGTCCTCGAACTGCCGCGCGAGGTCTGACGCGCGTTTGCAACCTCGATACCATCACCGGCCACCGGCGATTCCGTTGCGAGAACATCACAGGTTTCCGGTATCCCATAGTGCCCCCTTGGCAACCGCACCCATGTCTTAAACTCTTCTTAACCGCTGATGCCAAAGTTGACGCAAGGGCGGTCATACGGCGGTCATCGAGGGCTTGGGGGCCAATCACATGGGACGGATTCTCGTACCGACAGGGGTCTGCCTGGGCCTTTGGGTCGGCCTTGCGGCGAGCATGACGATGGCCGCGGCCGGTGATCTGGTCTACACGCCCGTAAATCCGTCCTTTGGCGGCAACCCCCTGAACTCCGCGCATCTCCTCGGGCTCGCCAACGCGCAGCGCGACGCGACGGCCGAGGGCATCAACGACGGGCCGGACCCGCTCTTGGCCGGCGCGCAGGACCCGGCGGACGCCGCCCGCAACACCGACGCCGACCTCTTCGTGCGCCAGCTCCAGGGCCGTCTACTCTCCGCCCTGGCCGGCCAGGTGACCGAGGCGATCTTTGGCGAAAACCCACAGGACAGCGGAACCGTCCAGTTCGGATCGACCACCGTCACCTTCGACCGCACGCTCGGTGCGATCAACCTCACCATCGTCGACGCCCTGGCCGGCACGACGACCGAGATCATCGTGCCGCAACTCGTGACGAACTGAGCCCGATGACCCGCACTACGATTCGCCCCGGCCTCACACGCCGCCTGCGCCTGCTCGGCGCCCTCGGCGCCCTCGGCCTCACGGCCGCCTGCTCGACCCTGCCGTCCTCGCCGCTGCAACCCGTCATTCCGCCCGTCACGCCGACGAGCTCGGAGTTGCGCGAGCTGCCGCCGCCGACCGACAAGGTCACCGTCGCCGTCTACGACTTTCCCGACCTGACGGGGCAGTACAAGGAGCGCGACAACATCCAGTCCCTGAGCCGGGCCGTCACGCAGGGCGCGGCGACTATGCTCATCAAGTCTTTGCAGGAGGCCGGCGAGCGGCGCTGGTTCACCGTGCTGGAGCGCACCGATTTCGACGACCTCCTACGCGAGCGCCAGATCATCACCGAGATGCGCCGCCTCTACCGGGGCGAGGAGCGCATCAACGCGAGCGTCATCCCGCCGCTCCTCCATGCCGGCATCATCCTGCAGGGCGGCATCATTGGTTACGACACCAACACGATCACCAGCGGTGCGGGCCTGCGCATCCTGGGCACGGGCGGCGACGGCAAGTATCAGCAGGACACCGTGACGGTGAACCTGCGCGCCATCTCCACCAAGACGGGCGAGGTCCTCCTCAACGTCACGGCCCGCAAGTCCATCCTTTCGGCCGCGCTCCAGGGCGGCGCCTTCCGCTATCTCCAGGTCGACAAGATCCTGGAGGCCGAGGCCGGCGTGACGACCAACGAGCCGCGCCAGATCGCCGTGCAGGCCGCCATCGACGAGGCCGTGCGCGCGCTTATCGTCGAGGGCTCCGATCTCGATCTATGGCACTTCCGCGACCGCGAGGCGCAGGAGGCGCTGATCGTGGAGTACAAGACGCGCCAGTTCCCGCGCCGCGAGGTGCCGGACGGCGCTCTCAACCCGCCCTCTCCCGTCACGAACGATCCCTCCGACGTCACCCAGACGACGGCCTTCCAGCCGCGCCGCACCATCTTCGGCACGCCGCGCGTGACCACCCGCCAGACGCAACCGGCGGCGCAGCCGGCCGCGGTCCGCGAGGTTCGTCCCGGCGGCACGCCGCGCAATGTCGGTCCGAGCGGCACGCCGGCCTCCGCAATTCGCCAGGAGGCTCCCGTCCAGCAAAACCCGGCCCCCGCCGCGCCGGCCCTGCCGCCGGCACCGACGGCGGACGAGCCGGCCGTGGGCGCTGCGCCCGATGGCGGCGCGCCGGCCCGTGCCGATACAAACCCGGCCTTTAGCCCCGACTTGGCTGCCCTTCCGGCCGCCCTTCCGATCGAACGCCCGGCGAGGACCGCGCCGCCTGTCGCCGTCGCCGAGGCGGTCTCGCAACCCGACATCGCGGCGACCTTCGCCCTCTTCGAAGCGTCGGCCGCTCCCACGGGTTCCGCCGCGACGGGTTTCGCTGCGACGGAGCTCGCGCCGGCGGGAACGCTGGCCGTCGCGGATGCCGGCCTCTTCGACGGCGCGCGCCCGACCCCGGCCGAGGCGTCGCGCACGGATGAAACCCCCGAGGATGCCGCCCCATCCACGTCCCGCGTCTACGCCCTGGCCTCGCGCTAGCTGGCCTCGCGCTGAACGGGCACGGACGCCCGCCCGGCCTTTCGGGCGAATTCCGGCATTTTAGAGATGCGCGCCATTCCGGCGGCGGCCTGACGGCCGTCGCTTGCGCGCGTCTGCGGCAGCCGAAATCCCAGTGCCCGCCTCGCTTTCCGCCTCACGCAGGGCGCGCCTGCCCACAGATTAACCAGGCCCGGGTTCTTAATATTGACCTAACGTCCCCTTCCCGCTACGAAACAGGCAACCTTGTGGTGCGGTGACGCAGGTCGGAACCAACCGGCCGATGCTGCCCACGAGGAGAGAAGGCTTGAGGGCCTTCTATGACAGGGGCGGGGCTTCGAGATCCTAGCTGCAACGGGTGGTTTCGTGGTCGAGCGTTCGACCGGTGATCCCCCGCGCACGCGCCGATCCTCCCGCGAACGCAACAGACCGGGCCCGCGTGCCCGGCGATGAGGATGGCGAACATGACGAATCTGAAGACGACGCTTATGGCCGGTGCGGCCGTTCTGGCGATGGGTACCGGGGCGGCCTGGGCGAACGAGAATAAGACGTATCTGGATCAGGAAGGTACCAACAATACCTCATTGGTAGTTCAGAGCGGAGTCAACAACGAGGCTGGCGCCGTTGGGCTTGAGATGCAGCAGGTTAATTTCCAGAATGACCTGAACATCCTTCAGTCCGGGGACAACAACGACATCGGCTTGGAGGACGTTGGCGTTCGTCAGACGTCCAACCGCTCTAATCCTGGCGACATTGGCAACACTCTGTCGATCACGCAGTCGAGCGGCTCCAACACCGTAGGCTCGGTTGATCAAACCGCACGCGGCACGAACACTAGTCTCGGTGTGAACCGCGCGACGATCGTGCAGGGCGGCGTTTTAGGCCTAAATCGCGTCGGTACCGTGGTGCAGGATCGTGGATCATCGACTAGCAACTTGCTGGACGTGACCCAGACCGGCACCGGCGACGTTCTGGAGAACGTGTATCAACGTGGCCTGGCGGGCGGCAACCAAGCGAATAGCATTAACGTAACGATGCAGGGCGTGGCCGTTGGCGGCTTCAGCGCTGGCAACGGTCGCGAGGCGACGCTCGACGGCTTCGCCAACATCGCCGGCGTGGAAAGCTCGACGCTTCGCCAGGGCTTTAATAACGACCGCTCACGCGGCAACTCAATGACTCTGGTGATCACCGGGTTTGCGAACGATTTTGGTGTTACGCAGGACGGCGTAGGTAACACGATCGGCACGCTTGAGATCGGCGGGATCGACAACTCGGTTGGCATCCGTCAGGACGGCGACAGGAACACAGTATCGATCGCGGCCGTGACCGGCATCGGCAACGAGATCGGCGTGGAGCAGTTCCAGAACGACAACACTGCCTCAGTGTCGGTGGCTGGAAGCTTCAACCGGTTTGGCGTCCTTCAGGACGGCGATGGAAACATGGCCACGGTGTCGATAGACGGGAACAACAACGGTCAGCCTGTGTTCTGCGGCTTCTTGTGCTTCAGCCTTGAACAGGCTACCTACGACAACCCAGCCGTCACGGTCGCCGGGACGTCGGGTTTTGAGGCTGGCATGATCAAGCAGGAAGGCGATTTCAACGACGCGTCGCTGACCGTCGACGGTAATGACAACCTGTTCGGCATGCTGCAGGACGGCGATTTGAACATTGCCACCAGCACGATCGACGGAAACAACAATCAGGTCGCCATCGCGCAGGTCGGAAACGAAAACATTACTGTCGTCACGCAGATCGGCAACGGAAACATCATGGGCGTCTCGCAGTAAGCGAGTTGCCGACCCGGAACGCCTGCGGGCGTTTCGGGCTTCGCGTGTGTGATGGTCAGCCTTGAATCTAGCCTGATTTACTAGCAGAACTGACCAATCCGTCTTTGGGCGCGCCGCGCCATCGTTTTTTTGATAGCGGCGTGTTCCCCTTTCCTCGAGGATCGCGTACGTGACCCTGCCAAACCAGCGTACCGCGTCGTTGTGCGCCACCGCTTTGACCCTGGCATTGAGTGCTCCCGCCCAAGCCCAGACCATCGGCAACAACCAGACCTTCGTCGGCCAGGTCGGCGACACCAACACGCTCCTCATCGTGCAGGACGGGCAGGACAACCGGGTGGGTGACACGGGCGTCACCGGCGCCGCGCTCGACTTTGCCGACACCTTCCTCGTCACCTTCGGCATCGCGCTCGACGACCTGACGCGCTTCTTCGTCAACCAGATCGGCGACGGCAACGACGCGGAGGTGAACCAGACCGGCTTCGCCAACGCCTTCGGCGCCAACCGGGACATCGTCGACCCCAACCTGAATCGCGCCATCAACCCCACCGGCGTCAACCAGATGGGAGACGGCAACCTGCTGCGCGTCGACCAGTACGCCGCCGATGCCAGCCGCACGTCCGGCACCGGCAACATCGTCGTCTCGGTCGCCCAGTCCGGCCCTGACACCTCGGCCGCGCCGACCACCGTCCCCAACCGCCTCACCATCCGCCAGGGCCTTTCCGAGGCGGACGCCGCCCTCGACCCCGTGCCTTCCACCGCCCCCGGCGATGGCGGCCACCAGGTCGGCGTCATCGTCCAGCGCGGAGACGCCACGGCCACCAACACCATCTCCATCGCCCAGACCGGCGCCAGCTTCGCCACCGACGGCACATGGACCGGCAGCTTCATCGGCGAGATCACCCAGGAGGGTGCGACGACCGGCACCGCCGGCGCCGGCAACGCGGTCACGGTCACGCAGACCGGACCCTCGAACGCATTGAGCACGGCCAGACAGGGCGGCACCGGCAACGCGCTGACCCTCACCCAGATCGGCAGCAACAACGCCGTCAACGACACCGATCAGACCGGCATTAACAACACGATCACCGTCACGATGGACGGTGCCGGCAACGGCATCGCCGAGGTCGCTCAGGACAACAGCGCCAGCGCCAGCGGCGGCAACAGCGCCACCATCACCATCACCGGCCAGGGCAACGGCTTCGAGCCCGCCGGCCAGCCGCGCGTTCAGAGCTTCAGCGGCCGGCTCGACGCGCTGACCGACCCGACTCGGCGCACCTCCGTCGCCCTCGCCTCGATCGAGCAGCTCGGCGGCGGCCATATCCTTGACCTCCGCATCGTCGGAGATGGCAACACGTTCGGCTTCAGCCAGACGGGCGGCGACGGCAACACGATCGGCGCCCAACAGACCGGCGACGACAACGAGCTCGGCGTCGTTCAAATCGGCGACGGCAACACGCTCGATGTCGTGCAGGACAGCGAGACGATTGGCGACGGCACGGTCGCCGCCTCGGGCGGCAACGCGCTCGGCGCCACCATCCGAGGCGACTCCAACCGGGCCAGCGTTCTTCAGCGCGGCCTTGGCAACGGCATCAAACTCTTCGTCACCGGAAACAGCAATAACGCGCTGGGCTCCGCCTTTGACTCCGCTCTCGTCGCCGGCCTGCCGGCGCTCGGAAGCGCGCTCCTGTCGGGCGACCTCACCCCTGGCCGCCTCGTGCAGCGCGGTAAAGGCAACGCGATCACGCTTACCGTGACAGGCGATGCGAATCTCTTCGCGGTCCTGCAGGAAGGCTTGACCAACACGGCTGAGGGCACCGTCTCGGGCTCCGGCAACCAGGCCCTCGTGGTCCAGGCCGGCGACGGCAACATCGTGGACTGGTCACAGACCGGCACTGGCAACCGCACGCGCATCCTCCAATAGCGATCTTGTTGCCGAATGGGCACAATCTGAACGCGATTAAAATGCGGTGCCGCGCCTAGAGGGTGATTTAGTAGCTTTGCGCGATCGTTCTTCCGTCACTCGGGACGGAGACACAATCGATGCGCATTATCCTCGCGGCGGCCCTCCTCGCCGCCACCCTGACGGCCCCTTCGGCACAGGCGTCCGACCGGCAATATACCTACGCGCATCTCGGCGAGCTGAGCCTTGCCGGCGTCAACGTCGCCGAGGTGACCATCACCGGAGACGGCAACGCCTTCGGGATCGTGCAGGAGATTGACGCCGGCTCGACGGCGGAGCCGCTCGGCAACAGCCTGACACTCGAGGTCCTGGGCGACGGCAACGGCGACGCCGGCGCCTTTGCCGGTTCTGCCTTACGAGCCGGCCTCAAGCCAGGGCGGCTCCTTCAGCAGGGTCAGGGCAACGCGATGTCCGTTTCCCTCCTCGGCGACGCCAATCTCTTCGCCGCCACCCAGATGGGCACGGGCAACAGGCTGACGGGCGCGATCACCGGCACCGCCAACCAAGCCGCCATCCTCCAGACGGGCCACGCGAACGTGGCGGCCTTTACACAGACCGGACAGGGCAACACGCTTGGTATCGTCCAGCGCTCGTGGTAGAAAGCTGCCGCTGGGTCACCCCTCGGTCAGCCTCCCGGAATGGCCGGTGGCCGCGAGACGACGCCTTGCTGGAGATTGTACGATGATCCGACCGATCCTGACCCTCGCCGCGCTCGCCCTCACCTCGAGCGCGATGGCGCAGGGCAACGTGCTGCGCATCACCCAGGAGGGGCCGGGCAACACGCTGCGGGTCGATCAGTCGAGGGCGACGGACTCGTTCGTGGGCGGGCCGTCGGATACCACGCTCAGCGTCCGCAACCAGCTCGCCATCGTGAGGGAGGCCCCGGAAGTCGACGCCGAGGGAGATCCCGTTCTCGACGACGACGACAACCCGTTCATCAACCGCACGAAAACTCCCATCCCCAACGTCTTCACCGACTCCCTCGCCGGGCTGCGCAACAGCACGCAGAGCGGCCTGCAGCGCAATTACTCGAACGGGGGCAGCAACGCGCTCGATATCACCGTCACGGGCGATGGTGGCGCCGCGTTGTTCTCGCAGACCAACACCGGCGGCGGGCTGAACGACGGGACGATCGATCTGACGGGCAACGGCACGGCCGGGCTCTTCCAGAACGGCACCGGCAACAGCGCCGCCGTGACGCTCGACGCCGGCGGCCTCAGCGCCGGCGTCGTCCAGAACGGCGACGGCAACAGCGCCGATCTCACCGTCACGAACAACGCGACGGGGTTGATCGTCCAGAACGGCGACGGCAACGACACCGGGCAGATCACGCTGTCGGTCGCCGGGTCGCAGGTCACCTACGTCCAGAACGGCTCCGGCCTGGCGCCCGTCGCCGATGCATTCTCGATCATCAGCAACGCGCCGCAGGTCACCGTCATCCAGTCGAACGGGTTCTGATTCTCCATGCGCTGCGCCCTGACCGGCCTGGCCGCCCTGCTCGCCGGGGCCGGGGCCGCGGCGGCGGAGCCCGTCATCGCCTGGATCGACCTCGAGCCGCAGGCGGGCGCGCTGACGGTGGTCGGCCATGTCCACGCGCTCGAGGCAGCGGCGGGGGATGCGATGCTGACCATCGAGCGACGGGGCGAGGGAGGCAATCTCTCGACGCGCCAGGGCGGCAGTTTCGACCTTTCGGCAGGCGGCGAGGCCACGGTGGCGCGCGTCGGGCTCAACATCGCGGCGGGCGACAGGCTTACGGCGCGGATCGAGGCCACGGTCGACGGGCGCTCCGTCGCGATCGCCGAGATCCGTATCGGCGATGAAGACAACGACGCGGAGACGAGATAGGCCGAGGGCCTCAAGGTTGGGAGCCTGGAGGTCGGAAGCCTGGAGGTTCGCACGGCAGCGCGGACGGGCCAATCGGGGGGAACACGAAGATGATGAACCACATACGATCATGGATTGCGGCTGGCCTGATGGGCCTTGCCATGGCGGCACCCGCCGCGGCCCAGAGCGAGGCCGAGTTCGTTGAGGCCTTTGCAGGCCCCTGGCAGACGCTGTCGACGAATTTCTCGGACGGTTCGGAGCGCTGCGCGCTGACCTTCGATCCGACCGCCGTGGAGACGGGCTATGCACTCACCGTCGTCAATTGTGCCGGCGACCTCGCCGCGGCGCAGACATGGGGGATCTCCGAGCGCCAGCTCGCCCTCTTCGCCGAAGACGGGCGCGTGCTTGCCCGCATGGGCGGCAGCCAGCAGCGCCTGAACGGCGAAACGGTCGGCGGCAACGCGCTCGTCCTCCTGCGCACGGACGGCGCGGCCACGCAGCGCGATTGCGTCTTTGTCGGCTACTCGACGGCCTGCGCCTCCGATGCGCAGCTGAGCGCTCCTCTCGTCTCCGACGAGGCGCGCGTCTCCGTGCTCACCAAGCTCAACGCGCGCGCCGAGCCGTCCCTCTCGGCCGAAGCGGTGCGCGAGCTCTCTCCCGGCACTTGCGTCAGCGTCGATCGCTGCACGGCCGGCACCCAGGGCATCTGGTGCCGCGCCCAGGTCGCGGACGCATCCCTCTGGATCAAGAAGGAGGCCGTTCGTCTCCAACGCTACCCGGTCGTGACCTTCGTCAACAGCTGCGGCCCCGCCTGACACACGGAATGCTTCACACTTTGCTGACAATCCGGGGACGGGTTGAGCGCGACGCGGAACTCGTCGAGCGAGCGCATGCGCAGCGCGAATGGACGGCGTTATGGTCCACGATCCAGAGGGGACGACCCCGATATGGTTTCTACGTCGGGTAGCGACGTGGTGCGAACATAGTCGTGACCTGCCCCATACGGTGGGTCCGGGTGCAAATTTAGATTATCCGCGCCTCCTGTGCCATGGGTGGCGGGAGGCGAAGCGTAGCGAAGTCGGACGGCGGCCATGGCCCAGGAGGCGCTTTGTTGTTGCCGGATATGATGGTCTCAGGCGCCGGTGGCCGGTAACCCAGCGCGCTATGAGGCCGTACGGTGTTGTAGTGCCGTCGCCAGCCTTCGATCAGGACACGGGCCTCGGCCAAGGTATAGAAGATCTCCCCGTCCAGCAGCTCGTCGCGTAGCTTGCCGTTGAAGCTTTCGTTGAACCCGTTCTCCCAGGGCGACGCCTTCTCGATGTAGGCCGTGGCCACGCCGAGGCGGTCGAGCCATTGGCGGACCGCCGTCGCGGTAAACTCGGCGCCCTGGTCGGACCTGATGTGCTGAGGCGGCCCTCGCTCGGCGAAGAGGCTCGTCAGCGTAGCCAGCACATCGTCGCGCGTCAGGCGGCGGCCGATCAGGAGCGCGAGGCATTCTCGGCTGTACTCGTCGATCACCGTCAGGATGCGATAGGCGCGGCCGTCCTGGGTCCGATCTTGTACGAAGTCATAGGCCCAAACCTCGCCTGGTCGCTCAGGCCGCAGACGCACGCATGAGCCATCCGCAAGCCATAAGCGACCTCGCTTCGGCTGGCGCTTCGGGAACCTTCAGCCCCTCGCGTCGCCAGATGCGCTCGATCCTTTTGTGGTTCACCGTCCAGCCCGCCGCCTGCAACAGCGCTGTGATCCGCCGGTACCCGTAGCGGCCATACTGACGGGCCAGTTCGATGACGTCCGCCGTCAGTGCCTCTTCGTCGTTACGGCCCCGCGGTGGCCGACGCTGCGTCGAGCGATGCTGGCGAAGAACCAGACAGACGCGCCTCTCGGACACGCCCGTCACCCCACGCACATGCTCAATCGCTTGCCGCCGGCGCGCGGGGCTCAGTAGTTTCCCCTGGCAGCCTCCGTCAGGATCACCTTATCCAGCGTCAGATCGGACACCGCCCGGCGAAGCCGCGCATTCTCGCGCTCCAGCTCCTTAAGCCGCTTGGCCTGGTCGGACCGCATTCCGCCGTACTCGCGACGCCACCGATAGTAGCTCTGCTCGGTCACGCCGATCTGGCGGGCGGCATCGGCCACCGTGCGCCCTTGGGCGATCAGAACCTCAGCCTCTCGCAGCTTCGCGACGATCTCCTCAGGCGCGTATTTCTTCTTGCGCATCCCTCATCCCTCCATGGGCTCATCCGAACATAACGTCCGGACCCATCCAGAGGGGGCAGATCAGCCGACGAGGACGAGCCGACCTCGTCGCAGCGCGATGGGCGAGCCCTGGTCGAGCGCCGCCGCGGCGGATGCGTTGGCGTCCAGTACGCACGCTTCGGCGTCGACCACGAGCGCGAGATGGGGTTCGCGATCGAGAAGCGCCGTCGTGGTCAGAGCGGCCTCCGCCCGCCTCGCCAACGTCGAGGCCGCCACCAGGGTCCGCTCGAGACGGGGCCGCAGGCGAATGAGCGTCCTCTCGAGCGCATCGTCGTAGACGGGCGCCATTCCCTCCTCGTAATGCGTCGTGATCCAGGCATGGGTCCCGCCACTCCCGCCCCGCCGCCCCGACGGCGCTCCGGCGAGCTTGACGTTGGTCGACCCCGTCAGCCGGCCCTGCGGCAAGAGCCAGTCGTTGACGAATTCGGTCCTGGCGAACGTCATCACCGGCACGTAGCGATTGCCGACCACGACCCGCCCCGGCTCGACCGCCGCCAAAACCGCCGGGAACGGGCTGACGCGGCTATAATGCGCGTGGAAGCTCTCGAGCGAGGCCTCGTCGAAGCCGGTCGAGCATCCGAACGTGTCGGCGTCCGCCCCCAGCGTTTGGCGCACGAAACTCGCCTTCACGCCCGGAAAGCGCTCGGCGATGAGACGCGTCAGGCCCTGCCAGCCGGCCGGGTCGAACGCGGCTGTCTCGACTGCCTCGCCCAGGTCGCCGGCGATCCGCTCCCGGCGATCCGCTCCAGCGCGGCATCCCCGAAGCGTTCAGCCACGCGGACAGGCGCTCGCAAACTTGCGTATCGTCGCCGGACGGGGCGGGCGTACCCCCGCCCTTGCGGCGCGCAGCCGTCTCATCGCTTTCACCCCGCCCGAGCCTTCATGTCCACCGAACGGTAGCATGACGGCGGGCACAGGCAAGCGCCGACATGGGCGCGGACTCTCGCAGCGGCGCGTAGGGTTCACACCGCGACGCCCGGTCTTCTCACGGCTGTCCCTCAGGACCCGCGCTCAGGGCCTTTAGAACTGGAAATCGCCCGCGTCGAGGTCGGCCTGCGCGACGCCGCTCAGGGTGAGTACGCCGCCATTGCCGAGATCGATCGTGGCGTTGCCGTCCGCATCCTGCCCGATCCGACCGGCGAGGTCCGCAAAGGAGGTGATGCCGCTGCCCGTCAGGTCGAGCGCGTCGATACCGTCCTCGAAGCCGAAAACGACGTCCGACCCGTTGTCGAAGACCGAGCCGTAGACGTCCCGCAGCCCGTCGTTCCGGCCCAGATAGACCACATCGTCGCCCGTGCCGCCGAATACGCTGTCGGCGCCATCGGCGGCGAAAATCGTGTCGTCGCCGGCGCCGCCGAAGATGGTGTCGGCGCCGCTGCCGGCCGCGACCTGATCGTTGCCCGTGCCGGTGCCGATCTCGTCCGCGCCGCCGCCGCCGGCGAGCGTGTCGGACGCCGAGCCGCCATAGAGCTTGTCGTCGTCGTTGCCGCCATAGAGGAGATCGTCGCCGGTGCCGCCGTAGAGGTTGTCGTTGCCGTCGCCTCCAAAGCCCTGATCGTTGCCCTCGCCGCCGCCAATGGTGTCGGCTCCTTCGCCGCCGGCCTGCGCGTCGTCGCCGTCGCCGCCGTAGAGCTGGTCGTCGCCGGCGCCGCCCGCCGTGGTGTCGTTGCCGGCCCCGCCGAAGATCTGATCGTCGCCCTCGCCGCCGAACGCTTCGTCGTCGCCATCGCCGGAGAAGAGCGTATCGTTGCCGCCGCCGCCCGAGAGCGTGTCGTTGCCACCGCCGCCAGACAAGGTGTCGGCCGTCTTGCTGCCCGTGAGAGTATCTGATCCGTCGCCGCCCTCGGGGGTAGGCGTAACGGGGGCCGGGGGCGCGGTCGGCACGAAGACGATGGCGCCCGAGCCATCGTTCTGGAACGCGCCGTCGAGCCCGGCCGTCACGCCGACCGTGACGGGCGCAACGCCGATGGCGCCTGGCGCGATGTCGATCACGAGCGAGCCGCCGCTATAGGTCACGGTTGTCGCCGACGTCGCCTCGTCGATGAGAAGACGGTCGCCGGCCTCGAAATCGGTGATCGTGTCGCCGTCGACCTCGGCGGCGCTGCCTTTGAAGACGTCCGCTCCCTCCCCGCCCGACAGGGTGTCGGCACGCAAGCCGCCTTCCAGCGTATCGGCCCCACCGAGGCCGGAGAGATTGTCGAAGGCCGGGCTTCCGACGAGGCTGTCGGCGCCGGCCGTGCCGATCTGGGCAGGAGCCGTGGGCGCGAAGGCGATCCGCCCGTCCGCCCTGATCTCGAGCGGGCCTTCGTTGGCCGTGATGTCGAAGAAGCCGTTCGGCAATCCGCTGGCCGTAAGGTCGATCTCGATGAACGTGCTGGTCTCGGCGAAGGCCAGCATGCCGTTGTCGAGGCGCACGAGGTCGCCCGCATCGACCGTGATCGCCGTCCCGTCCCCGTCGATCGCGATCACGTCCCCGGCCGAGAAATCGGTGATCGCGTCGCCATTGCCGGCGATGAAGAGATCGTCTCCGTCGCCTCCCGTCAGCACGTCCTCCTCTAGGCCGCCGTCGAGCGTGTCGGCGCCGCCCCGACCGTCGAGCGTGTCGCGACCGATCCCGCCATCGAAGCTCTCGTCGGCGCTCGTGCCGGTGAGAGCCTGATCGTTGGTGGTGTCGCGCTGGAAGGCGATCGTGTCGCCGGAGACGGAGAAGGTGCCGGCAAGACCGTCCGGAATATCGACCCGGGCGTCCACGCCGCTTGCCGAGATCACGAGGATGTCGCCGAGCGTCTGGTCCGCTGCCCGGGTCGCCGTCAGGGTTCCGGAATAGCCCGGCGTGATCGCGATCACGTCGTCCTCAGAGAGGTCGGCGAAGGTGGAGCCGTCGAGCTCCCCTATGCTGGCGGAGACGGTATCGGCGCCGGCACCGCCCGTGAACCGGTCGGCGCCGCCGCCGCTGACGAGAAGGTCGTCTCCGTCGCCGCCGTCGAGGCCGTCGGACGCCGCGCCGCCGACAAGCGTGTCGTTACCGCCGCCGCCGCTGAGGAAGAGCGTATTGGGGCTCGATCCGCCCAGGCTATCGTTCCCGGCGCCGCCAAGAACGAAGAACTGCTCGATGCTCGTGAAGGCGGCCGTCTGGACGCCGCCCTCGGTCAGCACCGCGTCGGTGCCGGTGATATCGAGGACGATGTCGCGAACCGCGTTGCCGGTCGAGACCGGATTGACCCGGATGATGTCGACCATGTCACGCCCGTCGCCGCCGTCGATACTGTCGAAGCCGCTCGCGAAACGGCCGAGATCGCTGGCCCCGCCGGGCGAGAGCCGATCGTCGCCATCTCCGCCCGAGATGACGTCGATACCGTTGCCGCCGCCGAGCGTATCGTTGCCCAGACCGCCCGTGAGGGTGCTGCCACCATCGCCCGCGACCGCGCCGAACGCCTCGATATTGACAAGCGTCGAGGTCGTCGTGCCGCCCTCGACATAGGTCGCCGACGTTCCCGAAACGGTGAAGACGACGCTCTCAGCCGTGCCGAAGACGGTCGGCCCGACCGAGCCCGTATCGGTCCCGTCGCCGCCATCGAGACTGTCCGACCCGGACACGCCCCTCAGCGCGTCGTCCCCATCGCCTCCCAGAAGCGTGTCATTCCCCGCTCCCCCGGTGATCCCATCGTTGCCAGTTCCGCCATCGATGCTGTCGGCACCGCCCATTCCGAATATCCGGTCGTCGCCTCCCAGGCCGGAGATCGTATCGGACCCCGCCGTTCCATCGAGGGCTTCGGGATTGGACGTACTGGTAATAACGGACATGAAAGGCTCACGGAGTTGACGGAAGTATCCACCACGCATGGCCAGTCACGCATCCCCTGAAAGCCCTCCATATGGGAGGATGCCGGGGAGAAAATCTGCAGTCGGCGATGTCGTTTTCATAGGATCTCTCAAATATCGAGTTAGAATCCTATAAAAGGAATTCTATCTGGATGCTTAGTGCGTGCGGTTTACTATGCCACGTAGTCGTTCGACCTTGTTGGGTCTGAGCTTCTTCCTCTGGATGGGTCCAGTCGATCATAACGTCTGGACCCATCCAGAGGGGGCAGATCACGAGGCCGTAGTCACGGGTTCGTCCGGGATAGCATCTAGGCGCGGCACTCTAGAATTATGCTACTAGAGGTTTAGTCAATCTCCGTTCGTTCCCGATCTACGCCTTTTGTAGGCATCATATTCAAGATTGTAGTGTCCGCTGACATCGTTCTCTTCTGCCGGGCGGGTCGCCGGTGGGATTGCGGCTTGACACCCTTCCCAAATCGTTTCCACACTTCGCACGGGCGACGACTAGAACGCGGCTCCTCAAGATCGCGTCCCTCGTTGCCTCGCGGCTCGCGGAGCCGTGTGGGAGAATGCGCTTTGGGGTCAGGGTCCGTCAGATGTTGAAATCGCTTGATCCGCTGCTGAGTGCGGACCTTCTCTACGCGTTGCGCGCGATGGGGCATGGCGACGAAATCGTCGTCTGCGACACCAATTTTCCGGCCGAGTCGGTGGCACGCCATACGCATGTCGGCCGCGTGATCCGGCTCGACGGCGTCTCGGCCGCCCGCGCGACCGAAGCGATCCTCTCGGTGATGCCGCTCGACAGCTTCGTCGAGGACCGCGCCAACCGCATGGAGATCGTCGGAGCGCCGGACGAAGTGCCGGATGTCCAGGCCGAGGTGCAAGCCGCGATCGACGCCTCGGGTGATCCGGCGGCCGGCCCGATGACGACCATCGAGCGCTTCGCCTTCTACGAGCGGGCCAAGAAGGCTTTCGCCGTCGTGGCGACAGGCGAGCGACGCTTCTATGGCTGCTTCGTCTTCACCAAGGGCGTCGTGGCGCCCGATGCTTGAGGACGCCGCCGTGGGGAAGCACCGGGATCGAGGGATGGTCGCGGAGACCTGGATAAGCGACCTACGGCGCGGAGGGGCCTGAGCGATGGCGGATGTGTGCGTCCTTGGCATCTTCGTCGCCGACCTCGCCTTCATGGCCCCGCGCCTGCCGGTGATGGGCGAGACGATCCTCGGCCGGGGCTTTCGCATGGGGCCGGGCGGCAAGGGGTCGAACCAGTCCGTAGCGGCCGCGAAGGCCGGCGGCACGGTTCACCTCATCACGCGGGTCGGGCGCGACGCATTCGGCGAGATCGCGCGCAAGGCCTGGGAGGAGGCCGGCGTCGATACCGCGGGCGTGATCACCGACGAGGAGCGCCCCACCGGCGCGGCCTTCATCTTCGTTTCGACCGAGGACGGCAACAACGCGATCATCGTCGAGGCCGGCGCGGCCGGCGCGCTGTCCGTGGCCGACGTGACGGCGGCCAGGGCAGCCATCACCGGTGCGAGCGTCTTCGTCACGCAGCTCGAGCAGCCCATCCCGGCGGCGCGGGAAGGACTGCGCCTCGCGCGGGAGGCCGGCGTCACGACGGTGATGAACCCGGCACCCGCGGCTGACCTTACGGACGACTTTCTCGCCTTGTGCGACTATGCGACGCCCAATGAGAGCGAGGCGGCGGCTCTGACGGGCCTGCCCGTCGAGACGGTCGACCAGGCCCGCGCAGCCGGCGACGCGCTTCTGAAGCGGGGCTGCGGGGCGGCCGTCCTCACCCTTGGCGAGCGCGGCGCGCTCTACCACGACGGGCAAACGTCCGAGCTCGTACCGGCCTATCCTATCGAGAGGGTCGTCGATACCACGGGCGCGGGCGACGCCTTTAACGGCGCCTTTGCCGTCGCCCTGTCGGAGGGGCGAGCCCCACTCGACGCGGTGCGCTTCGGCTGCGCCTGCGCGAGCCTGTCGGTCACCAAGGCGGGCACCGCGCCAGCCATGCCCTCGCGCCGCGAGATCGAAGCCCTTATGGGGTCTGGCTGATGGCCGCCGTCGCGCCCGATAGCATCCGTGCCCGCGATCCGATGAAATACGTCTTCATCGGCCCGGCCTTCGCCGTCGTGCTGCTGGTGGCCATCTTCCCCCTCATCTACTCGCTGACCACGAGCTTCATGAGCTTTCGCCTCATTCCGCCGACGCCGCCGCGCTTCGTGGGGTTCGAGAACTATGCGAACCTTCTGTCCCAGGATCGCTTCTGGCGCGTCGCGGGCACGACGACCATCATCGCGTTCATCTCGGTGTCGATCCAATACGGGATCGGCTTCGCCGTTGCGCTCGCGCTCCACGCGCGCATGCCGGGCACGCGCGTCTTCCGCATCATCTTTCTGATGCCGATGCTGCTGGCTCCCGTCGCCGTCGCGCTGATCGCGCGGATGATCTTCAACCCGACGATGGGCCCGCTCAACGAGGGCATGGCGGCAATCGGCTTCGCGAACCTGCCCTATCTCACCGACGCGACTTGGGCGCTCGGCGCCATCATCGCCGTCGAGGTCTGGATGTGGACGCCCTTCGTCATCCTCCTGATGCTCGCCGGCCTCGCGACGCTGCCGGACGACATCTACGAGGCGGCCGAGCTGGAGAACGCGTCGCGCTGGCAGCAATTCCGGGACATTACCTTCCCGATGCTGCTGCCGATCTCGGGCGCCGTCGTCTTCATCCGGCTCATCGAGAGCTACAAGGTGATGGACACCGTCTTCGTCATGACCGGCGGCGGCCCCGGCATCGCGACCGAGACGCTGACGCTCTTCGCCTACCAGGAGGGCTTCAAGAAGTTCAACCTCGGCTACACGTCGGCATTGTCCTTCCTGATGCTCATCGTCGTGACGGTGATCGGCCTCATCTATCTCGCGGTGCTGCGCCCGCAGATCGAGAAGCGGCGATGATCGCCGTCACCCCCGACGGAGCCGTGAAGACGGTCGCCCGGCGCGGCTTCCTTCGCCGCCCGAACGACAAGCTGACCGCGATGTCCGGCGGCGCCAAGGCTCTGGTCCTCGTCGGCCTGTGCGTCTGGCTCTTCCTCACCGCCTTCCCGATCTATTGGACCTTCGTGACCGCGTTCAAGACGCCGCTCGCCGTCAATGGCGGGCCGACCTACGTCCCCTGGATGGACTTCACGCCGAGCCTTCACGCTTGGCGCGACATTCTCGCCGGCATACGCGGGCAGTTCTGGAACACGTTCCGCAACTCGCTCTTCGTCGGCGTCACCGCCTCGGCCATCGCCCTGGTGATCGGCTCGATGGCGGCCTACGCGCTGGTGCGCTACCCCTACAAGGTGCGCCTGGCCTCGGGGCTCCTCTTCGTCGCGATCACGCTCGGCGGCTATCTCCTCGGGCTCGAGGTCTTCGGCTGGACCCGAGTCAACGCGCTCTTCGCCGCCGGCGCGGTCGCCCTCGTCCTGTCGATCTTTCTCAACCGGTACCGCCTGCCGGGTCCGATCCTGAGCAATAACGACATCGTCTTCTGGTTCGTCTCGCAGCGCATGTTCCCGCCCGTCGTCGTCGCCTTCGCGCTCTTCCTGCTCTACACCGAGCTCGGGCGCTCGGGCCTTCGCCTCATCGACACGTTCTGGGGGCTGACCTTCTGCTATGTCGCCTTCTCGCTACCGCTCGTCATCTGGCTGATGCGCGACTTCTTCGAGGCGCTGCCCGTCGAGGTCGAGGAGGCGGCGCTCGTGGACAACGTGCCGCAATGGCGCATCTTCCTGGAGATCGTGGTGCCGATGTCGGTGCCGGGGCTGGCCGCCACCTTCATGATCACGCTCGCCTTCGTGTGGAACGAGTTCCTCTTCGCCCTCTTCCTCACCAACTCCAAATGGCAGACATTACCGATCCTCGTCGCGGGCCAGAACTCGCAGCGCGGAGACGAATGGTGGGCGGTCTCGGCAGCCGTCCTCATCGCCATCGGGCCGATGGTCGTCATGGCCATCTTTCTTAGCCGCATGATGCGCTCCGGCCTTTTGTCGGGCGCCCTCAAGTGACAGCCTACGCGCGGACCACATGTCCGTGCGCAACGAACCGACAGAGATCGGGATACGTCAACAATAGGGAGACGAAGACGATGAGAACGCTACTTCTGGCCACCGTGGCCGCCGCCGGGCTGACCACGGCGCCTGCCCTCGCGCAGGACTATTCGGGTGTCGAGCTGACCTTCGCGACCCAGACCGGCCCCTATATCGCCTCGGCCCTCCAGCTGGCGGCCGAAGGCTGGTCGGAGAAGACCGGCGGCTCGGTCAACGTCGTCGAGTTCCCGTGGTCCGAGCTCTATCCGAAGATCGTCACCTCGCTCGCCGGCGGCGACACGACCTTCGACGGCATCACCTTCGCACCCGCCTGGTCGCCCGACTTCACCTCCTTCCTTGCGCCTATGCCGGACGCCATGCAGCAGTCGGAGGCCTTCCAAGACATCTTCCCCGTCTATCGCGAGCGGTTGATGGTCTGGAACGGCGATGTCCTCTCCGCGACCATGGACGGCGACGTCCACACCTACACCTACCGGATCGACCTCTTCGAGGACCCGGCAGAGCAGGCGGCCTTCGAGGAGAAATACGGCTACGCGCTCGCCCCGCCGGCGACCTGGAAGGAATATCTCGAGATCGCCGAGTTCTTCCAACGGCCCGACGACAATCTCTGGGGCACGGCCGAGGCGTTCCGGCGCGGCGGGCAGCAGTTCTGGTTCTTCTTCAGCCACGCGGCGGCCTATACAAACCATCCCGACCTGCCGGGCTCGATGTTCTTCGATCCCGAAACGATGGACACGCAGATCAACAATCCGGGCTGGGTCCGCGGGCTGGAGGAATACATCGCGGCCTCCAAGCTGGCGCCGCCCAACGCGCTCAACTTCTCGTTCGGCGAGGTGAACGCCGCCATGGCCGGCGGCCAGGTCTCCCAATCGATCGGCTGGGGCGATACGGGCGTCATCGCGGCAGACCCCGAGCAGTCCCAAGTCGCGGGGAATGTCGGCTCCGCCATGCTCCCGGGCTCGACCGAGATCTACAATTACAAGACCGGCGAATGGGACACCTTCGATGAGGTGGTACGCTCGCCCTTCATGGCGTTCGGCGGCTGGCAGGCCGGCGTGCCGCAATCCTCGCAGAACCAGGAAGCGGCCTGGAGCTTCATCGAGTACCTCACCTCGCCCGAGGTCTCGGGCAGCGCGGCGGTGACCGGCGGAACGGGCGTCAATCCCTATCGCAACGCCCATGTCGACAATCTCGACCTCTGGTCCGACCTCTTCTCGGAGCGCGAGGCGCGCGAATATCTCGCGGGGCAGAAGGACTCGATCGCGGCCGAGAACGTCGCGCTCGACATGCGTCTTCCGGGCTATTTCTCCTATACCGAGGTGCTGGAGATCGAGCTGTCGAGGGCCCTGGCCGGCGAGGTGACGCCGCAGGAGGCGCTCGACGCGGTGGCTGCGGAATGGGACCGGCTGACCGAAGAGTTCGGCCGGGAAAGCCAGCTCGCGGCCTATCGGGCCTCGATGGGTCTGCCGGCGATGTAGGCGGTGGGCGGCGCTCCCACGCGCCGCCTCCCAGATCGGCGGACGGCCCCGAGCCGTCCGCCACCCTCTGTTCAGAGACGAGCGAGACCGACGTCGTGGCCCATGTCACCCTGACCCATATCGACAAGGCCTATGGCGAAGTGCGCGTCATCGAGGACCTCAACCTCGAGATCGAGGACAAAGAGTTCGTCGTTCTCGTCGGGCCTTCGGGCTGCGGCAAGACGACCACGCTGCGCATGATCGCGGGGCTGGAGACCGTGACCGGCGGCGCGGTCACGATTGGCGGGCGCGACGTGACCTACGTGCGCCCCGGCCAGCGCGATTGCGCCATGGTCTTCCAGTCCTACGCGCTCTACCCCCATATGTCGGTGCGCGACAACATCGCCTATGGCATGAAGGTGCGCGGTATCGCCAAGGCGGACCGGGACGCGGCGATCGCCAAGGCGGCCGGCATTCTGGGGCTCGATCCCTATCTCGACCGCAAGCCCAAGGCGCTGTCGGGCGGCCAGCGCCAGCGCGTCGCCATTGGACGCGCCATCGTGCGCGAACCGAAGGTCTTCCTCTTCGACGAACCCTTGTCCAATCTCGATGCGAAGCTCCGGATCGAGACGCGGGCCGAGATAAAGGACCTTCACCGCCGCCTGCAGACGACCATCGTCTACGTCACGCACGACCAGGTCGAGGCCATGACGCTGGCCGACCGCGTCGTCGTCATGCGGGACGGGCGGATCGAGCAGGCGGCCGATCCGATCACGCTCTACGAGGAGCCGGCCAACGCCTTCGTCGCCACCTTCATCGGGGCGCCGTCGATGAACATGCTGCCGGCCACCGTCGTCGAGGACGGGGCTGGGATCGCGCTTCTCCTGGAGGGCGGGGCGCAGATCCCGATCCCTGCCGAGCTCGGCGCGCGCTACCGGGGCGCGCTCGGCGAGGCCGTCACTTTCGGCATCCGGCCGGAGAATGCCGGCGACGTGGCGACCGACGCGTCGGCGCAGATGGTCGTCGACACGATCGAGCCGCTCGGGCCTCACACGCTCGTCCTCGGCCATATCGGCGGCACGACGGTGACCGCACAGATGAGCGCCCGCGTGCACCCGGAGATCGGCTCGACCGTGCCAGTCCATTTCGACATGGCGCGCATGCATCTCTTCGACGCAAGCACGGGCGCCGCCATCCGCTAGAACGCCGTGTCGGCTGCCTCGGCCAGCGCATCGAGATCGTCCCAATAGGATTTGGCGCCTTCGTAGAGCCGGTCGAAGATCAGCTGCATACGGGCATAGGTGTCGGTGGTGGCCTCATCGGGCGTGATCTCGCGGTCGAAGCGTACCATGGCGGCGCTCGCGTCGCGCAGGCTGGCGAAGCGTTCGGTCGCGAGGGCAGCCAGCACGGCGGAGCCGACGATGCCGCATTCGGCCTCCTCGGGCACCAAGATCGGGCGCCCATAGACGCTCGCCTTGATCCGCAGCCAGAGGTCCGCCTTGGTCCCGCCGCCGGACGCGACGAGGCGCTCCACCGCGATCCCGGCCCCCGTCTCCATGGCCGCGAGCTGACGGTTCACGCCGAAGGCGACGCCCTCCATGACGGCGCGGTGGATGGCCGGGGCGCCGTGCGACGGTGTGAGGCCGAAAAGCTGCGCCCGGGAATTGCGATGCCGGCCGAGGCGCTCGCCGACGAGATAGGGGAGGAAGAGGAGCCCGTCGGCGCCGGCCGGCGCGGCGCCGGCCCGTGCGACGGCGTCCTCATAGGACGCATCGCCCAGCGCCCGCATCGCCCAGCGCATCGCGTCCCCGCCTGATTCCATGAGCGCGAAGGCGCCCCACGCATCCGGCAGCGCCATGTTGGAGACCTCCGGATGGAGGATCGGTGCGTCGGCGACGACCGTGACGATGGACGACGTGCCCATGACTTCCGAGGCGACGCCCCGCGTCGCGGCGCCTGAGCCGATGAGCGTCATGGGAAAGTCGCCGGCGCCGACCAGAACGGGCGTGCCTGCTCGCAGGCCCGTCTCCGCCGCGGCGCGCTCGGTCACGGCGCCGAGGATGGCCTGCGGCGCGCGCAGCGCGGGCAGCTTGGCAATGTCGATGTCGAGGCGCTCACACATCGCGGCGCTCCAGTCGCGTCTCCCGGCGTCCATCAGGAAGCTGAGCGAGCCTTCCGTCCAATCCGTCGCGACGGCATCGGTAAGGCGCAGGTTCACGTAGTCCTTCGGCATCAGGACATGCGCGGCCGCGTCGTAGGCGTGCCGGTCTTGCGCCTTCAGCCATTGGAGCTTGAAGCCCGGCCAGGCCGGTGTCGGCGGATTGGCGGTGATCGCGAGAAAGGTGTCCGCCGGATGGGCGCTCGAGAAGGCATCGACGAGCGCGTCGGTGCGCTTGTCGTTCCACAGGGGCACCGTCTCGCGCAGCAGTAGGCCCGCCTCGTCGACGAGAACCGTCCCATGCATCTGGCCGCAGGCGCAGACGCTGGCAATGCGGCCCGCGTCCTTCTCCAGGACCTCGCGGATGACCGCGAGGCAGCCGGTCCACCAGTCGGCGGGGCGTTGCTCCGACCAGCCGCGGCGCGGCACGATCTGCTCGTGCGGGCGCGCGGCGATCCGAAGGATGCGCCCCGACGCATCGACCAGGCCCGCGCGCACGCTGCCCGTGCCGATATCGAGGGCGAGCGTCAGATCGGTCAACGAGTCCTGTCCCGGCACAAGTCCTTCAATGGGTCCTCCAGCGATCTGCGCGTGGGCGCGAGTATCCTGCGTGCGTCCCGGTTTGTCACCGCATGGCGTAGCCGATAGGTATCCAAGGCCGCCCGGAGGAAGGACACAACGAATGATCACGCCGTTCGAGCCCGCCGCCTGCCTCGTCGATTCCCTAGCCGGGCGCCTGACGGATCCGACCGGGCGCTACGAGAAGCGCCTGGCCGACCTCGACGGCCTCTATGCCGACGCCGAGGCGTTCAAGGCGATGCGCGACGCGGTCGGCGATGCGCCCGTCTACGAGGTCACCGAGTTCAGGCCGAGCGAGGCTTCGGGCGACATGATCTTCGGCGTCACCCGGATGGCGCCGGGGCGCGTGGGGGACGAATATTTCCTGACGCGTGGCCATATTCACGCGCGGGCGGACCGGCCGGAGATCTATTTCGGTCAGGCCGGCCAGGGGCTCATGCTGCTCGAGAGATTGTGCGGAGAGACGCGCACGCTCGCCGTCGCGCCCGGCACCATCGTCTACGTGCCGCCCTACTGGATTCACCGCTCGGTCAACACCGGACCGGACGATCTCGTGATGATGTTCGCCTATCCGGCCGATGCCGGTCAGGACTACGGCATCATCGCGCGCTCGAACGGCATGCGAGTGCGGATCGTCGACGATGGCTCCGGCGGATGGCGCGAGGTGCCCAATGCCGCCTACCGCCCCCGCACGCCCGAGGAGATCGCGGCGCTGGAGGCCGCATCGTGACGCCGGCGAGACGGCCGACGCTGACCTTCATCGGCGTCACCACGGGGGCCTCATCGATCATGACGGTCTTCCCGGCCTGGGCGAAGCATTGGGGGCTCGATGCCGATATTCGCGGGCTCGACCTCCCGCTCGGTGCGGACCGACCCGCCTATCGCGCCGCCGTCGCGTCCCTGAAGGCCGATCCCCTCGCACGCGGCGCGCTGGTGACGACGCACAAGCTCGACCTCTTCGAGGCCTGCCGCGACCAGTTCGACACCATCGACCGCTTCGCCTCTCTGCTGGGGGAGACGAGCTGCCTCTCGAAGCGCCCCCCGGCCAACGGCTCCACCGGCGGGGCCGAACGCCTCATCGCGCACGCCAAGGACCCGATCTCCGCCGGCAGCGCGCTCAGGGCTATCGTGCCGGCCGGCCACTTCGCCGGCGCCGAGGCCTTCGTCATGGGGGCGGGCGGCTCCGGGACCGCGATCTCCTGGGTGCTTTCGGGCGCGCCGGACGCGCCTGGGGGCTTTGCGCCATCCCGCCTCATCGTCACGGACACGTCGCAGGCCCGGCTGGACGATCTCGCCGCGTTGCACGCCGCGATCGAGGCCTCGGTGCCGCTCGAATGCCGCCGCGTTGTCGCGCCGGCCGAGAATGACGCGCATCTCGCCGCGCTGGCGCCCGGCTCCCTCGTTGTCAACGCCACCGGGCTGGGCAAGGACCGCCCCGGTTCGCCTCTCACCGACGCGGCCGTCTTTCCCCAGCACGGCCTCGTCTGGGAGCTCAACTATCGCGGCGCGCTCGACTTCCTGCACCAAGCGAGATCGCAGGCGACGACGCGCGACCTCGCGGTGCACGATGGCTGGGTCTATTTCATTCATGGCTGGACGCAGGTCATCGCGGAGGTCTTCGACAGGCCGATCGATGCCGAAGGCGACGAGATCGACGTCCTGACACGCATCGCGCTCAAGGCGACGAACGCCGCGGCGGAGCCGCCTCAGCGGTAGGACGGGCGCAAGAGCGTGAGAGATGCGGCGGGCACGCCAATGACGAGCACGGCGCCGACGCTCAGCCCGCGAGGCCGAGGGACCGTGGTCGATCGGCCTTGCCGCGATGTGCGGGCGCCTCGGTCGGGACGGGGTCGTAGATGCGGATGGCGTCTTCGGGCGGGGCAGGGCAGCCGTAGTGATAGCCCTGGGCTTCGTCGCAGCCGTGAAGCTGGAGGAATGCCTCGTGGCGCGGATCCTCGACGCCCTCGGCCGTCGTAGTGAGGCCGAGATCACGGCAGATCGAGACGAGCCCCCGCGTGATGGCGACGGCCGCCGGATTGGCCCCGATATCGGAGACGAAGCTGCGATCGATCTTCACCCGGTCGAGCGGGAAGTCGCGCAGCGTCGAGAGCGATGCGTAGCCGGTCCCGAAATCGTCGAAGGCGATCGAGACACCGGCATCGCGCAGCGCCGCCATGTTCTCGGCGATGCGCGGATCGCCCGAGATGACGACGCGTTCCGTCACCTCGATCTCGATCTGCCAGGGCTCGATCCCGTTCTCCTCGATCACCCGGCGCACGAGTGCGACGAGCGTGGACGATTTGGCCATGCGCGCCGAGACGTTGATGCCCATGCGCAGCAGGCGTCCGTCCCGCCGCCAGACGCCCGTCTGGCGGGCGGCCTCCTCGACGACCCAGCGCCCGACCGTCTCGTCGAGGCTCGATTCCTCGAGGAGCGTGAGGAAGGCACCCGGAGCGAGGAGACCGTCGACAGGATGCTGCCACCGCAGGAGGGCTTCGAACCCGGCCGTGCGCCCGGTGCGCAGGTTGATCTGCGGCTGATAGTGCAGCCGGAACTCACCCTGCTCGACGGCGCGCTTGAGGCCCTGCTGGAGCCGGCGCTCGGCTTCGACCGCTTCGCGCATTTCGGGCGTGTAGACGACGAAGCCGCCGGGCGTATGCGCCTTGGCCGAATAAAGGGCGAGGTCGGCGGCCAGCATAACCGCCTCGGGCTTGGGCGCGCACTGGCGATCGGGCGCGTCCGCGGGCCAGAACGCGACCCCGGCGCTAGTGCGGGGGTGCAAGGATCGGCCGCCGGCTTCCACAGGCGCGGCTAGAAGCCCGAGCAGCCTATCGAGGATCGGCGCGACCGCCTCGCTCGACGACAGATCGTTCAGCAGCAGTGCGAACTCGTCGCCTCCGAGCCGGGCTACGAGATCGCCGTCGCGCAGGTTCGCGCGCAGACGGTCGGCGGTCGCGGTCAGCACGGCATCGCCGGCGGCGTGGCCGAGCTGGTCGTTGATGTCCTTGAACCGGTCGAGGTCGAGGACGACGAGGGCGCAGCTTCGATCGGGCTGCGATCCGAGCGCGTCGAGGGCATCGTGCCATCGGTGCCGGTTGGCGATGCCCGTCAGCGTGTCCGCATTGGCTAGTCGCTCCGCGCGTTGCCGCGAGATCTCGAGCGCCGTCACGTCCTGCGTCACGCCGCGATAGCCGAGGAAGTGGCCATGCTCGTCGCAGCGCGGCTGTCCGTTGACGAGGAGGTATATGGGCTCCGCGCCGTTGGGAAGTTCCTTGCGATAGACGAAGTTGCGGAACGGCTTTCTGGCGCGAATGGCGGCGATGTGGGAGCGCCAGGGCTCGCGGGTCGCGTCCGCCTTGGCGCCGCCCCAGCGCGTCTGTCCCAGCATCCGGTCGCGCACCGCGTTGGCCGTGGCCAGATCCGCGATCGAGTTGCCCAGGGTGATGAACGTGAAACGATCGTCGCGATCGGTTTCCCAGAAGATGGAGCTGGCCGCATTCGTGAAGTCCTCGAGGCGCGTGGCCGAGCGGTGTTCGCGACGTGCCGCGAGGCGCTCCTCGAGAAGATGGGCGATCAGGCCCGCCGCGGCCGCGAGCTGCGCGCCTTCGCGTTCGCCGAAACCCTCGCGGGGCTCCGTGTCGAAGATGCAGAGCGTGCCGACCTCGATGCCGGAGCTGAGTGCGACGGTCGCTCCCGCGAAGAAGCGCACACCGTCCGGCCCGGTCACGTTCGGATTGTCGTGGGCGCGCGTATCGAGGCGCGTATCGGTCATGATGAGGGGCTTGCGATCGGCATCGATGACGTATTGGCATAGCGAATCCTGCGCGCGCCTCTCGCGCTCCGGAATGCCGATCCGGGCCTTGTACCAATGGCGATGGCCGTCGTGCAGGGCGAAGAGGACGACGGGGACCGCGAAGAGATCGCCCAGAAGCGCGACGACGGCCTCGAACTGCGGCTCCGGGGCCGTGTCGAGGATCTCCAGCTCCGCCAGAACCCTCTGCCTCGCCCCGGCAAGGGTGTCGGCGCATTCACCCATGGTGGTCCGTCCTTCGATAGGCAGCTGCAATCAGACATCGCATCAAAGGGGTAAGGAAGGGTTTCGACGGTGTCCCGCACTCCGACGGCGCATGCCGCGCCGATGACATCTGCGCTCTCGACGGCGCGGACCCGTCCGTCGAAGACGCTCGCCGCGTGGCGGGGCTTGCACAAACGGCGACGGCGTCGTCCACTGCCTGCGCCGCGAACGAGAGCCGCCAATAAGCGCTGCGAGGGGACGACATGACCGACGATCTGGAGAAGGGCATTACCCGAGCCGGCGCCGCCTACGAGGGGCAGGTGCTCGATATCCTGGGGCAGGTCTACCACCCCAAATCCATCACCGCGTCGTCCTTCAGCTTCGAGACGCATACCGAGCCCGGCCAGTTCGTCCCCGTCCACATCCACCCGACGCAAGATGAGTTCATCCTCGTCCTCGAAGGCACGCTCGACCTCAAGCTCGACGGCGCCTGGACGAAGGCGGGGCCGGGCGATCTGGTGCGGATGCCGCGCGGCATACCGCACGGCTATTTCAACAAGTCCGACGCTAAGGTGCGCGCCCTCTTCTGGGTCTCGCCGGCCGGGCGCCTGCCCGACCTTTTCACCGCCATCGACGGGCTGACCGATGTCGGCCGGGTGGTCGCGCTCTCCGCCGAGCACGAGGTCGACTTCCTGCCCGAGGAGGCTAACGCGTGAGCGAAGCGGCGGCGAGGACGACGACCGGCGCCGCCGCTCCTGCGCGCAAGCGCGTCGCCGTCATAGACGCGGGCGTGAGCGGGCTCTGCGTCGCGCCCGATCACTGCAAGCCTTTCGACGAGCCGATCGACGATATCGGCGCGCGGGTGCGCCGGCGCAACTCGATCGCGGAGACCTTCAGCCCGCCCGATGCCGACGCCTATGCCCGCTAGCTCGCCTCGGCTCCGCAATACCGCGCGGCCTGACGCAACAGGGCGGCCCTCCGGCTCGATGCCGGGCGCGCCGCCACCAAGGAGACCCTATGCGCGGGACATTCCGCGAGACGCAGAGCCCGCGCGCGGGCATCGCGCTGATGTGCGTGACCATGCTCATCTTCGCCTTCCAGGACACGCTGTCGAAATACCTGGCGTCCCGCTACGACGTGATCCTCGTCACCACGATCCGCTTCTGGTTTATGGCCGTCGTCGCCATCCTTGTCGCGAGCCGGCATGGCGGCGGCCTCGGGGCCACGGCGCGCTCCGCCCGGCCGCTCCTCCAGATCCTGAGGGGCGCGCTGCTGGCCGGCCAGGTCTGCATCATGGTCACGTCCTTCGTGCTCCTCGGCCTCATCGAAACGCATGCGATCTTCGCCGCGACGCCCTTGCTCATCGCGGCGCTGTCGGGGCCCTTCCTCGGCGAGCGGGTCGGCTGGCGGCGCTGGACGGCGATCGGCATCGGCTTTCTCGGCGTGCTCGTCATCCTCAAGCCGGGCTTCGGCGTCTTCAGCCCCTATGCGCTCGTTGCCGTCGTCGCCTGCGCGGTCTTCGCGACCTATTCGCTCCTCACCCGCGCCGTGGCCGAGCATGACGAGGCGGTGACCTCGTTCTTCTATACGGGCGTCGTCGGCATGACCGTCCTCACCCCGTTCGGCCTCTGGCGCTGGGAAGCGATGACGCCGGGCGATGCCGCCGTGATGGCGCTTCTCTGCGTGACGGCCGGCGCGGGCCATTTTCTCCTCATCCGCGTCTACGCGATGGCCGAGGCGAGCGCGGTCCAGCCCTTCAGCTACCTCCAGCTCGCCTTCGCCTCGGCCCTCGCCGTCACCTTCCTCGGCGAGACCCTCGCCCCCAACGTCGCCATCGGCGCCGCCCTCGTCGTCTCCGCCGGGCTCTTCACGCTCTGGCGGGAGCGGAAGGCGTCTTCGCCCCAATCCTAACGCCCACGAAAAAGGCCGGCGGATCGCCCCGCCGGCCTCTCGCCTCGCGCGGGGCGGACGCCGAAGCGCCTGACTCTGATCGGCGGCCGAGAGCCCGTCCGGTCCGTATCGGCTCACCGGACGGGCTCTCGATCCTTGTCGCTGCGTCAGGGGAACAATCTCCGGTGCGATGGTCACATGTTGCTTCGCAGCCGTGTCGACTACGCCTCGATGGCGTCGTCATCACACACGAGGCAGTGCGCCGTCCGATCGGGTGCGCTCGTTCGTCTCCATCGGCGCGCCTCGCCTGCCGGGCGCTCGGCGGGCGAGCGACGGCCCGCGCCGTGCAGCGCGGAACGGCGCGCAGGCCAACGTGAGGATGCCGATATGAAGGCGACGGCGATGGAGGCCGGTCCGGTTCGCCATCAGTACCCGGGCGGTGCCCGAGGGCGGCGAAGCCGTGGGCCGAGGCTTCGCATTCCTCCGGCGCGCCTTAAGTTAAGGCGTCAAGACGATCACCGCGCCACCGAGGACTTGTCGAGAGATGCCAGCCGCGACGATGGAGCCCCAGCCCCAGCACGCGCGATCCTTGGCGGATCGGCAGGAGGACGCTCTTGGACCGATCCTGCGGTTTCGGGGCGCGTGCGAAGGCATCGTTCGGTGCTCGGTGACGGTGGCCGGCCCCAAGCCGGCGATGCCGGGCTTCGCGCCTATCGGAACGATGGCGGGCCTTCGCTTTTACAGTCACGACCTCGTGCTGGCCCACGACCCGGGGGCGGAGCGCGCCGAGCTTCCCGACGATTTCGTCGCGCGCCTGCCGGGCCTGCCCTCGTCGATTGCCGTGCCGAAGCGCGGCGGAGCGCTCCGGGTCGCGTTCACGTCCTGCAACGGCGCCGAGGACGAGATGGCGGCCGCCTCGATCCCGGGCGGGCGCAACGCGATGTGGGCGCATCTCACCCGCACGCACGAGGCCAATCCCTTCCACCTCCTCGTGATGGGCGGCGACCAGATCTACGCGGATGGGCTCTGGAACCTGCCCTCCATCAAGGCCTGGCGCCGCTTGCCGAACGCGCGCGCCATGCGGGCGCCGTTCACCGACGCCATGCGCAAGGCGTTGGAGCGGCACTACCTGGGCATCTATGCGAGCGTGTTCGGCTCGCCGGAGGTGTCCGCCATCCTGGCGCGCGTGCCGAGCGTGATGATCTGGGACGATCACGATATCGTCGACGGCTATGGCTCGCGAAAGCCGGATTGGCAGGCCTCGCCGGTGGCCAACGGGCTCTTCGACGTGGCACGGCGCGCCTTCGCCCTCATGCAGCTCGGGCTCGATCCGGACTGCGACGCCGCCGCGAGGGCCGGGCAGGGCTTTGCCGCGAACCCGGACGTGGGCTTCGGCTGGAGCGGCGATTTCGGTCCGGCGCGCATCGTGGTGCCCGACCTGCGAAGCGGGCGCACGCGCCACCGCGTCCTCGCGCCGGCGGGCCTCGATCATCTCGGCGACGAGATAGCGAACGCCGATGCGGCGCACCGGGTCGTCATCTCCTCGGTCCCGCTCGTCAACGCCGATCTCTCGGCCCTCGAGAGGATGCTGACGCCACTGATGCCGCTCGTCGATCTCTATCAGGACGATCTGCGCGATCAGTGGATGAGCCACGCACACGGCGAGCAATGGGCCGCGATCATCGGTCGCCTCCTCGACATCGGCCGTGAGGCGCGGGTTTCGATCGTCTCCGGCGAGATTCATCTCGGCGCGCAAGGGTTCGCGCGGCGGGGCGGGGCGAGCATCGAGCAGTTCATCGCATCGGGGATCGCGCATCCGCCGCCGCCGACTGCGCTCGCGCGCGGCTACGAATGGTTCGCCATGCGCATGCGGCGGCGGGGCGACATCGCCGTCGAGATGCGACCCGTCGCGCCCGATGGCCGGCGCTATGTCGCGGAGCGCAACTGGCTCGCACTCACTTTCGAGGCGGAGGGAACGCGCCGCGCCGTTCTTCATACCGAGCGGTCCGGCGCCCTATCGCTCGCACCGGATGAGGATGCCCGGTTGCCAAACCGGCGGTCCGGACCCTAACGTCCGCTCTGAACCGCCGGCACACACGCACGACCGGCATCACAGTCAGGGAAGACACCTATGATCGACCGCCGCACCTTGGGCACGTTCGCCGCCGCCACGCTTCTCGCAACGCTCTCCACCGGAGCTGCCTTCGCGCAGGACCGCGTGACGCTCAAGGCCGCCAAGACGGGCACGAGCTACTATCAGATGGCCGTGCAGCTTTCCGAGGCGATCGGCCCGGCCACCGATGGCGGCGTCTCGATCACGGTCGAGGAGAGCCAGGGCTCGGTGCAGAACGTGAAGGAGGCGCCCGCGCGCGGCGCCGGCTACGTCTTCACCTCGCCGCCGAGCCTCATCGCCTCCGCCAAGGCCAATGCCGGCCCGTTCGAGGACGACGCGGCGGGCGCCTACGAAGACGTGCGCGCGCTCTTTCCCATACCGTCTCTGACCATGCATTTCGTCGTTTCCGAGGAGAGCGGCGTGACCGACTTCGCCGGGCTGGCCGGCAAGACGCTCATTCTCGGCAAAGGCTCGTTTGGCGCGACCGAGGGCGCGAAGACGATCGAGACGCTCGGCATCGCAGACGTGACGACGCAGGATGTCGAGCTGTCGGGCGCCGTCTCGGCGCTGCGCAACGGCCAGGTCGACGGCTTCGTGACGGCGGGCTCCTTCCCCGCGCCCAACGTGCTCGAAGCCGCAGCCGGCACGGGCGTGACGCTTCTCTCGATGAGCGACGCGGAAGTGGAAGCCCTCGGCCGCACGCGGCTCGTCATTCCGGCCGGCACCTATCCCGGCGTCGATACCGACACCGTGACGACATCGCTCCCCGTCGGCGCCTATACGACGGCCGCGACCTCGGACGATACGGCCTATGCGATCACCAAGGCGTTCTGGGAATCGAAGGCCGCGATGGCCGAGACGAACCCCTGGTGGAACGGTGTCGATACCGATCTCGTCGGAACGCTGGCTGGTCCGGTCCATCCGGGCGCCGCGCGCTACTATGAAGAGGCGGGCGTCTCGATTCCCGAATAGGGCCGCCCGCGCGGAACGCCTGAGATCCGATGATTGGCACCGCGCCGCGCGGCGGCTGGCCGACGCTCGCCTTCGCGGCGCTGATCGTCGGCTATCATCTCTGGCTGGTCACGCAAGGGCTCGTCGCCAATCTCGTCAGTCGGCCGATTCACCTCGCGCTGGCGCTCGGCTGGGTCTTCTTCGTCGCCGCCGCGCCGCTCGTCGGCGGGGACGGGCGCATCCGGTCCGGCGCCGGGCGCGCCATAGGCTGGGCGCTCGGCCTCGGCGGCATCGCGGCCTGCGCCTATATCGTCTTCAACCTCGCCGCGCTCGACGATCAGTATGGCAGCCTGCGCGGCGCCTTCCAGTTCGTGATGGCCGCCGTCCTCATCGCCGCCGTGCTCGAGGCCGCGCGCCGCGCGATCGGACCCGCGCTGCCGACGGTCGCGCTGATCGCGCTCGCCTATGGCCTCTTCGGGCGGCACCTGCCGGGTGCGATCGGGCATCCGGGCCTGCCGACGGCGAGCTTCCTCGGTAACCTCACCATCGCGGAGGGCGGCATATTCGGGCCGCTGGCCGGCGTGTCGGTCGACGTCGTCGCCGTCTTCGTCATTCTCGGCGCGGTCGTCAGCGCGGGCGATGGGGGGCGGGCCTTCATGAGCCTTGCCGTGCGCCTTGCCGGGCGATTGCGGGCGGGCGCTGCCAAGGTCTCGATTCTCGCCTCGGCGCTCTTCGGTTCGATCTCGGGCTCGGCCTCCGCCAACGTCGCGTCGACGGGCGCGATCACGCTGCCGACCATGGCGCGGCTCGGCTATCCGGCGCCCTTCGCGGCCGCCGTCGAGGCCGTCGCCTCGTCCGGCGGGCAGATCATGCCGCCGCTGATGGGCGCCGGCGCCTTCATCATGGTCGAGCTTCTCGGCCTCACCTATTCGGACATCGTGAGGGCAGCCGCGCTGCCGGCGATCCTCTTCTTCGTCGCGGCCTGGATCGGTACCGATCTCTTCGCCGCCCGCTACGGCCTGCGCGCGATGGAACGGGACGCGATACCGCGCTGGGCGTCCGTGGGACGTCTTGCGCCCTTCTTCGTCCTCCCCTTCGGCGCGCTCCTCTGGATCCTCTTCGGCGAGGGCCGCACGCCGCAATACGCCGCCGCCATCGCCATCTCGGTCGCCGCCGTCCTCCTTCTCGTGAACGAGCGCTGGCGGCTCGACCTGCCCGAGGCCTGGGTGCGGGTGCGGACGGCCCTGCTGACGGCGGCCGGGCAGATCGCCGGGATCGCGGCCATCATCCTCTGCGCCGGCATCGTCATCGGCGTGCTCAATCAGACCGGCCTCGGCGTGAAGGTGACCTCGCTCATCCTCTCCTGGAGCGGCGGCGAGCTCTGGGCGGCCCTGCTGCTGACGGCGCTCGCCTGCCTCATCCTCGGCATGGAGGTGCCGACGACGGCGGCGTACATCATCTGCATCTCGGTTGCCGGCCCGGCCTTGCAATCGCTCGGCCTCGCGCCGCTGACGGCGCATATGTTCGTCTTCTGGTACGCGCTCCTCTCGACGATCACGCCGCCCGTCTGCGGCGCGGTCTTCATCGCGGCCGGAATGGCGCAGACGCCATGGCTCGGTGCGGCCGGCCACGCGATGCGGCTCGGCGCGGGGCTCTACGTCATCCCGCTCGCCCTCGTCGCGACGCCGAGCCTTCTGGGCACGTCGGGCCTCGCACCGGCCCTCGTCGCGTTCGCCAAGGTCGCGGCAGGCCTCTTCGCATTGTCCTATGGCCTGATCGGGCGGGGAAGGGTGCGGCGCATTGCGGCCTTCGCCCTCGGCATCGCCGCGATCCTCGCCCCTCTGCCGGGCCTTTGATCGGGACCAAGGCGGCCCGATCGGCCGGCCGGGGCCGAATGCGCCCTCCATCGTCCATCACGCGTGCGTTTTCGGGCGCGAGGGACTATGTGCAGCGTCTAGCCTTTTCGCGAGTCGGTGGACCCGCGCCGCTTCCATCTCGCCCAACCCGAGCGTGGGCGATCGCACGGCCCGTCCGCGCGCGTCCGACGAAAGACTGTTCATGACCGAATTCGAGGGAATCGCCCCCATGCTGGCGAGCGCCCTGACCGCACGCGGCTACGAGGCCATGACGCCGGTGCAGACGGCGGTGCTGGAGCCAGAGCTCGCCGAGGCCGACCTTCTCGTCTCGGCGCAGACCGGGTCGGGCAAGACGGTCGCGTTCGGCCTCGCTATCGGGCCGACCCTGCTAGGCGAAGAGGAGCGTTTCTCCCGGCCGAAGGCGCCGCTCGCGCTCGTCATCGCGCCGACGCGCGAGCTGGCCCTCCAGGTGAAGCGCGAACTCGACTGGCTCTATGCCCCGACCGGCGCCGTCCTCGTCTCCTGCGTCGGCGGCATGGACAGCCGCTCCGAGCGCCGCTCGCTCGAGCGGGGCGCGCACATCGTGGTCGGTACGCCCGGACGGCTTCGCGACCACATCACGCGCGGCGCGCTCGACACCTCGGCCATGCGCGCCGTCGTGCTCGACGAGGCCGACGAGATGCTCGATCTCGGCTTTCGCGAGGACCTCGAGTTTATCCTAGACGAGACTCCGCCCACCCGGCGCACGCTTCTCTTCTCGGCCACCGTGCCGCCGCAGATCGCCAAACTGGCGGGGCGCTATCAGCGCAATGCCGTGCGTGTGGCGACGAAGGGCGAGCGGGCCCAGCATGCCGACATCGAATACCGCGTTCTCGTCGCCGCCCCGCGCGAGGCCGAGAACGCGATCATCAACCTGCTGCGCTACCACGAGGCGGCCAACGCGCTCGTTTTCTGCAACACGCGCGCAGCGGTGAACCACATGGTCGCGCGGTTCAACAATCGCGGCTTCTCGGTCGTCGCGCTCTCGGGCGAGCTCAGCCAGAACGAGCGGCTGCACGCGCTCCAGGCGCTGCGGGACGGACGGGCGCAGGTCTGCATCGCGACTGACGTGGCCGCGCGCGGCATCGACCTGCCGGCGCTCGAACTCGTCGTCCATGCCGATCTGCCGACCAACCCCGAGACGCTTCTTCACCGCAGCGGCCGGACGGGGCGCGCGGGCCGCAAGGGCGTCAGCGCGATCGTGATCGAGCCGAAGGGCCGCGCCCGCGCCGAGCGCTTGCTGCGCGCGGCCAAGCTCGAAGCCTTCTGGGGCGCGCCTCCCGGCGCCGACGACGTCATCCGCCGCGACGAGGAACGCCTCCTCACCCATCCGGCGCTTCTCGACGAGGTGCATCCTGACGAGGCCGCTTTCGCCCAGCACATGCTGGAGAGGTTCTCGCCCGAGCAGATCGCCGTCGCATGCCTGCGCATGGGACGTGCCGGCAAGTCGGCGCCTGAGGACATCCGCATCGTGCCCGTCGAGCCGCCGCGCTCGCCCGGTCAGCGCGATGCGCGCCCGCCCCGTGAGGGCGGACGCGACGACCGCCCGCGCCGCGAGCCGCAGGATCGGAGCGTGGGTGCTCAGGGGCGGAGCGCCGAGCCTTGGGAGCGGGCGGAGCCGGCCCCGCGCCGCACCTTCGCCGAAAGCGTCTGGATCACGCTCTCGATAGGGCACAAGCAGAAGGCGGAGCCGCGCTGGCTCATCCCCATGCTCTGCAATGGCGGCGGGATCACCAAGAATGCGATCGGTGCGATCAAGATCCAGTCGACGGAGACGCACGTCCAGCTCGACGCCGCGGAGGCCGAGACCTTCATCGCGGCCATCGCGCCCAAGTTCCGCCTCGACAAGTCGGTCCGCGTGACGGTCCGCGACGGACCGCCCCCGCCGCGCTCCGACGCGCCCTCGCGCAATCGCGCGCCGGACGGCACCGACGCCCCCCGCCGCAAGAAGCCGAAGCGCGACGTGTCGGGAGCCGGCGGCGGATCGCCTGGTTAAGAGCCTTGGCGAGACCCATGTCCAGCGCACCACCGTCCGCCGTCCGCGCAGTCGTGCTCGTCGTCGCGCTATGGGCGGCGGGCCTCGGCGCGGCGGCGCAGTTCGCCAAGATCGCGGTGGTCTTGCCGGAACTGGGCGCGCTCTACCCGGGGCGGGGCGCCGCGCTCGGCTTCCTTCTCACGTCGATCAGCCTGCTCGGCGTCGTGCTCGGGCTCTTCGCGGGATGGCTGGGCGGTCTCGTCGGGCTGCGCCGGCTGCTGCTCGCCGCGCTCGGCGTCGGCGCCGTGTTGTCGGCGTTCCAGGCCCTGCTGCCATCCTTTTCCGTGATGATGCTCTCGCGCGTGCTCGAGGGCCTTTCTCATCTCGGCATCGTCGTCACCGCGCCGACGCTCATCGGCACGCTCACGCCGGTGGCGGTACGGGGTATGGCGATGACGCTCTGGGGAACGTTCTTCGGCGTCGCCTTTGCCATCACCGCCTGGTTGGGCGTGCCGCTCGCGCACGGGTCGGGCATCCCGGCGCTCTTCCTCGCCCATGCCGCCGTCATGGTACTGACGGCGATCGTCCTCTGGCGCCTCCTTCCGCGCGACGCAGAACGCGCGATGACCGTGCCGGCGCTCGATCTCGCTTCCATCGTCGCCCGCCATCGCGCGGCCTATGCGTCCGCGCGCATCGTCGCGCCCGCGCTGGGGTGGCTCTTCTATACCGCGACCTTCGTCGCGCTCGTCACGATCCTGCCGACGCGGGTGCCGGGCGATGCGCGCGCCTGGGTGGCGGGCGCCATGCCCGTCGCTTCGATAATGGTGTCGATGACGCTCGGGATCGCACTCCTGCGCGTCATGCCGGCCGTGGGCGTGGTCTGCGCCGGCTTCGCGACCGCGATCCCCGCCGCGTTCGGCCTTCTCGTCTGGCCCGGATCCATCTGGGTCCCCGTCGCGCTGGCGGGAGCGCTCGGGCTGATCCAGGGCGCGAGCTTCGCCGCCATCCCGCAGCTCAATCCCCGTCCGGCCGATCAGGCGCTGGCCAACGGGGCGGTCGCGCAAATGGGAAATACGGGCAATCTCATCGGCACGCCGCTGCTGCTCGGCGCGATCGCATTCGGAGACATGGGCGCCGTGGTCGCACTCGTGATCCTCGCCTACGCGCTCGGTCTGGCCTCGCACGCCCTGGCCGCCCGCGCCAGACGCCGCGAGACGACGACGTCGGGCGCGGCAAGCCGCATCGAAGCCTAGGGAACCGAGTCGCCAGCCTGCGTTCGGTCGGCGGATACGGAGCGGGCATCCGTCAGCGGGTCGCGACGACCTCAATCTCGGAATCCGAGCCGGTCTGCACCGTGAAGGGCTGGTTGAAGATTCGCTCGCCCAGCTTTGCGATGGCGACATAGTCGCCGGCGGCGAGAACCTGGCCGGCATAGGCGCCGTCCGATTCCAGCACCGTGTCTCCTCCGGGCGTCAGCACCGTCCAGGACGTGCCGGCCAGCGCCTCGCCGCCGGGCGCCGTCACGAGCTTGAACGAGATCTCGGCCGCCGCGTGGATGATCTGTGCGTCCGTCAGGCGCCCCGCGTCGACGCGGACCTTGGAGCGGCGCACGGCGTTGCCCGTGCCGTAGCGGCTGACGACGTGATAAGTGCCGGCCGGAAGCCTGACGACGGTCCCCGGTTGCGCGCCCGTTACCAACCGGCTTTCCGAGCCGAGGTCGGGTTCGCGCGAATAGATGTCGATGGTGACGCGCTCTTCCGGCACCGGCTCGCTGGGGCCTAGGAGCGATGTGATGCGCAGCGCGCCGGCATCGAGGACGATGGTCTCGATGCTCGGATTGATGCCCACCATCACGCGTCGCGTCACGCTGGCGGCGCCGAAGCGGCAGTTGACGATATAGGGGCCGGGCGCCAGGTCGAGCGCGGGCTGCGCGTCCTGCGTGTCGATGAGCAGGACCGGCTGGCCCGGCGCCGCCTCGGCGCTGCCCTCTGCGCCCTGAAGGCCGAAGACCCGCCAGCGGAGGCCCTTGCCGAGCGGAGGCGACCCGTCGGTCAGCTGTGCCTGGAGCCGAAGGGCGCTCGCGCGCGAGATGTTGAGATCGGGGAGCGAGATGCCCCGGCCGGGCTGCTGCTGGAAGGGCGCGAAACCATTGGCCATCCGCAGCGCGGTCTCCATCGGGCTCGGCATCGGCGCGCTACCGGGCCGCATGGGCGGCAGCGGAATGGCGGCGGCGAGGACGGGGCCGGCCGCGAGCGCCGCCACAAGTGCCAACGCGCCGACACGCAGGAACCGGGCTACGCCCGAGGCGCGTCCCATCGCGCCATCCCGCACGTCGCCCGCCTCGACGGTTTCTTCGGCGGCCTCATCGGCTATTCGGTCTTGTGCGTGCGGCACGTGCCACTCCTATCGAACGACCATGGAGGACCAGAGCTTTGCGGCGATTTCCTGTCGGGGCTGTGGGCAAGTCTCGTCATGCAGCCTCGAATGATGCAGTCGTGCCACACCGAAACGGTCTACAGCGCCGGTCTTAGGCCTTCGTTAACGCTGATCGCGCTCGATGGGGCGGCGATGGCCGGAGCCGTCGAGGAGCCACCGCCCTTGTCCGATCCTAGCCGCCTCGGCGCCATAGCATGGCAACCGGCCGCCACGGCAAGGCAGGCGCCGCCCGCTGCGAAGGCGCCCGGCGGGGGCAGCGATGCGGTCTCGCGGGCGATCCGGGGGGCATCGCAGCGCACGGGCGTCGACTTCACCTATCTCCTGGCGACGGCGCGCAAGGAATCGGCCCTCGACCCCAGCGCGAAGGCACGCACGTCGAGCGCGACGGGCCTCTATCAGTTCATCGATCAGACCTGGCTCGGCATGCTGAAGGCGAGCGGCGCCGCGCATGGCTATGGCGCGGAGGCGCAGGCCATCTCGGGCACGCCCGGTCGCTATCGTGTGGCGCCGGACGCGCGCGACGCCGTCCTCGCGCTGCGCCGCGATCCCGTCGCGTCGGCCGCGATGGCGGCCGAGCTGACGCAGCGCAACGCAGCCTCGCTGCGGCGCATGCTCGGACGCGCGCCGACGCGGGGCGAGCTCTACATTGCGCATGTGATGGGACCGGCGGGCGGCGGGCGGCTGATCTCGCTGTCAGAGGCGAGGCCGGGCGCGGACGCTGCCGCTGCCTTTCCCCGGGCGGCCGCCGCGAACCGGGCGATCTTCTACACGAAAGGCGCCCCGCGTAGCGCGTCTGAAGTCGTGACCATACTCGCGCGCGGGCTCGAGGGCGTGCCCGACGACGGCAGCGGACGGATTGCCGAGGCCAGAAACGACGCACGGACCTGGTGGGACATGATGGGGCGGATCGAGGCGAGCCGGGGCCGCGAGAGCGCCGCCGCGCTCGGTCGCCTGGGCGCCGCGTCACCTCCGCCGGCGAGCATCGTAGCGCAGGCCGTCCCGCTGCCGCGAGAGCGATTGGACTTCGCGCCGAGCGCTACACCAAGCCCCGCACAGGCCGCCCGCGCCTATGGCAGCATCCGCGTCCTGTCGCGCTGAGGGACAGTCCGCGAGGTCGCGCGGAACCGGCCATTAAGCATGTTCCGCAATACTGCGCCCTTGGGGAGCCGGTGCGCGAAGCCGGATCGCGTCGAGTGGGGCCGTGCATGCCGAATGTCTGGAACGAATCCGCTGTCCGATCCCTGGGGCGCCCACTCGAACGCTCCTGTGGACGCTCCTTCGGAGAACCTGGCGCTCGAAGGCGCAATGGGTCCGATGGACCTGCGCGTATGCTTCGAAGGGGAAGACTGGCGCGAAGGGGACGACGGGCTTGGTCGTCTTGGCCCTGCGTCGGCCTTGTCCGAGCCTGCCGGCGAGTACGTACCCGGCGCCACTATCGAGATCGCCGTGCCGGAGCGCGAGGCGCCGCTGACGATCGCCATGGCATCCGGCCCCGCCGCACGGGCGGCAGAGATCACCGAGATCGCCGAACTCTATCGATCGGGCACGCTCGACCCGGCGATGCGGGCCGCGGCCGAGGACTTCCTCATCGCGGCGCTCGACGATCCCGCCATCCGGGTGCGCGAGGCTATGGCGGACGTCTTCGCCGCATACTCCGGCACGCCGCACCAGATCGCGCTCGCACTCTCGCAGGACGTGGCGCGCGTTGCCGTGATCATGCTGCGCGAGACGACCTGCCTCCTGGACATCGAACTGCTCGACATCGCGCGGACGGGCGGCGAGGCCGTGCGCCACGCGCTCGCCTCCCGCCGGTCCGCCTCGCCGATGCTCGTATCGCGCCTCGTCGATCTGGCCGATCTCGCTCTCGCCCGCAGGATGGCCGCGAATCGCGCGTTGCCGCTGAACGATGCGCCCCTGGAGCGGCTGGTGAAGGCGCACGGCGCCGACCCTGCACTTCGCGACGCCCTCCTCGCCCGCCCCGGACTGCCAGCCACGATCCGGCTCCGGCTGATCGAGATGGCCGGCGAGCGACTGGCCAAAGGGCTGGGCTCCCTCAACTTCTCCTCGTCCGAACGGCTGGCCGAGGTCGCATCGCAGGCCGCGACGCTGGCCGCCCTCGAGATCAGCGAGACCGACGAAGCCGGCGCCGCCGCCCTCGTCCACCGGCTCCAGACGAGCGGCCGGCTGACGCCCAAACTTGTCCTTCGCGCCGCCTGCGAGGGGCGGGTCGCCTTCCTCGTCGCGGCCCTCTCCAAACTGTCGGGCGCGAGCGAAGGCCGGATCGTGTCCCTGCTCTCCGCGCGCAGGCCAGGTCCGATCGAGGCTCTATGCCGCCGTGCCGGCCTGCCTTTCGGGTTCTCGGACGCGCTGAGCGCCGCCGCGCAGGTTCTGGCGGAAGGCGCGGCCGAAGACCTCTCCATCCGGCCCTATCTCGTTTCCGAGCGGGTGCTGCAGCACTATGAGGCACGGGGGCGTCGCCAACCGGCGGTGCACGCGGCCCTTCGAGGATTGGCCGTCGAGGCTTCCCGCGAGGAAGCCCGCCGCCGCGCGGCCTGACGACAAACGCCGGAGCCTCACGGCCCCGGCGCTTCTCTCTCCGATGAGCGGCCGCCGAAGCCGCCGCCCAAACATTGCCGTGAGAGGCGAGCGACTAGTTCGCCGCCTCCTCCCAGCTCTTCAGCAGCTCGTCATAGTTGACCGTGACGCCCTGCGGCTTCTCGTTCTCGAGCGGCGGCTTGGGCGAGCCCGGCTGCTCGAACCAGTACTCGGCCGACTGCTCCTCGTTGAGCTTCGGGCCGATATCGCCCTGCACGCCGGCGCGCTCGAGACGCTCCAGCACGCGCTCCTGCTCGGCGCAGAGCGAGTCCATCGCTTCTTGCGGCGTCTTGGCCTCCGACGACGCGTCGCCGATATTCTGCCACCAGAGCTGCGCGAGCTTCGGGTAGTCCGGAACGTTGGTGCCGGTCGGCGACCAGCGCACGCGGGCCGGGCTGCGGTAGAACTCGACCAGACCGCCGAGATCGGCTGCGCGCTCCGAGAACTGATCCGACTGAATGGTCGATTCGCGGATGAAGGTGAGGCCGACCATGGACTTCTTGAGATCGACCGTCTTCGACGTCACGAACTGCGCGTAGAGCCAGGCGGCCTTCGCGTTGTCGACCGGGGTCGACTCCATCAGCGTCCAGGAGCCTGCATCCTGATAGCCGAGCTTCTGGCCTTCTTCCCAATAGGCGCCGTGGGGGGAGGGGGCCATGCGCCATTTCGGGCTGCCATCCTCGTTCACGACCGGAATGCCATCCTTGACCATGTCGGCGGTGAAGGCGGTGTACCAGAACATCTGCTGGGCGATCTGGCCCTGCGCCGGCACGGGGCCGGACTCAGAGAAGGTCATGCCCTGGGCTTCCGGCGGGGCGTAGGCCTTCAGCCAATCGAGATATTTCTGGATGGCGTAGACGGCGGCCGGCGAGTTGGTGGCGCCGCCGCGCGCGACGCAGGAGCCGACGGGCTGCGAGTTCTCGTTGACGCGGATGCCCCATTCGTCGACCGGCAGACCGTTCGGCTCGCCCTTGTCGCCCATGCCGGCCATGGAGAGCCAGGCATCGGTGAAGCGCCAGCCGAGCGACGGGTCCTTCTTGCCGTAGTCCATGTGGCCGTAGACCTGACCTTCGACACCCATGTGGCTGAGGTCGCGGCCGGTGAAGAAGGCGGCGATGTCCTCGTAGGCCGACCAGTTGTCCGGCACGCCCAAGGGATAGCCGTACTCGGCCTCGAAGTCGGCCATGTTCTTTTCATCGTTGAACCAGTCGTAGCGGAACCAGTAGAGGTTCGCGAACTGCTGGTCGGGCAACTGGTAGAGCTTGCCGTCCGGACCCGTGGTGAAGGAAAGGCCGATGAAGTCCTCGAGATCGAGCGTCGGGGAGGTGACGTCGGCGCCCTCGCCGGCCATCCAGTCGGTCAGATTCCGGGCCTGCTGATAGCGCCAATGGGTGCCGATGAGGTCGGAGTCGTTGATATAGCCGTCGTAGAGGTTCTCGCCGGTCTGCATCTGCGTCTGCAGCTTCTCGACCACGTCGCCCTCGCCGATGAGGTCGTGAGTGACCTCGATGCCGGTGATGGCGGTGAAGGCGGGCGCGAGAACTTGGCTTTCGTATTCATGGGTCGTGATGGTCTCGGAGACCACTTTGATCTCCTTGCCGGCAAAGGGCTGGGCCGCGTCGATGAACCATTGCATCTCGGCTTCCTGGGCCGCGCGGTCGAGCACCGACATGTCGCCGATCTCGGCATCGAGGAAGCTCTTGGCCGCCTCCATGTCCGCGAACGCGCTCGACGCTCCCATCACGAGCGCGAAGCTCGCGGTTGAGGTCAACAAAAGATTTCGCATGGGTTTCCTCCGGTTTGCGAAAAGGAACGGGGCGTTGGTGCCCCTTATGGCCGAAGCGGGTGTCGCTTCGGTGTGGGTGGGGACCGCCTAGACGGTCTTGAAGATAATGACGGCGACGACGACCGAGAGGCCGAGCGCCCACCAGAGGTTCGGCCCGACGAGCCCGAGCCAGAAGAGATGGATGAACGCCGCGACGAGGAGGCTGATGAACAGCCGGTCCCCCCGCGTCGTCTCGAAGCGCAGGAGCCCCACGCGCGGGTGCCCACCCGGCGCGGCGCGCTCCCAGACGGCCATGCCCGCTATGAGCGCGGCGATGGTGACGAAGAAGAGCATGGTGGGGATGGTCCAGGCCATCCAGGAGAGATTCAGCATCTTACGGTGCTCATCGAAGTAGGATCGCCAGCATGGCTACTAGTCCTATCGGCCCCAGAAGCAAGCCGAAGAGACCGTTGACTGGCCCGAAAGAGGCCATGAAGAGCATGCCGTGGGGAAGTCCGCACGGCAGCCAAATCCCGACGATCAGAACGAGAAGCCAAAAATCGGCTGGATCTGACTCGCCCTCGTCCGCCACGGACGCGACCTCTCAACTCCATCACACCCTCCCCAACGCAAAGCCCTTGGCGATGTAGTTCCGCACGAACCAGATCACGAGCGCGCCCGGAATGATCGTCAGCACGCCGGCCGCCGCCAGCACGCCCCAGTCGAGACCTGACGCGCTCACCGTCCGCGTCATCGTCGCCGCGATGGGCTTGGCGTCCGTCGTCGTCAGCGTGCGCGCGATGAGAAGCTCGACCCAGGAGAACATGAAGCAGAAGAAGGCGGCGACGCCGATGCCCGACGCGATGAGGGGCGTGAAGATCTTCACGAAGAACTTCGGGAAGGAGTAGCCGTCGATATAGGCCGTCTCGTCGATCTCCTTCGGCACGCCCGACATGAAGCCCTCCAAGATCCACACCGCCAGCGGCACGTTGAAGAGGCAGTGGGCGAGCGCGACCGCGATATGCGTGTCGATGAGGCCGAAGGCGGAATAGAGCTGGAAGAAGGGGAGGGCGAAGACCGCCGGCGGAGCCATGCGATTGGTCAGGAGCCAGAAGAAGAGATGCTTGTCGCCGAGGAACTTGTAGCGCGAGAAGGCATAGGCGGCGGGGAGTGCGACGGAGACCGAGATCACCGTGTTCATCACCACGTAGATGATCGAGTTGATATAGCCCGAATACCAGCTCGGGTCGGTGAAGATGACCATGTAGTTGGCGATCGTCGGGTTGGTCGGCCAAAGCGAGAAGTCGCCCAGGATGTCCCGCGTCGTCTTGAAGCTCATGTTGACGAGCCAGTAGATCGGCAACATCAGGAAGAGGATGTAGAGCGTCGGCACGAGCCAGGAGAAACGCGCGACGGCGTCGCCCCGCGCGGCGCGGCGGGCCAGCGCCTCCGCGCTGTCGAGGGCGGCGGGCGCGGGGGCTCCGGTCTCCGTCAGGCGGGCTGTCGTATCGGTCACGAGGCACCGCCTTTCGCGTCGTAGTTCGTCATCACGGTGTAGAAGACCCAGCTCATCAGAAGGATGATGAGGAAGTAGACGATCGACATCGCCGCCGCCGGCCCCAGGTCGAACTGGCCGATGGCCATCTTGACGAGGTCGATGGAGAGGAAGGTCGTCGCGTTGCCTGGGCCACCGCCGGTGACGACGAAGGGCTCGGTGTAGATCATGAACGAATCCATGAAGCGCAGGAGCACGGCGATAAGGAGCACGCGCTGCATCTTCGGCAGCTGGATATAGCGGAAGACCGCCCAGCGCGACGCGCCGTCGATCTTGGCCGCCTGGTAATAGGCGTCGGGGATCGACACGAGGCCGGCATAGCAGAGGAGGACGACGAGGCTCGTCCAGTGCCAGACGTCCATCACGATGACGGTGATCCAGGCGTCGACCGGGTCGGCGACATAGTTGTAGTCGACGCCCATCGCATTGAGCGTATAGCCCAAGAGGCCGATGTCGACACGGCCGAAGACCTGCCAGATCGTGCCGACCACGTTCCACGGGATGAGCAGCGGCAGGCTCATCAGGACGAGGCAGATCGGCACGCCGATACCCTTGCGCGGCATGTTGAGCGCGACGAAGATGCCGAGCGGCACCTCGATGGCGAGAATGATCGCGGAGAAGGCGAGGTTGCGGTAGAGCGCGTCCCAGAAGCGCTGGGAGGCCAGCACCTCCTCGTACCATTCCAGGCCCGCCCAGAAGAAGACGTTGTTGCCGAACGTGTCCTGGACCGAATAGTTGACCACCGTCATCAGCGGGATGACGGCCGAGAAGGCGACCAGCACCAGCACGGGGAGGACGAGGAACCAGGCACGGTTGTTGATCGTCTTGTCCATGGTTCAGGCCGCCCCTTCCATCGCGACGCTGCGCACGGCGCCGCCCGCATCGTCGCCCATCGCGACCCGCCAGTCGTCGGCATAGACGTTGAGGCCCGATGCCTCGAAGCGCACGTGCGGGTCGGCCGGCACCGTGTCGTCCTCGCCGAGGACGACGGCGAGGGGGTGACCCTCCAGCGTCGCGCGGACGATCTTCTCGCGTCCGATATCCTCGACCTTCTGCACCGTTACCGGCAGGCCGGTCGTATCGAGCCGGACATGCTCGGGGCGGATGCCGAGTTCGGTCTTCGAGGCGCCCTCTACGGACGGCGCGTCCGGCAGCTCGATGATCTTGGAGCCGAGCCGGGCGCGGGTGCCGTCGAGCGCGATCGGCAGCACGTTCATGCCGGGCGAGCCGATGAAATAGCCGACAAAGGTGTGGCTCGGCCGCTCGAAGAGTTCCTGCGGCGTGCCGATCTGCACGATCTGGCCGTCATACATCACCACGACCCTGTCGGCGAAGGTCAGCGCCTCGGTCTGGTCGTGGGTCACGTAGACCATGGTGCGCCGGAAGCGGCGGTGAAGGACCTTCAACTGGCTCCTGAGCTCCCATTTCATATGGGGGTCGATGACGGTGAGCGGCTCGTCGAAGAGGATCGCGTTGACGTCCGACCGCACGAGCCCGCGTCCGAGGCTGATCTTCTGCTTGGCGTCCGCCGTCAGACCACGTGCCTTGCGGTCGGCCATGGGGCCGAGATCGATCATGTCGAGGATCTCGGACACGCGCGCGTCGATCTCGGACCTGGCGACGCCTCGGTTCTTGAGAGGGAAGGCGAGGTTCTCGCGCACCGTCATGGAATCGTAGATGACCGGGAACTGGAAGACCTGCGCGATGTTGCGGGCTTCGGGCGCGAGCGCCGTCACGTCCCGCTCGTCGAACCGAATGCGGCCCTCGGATGGGGTCAGCAGCCCGGATATGATGTTGAGAAGCGTGGTCTTGCCGCAGCCCGAGGGGCCGAGAAGCGCATAGGCGCCGCCATCCTCGAAGTCGTGATGTACCTCGCGCAGCGCGTAGTCGCCCGGCCCCGGGTTCAGGCCGTAGGCGTGGCGAATATGGTCGAGAGAGATGGTGGCCATCGGGTCAGGCGGCTTTCAGGGCGGTGTCGGGCAGGAGGCTGCGCCCCCTGTCGTCGAAGAGGAGAGCGCGGTCGGGCCGGCAGTGGATCGTGATGGCCTCGCCCTGCGCGAGATCGTGAATGCCGTGCGTGAGGACGATCCACTCTTCGCCCATGGCGCGCACGTGGATGAAGCTCTCCGAGCCCGCGATTTCCGTGACGATCACCTCCGCATCGAGCGGCACGCTCTCCGCATCCGTGGGCGACAGCGTGAGATGGTAGGGCCGGAACCCGAGCGTATAGGCGCCGTCCGGTAGCGACTGATGGACCCCAGCGGCGGGGATCTCGACCGCGTCGTCGCCCTCGCCATGGCGGAAGACCGGCCCGGCCTTCGTGACCCGCGCGGTGTTGAGCGGCGGGTCGGAGAAGGTGCGCGCGGTCTCGAGGTCGATGGGCGCGCGATAGACCTCGACGGTAGGGCCGAACTGCGTCACCCGTCCCTCTCGCAGCGTCGCGGTCCGGCCGCCAAGGAGAAGCGCCTCCGAGGGCTCGGTCGTCGCGTAGACGAAGATGGCGCCCGATTCGGCGAAGATCTTCGGCAGTTCCTCGCGCAGTTCCTCGCGCAGCTTGTAGTCGAGATTGGCCAGCGGCTCATCGAGAAGGACGAGCCCCGCATTCTTGACGATGGCGCGCGCGATGGCCGTGCGCTGCTGCTGTCCGCCCGAGAGGTTGAGCGGCGTGCGGTCGAGATAGGGCGAGAGCTTGAGGAGGTCGGCGGCCCGCGCCACCTCACGTTCGATGCGACCCTTGTCGGCCTTGGCGAGCCGCAAGGGCGAGGCGATGTTCTCGTAGACGGTAAGCGTCGGGTAGTTGATGAACTGCTGATAGACCATGGCGACGTCGCGCTTCTGCACGGGGCGTCCGGTCACGTCCGTGCCGTCGACGAGGACACGGCCCTCGGTCGGCTTGTCGAGCCCGGCCATGATCCGCATCAGGCTCGTCTTGCCCGACAGCGTCGGACCGAGGAGCACGTTGAGCGAGCCCGGCTCGAGCTTGAGCGAGATGTCGCTCAGATGCATCGCGTCGCCGACACGTTTGCCGACCGATTGCAGTTCCAGCACTGTGCCTCCTCCCTCGCGACCGGTCCGCCCTTCTCGGTGGGGCGTGTCCGGTCTTCGTCCTCAAGTTTGCAAGTTCCGCCGCGTCGGGCGGCGTTCCGTCATCGTCGGCCGGCGCGCTCGGTCATTCCGCTGCCTCGGCGGGTGCGGCAAGGCGGGCCTCGCGCATCCACTCGTCCACGCGCGCCGCGTCGCCCCCGCGAATGTGAAGCCCGAGCTTGGTGCGCCGCCAGAGAACGTCCTCCCCTGTATGCGCCCATTCGTGCGCCATCAGATAGCGCAATTCGGCTTCGGTCAGATCGTCGCCGAACGGCTCGCCGAGATCGGCGACCGAAGCCGCCGATCCGAGGAGCGCGCGTGCCTTCGTGCCATAGAGCCGTGTCAGCCTCGTCGCGTGGCGCTCGTCGAGAAAGGGGTAGTCCGATCGAAGGCGCGCGACCTCGCCGGCAAAATCAGTGCGTTCGAAGTCGCCGCCGGGCAGGGTCGCGCCCTTCGTCCAGGCCGGTCCCTTCGCACCGAGGCAGTCCTCGATCTTCGCGAGCGCCGATTCGGCGAGCCGGCGATAGGTGGTGAGCTTGCCGCCGAAGACGTTGAGGAGAGGTGCCGCGCCCTCGCGATCCTCGACCTTGAGGACATAGTCCCGGGTCGCCTCCTGCGCCTTCGTGGCGCCGTCATCGTAGAGCGGTCGGACGCCCGAATAGGTCCAAACGATGTCGTCCCGCGTGACGGCCTGCGCGAAATAGCCGCTCGCGCCCTCGCAGAGATAGTCGATCTCGCCTTCCGTGATCGCGACGTCGGCCGGATCGCCCTCATAGTCCCGGTCCGTCGTGCCGATGAGCGTGAAATCGCGCTCATAGGGAATGGCGAAGAAGATGCGCCCGTCCGAGTTCTGGAAGAAATAGGCCTTGTCGTGCTCGTATTTGCGCTTGACCACGATATGGCTGCCCTGGACGAGCCGGACGTTGCGCGCGTCGTTGGCGCCGGCCGCGCCCGCGAGGACCTTGTCGACCCACGGGCCGGCGGCGTTGACCACCATGCGGGCGCGGCGCGTGTCGAGCGCGCCGGTCTCCGCGTCCTGCAGCGTGATCTCCCAGAGGTCGGCCTCGCGGCGCAAGCCCGTCACCTTGTGGCGCACGCGAACGTCCGCCCCGCGGTCGGCGGCGTCCCGGGCGTTGAGGATAACGAGGCGCACGTCGTTCACCCAGCAATCCGAATATTCGAAAGCGCTGGTGAAGAGCCGCTTGAGCGGCTTGGCGACCGGGTCGCTGCGCATGTCGAGCGTCGCGGTGGGCGGCAGCGCATCGCGGCCGCCGATATGGTCGTAGAGGAAGAGCCCGAGCCGCAGCAGCCACCAGGGCCGCATGCCCTTTTGATGCGGCAGCACGAAGCGGAGCGGCCAGATAATGTGGGGCGCCATCCCCCAGAGGATCTCGCGCTCCTGCAGGGCCTCGCGGACGAGTCGAAACTCGTAATGTTCCAGATAGCGCAGCCCGCCATGGATGAGCTTCGTGGACCAAGAGGATGTGCCGGAGCCGAGATCGTTCATCTCCGCCAGGCCGACCGAATATCCGCGCCCTACGGCGTCCCGCGCGATTCCGCAGCCATTGATGCCGCCGCCGATGACGAAGAGGTCGAGCGGTGTCATCGGGTCGGTCTCTCACTCCTGTCAGGTTGCATGAGGACGCTAGAGCGAAGATTTGCGAAGGTCAATCGAAAACGCGACGTTCGGTCGCTATTGCGGATCCGTCTCGATCATCAAGGTTCCGGCGTCCTCGCAGATGCGCCGTATCTCCTCGTTTGGACAGCGGTCGGTCACAAAGACGTCGACCTGTGCGAGGTGGCCGATCCGGACGGGGGCCTGGCGCTCGAACTTCGTCGCGTCGGCTACGAGGATGACGCGGCGCGCGTTCGTCATGATCGCCCGCGAGACCCGGACCTCGCGGTAGTCGTAATCGAGCAGTGCGCCGTCGGCATCGATGGCGGAGACGCCGATGATGGCGTCGTCGACCTTGAACTGGCTGATGAAGTCGACCGTCGCCTCGCCGACAATGCCGCCATCGCTCGCGCGAACGATGCCGCCGGCGACGACGACCTCGAACCGTGGATTGGAGCGCAAGTGATTGGCGACGTTGATATTGTTGGTAATCACCATCAACCCGTCGCGCGGCGGGTCGGACTGGCCGAGCGCGCGTGAGACGGCTTCCGTCGTGGTGCCGAGATTGATGAAGAGCGACGCGCCGTTCGCGATGAGGCCGGCCGCCGCACGCCCGATCGAAGCCTTCTCGCGCGCCGCGATCTGGCGCCGGCGCTCATACTCCACGTTCTCGACGCCGGAGGGAAAAACGGCGCCGCCATGCGTGCGGTTGAGAACGCCACGCTCGCACAAACCGTTAAGGTCCTTGCGGATCGTCTGCGGCGTGACGGCGAATTCGGCAGCGAGGTCGTCGACCGAGACTTCGCCCTTCGCCTTCGCCCTGGCAATGATGGTATCGAGTCTGTTGCGCGTCATGGAGCGAGGTTAGTTTCGTTTTCAGAAAAACGAAACCCACCTTCGCGAGCCCGCTACACGCCGGCCTCGGCCAGCTTCCGGCGGGCCAGTCTGGTCACGTAGATGGTGACGGCCAAGGTCGCGAGGATGCCGATGCCGAAGACGACGTATTTCGCCATCGTCGCTTCGTCCGACCCGGCCTGTGCGCCGAGCGATCCGATCCAGACGTAGAGGAGCGTGCCGGGCATGATGCCGACGAAGGTCGCGGCGAGATAGGGCCAGAAGGCAACGGACGTGGTGCCGAAGAACCAGTTCTGGAGCGCGAAGGGAAAGGCGGGCGAGAGCCGCATGAGGCCGACGATCTTCCAGCCCTCCTGACCGACGGCGCGATCGACGGCCGTGAGGGTGGGGCGCTTCTCGATCATCCGCTGGACGGCGCCCTGTGCGACGGTGCGCGCGGCGATGAAGCTGAGGCCCGCGCCCAGCGTCGCGCCGGCGATCACGATCGGAAAGCCCCCGAGGCCCCAGGCGAGGCCGGCGGCGAGCGTGAGGAGGGAGCCCGGCAGGAGCGCCAGCACGGAGACCGCGTAGACGAGGATGAAGACGATCCAGCCGACGGGGCCTTGCGCCGCGACCCAATCGCGGAAGGCGGCGATCCATTCGGAGACCGGCAGCAGGGTCCAGGCCGTGACGAGCGCGCCCAGGAGAGCCGCGACGAGGGCCCAGGTCATCCAGGCGGGCCGGCCGGCGGGCGTCCCGCCGGGGGGGCTCGTGTCGGCGGCTCGCGTCATGTCGATCAAGGTCTCATCGGCCGCTTCGGGCGTCGTGCTGAGGGCGGTCATCGGCGTATCTGTCCTGTTCCTGGCGATCCGTCCAGCCAAGAGCAGGGAGCGGATGGTGCGGCGTTGGGCGAAGAGTGCCGGTGTGGGGGCGCGTCAACAACGAACATCGCCTCACGTTTGCGTGCGGCGGCGGTGAAGGGCGCGCCCTGTCAGCCCTCGTGATCGCCCGCGGCTTCGGGCACGGTGCCGACCTCGCCGTCGCCGTGATGCGCCTCGAAGCCCTCGGTGACGAGGATGAGCGCGGCGTAGAGACCGGCGCCGAAGACGAAGGCGGAGAAGCGGCTTTCGCGCTCCTCGGGCAACTCCTCCTTCATCACGTTCATCACGACGCCGCCGGCGAGGAAGGCGAAGAGATAGGCGACCACCTCGACGGGCAGCTTGACGATGAGGCCGACGATCCAGCCGAGCAGCACCGCACCGGAGAGGAGCCAGCGGCCGTAGCGCGAGTAAAGCTCGCCGTGATGCTCGTCGAGCGCCCGGTCGTTGACGACGAAATGGAGGGCCATGGCGGACGCATAGAGAACGAGGCCGCGAAGGTCGCCCTCCTCGCGATTCACGAGGAGATAGGCGATGAGCACGTTGTAGAGCGCGAACGAACCGACATGGAGCGCGAAGGCGCGCACGTCGGGCGCGTGGTCCTCATCGGCCTCGTGGCCTCCCTCCCGCACCCGGCGGGCGCGCGTCTTGGCATAGCGCTCCAGTCCGTAGAAGGCGACGAGGCCGGTGAGGGCGACGAGGAAGACGCCGATCTCGGCGCTCAGGACCGCGCGGCCTTCCTCGGTGACGACGGCCTGATGCTCGGCGAGTTCCGGCAGGAGGTGGACGAAGACATAGGCGGCCGAGACGCCCCCGCCGAGCGAGAGCCAGGCGCTGCGCGGCGTCGAGTGCAGGAAGGTCAGCTTCGGCGAGACGATGTGGACCGCAATGAAGAGAGCGACGACGAGGGCGGTGAACATGCGAAAGGCCTCGAGACCGGAGCGCCCTCGCGGCGAGGGGCCTTGATGGTGGGTCAACGCCGCCCGCACCATCGGGTTCGGAGCAATGGAGGCGCGGGCCTCGTGCGTCAGCCGTCGTTGACGATCCGCAGGGACGGAGGCTCCATGTCTGCCGGCTTTACGTTCATCGGCTCCGTCGAGGTGCCTTCGAGGGCGCCGTCCACCAGAGCGGGTTCGGCCGAAGCGGTGCCGGGAAGCGGTTCGCCAAAGATGTCGTGGGTCGGGTTGCGCTTTTCCGGCCAGAAGGGGCGGGGGGCGAGATAGTCGGGCTCGAAACGGGCGAGGGCGGCTATGCCCTCCGGATCGAGAACGATGATGCGGGCGCGCTGTATGGCGACCAGATGCGATTTCTGCATCCGCCCGAGCAGACGGTTGGTGTGGACGGGCGTCAGGCCGGCCAACTCGGCCAGCCGGCGCTGTGCGAGGGGCAGCACGACGACCTCCGTCTCCAACCCCTTGGGCGGATCGATCAACCGCTCGGCGGTGAGGAGCGCATCGTCCTTCGGGCGGGTGCGCGCCATGATCTCGCAGAGGAGATGGCAGATCTTCTCCACCCCGCCCAGCCCGCCAAGCGTGACGATGCGGCGAAAGAAGCGCAGCCGCTGGCGCTCCCGCGCGCGGTTGAGCACCTGGCGCAGCGCGGCGGCCGCCATGGGGTCGCGGCGCGTCATGTTCTGAAGGTCGTAGATCGAGAGGGCGATGGTTCGCGCCGGGGTCAGCGCCTCGATCTCGTAGGGGCCGAGGGGCAGCACGAAGGGGCCGAGCCCCGCGATCTCGCCCGGCAGGCTGAGATCGCTGATATGACGCTCGCCCTTCTTGAGGACGCTCTGGTCGGCGAGCCAACCGTTCAGCACCACGTGGAGATGGGCGTCTGGCGCGCTGGTGCCCGTCGGCAGATGGCCCGCCTCGTAGCGGCGCAGGGTACCGAATCGATCGATGCCGCGCAGCGCTTCGTCGACAAGGGCAAGCGCGAGACCGAGACCGCCGGCTTCCGGCGGCCGGGCCCACAGGGCCGAAAGCGAATCCATGACGCGACACCTCCAATATGTTCCTATAATGTTCTCATGGGTCCACGGGTCAAGCAGGAATCGTGCGAAAGGTTTCAAAACCTCCGGTTGCTGTGCACAAGGCATCCGAACGAGGCTCGAGAGAGGTCCGGCGCGAGGACGTCGGCGCGACCAGGGTTTTGTCTGGCGCGGAACATCATTAGAAGCGCAGGGTCCGGCCGGCGCGATGCCGTTCGTGGCGCCGTCCTCATGGCCTTACCTCCGCCACCACGAAAGACATCCGTGCCCTTCGCCGCCCCACCCCCCTCGACCGAGATCATCGCCGCTCACGCGCTCCTGCCCGAGGGCTGGGCGCGCGATGTGCGCCTGACGCTCGAGGATGGGTGGATCGCGGATGTCGAAACCGACGTCGCCGGGTTGAACGCGCCATCCGTCGTGCTGCTGCCGGGCTCGATCAACGCGCATGCCCGCAGCCCCTCGCGCGCGATGGTAGGCCTCGCGCAAGGGTTCTCAGGCACCGAGGGAGATGCCGATTGGCGCCGGCGCACCCATGCGCTCCTCCTGCGCGCCACCCCGGCGCAGATCGGCGACATCGTGCGTCAGGCCCATGTCGAGATGCTGGAGGGCGGCTTTACCGGCATGGTCGAGGTGCTCGGTCTTCACAACGCGCCGAGCGGCACGCCCTACGACAATCCGGGCGAGATCGGCGCCGAGGTGATGCGGGCTTCCGAGGAGGCCGGAACACGCCTCACTCTCCTGCCGCAGGGGCGCAGCGTCGGTGGGCCGAACGGGGCGGAGCCCGAGGCGGACGAGCGCCGCGCCATCACCGCGCCCGGCCGGTTCCTGCGCATCGTGCGCCGCCTCACCGACATGGCGGCCGAGCGGGAGACCGTCATCGGCTTCGCGCTCGCCGCGCCCTGGTCGCTACCGCCCGAGGTGGTGAACGACGCGCTGAAGGAATTTCAGGGGCCGGTGCAGGTGACGGCCTCGGAGCGCGCGCGCGAGGCCCTGGCGCATCTCTCCTGGGTCAAGGCGCGGGCGCTCGCCTGGCTTTGCGAGACCTATCCGATCGATCGGCGCTGGTCTCTCGCTGGCGCCAATCACCTCATTGACGACGAGATCCAGCGCTGGGCCCACACCGGCGCCGTGGCCGTGGCCTGCCCGAGCCAGGGCATGGAGACCGGCGCCGGCATCTTCCCCGCGACCCGGTTCCTGGCCGCCAAGGGCCGGCTCGCCATCGGCAGCGCGGAGGCGAGCTTGACGGGCGCGGGCGAAGAACTGCGCGCGCTTGAACTCGGACAGCGCCTGCGCGAGCGGATGCGCGGCGCCCCGTGGCGAGAGGCCGATATCGGGAGGATGCTCTTCGAGCGAACCCTGCGCGCCGGCGTGCAGGTCGGCACGCACCGCACGGGCCGCATCGACATCGGCTACCGGGCCGACCTGATGACGCTCGACGTGGAGGACGACACGCTCGCCCTGCGCCAAGGCGACGGCTGGCTGGATGGCTGGATCTTCGGTCCGGGTCGCCGCGTGCTCCGCGATGTCTGGGTCGGCGGACGCCGGCGCGTCGAGGCAGGACGCCACATCGCCCGCGAACCCGCGCGCCGCGCCTACCTGGCGACGCTGAAGACTTTGATGGACGCGCTCTAGCTCTCGTCCTTCGCCTTCAACTGGGACGGTCCGTAGAACCACCACAGGCCTGCGCCGATGACGGGCAGCAGGACGACGAGCGCGATCCAGAGGAGCTTGGCAGAGACGAGCGCATGGCTCGTCAGTACGCGTAGGATTATAGCCACGTCGACGATGAGGACGACGAGGAGGCCGAGCCATAGAAAGCTGATCTGAAGGTTCAGTCCGGTCACGACCGTCCGGCTAAGCTGGCTTGCGGACCGCTGGCCTGCGGGTCGCTAGCTTGCGGATCGCCGTGTTCATCGTACGCCGCCCGCGCCGCTATTGCGGCTGCGCGGATGTGGGGACCTCGGTCGGCTCCGCAAGGAGATCGGCCGTCGGCTGCTCCAGCGATTCGGAGACGGTTCCCGTAGTCTCGACGACGCCGAGGCCGTCGGGCACGTCGTTGGAGCCGGACATGATCATAAGGACGCCCATCGCGATGACGATCGCGGCCGTGCTGGCGATCAGGACCATCAGGACGGGCTTGCCTTCGCGACCCTGCCGAGCGTCCGTGCGATCCAGCGTCTTGCGGTCGGCCATGGTGGGGTTCCTTTGCGTTGGCATGCCGGTGCGGGCTGACCGCCGGCGCGGGGTCGGGGGCCTGCCGGCCCGGATATGCTCAAGGAACACATCGCGCCGTCTATCGTTCCCGCATGGTGCCCTTGGTCGCAGCGGTGCCCGGATCGCCCGTCCGCCAGTCATGGTCGGCCGATCGGAACGCGCTCGCTCGCAGGTCGAAAGCGCTCGCTCTCCTTGGTCGGGCGCTGGTCCGTCTCTGCACCAAAGTCCGCAACCGGCCGGTCCGAACTCCGCCGTCCCGATACGTCTATCAGCTCTCGCAACCAACCCTCTTCGCTCCTTCGTGCCAATCCCTTCGCTTCCGCTCCAATCCACAGGCTCTTCCTCAATGTCCGCATCCGCCGTGGTTCGTAGCGATACGCCCGCCCGAGACCTCTTCCTCGATCCCTTCGAGGGGGCATCCGAGGGGGAGTCGGCGGCAGATCCGCGCGATCACCGCACACCCGTGCGGGATGGCAACACGATCGAGCCGCTCATCTCGGCGGCGCAGGTCTATCCCGCCCTGGAGCGCGCGCTCCTCGGCGCCGAGACGTGCGCGCATCTCTCCTTCCGCATTCTCGATCCCAACATGCGGACCGTCTCGGAGGAGGCGCAGGCGCGCGGGCTCACCGATTGGGCGGCCCTCCTCGTCGATGCGGCCCGGCGCGGCGTTCATGTCCGCTTTCTCCTCTCCGACTTCGATCCGATCATGGGCGCCGACCTACACCGGCTGACCTGGCGCTCCTATCTGCGGCTGGCCGAGGCGGCGGCCGAGCTCGACGACGAAGCCTGGAACCGGCTGGAGATGATCGCGAGTCTGCACGAAGCGCAGGCCGGCATTGCCGTGCGGACTCTCTTCTGGCCCATCGTCTGGCGGCGCCTCTCCGGTCTCGCCGTCGCCCTGCGCGGCGAAACGCGGCACACGATCGGGCGCGCGCCGCACGAATTGACCCGTTCGCTGCGCGAGGAGGAGAACATCTCGCTGCGCGAGCTCCCGGGCGTCTGGCAGGTCGTCAACCGGGTGGTCGGCCTCGAGCCGGAGGAGTGGGCCGAGCAGCTCGAGCGCTCCGCGGAGCACGGAAAGCTCTCGCGCCTCCGCGCGCCGCTCTGGCCGCCGGCCAAGCTCTGGCCGGTCACGCACCACCAAAAGCTGGCGCTCTTCGACGGCCAGGAGATGATCGTCGGCGGGCTCGACGTGAATGAGCGGCGCTATGACGACCCGCATCACAATCAACCGGCCGAGGACGCCTGGCACGACGTGTCGATCCATGTCCGCGGCCCGGTCGTCGCCGACGCGGAGCGCCATTTCCGCGCGACCTGGAACGCCGAGGCCGAACGCTTCGATGGCGTGCTGGAGGAGCTCGCGCCGCTCTGGGGCCACCCGCGCGGATTGCCGGGCCCGACACCCCTGACGGAACCGGCAACCGTCCCCGAGCCGGTGGCAGACACGAACCGAACGGTCCGCGCGCAGTTCCTGCGCACCGTCTCACGGCGCCGGAGCGGGTTCTTCGCCTTCACCCCCATTCGGCTGCGCGGCGATCTCGAGGCAGCGCATCACCGGATCATCGCGGGCGCCGAGACGCTTCTCTATATCGAGACGCAGTTCTTCCGCCTGCGTAGTCTCGCCCGCGCCATTGCCAAGCGGGCCGAGGAGGCGCCGAAGCTCAAGGTGATCGTCCTCCTGCCCAACGCGCCCGAGGACATCGCCTGGGACGACAATGACGGCCCGGACGCCACGCATGGCGAGTTCCTGCAGGTCCGCGCCCTCAACCTCCTCAAGCGCCGTCTCGGCGACCGGCTCGGCCTCTACATGCTGCGCCAGAACGGCCGGGACGAGGAAGAGGGCCGCGCGCGGGCTTATGGGACCGGCATCGTCTATCTGCACAGCAAGGTGCTGATCGCCGACGACCGGGCGGCGCTCGTCTCGTCGGCCAACATGAACGGGCGCAGCTTTCGCTGGGATACCGAGGCGGGGCTTCTCTGGGAGCAGGGCGCCGCGGATACCAGCGTGCGCGACCTACGAACCCGGCTCTGGAATGCGCATCTACCCGATGTCGAGGACGAGAGCTATCCGTTGGAGCGTGGTTTCGAGACGTGGCGGTCCGAGAGCGCCGCGGACCTCACTCGCTCACCCGACGCACGGCGCAACTTCATCGCGCCCTATCAGATCGGCCGGGCGCGCCGGTTCGCCAAGCGCAGCCTCTTCATCCCGGACGACATGATCTGACGCCCGTCAGGAAGGCTCTTCCACCAGCTTGGCGACCGTGCGCTCGGCGCGGGTGACGCCGTGGCCGCTGCGCGAGGCGGCATAGGCCTCAGCGAGATCGCCGGTCTCGAAACCCTCGACGATCCGATCGTGAACATAGGACTTGCGGGCAACCGCGGGCGTGTTCGCCAAATCCTCGGCCACCTGCTTGACGACGCCGTTGACCTGACGAGCGCGGCGTCGATCGGTGTCGGCGGGCTCGACGCTCGCCAACCGCTCGGCGGCCTTGGCGCTGGCGGCGAGTGTTCGGAAGTCCTTGGCCGTCACCGGAACGCCCGCGATCTCGGCGAGGTAGGCATTGACGTCAGATGCGGTGACCACGCGGACGGCGCCCGTCTCGTCCCGATATTGGAACGCGCGCCGGCCGGGCAGCTTCGACAAGCTCTTCAGAGCCTTGGCGAGGCTCGAACTCTCGATGCGCTTGGCGATCGTCTTGCCGGCCTTGCCCGTGAAGCGGAGCGCCAGCGCGCGCCCCTTCGCCTTGATCTGGCGCTTCAACAGCGTCGTTGCGCCGCGCGTCCGGTTGGCTTTCAGATAACCGTCATTGCCGACGCGGACATGGGCGCTGTCGATCAGACGGACGGTCGCGGCCAGCGCGCGGGCGCGCGGCGCCCCTCTGGCCTTGATGTCGCGCGACACCTGCCGGCGAATCTTAGGCAGCACCCGAATGAGGCGCGAGAGGCGCAGCGCCTTCTCGCGCTCGCGAACCTGATCCCAGTCGGGATGATAGCGATACTGCACCCGCCCGGCCTCGTCCGTGCCGACGGCCTGGAGGTGGCTGTTCGGTTCGGGCGAGACGCGCACGTCGCGATAGGCCGGGGGTATGGCCAGCGCGTTGAGGCGCGCGATCGCGTGGGGGTTGGAGATCTCCCGACGCCTCGCATTCCGATAGACCGGCCGCATCGTGCCGTCGTCGGCTGGGATCATCTCACGGGTCCATGCCAGCGAACCCGTCTCGACGATGTCGAGGCCGATCTCGGCCGCCGCCTGCGCAATGCTGAAAGCCTCGGCCATCGGGATCCTGCCGGGGAAAGAGATCGGGCATCGGCGTATGCCGGGCCACATTCCAAACGGGCGGTCACGGTCCAAGGTTCCGCCGCGCCAAGCGTCGGAACCGAAGCTTCGCCCGCGGCGTTGACGCGCCGATGGGACCTCGCAGGTCCCCACCATCGGGGGCACGCCAAGGCGGGCTTCGCGAGCGTATCCAGTATCGAAGGACGACCCGATGCCGAACTCCGTAGAGCAGATCTCAGTCTCGCAGGCCGAGCGGCGGCGGTCCTTGTCGCGGGGCGCGGCCAGCGTTCGCGACGCCCGGAACGCCGGCCTGTCCGAGTTCGGTCTCTTCCTCGCCAGCTTCGGCGTCGTCGTCGCGTTGGCCTGGAGCCTCCTCGGCTAGTCGCGTTCCGATATCACGAACTCTGAAGGAGCTTTTCCATGTCCGACGACAAGGTCGAGAAGGTCTGGTCGATCGCCGACGCCATCGGGATCTGCATGATGACCACCCGCGACGGCGACACGCTGCGCGCTCGCCCGATGCAGGCCATCGTGCGCAAGGACGAAGACGCGATCTGGTTCTTCGCCGATGTGCGCGACCACAAGGACGAAGAGGTCTGGGCGCACCCGGAGACCTGCCTCGCCTTCCAGTCGGAATCGCAGAAGGACTATCTCTCCGTCTCGGGACGCACGATCATGCTGAATGATCGCGCGAAGATGGAAGAGCTCTTCGTCCCGGCCGCCAAGGCCTATTTTCCCGACGGCACGGACGACCCGAACATGCGACTGCTGCGTTTCACGCCTGAGCAGGGCGAGTATTGGGACAGCCATTCCAGCCGCATCGTGACCGCGGTGAAGATGGCGGCCGCGATGGTGCGGGGCGACCGTCCCGATCTTGGTGACAACGAGAAAGTCCAGATTGCCTGAGGGCGACGGACGAGCGATATTCGTGAGAAGCCGCGCCTCGAACAGGGACGCGGCTTTTCTTTTGTGGTGCCTTCGAGAATGATCGCTCCGACGAGACGCGAGGCCGCGCGACGCGATGAGCGATACCGATCGGACGGCTCTCAAGCCTGATCCCGCCGCCCCCGAGAGTCCGCCCCGCAGCGGCGCGCAGCCGATCCGGCTTCGCTCGGCCGTCGAGAACGGCTCGAAGCTCGGCCTCATCGGCGGCTTCGTCATCCTCTTCGTCGCGGCGCTCGACGCGATCAGTTTCCTGGCCGTCCCCATCGTGCTGGCCCTCATCATCGGGCTGACGCTCGGGCCGACGCAGGAGCGGTTGGAGCGGCGCGGCGGCCTCGCGCCCATGCCGGCGGCGGGCGTCCTCATGCTGCTGGTGATCGGCACCATCTATATCGCCGTCCTGATCCTCCTCGCACCGATCGAGGGCTGGCTGGAGCTCGCGCCGCAGATCTGGACCGTGCTGCAGGAGCGACTGGCGGAGTTGCAGCGCGTCCTTCTCCGGGTCGGCCGCGCCGCGCAGCAGCTTGGCGGGAACGCGGTGCCGCGCACGCCGCGGCTGATCCAGCCCGGCCTGCCCAACGAGCTGCTCTCCACGGTGGCCGTCACGGTGCCGTCGCTGCTGGCGCAGGTCGTGCTCTTCGCGGGCACGCTCTTCTTCTATCTCGCCACGCGAACCCGCCTCCGGGTCGGCCTCCTATCGCTGTGCGTCTCGCGCCGGGCGCGCCTGATGACGGCGCATATCCTGCGCGATCTCGAGCGCAGGATCTCCGCCTATCTGGGGACGATCACGCTCATCAACATCGTCTTCGGCCTCGTCGTCACCGGCGTTCTCTGGGCGCTCGGCATGCCGACGCCCGCGCTATGGGGCGCGCTGGCCACGCTCTTCAACTACGCGCTCTATCTCGGCCCCGTGGCCCTGGCCGCGATCCTCTTTGCGGTCGCGCTCGCGGTTTACGAGAGCGCGCTGGCCGCACTGGTCGTTCCGCTCGCCTATCTCGGCGTCAACGCTATCGAGGGCAATCTCGTCACGCCCGCCCTCGTCGGACAGCGCCTCTCGATCAGCCCGCTCCTCGTCTTCGTCTCGGTCGCCTTCTGGTACTGGCTCTGGGGGCCTGTCGGCGGCCTCATCGCGGTCCCGATCGTGATCATTGCGACGGTGATCGTCGGGCACGTCCTCGCCCCCCATCTGGTCGACCGCCAGCCCCACCTGACGCCGCGCGAGAAGCTGCGCCGCGCCCGCTCGTCCGAACGGCGGACGTAAGGGCCCGTCAGCCGGTCGGCTTGGAGAAGGAGAGCCGCTCGACGGGCACGCGGACGCGGGCGCGGTAGAACGGGGTCTCCTCGTGCGTTTCCATCTCTGCGTCGATCTGATTGAGGAAGGCCCGAACGAAGCGCTTCGGAAGTCCGCCCTTGCCCTTGTCGGGCTGTTCGGGAAGGGGGGCGGGGCCCGCGATGAAGACATTCAGCCCCGCGACCCCGGCCAGCATGTCGACGCGCACCGGCGCGTAGACCCGCTCGGCCTCGCCGAAGACCGGCACGAGGAGCTCCGTCATGAGAAGGCCGAGCGCGACGGCGCTGTCGAGGTCGACCGAGACCCCGGCGATCGCGATGTCGCCCTCCAGAAGGCTTGCGGGCATGCCGGTACTGCGCAGGATATGGGCCGTCACCTGCTCGATCAGTTCGTCGAGCGGTACGTCGCTGATCTCGCCCGTCGCATAGGAGATGCGATAGGCGGTCGCCATCGCCGCCACATGGTCCTCGGGATAGCGCAGCACTTGGCCGACGTCCTCGGGCAGGGAGCGGCGCTGCAGCGAGAGAAGGCTGCTTATGACCTGAAAATTGTTCTTCACCCGGTGGTGCAGCTCCCGCAGCAGGCGGCGCTGCTCGGTGACGGCGCGCTCGGCCTCGCGCGTGCGGGCCTGGATGCGCTCGGCCATGTCGTTGAGGCTCCCGCCTAGCCGCTTGAGCTCGTCGGGCGTGTCGGCATCGAAGGGAATGCGCGCGCCGAGATCGCCGCTCGCGAGCCGCCCAGCCGTCGCCTCGACCGCGCGCAGCCGGCGCAGAACCACGAACTCCATCGCGCCCCAAGCCGATAGAATGCCCAGGAAAAGGATGGTGAGGAGAAGGCCGACGGTCGTGATGAGCCGCGCGCGAGGATGGCCGAAATAGTCGGCCGACGGGATCGCGAAGACCGAGGCGACACCGTAGAGGTCGCGAGGGCCGAGCGCGAACCGGTAGGGGACGCTCTCGCGTGTCTCGCCGTCGAAGATGGCGGGGCCATCCCCCGGGGCGAGCGGCCAAGCGTCGAGCTGCCAGATCGGGCTGGCAGCGACGGGTCTCCATTCCTCGACAAAGGCGCCGATCTCGGCGCTCTCGAGGCCGACCGGGCGTTCGAGGTCGAGCGGCTTCAGCGCCGCCTCAACCCGCCGGCCGTCCCCAAGGGTGTGGACGACGCGCGTCGCGGACGCGTTCGCGTCATCGCCGCCGTCTGCACCCAAGCCCTCTTCCACCGCGCGAAAGCCGCATCCGGTATCGGTCTCGCCGTCGTAGACAGACGCCGTCTCCCAGATGGTCCCAGCGTTCAGCCGCGCCAGCCGCTCCTGGCATGCGGCGGGGTCGTCGGTGGGACCGGCGGCGAGACTTTGCGAAAGAAGGGCGGAGCGTGCGAGGTTCGCGTCGCGCAACTCGTCCAGGCGCTGCAGATAGCGCAGCATGGCCGTGTCCTGCCGGTGCAGGCTCTCTCGATAGCTCAGCGTGGCGACGCCGACCATGATCGCGGCGACGGGCAGGAATACGAGCGCCAGCACGAGGGCGACACGTGTGCCGATCGAGCGCGGACGGAAGGCGCTCAAACGGTTCCTGCGAAAGCGACGAGCGGTCGTTCGAGCGATGCGTACCGCTCGTTGGAAAGGACTTCGATCCGTCGCTGTTCGGGTCTCTTCGGGCACATCGAGGCAAGCACCCAGAGGTCATCGAAGTTCCAGGAACCCGTCGCTCGCACGACCTTTTCGCACAGGATTTGACGGTCGCCGCTTTCGCCTCTCGGCAACGTCAGCGACTGGCCAAGACTTCCCTCCTCGGCTCGCCCTTCACGCCGGCCGCTTGACCCGAAAGAAGGTCGGCCAGGCGGTTCCGGGCCCGGTTGACACGGCTCTTCACCGTTCCGATCGCGCAGTCGCAGATCTCGGCCGCTTCTTCATAGGAAAAGCCCGAGGCGCCGACGAGGATCAAGGCCTCGCGCTGGTCTTCGGGCAGCTTCTTCAGCGCCGCCTGGAAGTCCTGCATATCCATATGGCCGAACTGCTCCGGCACGGTGGCGAGCTTGCCGGCCAACGCGCCGTCGGCGTCCTCGACCTCGTGGCGGCGCTTGCGGAACTCGGAATAGAAATTGTTGCGCAGGATCGTGAAGAGCCAGGCGCGCATGTTGGTCCCCTCAGTGAAGGACGTCATGTTGGCCCAAGCCTTGACCAGCGTCTCCTGCACGAGGTCGTCGGCGCGTTCCGGATGGTTGCACAGCGACATCGCGAAGGCGCGCAGGGAAGGGATGGCGTTGATAAGATCATCGCGAAACGCGGGCGATGCCGTCATTGACTAGACCTCGCTCCGGTTAATGGCACCGGGCTGTATTCCGTCATCGTGCCTGATCATCGGTCTTGGTATCTCGCGGCTTTCCGGCCTCGACCCCGTCGAGTTCGCCCAGCAATTCCATGAAGCGATCGGGAACCGCCTCGCGGGTGATGGTATCGTAATACGCCTTCAAGCGCACGCCGATCTCGACCTGCACGGTTTCATCGACGGAATGCGGGGCGCCTGCGGATGGCGATCCGCCCCCCGCCGCCTGGGTCGGCTGGTTCCACCGGCGCTCGTCATCGTCCTTCGACATCCGCATCGTACCCTCACGCCGTCCGTCAATATCTCGAAGTCGGGTGAGCGATCAAAAGCGCCGATCGCCTTCCTGCCCCGATGGCGAGGCGGCGATTAGCCCGACCCCGCCCGTTGACAGACGTGTTCACACCAAACATGAACCTAGCTAATCGCCGGCGAGCCGCATCGTTCCATCACTCGGCGGTGGAACCAAAACACTAATTCATTCATTGACTTTTGGGTGTCTGTGCCTACTTGCCAGAGACGCTGCAGGGATTTTTTCTTTTATGTCGATGTCTCAGACGATTGCCCCCCATCTTCCCTATCTGCGCCGCTATGCGCGCGCCCTTGCCGGCAATCAGGCGAGCGGAGATGCCTATGTCGTCTCGGTTCTGGAGACCTTGGTGGCGGCGCCGGAGTCCTTCCCTGCCGATCAGGATCCGCGCATCGCGGTCTACCAGGTCTTCTCCCGCATCTGGAATTCGGTCGCGGTCAACCTCGATGAAGCGGACGCGGACGTGACGCTGGCCGCACAGCGGCATCTCGATGCCATCACGCCCATGCCGCGCCAGGCCTTCCTGCTGACGGCGGTCGAGGGCTTCTCCAACGCCGACGCCGCGACGATCCTCAGCCTCGACAGCCAGCAGCTGCGCGAGTTGCTCGATCAGGCGGGCGAGGAGATCGCCAGCCAGATGGCGACGGACGTTCTCATCATCGAGGACGAGCCGATCATCGCGATGGATCTCGAGGCCCTCGTCGAGGGGCTCGGCCACACCGTCAACGGCGTCGCGCGCACGCACAAGGAGGCGATTCGCGCTGTCGAGACACGCCAGCCCGGCCTCGTTCTCGCCGATATCCAGCTCGCGGACGGCTCCTCCGGCCTCGATGCGGTCAACGAGATGCTGGGGTCCTTCGAAGTGCCGGTCATCTTCATCACCGCCTACCCGGAACGCCTCCTCACCGGGGAGCGGCCGGAGCCGGCTTTCCTCATCACCAAGCCGTTCCAGGCCGACACGGTGAAGGCGATCATCAGCCAGGCGCTCTTCTTCAACCAGAAGGCCTATACCGGCGAAAGCCGCGCGAGCGCCTGACGCGCATACGCGTCGTAGGCTTGCGCGCTACCGTCTGCGCCTCGGCGCGCTCTGCGCGTAGAGGAAGCCCGTGGCGGCGGCCAAGAGGCCGAGCTGGACGCCGGAGAGCCCGCGCACATGCCGCGTTCCTTCCAGAATTATGGCGCGGGCGGTGTCGTTCTCGATCTCGTCCGACACTGCCGTCATCACGGCCTGCAACGTGTCCTGCGCCTCTGCCCGCGGATCGCCCGAGGTCGTCGCGCCCGAAGCGGCCTGCGTCGTCTGCGTTGCCGTGAGTGACGGAGCGATGGCGGGCGTCGATTCGAGCGAGGTGGCGTCGGCTACCACCGCGGCGGCGACCGGGCTATCGGCGGTCTCACCTGGCGCTGCGCTTTCCTCCGGCGTGGCGGGTTTGCGCCCCAGCACCGCCGCGAAGCCGACGCAGAGGAGCGCGAGGACGAAGAGCAGTCCCGCTATCGCCGACGCCGCCCAGAGTGGCCCGATCTCATCCCGCAGGAAGACGAAGGCCGCGAAGCTCGCATAGCCGAGCGCGAAGAGGGAGAGCACGACGGCGATCATGCTCAGCACGGCGCGCCGCAGCGCCTGCACCGCCTCTCGCCGGGCGCGAGCGAGCGCCTTGTCGAGCGTGGCTTCCGCCTCGGCGCGGATCTGGCGGCGCAGATTGTCGAGCATGACCCGTCAGCGCCGGCGCAGGAAGGCGCCGACGACGAAGCCGAAGCCGAGCGCGCCCAGAACGGTGGCCAGCGGATTGCGCTCCGCGATCTGTACCGCGTCGCGCGCCGCCGAGGTCACCTGCTGCTCGAGCGTCGTGCCAAGCGCTCCGACGCTGGCATGTCCGCGCTGGAGCGCGTCCTGTCCCTGCGCGATGGCGGCGCCGGCCATCTGGGTGGCCGAATCGACCGCCGTTCGTAGGGGCGAGCCGCCGGCGGTCGTTGCGGCTGGCGAGGATGCCTTGGACGATGGTGGCTGGACGATGGGCCTTGAGCGATGCGGTGATCGCCGCGTTCGTCTGGAGATCGAGGAGAAGGGCGACGGTCTCGGTCAATTGCCCGACATCGCGGCGTAGCTGCGCGATCTCGCGCGCGGCCGCGTCACTCGTTGCCAGCGCCTCGTCGGCGTCGAGCCGCTCGCTCAAGGCTGCCTGCGCGAGCGGGTCCGGTAGGGACGCCGGCTGATCGTCGTCCTGCGGCCCTCGTATGGTTTGGTCGCTCATCACCCTGCCGTCTCTCGATCTCGCCGCCCGAATGCCTGCGCGTCCCGCGACCCTAGCACGTCCGCCCGGCCAAAAAAAAAGCCCGCGGCTTTGGGGGAAGCCGCGGGCAAGACCCGGATCGCGTATAGGGGGGACAGGTGGGGGAGCGATCCGTGCCGTGTCCATAGCTGAACGTACACCCTTTGCCTCAGTTCCGCCACACATCAAAAAAATTTCGTCGTGGCAGAAATGTCCCGATCTCGTGGCCTGTCTACCGAAGCGGCATCGCGCGTTCCGCCACCTGCGCCCAGTAGGAGATGCCGAGGGGGATGATGTCGTCGTTGAAGTCATAGGCCGGGTGGTGGAGGCCGGCGCTGTCGCCATTGCCGACGAAGATGAATGCGCCCGGCCGCTCGTTGAGCATGAAGGAGAAGTCCTCCCCGCCCATCACCGGGGTGATATCGGCCTCGACCTTGTCCGCACCGACGAGATCGCGGGCGATCTCGGTGCAGAAGGCGGCCTCCGCAGCATCGTTCGCCGTCACGGGGTAGTCGCGCCGATAGTGGAGGGTGGCCGTCACGTCGTGCGCGCGCCCGATCGCCTCCACGATCTCGCCGAGCCGCGCTTCGGCCATGTCGCGGACATGCGGGCGCAGCGAGCGGACCGTCCCCTTCAGCGTCGCCTCCTGCGGGATGACGTTGTCGGTGAAGCCGGCGTTGAACATGGTGAGCGACACGACGCAGGATTCGAGCGGATCGACGTTGCGCGACACGATCTGCTGCACCCCTTGCACGATGGCGGCACCGGCCAGCACCGGATCGCGGCCCCAATGCGGGCGGGCGGCATGGGCGCCCTTGCCGACGATCTCGATCTCGATCCGGTCCGCCGCCGCCATCATAGGGCCGGGCCGAAGGCCGAACTGGCCCTCGGGCATGCCCGGATAGTTGTGCATGCCGAAGACCTTGGTGATGCCGAAGCGGGTGAGAAGCCCGTCGTCGATCATCGCCTTGGCCCCCGCGCCGCCCTCTTCAGCCGGCTGAAAGACGACGACGACGGTGCCGGCGAAGTTGCGCGTCTCGGAGAGATATTTGGCCGCACCGAGCAGCATGGCCGTATGCCCGTCATGGCCGCAGGCGTGCATCACACCAGGGGTCTTGGAGGCATAGGGCAGGTTCGTGGCCTCCTCGATCGGCAGCGCGTCCATGTCGCAGCGCAGCGCGACGACCTCGCTCGAATCGCCCTGTCCCCTGATGACGCCGACGACGCCCGTCCGGCCCAGCCCGGTCGCGACCTCGTCGAGGCCGAATTCGCGCAGCTTCTCGGCTACGAAGGCGGCCGTGCGCGTCTCCTCGTAGCGCAGTTCGGGATGCGCATGGATGTCGCGGCGCCATTCCGCCACGCTCGGTGCGAGATCGGCGATACGGTTGTTGATCGGCTGCATGGTGGTCTCTTGGCTGAACGTGTCGGCGCGACCATCGCGCGGTCGGCCCCGGCTTGACAAGGAGGCGCTCGGTCCTGGGTCGCAGATCCCGATGGGTGATCTCGGACGCGGGGCAGAAAACCGCTTTCCACGTTGCGGCCGCCCGTCTAGGCTCGTCTCCGGATGGTCGCGCCAAGGGGTTCACGCCCGGCGGCGCGCGACAAGAGGGAAGAGCCGGTGCGATCCCGGCCGCTGCCCCCGCAACTGTAAGCGGCGAGCGCCGCGCTCCGATGATGCCACTGGGTGGACCTCGCCGGGTCCTCTGGGAAGGCGGGGCGCCGGGGCCGTGACCCGCGAAGCCAGGAGACCTGCCATCCCGGGCCGAGCGGTCCGCACGCGACCCCGCGCAATTCCGCACGGGGCGTTCCAAGTCATCCTCGCCGGAGGGGCGGGGAGGGGAACAGACATGACACGCACCATCGCTCGTGCAGCCCTGTCCGCTGGCGCCGTCGTCGCGGCCGCGCCCGCATTCGCGCATCACCCGATGGGCGGCGAGACGCCATCGACGCTCGTTCAGGGGCTTGCCTCCGGCGTCGGTCACCCGATCCTCGGGCTCGACCATCTCGCTTTCATTCTCGCCGCCGGTGCCGCCGCGGCGCTTATCGCGCGCGCCGCGCCCCTCGCCCTCGCCTTCGCGGCCGCGACCGTGATCGGGCTTGCGATCCATCTCAACGGCTTGACGCTGCCTCTGGCCGAGATCGCCATCGCCGGCAGCGTGCTGACGGCCGGGCTCCTGCTGCTGACGCGCCGCGCACCCGGCCTTGCCGGCTGGGTCGCCCTCTTCGGTCTCGCCGGCATCGCGCACGCCTATGCCTATGCCGAAGCGATCATCGGCGCCGAGGCGACCCCGTTGATCGCCTATGCCGTCGGCCTCGCGGCGACGCAGGGCGCCATCGTCTTCGCCGTGGCCTGGGGTTTGAAGGCCGTCACGGCCAGCGTCGACGGCATCAGCCTGTCGCGGGCGGCGCAGGCCATAGGCGGCGTCTCCCTCACCATCGGTTCCGTCTTCCTCATGCAGGCCGTTGCCTGAGGCGGCGCTACCTGCTCTCACGCTCGTCCTCGGCGGCGCCCGGTCCGGCAAGAGCCGTTTTGCCGAAGGGCTGGTGACGGGGACCGGCCTGCAGCGCGTCTATGTCGCGACGGCCGAAGCCTGGGACGACGAGATGCGGGCCCGCATCGCCCACCACCGTGCGGACCGGGGCGAGGGCTGGCTGACGGTCGATGCGCCGCTTGATCTGGCCGGAGCGATTGCCGCGCACAGGGCGCCGCGCTCCGCCATCCTCGTGGACTGCCTCACCTTGTGGCTGACCAATGTGATGCTGGCCGAGCGGGACGTGGAGGCCGAGGAGGGGCGGTTGATCGAGGCGCTCTCCTTGGCGACCGCTCCCGTGGTCTGCGTCTCCAACGAGACCGGGCTCGGCATCGTCCCGGACAATGCCCTCGCGCGCCGCTTCCGCGACGCCCAGGGGCGGCTCAACCAGGCGGTCGCGCGTGCCGCCACCCGCGTAGATTTCCTCGCCGCCGGATTGCCGCTGCGGCTGAAAGGCTGACATGTCAGAGAACGCAACGATGCAGAAGATCCCGGCCACCATCGTCACCGGCTTCCTCGGGGCCGGCAAGACGACGCTCATCCGCCACCTCATCGAGAAGGCCGACCGGCGCATTGCGCTCATCGTCAACGAGTTCGGCGATGTCGGGGTCGATGGCACGCTTCTTGCCGCCTGCGGCGTGCCCGGCTGCACGGAGGACGATGTGGTCGAGCTCGCCAACGGTTGCATCTGCTGCACCGTGGCCGACGACTTCCTGCCGGCGATGACCAAGATCCTCGCGCGCGACCCGGCGCCCGAACACATCGTCATCGAGACCTCGGGCCTCGCCCTGCCAAAGCCGCTCGTGAAGGCGTTCAACTGGCCGGAAGTGAAGACGCGGGTGACGGTGGATGGCGTGGTCGCGGTCATCGACGGCGCCGCTGCCGCCGAAGGGCTCTTCGCCCAGGACGAGGCAGCGCTCGCCGCGCAGCGCGCCGCCGACCCCAATCTCGACCACGAATCGCCGCTGGCCGAGCTCTTCGAGGAGCAGGTTGCCTGCGCCGACCTCATCGTTCTCAACAAGATGGACCAGCTCGACGAGGCGGGCATGGCCCGCGCCGAGCACGCGCTGGAGCACGACAAGCGGGCGGGCGCCGCCGTCCTCAAGACGAGCCACGGCATGATCCCGCTCAGCGTCCTTCTCGGCCTCAAGGCCGCCGCCGAGGACGATCTCGACAGCCGCCACTCGCACCACGATGACGCCGGAGAGCACGACCACGACGACTTCGAGGCGCATGTGCTGGAAATGGGCACGCTCGCCGACGCGGACGCCTTCGCGAGACGCGCGAAGGCGGCCATCTCCGCCTCCGCCACGCTGCGCCTCAAGGGCATCGCCGCCGTGGAGGGGCGCGACATGCGGCTCGTCGTCCAGGCCGTCGGACCGCGCATCGAGACCTATTACGACCGGCCCTGGAATGCGGGGGAGGCGCGCACGACGCGGCTTGTCGCGATCGGCGAGACCGGGTTCGACGTCGCGGCGCTCAGTGCGGGGCTGGCTGGATAGCGTCATGCACCTCCTGACCGCGCAGGCGGGCGCCATCGAGGACGGGACGGAGCCGGTCGATCTTGACCAGTCGCCGGCCGACATCGTCGTGCTGACGGCGACGGATACCGAGATCTCGGGCCTCGCGGCCGCGCAGGCGCTTGCCCCGGCGGGAGCACCGAGCCTTCGGCTCGCGAGCCTGCAATCGCTGCGGCACAACTTCTCGGTCGATCTCCACGTCGAGAAGACGCTCTCGCACGCGAGGCTGATCGTCCTGCGCCTCCTCGGCGGGCAGGCCTATTGGCCGTATGGGACGGATGAGGTGGTGCGGCTCGCGCGGGGGGCAGGCATTCCACTCGCCATTCTGCCCGGCTGCGCCAACCCCGATCCGAGCCTCGATGCGCTCTCGACGCTCGAGCCCGAGACATGCCGGCGCCTGTGGTCCTATCTCGTCGAGGGCGGTCCGCAAAACTATGCGAACATGCTCGCCGACTGCGCACATCTCATCGGCCGCGCATCGCGTCCGCCCGCACCGGCGCCGCTTCCCAAGGCCGGCCTCTACGCCCCGGGCGACGAGCCGGCGACGCTCGCCCATCTCCTTGCCGGAGACGGGCCGGTCGCCGCCATCACCTTCTACCGCGCGCTGGTTCAAGCCGGCGATCTCGCGCCCGTCGACGCCCTCGTAGAGGCCTTGCGGGCGCGGGGCATGCGACCGCTCCCGATCTTCGTCGCCAGCCTCAAGGACGAGGCGGCAGGGTCCATCGTCTCCGATCTGATCGGCCGCGCGAGGGCCGCCATCGTCCTCAACGCCACCGCCTTCGCCGCCTCGGCACCCGGCCGGGCATGGACGGGCACGCCTCTCAACGCCTCGGGTGCGCCAGTCGTCCAGGTCGCCTTCTCGCAATCGGCGCGGGAGGCCTGGGCCGCATCCCCGCGCGGGTTTGGTCCCCGCGATCTCGCCATGCATGTCTCCCTGCCCGAGGTCGACGGGCGGATCATGGGGCGGGCGGTGTCGTTCAAGGGATTGCGGACCTTCGATGAGCGGACCGAGGCGCCGCTACTCGGCCATGTGGCGGACGCGGGCCGCATCGCACACGCCTGCGACCTCGCCGCCGCCTGGGTGCGCCTGGCGCGGACCCCGAAGGCGGAGCGGCGCGTCGCGATCGTCCTCAACGACGGCTCGGCCGGCGATGGTCGCCTCGGCTTCGCTGTCGGCCTCGACGCGCCCGCGAGCGTGGCGAGGATGCTCGCCGGTCTCGCGCGAGACGGCTACGCGATCGCCGACCCGCCCGCCGACGGCGGCGCTCTCGTCGCAGCGCTACGCGACAGCGAGGCATGGCTCTCGCCGGGTGCCTACGATGCCTTCCTGACGAGGCTGCCGGCGACTTTACGCGATAGCCTCGCCGAGCGCTGGGGCGAGCCGGCGAGTGATCCGGGCTTCGATGCGGTGCGAGGATTCCCCATTCGTGCAGCCCGGATCGGCCACGCGATCCTCGCCGCACAGCCGCCTCGCGCGCATGGCGAAGACGCCGCCTCGGCCGCCCATCACGATCCCGCCATTCCGCCGACCCACGCCTATGTCGCCTTCCAAGCGTGGCTGCGGGCGGAGGACCCGCACGCTCTCGTCCACTTCGGCACTCATGGCAGCCTCGAATGGCTGCCGGGCAAGGCGACGGCGCTCTCGGAAGATTGCTGGCCGGAGGCGCTGTCGGGCGCGTTGCCGATCGTCTATCCCTTCGTCGTCAACGATCCCGGCGAGGCGGCGCAGGCCAAGCGCCGGCTGTCCGCCGTCACGATCGGCCATCTGACGCCTCCGCTGGCGGATGCCGAGACGCATGGCCGGGTCGCCGTGCTGGAGCGCCTCGTCGACGAATATTACGAAGCGTCGGGCGGAGACGCGCGTCGGGCGGAGATGCTGGCCCGCGACATCCTCCTTGAGGCCGAGGGCACCGGCGTCTCCCGTGACAGCGGCATCGAGGCTAGCGACGACGAGACGGCGGCGCTCACCAAGATCGACGCCTTCCTATGCGATCTCAAACGCTTGCAGGTCCGGGACGGGCTGCATGTCTTCGGCGAGGGGCCGGCGGCCGAGAACGCCGAACGCCTCTTGCGGACGCTGCCGGCCGAGGCCGCCGCCGATCTTGGCACCTCCCCCGCCGCGGAGACGGCCGCCCTCATGACCGCGCTCGACGGCCGGTTCGTGCGCCCCGGCCCGGCCGGTGCGCCGACGCGCGGGCGGGCGGACGTGCTGCCGACCGGCCGCAACCTCTATTCCGTCGATGGTCGCAGCGTGCCCACCCGCGCGGCCTGGGCGCTGGGGCGCGCCTCGGCCGAGGAACTCGTGCGCGCCTATGCGCAGGATCACGGCCGCTACCCGCGCCGCATCGCGATGTCGGCCTGGGGTACGGCCAACATGCGCACCGGCGGCGACGATATCGCGCAGGCGCTGGCGCTGATGGGCGCTCAGCCGACCTGGGACGCGGCCTCCCACCGGGTCGCCGGCTTCGACATCATCCCGACCGGCGCCCTCAAGCGCGCCCGGGTGGACGTCGTCTTTCGCGTCTCCGGCTTCTTCCGCGACGCTTTCCCGGCGCAGATGGACCTCATCGAGAGCGCGGCGCGCGCCATCGCGCTCCTCGACGAGCCCGCCGACGTGAACCCCCTCAAGGAGCGCCTCGACGGCGACACGCTCTCGCCCACTGTCTTCGGCTCGGCTCCGCAGGCCTATGGCGCGGGCCTGCGCCAGCGGATCGAGCGCGGCGACTGGACGACCCGGGGCGATCTCGGCGACGCCTTCCTCGGTGCCTCCGCTTTCGCGTATGGGGCCGGACGCGAAGGAGAGGACGCGATGGACGCGCTCCGCGCCAGCCTCGGCGCCAGCGACGCCGTCGCGCACAATCAGGACCACCGAGAGGGCGATCTTCTGGAGACGACCGACTTTGCCGAGTTCGAGGGCGGGCTCGCCGCCTCCATCGAGACACTCAAGGGCGCGGCCGTGCCCGTCTTCCACATGGACCACTCCGACCTGCAGCGCCCGCAGGCCCGCACGCTGGAGGCCGAGATCGCGCTCATCATACGGGGCCGTGCGACGAGCCCGCGCTGGATCGCCGCCATGCAGCGACACGGGCACAGGGGCGCGCAGGAGCTGGCGATCACCGCGACAGCACTCCTCGCCTTCGCCGCGACGACCGACGCCGTCGCCGACCATCAGTTCGAAGCGCTGCACGAGGCTTATCTCGTCGACCCGAGCGTGCGCGACTGGCTGAGCGACGTAAACCCCGACGCCCGCCGCGAGATCGCCGCCCGCCTCGACGAGGCCATCAGGCGCAACCTCTGGCGCCCCCGCCGCAACAGCGCCGCCGACCATGTCGCGGGCCTGGCGCAAAAGGACGGCGGCCAACAGAAACTTGCCCAAGAGGAACTTGCCCAAGAGGAACTTGCCCAAGAGGAACTTGCCCAAGAGGAACGCGCCCATGTCTAGCGGCCTGCCCCATGACGACGCCCGCCACGCCAGGAAGATGGCGATCCGCAAGGAGGCGCAGGACAAGAAGCTGTCCGACAAGATGGTGGGCAAGGGCCTCCTCATCGTCCACACCGGCACCGGCAAGGGCAAGTCGACGGCCGCCTTCGGCATGGCCATGCGCATGATCGCGCAGTCGCGCGGCGAAGGCGTCCACCAGGGCCGCAAGGTCGGTATCGTGCAGTTCATCAAGGGCGCGTGGGATTCGGGCGAACGCGAGGTGCTGGAGGCATTCGCCGACGTCGTCGAGGTTCATGCCGAGGGGAACGGCTTCACCTGGGAGACGCAGGACCGCGCCAAGGACGTCGCCTCCGTCGAGGCCGCCTGGGCGCAGGCCGCGAGGATGCTCGCCGACGAGGCCTATGCGATGGTCATCCTCGACGAGCTCAACATTGCGCTTCGCTACGACTACATCGCGCTCGACAAAGTGATCGAGACGCTGGCCGCGCGCCCCGCGATGCAGCACGCCGTCGTTACCGGCCGCAACGCGAAGCCCGAACTGATCGAGGTCGCCGATCTCGTCACCGAGATGACGCTGGTCAAGCATCCCTTCAAGGAACAGGGCATCAAGGCGCAGGCGGGTGTCGAGTACTGAGACCGTCCGCCTCGTCCTGCCGGGATGCTCGGGCGCCGGCAAGTCGTGCCTCCTGTCAGAGATGGCGCGGCGCGGCTATCGGACGGCTCCGGAAGCGGGCCGGCGCGTCGTCGCGACCGGGCCGACGCCGTGATGCGCCACGGCCGGCCCTCTTTTCGCTCACCGAGGTCAGGCGTCCCTGAGCGACCGCAGCATTCGGCCTTGCGACGCCTAGCCGTTCGCTTCGAGGTCCTCCACGCGCCCGGCCATGATGGTGCGAAGGTTCGCCGTCACCCGCTCGACCGGCCAGTCCCACCACGCGACCGCGAGGAGGCGTGCGATCCTGTCATCGGCAAAGCGCATGCGCACCACCCGCGCCGGGTTGCCGCCGACGATGGCGTAAGGCGGGACGTCCTTCGTGACCACGCTGCGCGCGGCGACGATGGCGCCCGAGCCGATGGTCACGCCGGGCATCATGAGCGCCTCATGCCCGAACCAGACGTCGTGCCCCACGATCGTGTCGCGCGCGGGCGGCAGGTCCGTCAGGGCGTCCATATGGTTTGCCCAGCCCGCCCCGAGGATCGGGAAGGGAAAGGTCGAGATGCCGTCCATGCGATGGTTAGCGCCGTCCATGACGAAGGTCGTGCCGGTCGCGAGCGCGCAGAAGCGACCGATGCGCAGCACGTCGCCTCGCGCCTCGTAGTGGTGCAGCACGTTCTCGGTCTCGAACCGCTCCGGACCGCGCCTGTCATCGTAGTAGCTGTAGTCGCCGACGACGATGTTGGGCCGCGTCACGATCGCCTTGAGGTAGGCGAGCGAGGGCGCGTGCGGCAGAGGGTGGCGGATGGACGGATCGGGTGCCTCCACGCCGAGCTAGCCGCCGGTCAACGGGCGCGTGGCGGCGTCGAGATTGGCCTGCGCGAGGCGCCGGTTCGTGGAAAGCGACGCATAGCTCGCCGACCATCCGTTGCGCACCACGACACGGACCAGGACGATGACGCGCTCCCCGTCATCGTCGACGAAGCGCGCCTCGCTCTCGAGCCCGGCCCAGCCGCGCCGGACCACTGGCGAGAGCGGTTTGATGAAGCGGACGTCGTCATCATCGCCGGTGGCCGCGACGAGGCTGGTCAGCTGGCCACTGGTGAAGGTCGGGAAGTCGCCGGAGCGCAGCGTCTCCTCGGTGATGCCTCCGCTCGGCTCGAACGCCGCGACGAGGACCTGCTGCGTCTGGCAGAAGGCCGGGCGGCAGACATAGCCGACCGCGTTGGCCTGGTCGACGACCTGCTCGAAGCGCGCGAGGTCGAGCCCCGTCGCACGGGTGATGCCCATCTCGCGGATGGCGGTGCCGGTGGTCGTGCAGGCGGCGAGGAGGAGGGAGAGCCCCGCGGTGCCGCGCTTCATGATTGTGGGATAGGGCATCGAAAAACACTATGGCGGCCGGGACAGGCGAGGGAGGGATCGGTCCGCCTGTCCGTCCTTCCCTCTCCAAGCCTAGACCGCTCCTTCGGGCGGCGCTGCGGCTTGCCACGTCCGATATCGCCGAAGACGGCCACCTGTGACCATGCGGCATCAGCCGTGGGCGAGACATGACGACCCCCGCCGTCATGCTGCAGGGGACCGGGTCGAACGTCGGCAAGTCGGTGCTTTGCGCGGGGCTCTGCCGGGTCTTCGCGCGGCGCGGCCTCATCGTGCGGCCTTTCAAGCCGCAGAACATGTCGAACAATGCCGCGGTCACCCGCGACGGGGGCGAGATCGGGCGAGCGCAGGCGCTGCAGGCACGAGCCTGCGGGGTCGCGCCGAGCCTTCACATGAACCCGGTGCTGCTGAAACCCGAATCCGAGCTCGGCAGTCAGGTCGTCGTGCAGGGCCGCGTCGTCGGGCGGGCGAGGGGGGCGGACTATGCGCGGATGAAGGCGGGGCTGATGCCGGCGGTGCTGGAGAGCTTCGCGGTCCTCTCCGGCGAGGCCGATCTCGTAATCGTGGAGGGTGCGGGCTCGGCGTCGGAGGTGAACCTGCGGCCCGACGATATCGCCAATATGGGTTTCGCGGCGGCGGCGGACCTACCCGTCCTCCTCGTCGCCGATATCGACCGGGGCGGCGTGATCGCGAGCGTCGTGGGCACGCATGCGCTGTTGCCGGGCGATGAGCGGGCGCGGGTGAGGGGCATTCTGACGAACCGGTTCCGGGGCGATCCGACGCTCTTCGTCGAGGGCGAGCGCATCATGGCCGAGCGCACGGGATGGCCCTCGCTCGGCGTCGTGCCGTGGTTCGCGCGCGCGAGCCGGCTGCCGGCGGAGGATTCGGTCGATCTCGCCAGCCGTAGAGGCAGCGGGGGGAGGGGCTGCGCGTCGTCGCGCCGCAGCTGCCGCGCATCGCCAATTTCGACGATCTCGACCCCTTGCGGCTGGAGCCCGGCGTCTCGGTCGAGATCGTGCCGCTCGACCGGCCCCTGCCCGCATGCGCCGACCTCGTCCTCCTGCCGGGCTCCAAGGCGACGCTGGCCGATCTGGCGGCGTTGCGCAGCTCCGGCTGGGATATCGACATCGTCGCCCATGTGCGTCGGGGCGGGCGCGTACTGGGGCTTTGCGGCGGCTATCAGATGCTCGGCCGTACCTTGAGCGATCCCGACGGGCTGGAGGGGGCAGCGGAGACGGTGCCTGGCCTCGGCCTTCTCGACGTCGAGACCGTGATGGCACCGCAAAAGGCCCTCACCGAGGTGACGGCCCGGGCGATCGAAGGCGGTGCCGAGCTGCGTGGCTACGAGATGCATCTCGGCCGCACCGACGGCCCCGACCGGGCACGGCCGTTCCTGACGATCGGCGGACGAACGGAGGGCGCGTGCAGCGCCGACGGGCGGGTGGTTGGCACCTATGTGCACGGGCTCTTCGCAGCGGATGCGTTCCGGCGGGCGTATCTGACCGCGCTCGGTGTGAGGAGCGATCTCGCCTTTGATACGATGATCGAGGAGACCTTGGATGCGCTGGCGGACCATCTCGAAGCCTCGGTCGATATCGAGGCCATCGCGAAGATCGCCGGCCTATAGCGAGGCGAGGATGACGATGCCAAGCGCCAGAGTGGCGAGGAGTACGCAGGCCGTGACGAAGACGTCGAGCGCGCGGCGAAGGTCGCCCGTCCGCACGTCGCGGCGCCCGGCGGCGTTCATCCAGGCGCCCTCGACCCTGCGCTCGCCATAGCTTCGCGGACCGGCAAGGGCGAGGCCGAGCGCGCCGCCCATCGCGGCCTCCGGCCAGCCGGCATTTGGCGAGGTGTGGCGCGGTGCGTCGGCGCGCATGGCGGCCAGGGCGCTTCGCCAGCGCATTCGATGAAACGCGGCCGCCAGGACGACGAGCCCGCCGGCCAGCCGGGCGGGCACGAGGTTCACCGCATCGTCCAGCCGCGCCGCCGCGCGGCCGAAATGGAGGTGGCGCGCGGTCCGGTGGCCGATCATGCTGTCGGCCGTGTTGATCGCCTTGTAGGCAAAGAGGCCGGGTAGTCCGCCGAGCGCGTACCAGAACGCGGGCGCGACGACGGCGTCTGAGAAGTTCTCGGCCAGCGATTCGATGCCCGCCCGCACGACGCCCGCGAGGTCGAGCGTTTCGGGATCGCGCCCGACGATATGCGCGATCGCGGAGCGCCCGCCCGGCAGCCCGCGCGCGAGAAGTCCGTCCAGCACCGCCTCGACATGCTCATAGAGGCTGCGCTGCGCGATGAGCGTGCTGGCGAGTGCGCCTTCGAGGATCCAGCCGAGGGGGAGTTGGCGCAGGCCCGCCGACAGGAGACCGCCGACCGCGAGCGCGCCGAGCACGAGCAGGAGAACGAGGATCGAACCCCGCCGGCGCCGTGCAGCATCGCCGATGGCGGCGTCCGCCGCGTTGAACCGCCCGTCCGCCCAGCCGATCGCCCGCCCGATCCACACCACGGGATGCGGCACGCGGGACCACAGCCGCGCCGGATCGCCCAGGGCGGCGTCCATGCCCAGCGCGACGAGGAGGGCGAGCAGGTTCCAGGTCCAGAACATGACGGGGAGAGGAGGGGCTCGGTGGAACGCGACGGGTTCGCACAGTCCTGCGGCCGGGGCGAGGGCGCGTCAAGCGGCGAGAGGCGGCCCCAAGACGAAAGGCGCGTTCGACGATCGCGTCGGGGCGAGGCTCGGTCGAAGGACAGGCCTTGTGCGTTCGTCGCACTTGCCGCTGGGCGGGGTGAGCGATAGGCCTCGCGGCAACCGCCCTTGCCGGCTTCTCCCGCTCCGACCCCGAGTTCGCCCATGCCCGCATCCACGACCCTCTACGTCTGCGCCACGTGCCGCCCGGCCGACCATGACGACGCGCAGCCGCGCCCGGGCGCACGGCTCGCGGCCGAGGTGGCGGCGCTGGCGGAGGCATCCGGCGGGGAGGTCGCCGTGAAGGCCGTGCAGTGCCTGAGCGTCTGCAAGCGCCCCTGCGCGGTGGCGGTCTCGGGTCCCGACAAGTTCACCTATGTCGTCGGCGATGCCGAGCCCGGCGTTCACGCGCAAGACCTGGTCGACTTCGCCATGGCGCACACCGCAAGCGCGGACGGCGTGACGGTCTGGCGGGAGCGCCCTCAGATCGTTCGCAAGTCCGTCATCGCCCGCATCCCGTCTCTCGGCCAGGCGTCCTCGCTCGTCGGCGGCCCGGACATGTCGCTTCTCGATTCGACAGATGTGCCCTCGCCAAATGTCGGCTGACGCACTATTTGTGCTGCGCCGCAGCATTTCGCTGGTCCGGTCGAGAGGTTACCAGGCATGGCAAAGGCGTTGACGGGTATGATGATGGGTGCGGATACGGTCAAGGACGCGATCGGCTCTTGGTTCGACGTGGCCAATATGGGGCTGGAGGCCGGGGCGGTAATTGGCTACCGGATGCTGCAGGCCTCGCAGGTCAATCCCTTCACCGATCCGCTGGGCGCCTCGCTCGCAGCGCTCGAGATGAATCGCATGGTGACCGAGAAGGCGCTGACGAGCCTTCAGGTGGTGGCCCGCGCCGGCCACGCCGATCCGCTGGCGCCGATGCGGGCGCAGGTCAGTGCCAACCGGCGTCGTCTGGCGCGGTAGCGCTTCGTGCCGTTTCCCGAGCGTAGCGCCCTCGACGCCAGCACCGGCGGCGTCACGGCGTTGGCGGCCGACTATGCCGCCCGCATCGACAAGGGCGATCTCGACGCGGACCCGGCGCAGGCTCGGCTCGTCGCCAAGTTGGCCGCGCTTGAGGCACACCTCGCAGACCATCGCCTCGCCCGCAAGGGCAGCGCGCTCGGCTGGCTCTTTGGTCGAAAGAAGGTCGATCCGGTGCGCGGGCTCTACATCTGGGGCGGGGTCGGGCGGGGCAAGTCGCTGCTCATGGACCTCTTCTTCCGCCACGCCCCGGTGAAGCGAAAGCGGCGCGTGCATTTCCATGCCTTCATGGCGGACGTTCACGACCGGCTCCACGCGATGCGAAAGCGCGTGCTCGACGGCGATAGCGAGGCCGAGGACCCCATCCTCCCCGTGGCCGATGCGATCGCCGACGAGGCTTGGCTCCTCTGCTTCGACGAGTTCTTCGTTTCCGACATCGCCGATGCGATGATTCTGGGCCGGCTCTTCACGCGGCTCTTCGAGCGCGGGGTCGTCGTCGTCGCGACGTCCAACATCGCACCCGATGGGCTCTATGCGAAAGGTCTCAACCGTCCGCTCTTCGAGCCCTTCATCGCGACGCTGAAGACCCATTGCGAGGTCCTGGCGCTCGCCGACGGCGCCGACTACCGGCTGGACGGCCTGCGCGGTCTCACCGTCTGGCATGCGCCGCTGGGGGGGGAGACGTCCGAAGAAGTGGACCGGCTCTGGCAGGGTATCGCGCCGCGAGCCGCGCCTCGGGGGCTGGACCTCAAGGGCCGCAGGCTCGATCTCTCGTCGGCCGAGGACCGTGCCGTGCGAATGCATTTCGACGAAGCCTGCCGCGCACCCCTCGGCCCCAACGACTTTCTCGCGCTCGCCGAGCATTTCGACCTGATGGTGCTGGACGGCATCCCCCGATTGTCGGCCGCAGAGCGCAACGCCGCGCGGCGCTTCATCGGTCTCATCGACGCGATCTACGAGTCCAAGCTGACGCTCATCGCCTCGGCCCAAGCGCAGCCCGCCGACCTCGTCGCGGACGGCGATGAAGCCTTCGCCTTTCAGCGTACGGCCTCCCGCCTCGAGGAAATGCGCAGGACCGACTACCTGGCTGCCTCGAAAGGCCGCCGCTTTGTCGGCGCGGCGGCATAGAACGCATCTCAGAGCCTTCCTTCACCCCGCGTCTCCGCCATGCCGCACGAGGGGGATGCGATCCTCATGGAACCTCAGCTCTGGTGCTGGTCGCGGTCATCGACGGGAAGAGGATGGGCATGACGCCGGGAAGGGCCAGACGACCCACGCGACCGGCGAGGCAACGGCAGCAGGCCGGGTCGCTACGTCCCGGAGGTTTGCCAGCCGTCGCGAAGCCATCGACGAGGAGCCGGCGGAGGCCAAGCCGGTCGCCGATGCCGCGATCGTCCCTGCGCTTCGAGACATCGGTCGGGCCGTCTACAGCTCCGCACGCGCCGGCAATGCGGGCGAGGCGCTCGACCAGACAAACGATGCGCTGCGGACCTGCATGAAGGATGATCTCGGCGCCATTCGCGCCGCCTGAGCGCGATGGAATCGGCTGCCTCTACCGGGCGGCCAGGCCGCCCCGGGCTCGGACCCTTGCCGGCCGAGACCGCAATCGCTAAGCGTTCGCCCAAGTGTTTTTGCGCCGCACAAAGGAGACCTCCATGGCACGCAACAAGATCGCCCTCATCGGCGCCGGACAGATCGGCGGCACGCTTGCCCACCTCGCCGGCCTGAAGGAACTCGGCGACATCGTCCTCTTCGACATCAACGAGGGCGTCGCCAAGGGCAAGGCGCTGGATCTCTACGAGAGCTCGCCCGTCGACGGCTTCGATTCCAAGCTCGAAGGCGCGGCTTCCTACGAGGCGATCGAGGGCGCGGACGTCGTCATCGTCACCGCCGGCGTGCCGAGGAAGCCCGGCATGAGCCGCGACGACCTTCTGGAGATCAACCTCAAGGTCATGGAGCAGGTCGGCGCGGGCATCGCCAAGTTCGCTCCCAGTGCCTTCGTCATCTGCATCACCAACCCGCTCGACGCTATGGTCTGGGCGCTCCAAAAGTCGTCCGGCCTTCCGGCCGAGAAGGTGTGCGGCATGGCGGGCGTCCTCGATTCGAGCCGGTTCCGCACCTTCCTCGCCATGGAGATGAACGTCTCGGTCGAGGACGTGACGGCCTTCGTCCTCGGCGGCCATGGCGACACGATGGTACCGCTGACGCGCTATTCGACCGTCGCCGGCATTCCGCTGCCCGATCTCGTCAAGATGGGCTGGATGACGCAAGCCGCTCTCGACGGCATCGTCCAGCGTACCCGCGACGGCGGCGCCGAGATCGTCAAGCTCCTGCAGACGGGCTCGGCATTCTATGCGCCCGCGGCCTCGGCCATCGAGATGGCAGACAGCTATCTCAAGGACAAGAAGCGCGTCCTGCCCGCCGCGGCGCAGCTGACCGGCCAGTACGGCGTCCGGGACCTTTATGTCGGCGTGCCAACCGTCATCGGTGCCGGCGGCATCGAGAAGATCGTCGAAATCAGCTTGGACCGCGCCGAGCAGGCCGAATTCGACAAGTCCGTCCAGGCGGTCCGCGACCTCGTCGAGGCCTGCAAGGGCATCGCGCCCGACCTTGGCAAGGGCTGAGCGCGTCGGGGCCGGCGGCTCATGCGCCGGCTCCTTCTTTCAGATCGATATGCCTCAGGTCTCGCGTGGTCCGTCGATCGGGTTCGCGTCGAGTATCTTCTGCACAAAGACCAACGTCAGCCAACGCCCGAACTTTGCCCCGACCTCCGGCATCCGTCCGGTCTCGATGAAGCCGGCCCGCGCATGAAGCGCGAGGCTGGCTTCGTTCTCGGCCGCCAGTCCACCGACCATGACATGCAGCCCTGCTTCCCGTGCGCGGGCGACAAGGGCGTCCAGCAACGCCCGCCCGAGGCCCGCCCCCTGCGCCCCCGGCGCCACGTAGATCGAATGCTCGACGGTTTTCGCGTACCCGTCATGCGGGCGAAAGGGTCCGTAGCTCGCATAGCCTAGGATCGCGCCGCTCTCGCCTCTAGCAACGAGGACGGGGAAGCCCCGCGCGCGGCGCTCCTCGAACCAATCCCGCATCTGCGCGGCCGTGCGTGGTTCGTTGTAGAAGACGGCCGTCGTCTCCTCTACCGCCCAATTCAGGATCGCCCGGATCGCCTCCAAGTCCTCTGAAGCCGCATCCTTGATCTCTGTCCGATGACCCATGGCGGGCTGTTTCCGTTCCTTGTGTCTCTCCCATCGTTCCGCATAGAGAGCGGCGCGCGGTTACCGTCAAGCCGGCCGAACCGGACCTTGCAACCCTGCAGAGACCTCGCTAGACAACCGCCTTCGGATGGGGCGTCGCCAAGTGGTAAGGCAGCGGCTTTTGGTGCCGCCATTCGCAGGTTCGAATCCTGCCGCCCCAGCCAAGTTTTCGCTCAAGTCATTGTGATCGCTGAAGATGGGTCCGCCCAACTGGGGCATGGCTACGCATGTCGCACGGGGTTGTAGCCCAAGCGTGTAGCCCATGACCGCGACTATCCACAGGCCATCCACATCTGGCGAAGCCGCGCCGACGAGGTTTGAACCGCCCTGCGTTTGCCGGAGGCAGTTTTGTTTGTCTTCTACGCGGCCATTTTAGCAACCTCTAGGCTGTTGTCGTAAGCGGCCTCGGCTTCGGCTGGCGGCACGTTCCCGATGGGTTCGAGCAGGCGGCGGGTGTTGAACCAGTCGACCCGTTCCAGCGTCGCGAACTCGACCGCCTCGAGCGAGCGCCACGGACCGCGACGGCGGATGACCTCGGTCTTGAAGAGGCCGATCGCGCTCTGCCTGCCGCAGCCAGAGCCGCAGCGTCTCCCGGTGACACCCGACCTTCGCGGCCACTGAGCGTACTGCAGCAGCCCGTGAGGCGGGATCGCCCTCATGCTCGCGCACCATGCGAACCGCACGCTCGCGCAGCTCAGTCGGATACGCCGTGCGTCGTCTCTCGTTTCCCATAAACCCCATCCTTCCAAATAGAGGGGCCTCCGGCAAACGCGGAGCGGTTCACAGCGCCCATCGCAGCCAGACTAACGAGGCCTGGCTGGCCGGGCGGATGATGACGAGCCGCATCCACTCTATGAACCCGGCTGGCAAGGTGATGCCGAAGAACGTGGCCAGAGCCAACGCCGGCAAGTCGAGGTTCCGCGCCGCGGTCGAGCACGTCTTTGCACGCCAGAAGACCCGCATCGGGCTCTTCATTCGCACCATCGGCCTCAAACGCGCCGAGGCCAAACTGACGCTGGCCGACATCGCCTACAACTTCGATCGCCTGGTTCTTCCACGAGCGCCGGACAGCAATGACCATGGGGTCAGTCCGTCCGCACACGCGCGAAAGGGCCCCAACAGACATCGTCACGGTCGCGAGGCATAGCTGCAGGGCGCCAACTGCGGTCTTAACCTGCCCAGGACCATCGCAAACCGTCCGCACCGAGCCCAAGGAAAGGGTTCTTGCGGGTGTCCAGCTCATGAAGGGCCATGGTGAGGGGCACGACGGCTTCGCTCGGCACGAAGACGTCCGGCCCCTCGACGGACAGGCGCTGTCCGTCATCATAGGGCTCCATGTCGCCTAGAAGGATCGCCTCGATCCTAAACCTAGGGTCGGACCACTTTTTCCGGGGCAGACCACCATAGATGGCCGTCCGCGCTACCTGCGCGCGCCTTTGGCGGAAAGCGCGCTCCCGCATCAATGAGCCATTCACCGATAGAGAACGAATTGAACAAACGCATCCCGGCCCTGCGGCCGGGATGCTGTATCGTGATCAGATCGCCATCTAGCGGATCGCCGTCGGATTGATGACAGCCTGCACGCCACCGGTGAAGCGCGAGTGGCCGAGTACGAACATGAATTCCGAGACGCCATCGGCGACCAGCTCGTCGGTTTTGATATTCTCCAGAATGTATATGCCGTTCTCCGGGATCAGGATCTGGTGCACCTCGAAGATGCCGGCGCCTTCCTCGAACGGGATGACCTCCAGACCCCAGGTATCGGCGCCGACGGCGACGACGCCGAGGTCGGCGAGATACTCCGCGCCGCCCTTGCCGAGGCCCGGCTCGCCGGAAATGTATCGGGTGTCGTCCTCGCCGACGAGCGACAGCCAGCCCGTATGGAAGATCACGACGTCGCCCTCGCCGATCTCGACGCCCTGTGCCTCGGCCTGGGCCTCGATCTCCTCTTGGTTGAAGGGCGTTCCTTCCGGAACGATCTCCTCACCGAAATAGGCCGTCATGTCGAGCACGACGCCTCGGGTCACGATGTTGGGTATCTTCTCGATGCCGAGCTTCGTGATGCCGTCGGCCTGGACGAAGTCGGCATTGCGGTTGCAGCCGTAATAGACGTTGTCGATCCCGATATGGCCGAGCCCGTCGATCTGCGTGCCGGTGCCGACGTAACCCATATAGATGTCGTCATTGTAGTTCGTCCGCGTGGGGCCGAGGCCACCGCCACCGGTCTGGCCGGGCTGGTTGATCACCATCGCCCAGGAGCGAGGGCCGAAGGCGGGGGTCTTCGAGTTCGTCTCCACGGCCAGCGAGTAGGTCTTGCCCTCCGTGATCAGGGCGGTCGCCTCCAACACCTTCTCGGCCGAGAGGCGATTGGCGGCACCGATCTCGTCGTCCGCTCCATAGGGCTCGCTGCAAGCACGCTGCTGCAACTCGCTCAGCTCTGGCGCGACATCCTGCGCCATGGCCGGCAGGGTCGCCAACCCGGCCCCGAGGACCGCCAGCGGCGCGAATCTGGACATGGTGGGCACGAACGTTCTCATGGCTTCACTCCCTCTGATGTCGACGACATTATTAGGGCCGCCTCCCGCTTGTGGCTGTGCGCCACGATCCAAAATCCCAGGTATCGTCCGGCTGCTAGACGGTTCGGGCGCCGTCGACTTCCAGCACGACGCCGGTCACGAACTCCGAGGCGTCCTCGCACAGGAAGAGCGCCGCATTGGCAATGTCCGACGCTTCGGACATGCGTCCCCACGGAATCGTGGCAACGAACTTGGCCCTATTCTCCGGCGTGTCCGGCAACCCCATGAACTCCTCGAGCAGGGCGGTGGCGCCCATGACCGGGGCAATGCAGTTGACCCGGATACGATCCGGCGCGAGCTCAACGGCCAGCGAGCGGGACAGGATGTTCACCGCGCCCTTGGTCGAATTGTACCAGGTGAGGCCCGGGCGTGGCCGGATGCCGGCGGTGGAGCCGATGTTGAGGATCGTGCCGCCGCCCATCTCGCGCATGTGCGGGATGACCGCCCGCGTCATGTGGAAGATCGCCTTTACGTTGATACTATAAACGCGGTCGAACTCGGCCTCGCTGACCTCCATGATCGGCTTGTTCCGATGGGTCCAGCCGGCATTGTTGACCACGATGTCGAGGCGCCCGCCGCCGAGTTCGACAGCCGTCCCGACGGCGGCTTCCGTATCGGCGGCGCTGGTCACGTCGCCTTGTGCGGCGCGCGCGGCATCACCGAGCTCGCCGGCCAGCGCCTCGGCACCCTCGCCGTTGAGATCCATGAGCAGGACCTTCGCGCCTTGCGCGACGAAGCTGCGAGCCATGCCGGCGCCGAAGCCGGAGGCGCCTCCCGTGATGAGTGCTGTCTTGCCCTGCAGGCGCATTGTTTCCTCCCTTGGGCGGTGTTCCGCCTCGTCTTGACTAGTCATCGGCGATCGGCCCGATCGGACGCGGCCGTCAGTCGTGCTTGGTCACGATCGTCTTGAGGGTGGTGACCTCGTAGAGCGCCTCGAAACCTTTCTCGCGCCCATGCCCGCTCTTGCCGGTGCCGCCGAAAGGCAGTTCGATGCCGCCGCCGGCCCCGTAGGCGTTGACATAGACCTGGCCGGCGCGCACCTTGCGGGCGACGCGCATCGAGCGTTTGGCATCACCCGTCCAGATGCCGGCCACGAGCCCGAAATCGGTGCCGTTGGCGATGCGTATCGCGTCGGCCTCGTCATCGAACGGGATGATCGACAGGACGGGGCCGAACACCTCCTCGCGCGCCAGCTCGACATCGGTCGGCACCGGGCCGAACAGCCGTGGGGCGACGAAGAAGCCCGAATCCGGGGCGCCGTCGGCGATCTGCCCCTGCGCGACGACGGGCACGTCGCCCGCCCGCTCGCAAAAGCTCCGCACGCGGTCGCGCTGCCGAGCGGAGATCAGGGGGCCGAGATCGAGATCCATCTCCGGCGTGCCGGCGCGCAGCTGCGAGAAGCGCGCCGCGACGGCATCGACGACGCGGTCATAGGCGCTGCGCTGGACCATGAGGCGCGACCCGGCGGAGCAGGTCTGCCCGGCATTTTGAACGATGGCGCCGACCAGCGTCGGCAGCGCACCATCGAGATCGACGTCCTCGAAGACGATCTGGGGGGACTTGCCGCCCAGCTCCAGCGTGCAGGTGATGTGATTGTCGGCAGCCGCCTTCTGCACCATCACGCCCACTTCGGGACTGCCGGTGAAGGACAGGAAGTCGATGCCGGAATGCGCGGTCAGTGCGGCTCCCGCGACCTCTCCGGTGCCCGTCACCATGTTAAGCGCGCCGTCCGGCAGGCCGGCCTCTCGGGCCAGTTCGCACAGGCGGATCGGCGTCAGGCAGGCGTCTTCAGCTGGTTTGATGACGCACGCATTGCCGACCGCGAGCGAGGGCGCGAGCGTGCGGCCGAACATCTGGGCCGGGTAGTTCCACGGGATGATGTGGCCGGTCACGCCGAGCGGCTCACGCTCGGTCGCGACGAAATAGCCCTTCATGAAGGGGATCGTCTCGCCGTGCAGCTTGTCGCCAGCCCCGCCATAGAACTCAAAATAGCGGGCGCAGGCCTTGATATCAGCGCGGGCCTGCTTGAAGGGCTTGCCGGTATCGCGCGCCTCGAGCACCATCAGCTCGTCCTCGTGGTCGAGCACGAGATGCGACAGGCGCATGAGGATCCGCCCACGTTCGGCCGCGTCCAGCGCCCCCCACGCGCCCTCGAAAGCCGTCCGCGCCGCGCGCACGGCCCGGTCGATATGGTCGGAGGTTCCGGCGGCGATCTTGGTGAAGGCCGCACCCTCGGCCGGCGCGACGACGTCGAGCATGGCGCCAGGCTCCAGCCAGGCATTATCGATGAATAGGCCCTGGCCTTCGGCCGGCACGGCCCTGGCGGGCGTGTGGGGCGGTGGGACGTTCACGGTCATGGCGTGTCCTTTGAAGATCAGGCCGCGACGGGCGCGGGGTCGACGACGATCTCGCCGCGCTCGATCGTGACCGTCCGGTCGGCGAAGGATTTGAGAAGTTCGGGGTTCGACTCGGTGACGATGAGCGAAAGGTCCGGCGCCTCCTTGCGTAGCGCGCGCAGAGCCTCGCCGTAGCGCGCGGCCAGCACGGGCGCGAGACCCTGGAAAGGCTCGTCCAGCAGCACCAACCGCGTGCCGAGCATCAGCGCACGGCCGAACGCGACCATCTTGCCCTGCCCGCCCGAAACCGACCCCGCCGGCCGGTCGGCCATCTCCTTCAGCTCGGGTAGGATCGTATAGACGCGGTCCAGCCGTCGTTCGGTCTCGGCGGCGTCGAGCTTGGCCACGCGGGCCGGCATCAACACGTTCTCCTCGACCTTGAAAGCCGAGAAGAGCCGTCGATCCTCCGGCGCGTAGCCGATGCCTAGCGCGGGGCGCATGTGCGGTGCCACGCTATCCATCTGCACGCCGTCGAACCAGAGACGTCCGGTGGAGGCCTGCGCCCCCATGATCGCGCGCAAGGTCGTCGTTTTTCCCGCGCCGTTACGGCCGACATAAGCGACCGTCTCGCCGCGTCCCACGGCGACGTGCAGGCCGCGCAGAATGGGCACGCCCGCTATGGAGACCGAGAGGTCGTCGACCTTGAGCAGGTTGTCCCGAGAGCTATCCGCCATCGCTACGCGCCCCCGATTACGGTGCGGATCACTTCTGGATCGTTGAGAACGACCTCGGGGTCGCCCTCCATCGCGATCTGGCCCGAAGACCAGACGGCGACCCGGTTCGCGTAGCGGGTGACCATATCCATGTCATGCTCCACGAAGACCGAGGTGACACCGCGCGTCTGGAGCGCCAGCATGAGCGTGTTCATGATGTCGAACTTCTCGGCCGAGGCCACGCCCGATGTGGGCTCGTCCATCAGAAGCACCTTCGGCTCCAGCGCGAGGGCCAGGGCGATATCGACCAGCTTGCGCTTGCCCTCGGGCAGCTCGGCGGCAAGCTGATCGGCAACGTCGGTGCAGCCGACGAGTTCGAGCAGCTCGTCGACGGCGCGGCGCTCCGGGATGGCGGCGAGGGGTGTCATCGGTGCGAGGCGGCGCGCACGGGCGGCCGCCGCGACGAGCATGTTCTCGCGCACCGTCTGCTCGGAGAAGAGTTGCGGAATCTGAAACGCGCGCGCGATGCCGAGCCGGGTGATGTCCCTCGGGCTCTGCCCGATCAACTCCTGCCCGCCGAAGCGAACGGATCCGGCCTGCGGCTTCAGATAGCCGGTGCAAATGTTGAGAAAGGTCGTCTTGCCCGCGCCGTTTGGCCCGATGATCGCGAGGTTGTCCCCCTCGCGAACGTCGAGCGCGACGCCATCGGCCGCGACAACGCCGCCGAAACGGATCTCCAGACCCCTTGCCTCGATCAGCGTTGCGGCATCAGGCGCGACGACGGGTGCACGAACGGGGGCGATGTCGGTCTGGACGCTCATTCGGCCGGCTCCGGCCTGGCGGTGGATGCGGGTATCGAGGATGGCTGGGCGCCATCATCCGTCTGGCGTGGTTCGACAGAGTTCGGCGCGACGGGCGCTCGGGAGGTTGGCCTGCGAGGTTTGGGCAGCAACCGCTGGAGCATGCCCACGACGCCTTCGGGCTGGAACATGATGATAGCCAGAAGGATGAAGCCAAGCGTTAGCTGCCAGGCATCGCCCACATAGGCGGCGGCGGCAGCGCGGATGAACTCGAAGGCGAACGAGCCGACAAAGGCCCCGAGCACATGCCCGGCCCCGCCGAGGATCGCGACGAAGACGAACTCGCCAGAGCGGACCCAATAGGCATAGTCCGGCGTGGCCAGCCCCTGGAACGTTGCGACGAGCGCCCCGCCCAGCCCGCACAGCACGGCCGATACGACGTAGCAGATCAGAAGCGTGCGCCGCGCCGAGACGCCGAGATACTCCAGCCGCACTTCGTTCGTCTTGATCGCGCGCAGGGAATGGCCGAGCGGGCTGTCTAGCAAGCGGTGCACTACTACGAGAGAGACCGCCATCAGCGCGAGCGAAAGGAAATAAAGAACGGTCTCGAACTCGGGCCGCTCCAGCGACATGCCGAGCACCGTCGGGCGCTCGATGCGCAGCCCATCGGTTCCGCCGGTAATGTGGAAGAACTTCTCGAGCAGGGAATAGAGCACCATCGAGAAGGCGAGGTTCAGCATCGAGAAGAAGATGTAGCGATAGCGGACCACGAAGAGCCCGATCAGCAGCCCGATCACGGCCGAGGCGAGCGAAGCGACCACGAGGAAGAGGATAAGGTCGATCTGCGCGATGTCCCGCGCGAAGAGGCCCACCGCATAGGCGCCGATGGCGTAGAACATGGCGTGGCCGAAGGAGACCTGGCCGGCCTGCAACAAGAGGATGATCCCTAGCACCGGCAAGGCCTTGGCGTAAACGATCGTGAGCAGCGGGCCGGTGCTGTCCATCACGAACGGGTAGGCGACGAGGGCGACGAGGGCGAGCGGCAGGCCGTAGCGCATGAGAAGGTCAGGCGCGTGAATGGCGCTCCCTGATGTGGGGCGGGACATCTAGATCTTCCTCGCATGGGTCGTGCCGAACATACCCTCCGGGCGGATCAGCAGCACGAGTGCCATGATGAGATACGGCACGACGACCTCCAGTTCCGGCGCGAAGAAGATCGCGAAGGAGCGACCGATGCCGATCATGAGCGCCGCCAGCGCCGCGCCCTCAATCTGGCCAAGCCCGGCCGTGGCGGCGACGGCGAACGAAAGGACGATCATGTTGGCGCCGATGCCGGGCAGGATCGACGTTGTCGGCGTCGCGAGCGCGCCGCCGAGCGCGGCCAGCGTCGCGCCGATGATGAAGGTAACGAGGAAGACCCGCTCGGCATTGATGCCGATCGTCATGGCGGCCTCGCGGTCCTCGGTGACCGCTACGATGAGGGCGCCGGTCAGCGTGCGGCGCAGGAAGAAGCGCAGCCCCAGGAGGACGGCGAGCGCGGCCACCGGCAGGAAGATCGTCTGGTAGGCCGTGTAGGTGACGCCGACGACGGAGATGTTGCCCATGTCCTGCAGCGGGGCGGAGTAGAAATAGGGCTGCACACCCCAGATGAGCCGCTGCGCGTTCTCGAGGATGATGAAGACGGCGAACGTCACAAGGAGCTGAAGCACCTCCTCCAGCTTGTAGATGGGCCTCAGCAGGAACCGCTCCATAAAGCCGCCAAGCAGGATGCCGACCGAGAGCGCGCCGAGGAGGAAGATCGGCAGACTAAGCCAGCGCGGCAGTTCCAGCCCGGAAATGGCGAGGCCAAGGCTGGCGGCCGCATAGGCGCCGAGCGCATAGAACGAACCGTGCGCCACGTTGAGAATGCGCATCACACCGAAGACAAGTGTCAGACCAACGGCTACCAGGAAGAGCAGCGAGCCGTAGGAGAGACCGTCGAGGAGGACGAGAACGAGAATGGTCGTATTCACGCCGGGCCCGTAGGTTCGAGGGCGGAGACGTCGTCGGCGGCCAGAGGCCGAACCGACGGCGGCACGAGGCGAGAGGCTTCCCGCGACGGGGCGGGAAGCCTCTCCGAGTCGGCTACTCGGCGTGCATGTAGCTATCCGACGGGGTCTCAAGGAAGGACGCGTCCAGACCTTCGATCCACGAGATCGACTCGGTGCCGACGGGGGGCATCAACGCCTCGCCGCTATAGATCTGCATGTTGTCGATGATCGGGAAGTCATAGCCGTCGACCGTGCGGGCCGTGCCGATCAGCTGCGCCTCGACGCCCTGCCCATCCTCGCGAATGGTGACCGAGCGGCCATAGCCCTGGAATTCTAGGCCACGCATGGCTTCGGCCAGTTGCTCGGTCGTCGGCCACGCGCCGTCATTGGCCGCCATAGCCGCCTCATAGGCGCCCTCGAGCGCCGCGAAGGCTTGCGCCATGTGGAAGACGGAGTAAATCGGATAGTCGCCCGTTCGCTCCTGGAACTCGCTGACGAAGGCTTGGAAGTCGGCGTCGTCCTTGAACTCCGGGTGGAGGAAGTAGTGATCGCCGCGCGCGCCGACGATGGCGCCGTCGGGGAGCGCGCCGGCTAGGCGCTGGATCGATGACTCGGCAAGCGGCAGGACGAGCAGGGAGGACTGCGTCAGCCCACGCTGGCTGGCCTGTCTCACGAAGGTATCCAGATCGCCCCCCCATGCCGTCGAGAGGATGACGTCCGGGCTGATGGCCTGCAGCCGGGTGATCTCGGCCGAGAAGTCGGGCGCGCCGAGCTTCGGGAACAGTTCGGCTACAACCCGCGCTTCGGGCTTCAGGGCTTTGAGGGCGGTCTGGAAAAGCTGCCAGCTGTCCCGGCCCCAGGAATAGTCCTGGTTGACCACGGCGACGGTCTCGAAATCGGGGTTGTTCTGGAGGAGGTACAGGACGGTAGCCATCATCTCCGGCGTAGCATTAGCCTGCGTGCGGAAGACTGTCGTGTACTCGCCTTCCTCGAAAATGCGCTGCGTGCCGCAATCCCACATCAGGTTCACGACGCCGAGATCCTCCGCGAGCGGGGCGATGTTCAGGCAGTTGCCCGACGAGATCGAAGCGAACATCACGCCCACGCCCTCGTCCTGCACCAGACGGCGATACTCGTTCGTCAGCGTCTCGGCGCCGGCGCCCTCGTCGATGAAGGACAGCTCGATCGGCACGCCGCCGATACCGCCATCCTCGTTGATCCTCTCGGCCAGCATCTCGGCCGCCTCGCGCGCCGGGACGCCGAAGACGGAGGCCGGGCCGGAAAGGAAGGCCGTGACGCCGATCTGCAGCGCGTCGGGCTTCTCGCCGTGCTCGGCGGCGAGGGCCGACGTCATGCTGGAGAGTGCGGTTCCACCAAGGAAGGCGGCTGCAAGAAGGGTGCGGCGAGTAGCGGTCATCAATGGTTCCTCCGGAAGGCCGATCGACGCATTCATGACGAGGTCGTTACGGCTCTACCGTTGGAATGAACGCTGCGCTGCGGTCGCACCAGCCGGATTTGGCGAACCGCATTTTCGGCCTGGCCGGATGCTGCGTGTCGCGCCGTTCTCAGTCGTCATCCGACGAAAAGGCGCGGGCCGAACTGGTCAGCTCCTCGAGAAGCAGGCGTACGGCGTCGGTTGGCTCGGTCCGTTCCGGTATGCAGGCGACGAGATCGCGCCGGGCCCAATTCTCGTTCAACCGTAGCGGCACGAGGCTGCCATCGTTCGCGGCATAGCCCAACACGCTCTTCGGCACGATGGAGATCCCGGCGCCGGCCGCGACGAGCCGGCAAACGCCCTCGAAGGAGCGAAGGCGTATCCGAACGGTCATCGTTTGCCCGATCGCGCGGGTCTTCTCGGTCAGGTAGTGGTGGATCGCGGACTGTTCGTCGAGCCCAATGAAATCCTCCTTCAGCAGTTCGATGAAGTCTACGCTCCGCGTTTCGGCCAGCGGATGGCCGGTGGGCACGATCACCGTCAGTCGATCGGTGAGCAGCGGATGGGTCACCGTACCGCTGACGTCGATGCTTCCGGCCGCGATCCCGATCTCGATCGCACCCGACCGCGCCGCTGTAACGATCGCGTCCGATGTATCCTCGCGCAGGTCGATGACGATGCCGGGGTAGCGCGCGAGGAACCGGGCCAGAACGACCGGCAGGAAGCTTGCCAGCGCGCTCGTGTTAACGCGCAGGCGTATCGTGCCCGTCTCCTGCCGCTTGAGGTTTGCGACCGAGCCGCGCAACCGTTCGGCTTGGTGAAGAACGGCCTTGGCCCGGCTTAGGACCGTCGCCCCGGCGGCGGTGACACGCGTGCCGCGCACCGTCCGCTCGGTCAGCGCAAGGCCGGCCCGCCCTTCGAGCAGCTTCATGCGCTCGTGAAGTGCGGATACGGAAATATTCTCCCGCCGCGCGGCCTCGGCCATGCTGCCGGCCTCGGCCACGGCGATGAAAAGCTTGAGGTCGATCAGGTCGAAATGCATTGGTCTCTACGTTCGATCCAGCCGAAAGCGACTGCGGTCTATTCCGACTTCCCCTGATACTTGCGCCTGTCTATCCCGCCAAGCAAGGATTGGGCGCCCCCCGACGCGCAGTCCGTTCGAGCGGAACGAGGCATCGAGATGTCCGAGGGTATGACGGCTATCGCGGGTGGTGCCAGCGCGGCCGACGCGGGGCAGCGTCATGCGGCCTTGGAGCGGGTGTCGGACGTCGCGTCGCCGCTCATGCCCGCGCGTCTCGACGATCTGCTCGACCGACCTGTGCGGACCTACGCGGAAGGAGATCCGCTTGCCCCGCTATCGCACTGGCTATTCTTCCACCCTCGCATTCAGCAATCCACCCGTGGGGAGGATGGTCATGCGCGGCGCAGCGACGCGCTTACAGACCTTCCACGTCGAATGTGGGCCGGCAGCGAGGTCGCCTTTCACAACCCAATTCGTGCGGGAGCCCTCATCACAAGACATAGTCGAACGGCTTCCACAGCACGAAAATCAGGCCGATCGGGGCCGCTCGGCTTCGTCACGATCGATCACACGATCACGGACGACGGCGGGCAGACGCTCGTCGAGGACCGGCAGACGCTAGTCTACCGGCCCGCCGGTTCGGTCTCCTCGAATGGCCCTCGCCCGGTCGCGTCCGTCCCAGAGGGCGCACATGCGCCGAGCGCCGAGCGCACGTTCATTCCGGACCCAACGCTCCTCTTCTTCTATTCGGCGCTAACCTATAACGGGCACCGCATCCACTACGACCAGGATTACGCGGTGCGGGTCGAGAACTATCCCGGCCTAGTCGTCCACGGCCCCCTGATCGCGACGATGCTGCTCGGCCTGGCGCAGGAGGCATCCAACGGCGCGGACGTCGCGAGCTTTCGCTTTCGAGCGCTTGGACCGTTGTTCGTCGGCCGATCGATCGTGCTGAAGGCTTGGCCGGGCGAGGTCGACGGCACGGTGGAAGCCTGGGCGTTCGGCCCAGACGGAGAACCCGCCTTCCGCTCCACGACGCAGGTGCGTCGGCAAGGAGAGCCGGCATGATCCGCCCACTCGAAGGGCTCCTCGTCGTATCGATTGAGCAGGCGATCGCAGCGCCCTACGCCACCCGCCTCCTCGCGGATGCCGGCGCGCGCGTCATCAAAGTCGAACGGCCCGATGGCGGGGATTTCGCGCGCGGCTACGACCGCCGGGCGCGGGGCCTGTCGAGCCATTTCGCGTGGACCAATCGTTCAAAGGAGTCGATCGCCCTCGATCTGCGAGATGCCGACGACAAGGCGCTTCTGGACCGTATGCTCGCCAGGACCGACGTCTTCATGCAGAATCTGGCGCCGGGCGCGGCGGAACGGCTCGGCCTCGGGCCAGGGGTCCTGCGTGCCGCGAATGCCGGGCTGATCACCTGCTCGATCAGCGGTTACGGGCCGGGCGGCTCCTATGAGAAGCGGAAGGCTTACGACCTTCTTATCCAAGCCGAGGCGGGCTTCCTCTCGGTGACGGGAACGCGCGATGCAGTCGCGAAAGCCGGCATCTCCGTCGCCGATATCGCCGCCGGCGTCGCAGCGCACCAGAACATCCTGCTCGCCCTCATCCGGCGCGGACGCACCGGTACGGGCGATCACATCGAGATCTCGATGCTGGAAGCGCTGGGCGAATGGATGGGCTTTCCGATGTATTTCGCCATGGACGGCGCCGCCCCGCCGCCGCGCAACGGCGCGGCTCATGCGACGATCTTTCCGTACGGCCCCTATGATACCGCCGACGGCACCATCCTCCTCGGCTTGCAGAACGAGCGCGAGTGGGATGCCTTCTGCCGGGAGGTGCTGAACCGCCCCGACATGGCCGACGATATGGGCCTTCGTGCGAACGCCGATCGTATCGAGCGGTCCGCCGAGATCAATGCCGCGATCGACGAGGCCTTCTCCGCGATGACGACGCGCGAGGCTCTCGCCCGGTTGGAAACGGCCCGCATCGGCACGGCCTCAGTGAACACGATGGCGGATCTGTGGGATCACCCACAGCTCGCCGCGCGCGGGCGGTGGCGCGACGTCGCCAGCGCGGTCGGCGTTCTGCCCGCCCTGACCCCGCCCTCCGGCGAGGCCTGGGAGGCCCGCATGGACCCCATCCCCTCACTCGACGAGCACGGCGCCGCGCTGCGCGCCGAGTTTGCGAACTGATGCCCAGGAGCTCTCGACCATGAACGCCCATCCGGACCCCGCCGTCTTCGACGCAGACCACGCCGAGCTGCGCGAGGCGTTGCGCGACCTCTTCGCGCAGTTCCCCGCCGAGTACCACCGCAAGCACGACAAGGATGCCACCTACCCGGAGGAGTTCATCGACGCGCTTACGAAGGCCGGATGGCTCGCCGCGATGATCCCGGAGGAATACGGCGGCTCTGGCCTTGGCCTCTCCGAGGCCTGCGTCGTGATGGAGGAAATAAACCGCTCGGGCGGCAATGCAGGCCATTGTCACGGCCAGATGTACAATATGGGTACGCTCCTGCGGCACGGCTCGGAAGAGCAGAAGCTTGAATACCTGCCTCGCATCGCGGCCGGCGAGCTGCGCCTTCAGTCCATGGCCGTCACCGAGCCGACGGCGGGCACCGACACCACCAAGATCAAGACCACCGCCCGGCGGGTCGGCGACAAATATGTCATCGACGGGCAGAAGGTCTGGATCAGCCGCGTCCAGCACTCCGACCTGATGGTGCTGCTCGCGCGCACCACGCCGCTGGCCGAGGTCAAGAAGCGTTCGCAGGGCCTCTCCATCTTCCTCGTCGATCTGCGCGAGGCGATCGGCAACGGGCTGGAGGTCAAGCCGATCGGCAACATGGTCAACCATGAGACCAACGAACTCTTCTTCGAGGGACTGGAGATCCCGGCCTCGGCGTTGATCGGAGAGGAAGGCGAGGGCTTTCGCTACATCCTCGACGGCTTGAACGCCGAGCGCGCGCTGATCGCGGCCGAATGCGTCGGCGACGGGCGGTGGTTCATCGAGAAGGTCACCGAGTACACCAAGGAGCGCGAGGTGTTCGGCCGCCCCATCGCGCAGAACCAGGGCGTGCAGTTCCCGATCGCCCGGGCGCATGTGAACGTCGAGGCGGCCGACCTGATGACACGCGATGCCGCCCGCCGGTTCGATGCCGGGCTGCCCTGCGGTGCGCAGGCCAACATGGCCAAGCTGCTGGCCGCCGACGCGTCCTGGGAGGCGGCCAATGCCTGCATCCAGTTCCATGGCGGCTTCGGCTTCGCGCACGAATACGACGTCGAGCGCAAGTTCCGCGAGACGCGGCTCTATCAGGTCGCGCCGATCTCGACGAACCTCATCCTCTCCTACGTCGCAGAACATGTGCTCGGCATGCCCCGCTCGTTCTAGCTTGTGGAGGTTCCCATGATGATGGACCCGACTTCGCGCGCCGGAGAGACAGAGCGGCTCGCCGCGTTCGCCGCCGGCCTCACCGACGATCAGATCCCGCAACCCGTATGGGACCGCATCCTCGAACTCTTCGTCGACTGGTCGGGCTCCTGCCTGTCCGGGCGGGGGCACCGCGCGATCGGCATCCTAGAGAGCTATGCCGACGCGATGGGACCGCCGGACGGACCCTGCACCGTGTTCACCAGTGGGGCCCGCACGAGCCCCCATTTCGCCGCCTTCGTGAACGGCGGCGCGGGGCATATCTCCGAGCAGGATGATGTGCATAACGGCTCGGTCTTTCATCCGGGCGCCGTCGTGTTCCCGGTCGTGACCGCGCTGGCGGAAGCGAATGGCGCGAGCGGACGCGACATGCTGCGCGCCGCGATCGCGGGGTACGAGGTCGGCATCCGCACCGGCGAGTTCCTCGGCCGGACGCATTACGAGATCCACCACACGACCGGTACCGCAGGGACGCTCGCCGCCGCCGCCGCCGCCGGCAGCCTTCTGGGCCTCGATGCCGGGACGATGACGCATGCCTTGGGCTCGGCGGGCACGCGCTCGGCCGGACTCTGGGAGTTCCTGACCGACGCGGCCGACTCCAAACAGCTCCACGCGGCGGGTGCGGCGGCAGACGGTCTGATGGCGGCCGGATTGGCCGTTCGTGGCTTTACCGGAGCCCGCCGCATTCTGGAAGGGCGCAAGGGGCTCGCCGCCGGCACCTCCCGCGACGCCGATCCAACGCGCCTCGTCGATCGCCTGGGCACGCGGTGGACGGTTCTCGAGACCTCATTCAAGTATCATGCTTCGTGCCGCCATACCCATCCCAGCGCCGACGCCCTGCTCTCCGTGATCACTGCGCACGATCTCGCTCCCGACGACATCGCCCAGATCGAGGCGGGAGTTAGCCGTGGCGCCTTGGATGTCCTGGGGCCGGTCACGCATCCCCGCAGCGTCCATCAGGCCAAGTTCTCGATGCCCCTCACGCTCGGGCTCATCGCCGCGCATCGCAGCGCCGCCCTCTCCGATTTCGCGGACGTTATGGACGACGAAGTCGCCTGGTCGTTCAACGACCGCGTGACGATGCGCGTCGACGCGGAAGTCGATGGGGCCTACCCGAGCCGCTGGCTTGGCCGGATCACGGTGACGACGATGGACGGACGGCGCTTGACGGGCCGGATAGACGATCCGAAAGGCGACCCGGGCAATATGCTCACGCGCGACGAGATCGACGAGAAGGCCCGCCGGCTTGCCCTCTCAGGCGGCGCGGTGCGCCCCGGCGACATCGACAGCGTCATGACCAAGCTGTGGTCGATCGGCGATACGAAAAAAGTGGATTTCACCACCCTCCTCGCTACGCCCGTCACACGGCTCGATGCAGCCGAATGACTGCGACGATGCCGGATCGCTCATGATCGACGCGACACCCTTCACGCCACTCTTCCTGCCTGGCGACCGGCTCGATCGGCTCAAGAAGGCGAGAGCCAGCGGTGCTGGCGCGGTCATCGTCGATTGGGAAGACGCGCTTGCGCCGGCGGACCGCGTGGCGGCGCGCCAAGCGCTGATCGATCGGCGCGACGTCGCCGAAGGCTCCGTGCCGCTGATCGTCAGGATCAACGCCGTAACCTCGCCCGATCATGCCGCGGACCTCGTGGCTCTCGCGTCGATTGACAGCGTCGGAGCCGTCATGCTCGCCAAGGCGGAGAGGCCCGAGGCACTGAAGGCCGTAGCCGATGCCCTTGGTAACCGGCCCATCATCGCGCTCATCGAGACGCCGCTCGGGATCGCCAATGCGCGCGACCTCGCCGCCAACAGCGCCCGGCTCGCCTTCGGCTCGCTTGACTACGCGATCGCGCTGCGCGCCCGGCACACCGACGAGAGCCTGAGTTTGGCGCGCCAGGAACTCGTGCTCGCCTCCGCGCTCGCCGGCCGGCCGGGACCGCTGGACGGGGTAACGACGGCGCTCGACGATTTCGCCGCCGTCGTGCGGGAAGCCGCCCACGCGGCATCGCTCGGCTTTGGCGGCAAGCTCCTCATCCACCCCCGGCAGGTCGCACCGGCTCGCGAGGGTTTCGCTCCCACCGATGAGGAGATGGCGCGCGCCAAACGCATCATCGAAGCCGCATCGTTCGCCCGTAGCGGAGGGGCGGTCTCGCTCGACGGAGCGATGGTCGATCCGCCCGTGATCGCGTGGGCCGAGGATATTGTCGCCCGTGCGAAGGACCGATGAGACGATGAGCGACGCTCGCGCGACGATCACCGAGGACGACTTCATAGAGAGCGTCGCGGCGGCCTTTCAGTACGTATCCTGCTATCACCCGCCCGACTTCATCGCCGGCCTCGCGAAGGCCTATGACGGCGAACCCGACGGCCCGGCGCGCGACGCGATCGGGCAGATCCTCGTCAACAGCCGCATGGCCGCGCTCGGCCGCCGCCCGATCTGCCAGGACACCGGCTCGGCCGGGGTCTTCGTGCGCCTCGGCGCGGAGGCTCGTCTTGCGACGCGCCGGCCGCTCCAAGCCCTATGTGATGAGGCCGTGCGCAAAGCCTATCGCGACGAGGCGAATCCGTTACGCCCCTCCATGGTGGGCGATCCATTGGGCCTGCGCCTGAACACGGGCGACAACACGCCGGCCATCGTTCATGTCGAGCACGTCGCGGGCGCCGCGATCGACGTGACGGTCGTGGCCAAGGGTGGCGGATCGGAGAACAAGGCCCGGTTCACGGTCCTGAACCCACGCGCCTCCGTTGCCGACTGGGTGGTGGAGACGGTCGAGGGCCTCGGCGCCGGCTGGTGCCCGCCCGGCCTGATCGGCGTCGGTGTCGGCGGCACGGCGGACACGGCGATGCATCTCGCCAAAACGTCGCTTCTCCAGCCCATCGACATGCACGGTCTTCTCGCAAGCGGACCGGCAAACCCCGCGGAAGCGCTTCGCATCGAACTCTACGAGCGTATCAATAGCCTCGGCATCGGCGCGCAGGGCCTGGGCGGGCTCACCACGGTCGTGGATGTGAAGGTCGCGACTTGGCCCGTCCACGCCGCATCCAAACCGGTGGGGCTCATTCCACAATGCGCTGCGAACCGCCATGCGACCATTCGGCTGGACGGTTCGGGACCCACTTATCTGGCACCGCCCGATCTCGCCCATTGGCCGGAGATCGCTCGCGACCATGCCGAGGGCGGCTTCAGAAGGGTCAATCTCGACTTGCTGGACCACAAGGAGACGGCGTCGTGGCGGGTGGGCGATCGCCTTTTGCTGTCGGGCCGCCTCCTGACGGCCCGCGATGCCGCCCATGCGCGCATCGCCGATCTCACCCGTGATCGCCAGCCTCTACCGATCCCGCTGGCTGGCCGCGTTCTCTACTATGTCGGTCCCGTCGCGGCAGCACCGGGCGAGGTGGTAGGTCCCGCCGGTCCGACGACGTCCACACGCATGGACCCCTACCTGTCGGTCACTCTGGAAGCGGGCGTCCTCGCCACCATCGGCAAGGCGGAACGCGGCGAGGATGCAACGAAGGCCACGGCCCGCGCGGGCGTACCCTATCTGATCGCCGTGGGCGGAGCCGCCTACCTCATCGCTCAGGCCATCCGCTCGGCCGAGGTCGTCGCCTTTCCCGAACTCGGAATGGAGGCGATCCACGAGTTCGTCGTCGAGGACATGCCGGTCATCGTTGGGATCGACACAACGGGCGCCTCGATCCACAACGCTAGACCAAAGCGTGCGCATGCGATCGCCAGCGCAGCAGGCCAGCCCCTCGATGCCACTGCAAGGTCGTCGTAGCGCGCTGGCGGATGGGCCGACGCCCGCTGCAGAGAATACGTCGATACGAAACCGCGGCAGCGGTGACGAACAAGGCCCATTGGGCCGGATCGACCTCGCACTCGAAGACCGAGTATTGCACGCGCTGGCCGTAGTCCTGAACGGCCCGCGCAACGCGTCGCGGGCGGCGCAGCCGTCGAGTTCGCCCCGCAAGGCGCGGGCCAGGAACCGGACGTAAACCGTCAGGAAGACGGTCGAGATGCCGCTTTCGACCAGCGTGCCCATCAATGCCGGGCTCATCGAGACGCGTTCGAACCCCGTCACGCCGCCGACCTGATGCACCGGCACGCGTGCGCGCTCCGCGCCGTCTAGCCTGACGACGACATTGGCCCCGTCCCTGGACAGATCGGCGCCCTGGGTGGTGGACGTAGAGCGTGTTGAGATGATGCCGGACTTGAGGAGCCGTCATCCTTCCGCCGGTCCGGCCATCCAGCGGGCGACGGAGCGGGGCGCCGCCAGGCCCTGCGCGCACAGCTGCACCTCGTCGGCCCGACGCGCCTTCCTTCCAGGGCACGCGTTCCGGCGGTGCCGGGCTCGACGGCCATGGGCGCCGTCGATCGAGTGCCCTGGGCAGCCCCGTCAGGCGGCGTCGACCGCCTTGCGATAGGGCATCGGTTGGCTGCGCTGCACGTAGCGGACGAGCTCCGCCACGGCGCAGATCACGTGATAGAGCGAGCTGGCCGGCACGGTCCCCGCGAGGAAGGTGCCATCGGACTGCAGCACGTCCCGCCACATTCCGGGTGGCATGCCGTCGAAATAGCGCCGGAGCGCGTTCCCCGCATCGACGACCTTGGCCTCCGCCTCCAGGCGTCCTTCGTCGCCGAGGCGGTCGCCGATCGACAGCCACGCCTTCATCCGCTCGGTCTGCGGCCAGAGGCGGGCGGACGCATCGACATGGATGCCGTCGCTGCCGACCGCGTTCAAGGCCACATGGCGCCGCGCGTCGTAGCCGCTGGACTCGGCAAACGATACGAGGCGCTCGGGAAAGCCTTGCGCGTCGCCTCCGCACAGGCGCTCCCAGCGCTGAAGGAGCCAGGCCCACTCGTAGTTGTGCCCGGGCTCGACGACGAAGCGGCCACCCACCCGGATGGGGCGCCAGTCATCGGTGAACTCTTCCAGCAGCACGCCCGTCTCTGGATCGACCAGGCGGGTGAGGAACAGATCCGCGATTTCGCTGCACAGATCGTCCCAGAACGGGTCGCCACTCATCTCTACCCAGGCCAGACCGGCCTCGAGAAGGTGCATGTGCGGGTTCGCCCGCAGCGGGAACGGCCGATCCTCGCGATCGATGAATCCGCCGCGATAGCCGAAGCGCACCCGCAGCGCGCCGACGAGGCGCATCGCCCGCTCCTCCAGCGCTTCCTCGGGCGCGAATCGGTCGGCGTGAGCGAGGGCGAGAAGCAGGAACGCCTGGTCGTAGAGATCCGCCCCGGCATCCAGAACGGTGTCGTCGGGCGTCAACGTATGCTGGAGGAAACCGTCGCTGGAGAGGTGTGCGAGAAGGAACCTCAAGCCGTGGTCGATCCGGTCGCGCGCGGCAAATCTGTTCCAGCCCAGCCGTTCGGCCTCGCTGAACGCGTAGACCTGCCGTGCCGATACCCGCACTCGCCTGGCGCAGGGCGACGCCTTGCCGGTCTCGCACAGCACCTCTTCGTAGCCCCCATGCCGCGCGTCGAGCCCCACGGTCGACCAGAGGGGCAGGATGTCCAGCCAGAGCGTCTGGAGGAACCATGTAGAGAGCTCGCCGAGCTCGCCGCTCATGTGAGGAATGATCCTCGCGGACGGGGCGAGACGAGGAAGCGGTAGAACCCGATCGAAGGAGGCGTCCAGGGACATGTTGGTGATCCGGTATGGTGACTGCTGACGATCTCGTTTCAGCACCGCTGACCGACGACCTGCTTAACGCTCGTTAACTCAGCTCCTTAACGCCCGTTAATTAGGGCCGGACAGGTTCGGGTTTAGATCCCGACACATGAATCGGCGACAAGGGGACTTCTATCGCGCAAGCGAACTGATGCCTGGGATGAGCGGCTGGGTCGGTAGGAGGCGACGGGGCAAAGGGCGTGGCACGAGTGCGAGGCACACAGACCGGTGCCGTGGCGATCATGGGTCGGTCCTAAGCCACTCATGCGTCGCCGGGACCGCTATGGGCGTGCCGCTTGTCTGGCGAATCGTCGCCGCGACACCCGCAATCAGGCAGGCTCGATGCGACCAGGCCCCTTCTTCCAAGCCGTCTGACCCACTATCGTATTTTCTGGTCTTGAAAGCGTGTGGACTGCACGCACCCCATCAACGTGGCGATATGCGATGTACATGTTGCGTAGAAATGCTCCGACCGACCTGCGCTGGGCGGCGGCACAACCGCTGGGAGATGTGACACAGCTGCGCCCGAGCGTGGTTTTCCACGGTCGCGACGAGGACATTGTCTGCCATGGCGAGGTCGTGTCCCGGATGATCGAGATCGAAAGCGGTATCGCCATGCGCTACCGCTACTCCGAGCATGGGACCCGCCAGGTCTTCATGTTCCTCTTTCCAGGCGATGTGTGCTTCTCCAACTGTTTCATGACCGCCGCGGCCGATCATGCCGTCGCAGCCGTGACGGACGTTCGTACGCAGCAGATCGAGCATCCGGCGCTGCGACAGAGCCTTCGTTCGAACCCCGATACCTATGCCACCCTGTGGGAGGGCGTGGGGCAACAGGAGGCGGCCATGCGCGAGCGCATCTCGTCGCTGGAGAACACCCATTCGGAGGCCCGTGTCATATCCCTGCTGGCTGACCTGGGGCAGCGCGTCAGGCGGATGAACCCCGACGACGACGTTCCCTCGCTCCCGATCACCCAAGGGATCCTGGCCGACGCCGCGGGCATGTCGCCAATCCATTTCAACCGCATGCTTCAAAAGCTGGCGGCGATGGGCGTCGTCGAAACGAAGCGCGGGAAGATCAAGTTGCTGCACCTAGAGCGGCTGCAAAGCATGGTACTCTCCATGTATTGAGTGTCGGCATGAGCCCAACACTTACGATTCCATAAAGTAGTAGGCTTTGCGCCGAAGGGTCGTCAGTGACGATTCCTCGGTAGCGAACTAACTATGTGAGGATAACCTCACGACTAGTCATTTATAATCAGACAGAAATTTCGCTTTGTTGCGTTCCGTTAAATAGGGTCATTATAAAACGCCTTACCTGCCAGGCGAACATCAATGGTGGGATGACCATGCGAATCAGCATATTCGGCGCGGGCTACGTAGGTGCGGTATCGGCGGGATGCCTGGCGAGCGACGGCCACGAGGTCGTCGCCGTCGACCCGGACGAGAACAAGATCAGGCCGCTCCTGGCCGGCCACTCGCCCATCATCGAACCCGGGCTCGACGGTCTCGTTCGCGACGGCGTCGCGGCCGGGCGCCTGACCGCCACGGACGATGCCGAGGATGCGCTCGCGCGGACCGATCTGTCGATGATCTGCGTCGGCACGCCCTCGCGGCGCGACGGCAGTCTCGACACGCAGTACCTGCTGCGCGTCGCCGAGCAGATCGGCGCCGGCATCGCCCGCAAGTCGAGCTACCATTCGGTCGTCGTTCGCTCGACCTGCCTGCCCGGCACGACCGAGGCCGTGATCATCCCTGCGCTCGAGGCGGCGTCCGGCCTGACGGCGGGCGTCGACTTCGGCATCGCCTACCTTCCCGAGTTCTTGCGCGAGAGCACGGCGATCCCGGACTATTACGACCCTGGCGTCATCGTCTTCGGCCATCGCGACGAGCGCACGCTGCAACGCCTGCAGGAGATCCACCAGCATATCGACCGGCCGAAATACGTCGTCGATATCCGCACGGCCGAGGGCATCAAATACACCAACAACGCCTGGCACGCGCTGAAGATCAGCTTCTCCAACGAGATCGGCAATGTGCTCAGCAATGCCGGCATCGACAGCCATGTCGCCCTCGAGATCCTGTGCGGCGACGATCGGCTCAACATTTCGCCGGCCTACATGAAGCCGGGCTTCGCCTTTGGTGGCTCGTGCCTGCCCAAGGACCTTCGCGCTCTCGTGAGCCTCTCGCGGCGCCAGGGCGTGCCCGTGCCGCTGCTGGAGGCGACGTTGGCTGCGAACGAGGCGCAGATCGACCGGGCCTACGAGATGATAACGGCGGCCGGACATCGCCGGGTCGGCTTCGTCGGACTCAGCTTCAAGCCGGACACGGACGATCTGCGCGAAAGCCCGCTGGTCGAGCTGGCCGAGCGCCTCTACGGGCGCGGCTACGATCTCAAGATCTATGACCCGAACATCTGCCTGAACCGGCTGACGGGCGCCAATGCGAGCTTCGTAGAAGCGCGTCTGCCGCATCTGGCCAAGCTGCTGAAAGAGGAAATTACCTCGGTCCTCGACGAGTCCGAGGTGATCGTGATCGGCAACCGGGCGGAGATGAACGGCGCGATGACGCGCGTTCCGGCCGATACAGAGATCATAGACCTCGTGCGCCTCAACAGCGCCCAACGCAGCCAGGGCCGGTATCATGGCATCTGTTGGTAGGTTCTCGGAGTCGCTCGCGGCCCACCTCCTCTTCCTGTTGGGTGTCGCCGCGCTCGGCTTCTCGCTACCGGCACAGGCCTACGCGATCATTGACAGCCGGACCGGGCTCGCGATCGGTCTGGTCGGCGCCTGGCGCTATTCCTGGGGGCTCCTCCACTACCTGAGGAGCCTCATCTATCGCTATCGGACCTTCCCGCGGATGCGGCGTGAGGCAGGCGAGGCGCCGGTGCGGCCGAGCTACTTCCTCGTTACGAGCTTTCGCATCCCGCCCGAAGTCTCCGAACGCGTTTACGGCGCCGCCTTTCGCGCGGCGCTCGCGGCGCCCGGTACGGCGACGGTCGTCGCATCGATCGTCGATCTGGCCGACCAACGCCTCGTGCGGCGCGTGTTCCGCGAGGTCGTGGGTGAGCGGGAGGGCGTCCGTCTCCTCGTCTGCCGCATCCCCGGCACCGGTAAGCGCGACGCGCTCGCGCACGGCTTCCGCGCCATCGCGGGCCTGTTGCCGCCGCCCGACGCCATGGTGTCCGTCATCGACGGCGACAGCATCGTACCGGACGACCTCGTCGCGCGTTGCGCGCCCTTCTTCCACGACCCGCAGGTGGGGGCGCTGACCACAGACGAGCGCGCGGAGGTGCGTGGCAGTGCGCTGTTTCAACACTGGTACGCGCTGCGGTTTGCGCAGCGCCACATCCTGATGTCGTCCATGGGCCTGTCGCGCCGGGTCCTGACGCTGACCGGCCGGATGTCGATGTTCCGCGCCAGCATCATCTGCGATCCCGCCTTCGTGGCGCAGGTGGAGCGCGACTTCCTCCATCACCCGCGCCTTGGGCGGTTCAACTTCCTGACGGGCGACGACAAGTCGAGCTGGTTCTTCCTGCTGAAGACGGGCTACCAGATGCTCTACGTCCCCGACGTCTGCGTCGCAACGGTCGAGGACCCCCCCAGCGAGAGCTTTCTCGGATCGGCCGCGACGCTGATGACGCGCTGGTACGGCAACATGCTGCGCACCAACGGGCGCGCGCTCGCGCTCGGGCCGCGCCGCACGGGGGCGTTCGTGTGGTGGGCCATCCTCGACCAACGCTTGTCCATGTGGACCTGCTTGCTCGGGCTCACCACGGCGCTGCTGGCGACCCTCTTCGTCTCGCCGCTGACGATCCTGGTCTATGCCGTATGGGTCCTCGGGTCGCGCTACGCGTTGACGCTGCTTCTCCTGTCGGCGCGCCGGCAAGTCTCCGTCACCTATCCCTTCCTTCTCTACTTCAACCAGATCTTCGGATCCCTGGTGAAGACCTACATCTTCTTCCGGCTCGATCGGCAGAAATGGACGCGGCAGAAGACCACGCTCCGCAGCGACGCATCCCACGTCGCGGCGCGCCTCCAGGCGTGGGAATCGTCGCTCTACCACGCGACGGCCGTCACCACCCTCGTCGTCATGTGCTCCTGGCTTATCGGCATGACGACACCCGGCCGCTTCTAGACCCCTCGCCACTCGGATATTCCACCATGCACGCCGCAAACACCTTGGCAGCCAATTCCCAGCCCGCAGCCGCGCCTCTCCAAGGCGTGAAACCCACGAATGAATCCACACATCCGCGCGTCGCGCTGCCCATGAGGGTGAGAGCCAAGCGCGGCACGTTCGCAGTCATCGACTGGACCCCTCGCGACATCGCGCTCGCGGACGCGGCCGCCTTCATGGAGGGCGAAACCGTGGACCTGACGCTTATGCTGCCCTTCGACGGCTACGCCTTCTCGCTCAACGTCAAGGGCGAGGTCCGCAGCGTCTCGCCGGCCGACCGGCGCACCGCCATCGCCTTCGTCGACCTCGACGACCGGCAGGAGGCGCTGCTGCGCTATCTCAACGAGCAGGCCATGGCCGGCCGCGTGTTCGGCGCCGGCCACATTCTCGAGGTCGCCTCGCGCAGCGCGACCGCGCAGCCGCGGCCGATCGCGGCGCCCGTCGCCATGGAGCGCGGCGAGCGCTTCAAGGCGCGCGGCCGGCGGCTTGCGGCGTCCGCGGGCGTGTTCGCGATCCTCGGCACGCTCGGCGCCTATCTCTGGGCCAACGTCTATCAGGAGCTCTACGTCGTAGAAGCGGAAAGCGCGCAGGTGCTGGCCAAGACGGTGAACGTGGCCTCGCCTTCCGTCGGACGCATCGGCTATCTCAACGACGACCCGCAGGTTGCGCTCGGCGACCCGATCCTCACGGTCATGCCCGCCGTCGGCGATCCGATCACCGTCCAATCGCCCTGCGACTGCCTTCAGGTCGACCAGGCCTTCACGACCGGCGATTTCGTCAAGACGGGCGATCCGATCATCCGCCTGCGCCGCGCCGACGCGCCGATCGTGATCGCAGCCGCGGTGCCGAGCGAGAAGATCATGGACATCTACGGCGCGAGCCGCGCCACGGTCGTCTATGCGGATGGCGAGCGGGTGAACGGCGTCGACATCCTGTGGCTGCCGGGGCAGTCCGACCCCAACAACAACTTGCCCAGGATGGAATCGACCGTCCTTCTGGACCCAACGCGCCAGCCCGGTGCGCTGATGATCGGAGAGCCGGTCCGGGTCACCTTCGACCTCTTCGAGGGCTCCTGGCTCGGCCAGCTGTGGACATCGCTCGCCAAGCCCTCCGCCTTGGCCGAAGTGCCGGGTCAGCAGGCGGACGGCGATCGGGCGCCCCAAGCCGAAAGGGCAGGCTCATGAGCGCGCACATTGCCTCGATCCTTAGCTCGACGATCAGGCCAGTCGTCCTCTGCGGCGGCTCCGGCACGCGCCTCTGGCCCTTGTCCCGCCTGGAGGAGCCCAAGCAGTTCCTTCCCCTGGTCGGCGAGCGCTCGCTTCTGCAGGACACCCTTCATCGCCTGTCGGCCGCCCCCTTCGGACGCCCGATCATTCTTTGCAACCGGCAGCATCTGGAGCGGGTGCGGGCCGATCTGGCCGATATTGCGAGCGGGGACGGCCAGGGAATCGAGATCGTGTTGGAGCCGGCAATCCGCTCCACCGGGCCCGCGATTGCCGCCGCCGCGCTCGTCGCAAGAGCGGAGGGTGACGATCCGCTCCTCCTCGTCGCACCGAGCGACCACTGGGTCGGCGACCCGAGCAAGCTTATCGAGGCCGTGGTGGCCGGCACGCCCTTCGCGGCCGCGGGGGGCATCCTCCTCTTCGGCATCCGCCCGACGGGTCCCGAGACGGGGTTCGGATACATCCAGGCCGGCGAGGCGGGTGCAAACCCCGTGAGCGCGGTCGCGGCCTTCATCGAGAAGCCGAGCCTGGAGCGGGCGCACGAGCTGTTGCGCGATGCGCGCTATACCTGGAACAGCGGCCTCTTCCTCTTCCGAGCGAGCACGATCCTCAAGGAGTTGGAGGCCCATGCGCCCGACATCCTGCGCGCGGCGTCGCAGGCGGTGGCCTCCCTGAGGGCGATGCCGGACGCGCTGGAGCTCGGCCCGGCCTTCGCCACGGCCCCCAACATCTCCATCGACTACGCGGTGATGGAGCGATCCGCTCGCCTTGGAGTCATCCCGGTGGCGCCCGAATGGAGCGATCTCGGCTCGTTCGACGCGCTCTGGCAGGCGTCCGAGAAGGATGGCGACGCGAACCACCTGGAGGGCGATGTCCATGCCATCGACGTGACGAATAGCTTCGTTCGCGCGCCCCATCGCCCCGTCGCGGTGATCGGCCTCGACGACGTGGTCGTCGTGGATACCGAGGACGCGCTTCTGGTGGCCTCGCGCAGCCGATCGCAGGACGTCAAGACCGTTGCCTCGGCGCTCGCGGCGCGCGGGCACGCGAGCGCGCTGCGCCACCCGACGTGCCGGGCCGCCGGCTACCGGTCGCGCACGTTGAGCGACGGTCCGTCCGGCCGCATCCTGGAGGTGACGATCGAGGCCGGCCAGCGGGCCGTCATCGCCGGCCAGCACGATGCGAGCGCGCTCCATCTCGTGACGCTTCGGGGCACGGTGGCGGTCGAGACCGGCAGGAGCGTGCACCGGGTCGGCAAGGAGGCTTCGGTGCCACTCGGGAGCGGAGCGAGCACGACCCTGCCACCGCATGGCGAGCTGATGTTGTTTAACCCGTTCCCCACCCGCGCGACGATCCTCGTATGCGCGCTGCGCGGCGAGTTGGCCTCCGCCGGCGCCCTGAGCCAAGCGAGCTGAACCGTGCGCGCATTCGTTCTCCTTTTCGTGCTTCTCTTCGGCCACGCCTCGAGTGCGCTTGCGAGCGATATCGACGAGGCCTACGCCTTGCTGGAGGCCCGCGTAATCCAGCTCGATGCCGAGACCGATCCCGTAGCCCGCACGCCTCTCCTCGACGAGGCAATCGAGGCCTATGAGGTGATCGAGGGCTTCGACGCGGCTGGGGCAGGCGGGTCGCGCCTCGCCAAGGTCCGTGCAGCGCTTGCGGCATCGGCATTGTCGCGGGACAGTCTCAATCTCGCGCTCGTCGAGAGCCTCCTGCCGCGGATCGCGGCGACGGAGGACGGGGTCCGCACGGACCTACGCGCCAAGGCGGCGACGCTTGAGTTGCGCTCGCCGGCCTACCGAGCCACCGCTTGGACCGCGCTCGCCGCCCGCCACCTCGCGCTAGGACAGGGTGGGGAAGCGGAGCGCCTCGCCGCCCGCGCCGTCGCGGACGCCGCGACGATCGAGGAGCCGGGGATGCGCGACGGCGCGCTGCGCGCAAGCGTGCTGGAGGGACTTCCCGAGCGTGCGCGCGCGACCGTGGCCGCGACGGCGACGGCCGCGATGACGACGGCCGCAACGCGCTCCGGCCTCTACCACGCTCTCGCCCGATCGACGCTTGCTGTCCATGGCGAGATCCCGGACGACGATCGGCTGGTGAGACTGTCGGCCGACGCCCTCGAGAATGGCGACCTGCTCGCCGCCATGAGGGCCGCGCAGGCCATAAGCCGCGACGACGGGCGAAGGAATGGTCTGCTGGAGGAGGCCGCCGCCTCCGCGACGATAGCCTCTGATGACCCGCTCGCGCTGGAACTCATCAAATCGATGTCGGGCGACAAGGCCCAGGACGCCGCCCTGTTGGCGCTCGTCGATCACTATGTCGGGATGGAACGGCCACTGCGTGCCCGTCCGCTCCTGGCACTGCTCCTTTCCGATGCGCGGCGTGCGGACGGGGCCGTCTCCGTTGCCCGCGCCCTGCGGGGCCTCGGCTACGACCGTGCGGCCCGCGAGCTTTTGGAAGCCGAGGTCGCGTTTACGGACGACGGGGGCAAGGCACGCATCGCGGCGGAACTGGCGGCGGCGGCGGCCTTCGATTCGGCCCGCGCAACGCTCGCGCTCATTCAAGATCCCGACGCGCGTGCGTTCGCCCTGTCGCGGATCGCCAAGCGGGCCGGCGAGCGCGGCCTCGTCGACGAGGCCCGTGCCGACATCGCGCTACTGACGGACGCCGATCAGCTTGCCTTCGCGCGCAGCGGCCTCGGACGCGGGCTCGCGCGCAAGGGCGATGTCGTCGGGGCGGAAGAGGTGTTGAGGGCATTGGTCGCGGACGAGGACCGCGACCGTGTCCTCTCTGCGATCGCGGAGGCCCATATTCGTGCCCGGGACGTCGCGAGGGCCGAGAGTGTGGTCGAGCGCCTGCGAACCGACGAGGCGCGAAGCCGCGTCCTGCTCGCCCTCGCGAACGCCTCCCTCGGCACCGATCGACGGGGCGCGCTGGCGAGGGCACTGGAGGCGAGCGCGACCATCAAGGCGCTGAACGAGGCCGAGACGCGCGACGCGCTCCTCGCGGAGGTCGCGATCGTTCTCGACCGTCTCGGAGAGGCGAGCCGCGCGATTGATACGGTGGCCGCGATCACCGACGAGACGGCGCGCGAGCGGGCCCGGGCGGCCGTTGCGAACCGGCGCACCGCCGTCGGCGATCGCGACGGCGCGCGCGCTCTGCTGCCCTCGCTCGAGGACCCGCGGCGGCGCAGCGACGTGCTGGCGCGGCTGGCGGAGGCGGACTATAGCCGAAGCGAGGATATGGACCAGCTCCTCGCGGACCTCGGCGCCGTCCACTACACCGATCGCGTTCGCACCCTGCGCAGCGTAGCCACGCGGGCGGCGCGGGCGCTCGACACGTCGAACTGGCTTGGCGGAGAAGCCCTCCGCTCCACGCGGTCCACTCCACCCGAAGGCTTCGTCGCGGCCGACTTCCGAATGTCCGACCGCATCGTCAGCGCACCCGCTGCCGTGCTCGACATGGCGGCCGATATCGAGGCCCCGCCCATCTTCGGCGAAAGCGCAGCCCGGATGCGGGCCGAAACCCCCGCGCCCCACGACGGGATCGCGAGCCTTTCGATCCTCGGATTCAGCCCCTACGCACTGGAGGCGTTCAAGCTCACGCGCAGCGGCGCGCCCAGCGTCTACCGGGTACAGGTCGCTCAGAACCTCAGCTGGCCGTTCTACATCGCCATCGAGAGCGGCACCGTTTCGCTGTCGGACGTGGTGCGGGCGCTTCCCCAGGAGCCCGGCCTGGAGTTCCTAGAGGTCGAAGGCGATACGATCACCATCCGGGCGCCGTTGATCGTGCTGCCGGGCGCGACGCTGCTGCTGTCCGGCGCGGAGTACGGCACCTATCGTATCAGCGCCACGACGGGCGCGTTCGTCACCGTGGCGGGCCGGCTGATCATACAGGACGCCGATCTCGTCGGCTGGGACGAGGCGCTCGACCAGCCCGCCGCCGCGACGGACGAGGACCGAGCCGAGTTCAGGCCCTTCATCACCGCATGGAGCGGCAGCCGCCTCGACATAGCGGGCAGCCGCCTGGCCATGCTCGGCTACGATTACGGCAAGGCCTACGGGCTGACCCAATCGAGCGGCGCGTCGGTGCAGACCTTCTACGGAGGCGGCACGACGCCGCCCACCGGCGCCATCGTCGACAACAGCTTCGAGAACCTGCGCTACGGCTATTACAGCTACGAGGCGGAGCATGTGACCCTGATCGGCAACGAGTACCGCGACAGCATCGTCTACGGTATCGACCCGCACGACCGCTCGCGCCACCTCGTGATCGCGCTCAACACGTCCTACGGCGCCGCCAAGAAGCACGGCATCATCGTCTCGCGCGAAGTGGACGACAGCTTCATCCTCGGCAACCTGTCCGTGCGGAACAACGGCTCGGGCTTCATGCTGGACCGCACGAGCGTGCGCAACGTGATCTATGCCAACACCGCCTGGGGCAATGGCGGTGACGGGCTGACCTTCTACGAAAGCGGCTGCAACGTGGCCGCCTCCAACAGCCTGCGCGGCAATGCCAGAGCTGGCGTGAAGGTGCGCAACAGCACCGACGTCCTCCTCATCGACAACGACATCTCGAAGAACGGAGGACCGGGAGCCGACGTCTACATCGCCGACCTCAGGACCAGTCCGGAGGGTCAGGCCCGCAACTTCGTGATGGACCCTTACACGCAAGACACGTCCGTGGCCTTGGGCGGCAACAGCCTCGACGCTAATCCGCTGGGGATCAATGTCGACGGCGCGTCCCGCGTGATCCTGGATCGCAACCGGTTCGCCAACCACGGCGCGCGGCTGTTCGGCGGCGATCTGCGGTCGCTGTCCTCCTACCTCCTGCAGATCGGAGACACGTCGCCTCTGCAGGTCGATCGGCCATCCGGCCAAGGCGGCTCGGCCTGGAGCGACCTTCCTGCGCAGGAAACAGGGGATGGCGATGGCGAAGGCGTCGCCCGCGTCGTCCTCGTCAACGCCGACGATTCCGGCGCTTCCGAAGCGACGCCCAAGGCGACCGCTCCGTTCGGAGCGTCCTGTACCGTGATCGAGGAACGCGCACCGATCGCACAAGCGGGAGGGGCGCAATGAACCGGGCCATCGCGATCGGGTGGGCGCTGGCGTTGACGGTGCTTGTGTCCGGCCCCCATGCCACGCTCGCGGCGGCCGAGAGCCGCTACCGCGGTCCCTTCGATGTCGATCTCAGGCGCGAGGAACTCCGCCGCCCCGACATGGCGGTCATACGCGACCACTGCCTTGCGGTGCCCGCGTCGCCCGATTGGGCATCGATGCCCCCGGTGCGGGCCCTGGCCGCCACGAGCGCCTACGGCTCGGACCGGGCGGCGGAGGACTTTTCATGGGCGGTCATGGTTCTGGCCGGCCGGGCGCTGGCGGGCGACGGCGAGGCGGCCGACCACCTTCGCGCGCTCCTCTCGTCCTGGGCCGAGGCCGACGCGCTTTCCGGCACCGAGACTCATTACGATCCATTCTATGCCCTCAAGCGCGTCCTGCAGCCGCTCACGGTCGCCTATGCGATCCTGGAGCCTTCGCTCGACGCAGCCGAGCGAGACCTCATCGCGAACTGGATCGACCGGCTCGTGCGCCGGATCGACGCGACCTTCGACAAGGAGGTCGACGTGAACAACCATCGCATCCTGGCCGACGCCGTGCTCGCGTCCTGGGGCTCCGTCACCGGCGACAAGGCTATGGTCGACAAGGCCGTCGCCCGCTTCGAAGCCGTACTCTCGCAGATGCGCCCCGACGGCGCGCTGCCGCTCGAGGCGCGGCGAGGCGCGCGGGCTCTCTGGTACCAGCGCCAGGCCCTGTCGAGCCTCACCGTCATCGCCGAGGTCGCGAAGGGGCAAGGCGTCGATCCCTACCGGCTCTGCGAGAGGGAGGGCCGCAGCTTCGCCGCGCTGCTTGGCTGGCTCCTGGAGGGGCTGGCCTCTCCGCTTAGGGTCGCCGTCTACAGCGCTCAGAACCACATTCCCGGCCCGGAGCGCGACTTTCGCAAGCTCGACGTCTCCTTCCTCGCGACCCGTCCGCACGGTCGGCACTACATGGCCTGGACAGAGGCTGCCGTGGCGGGGGGCGAGGGTCTCTCCTTCCGCCGGCTCCAGGCTCTCCACGCGCGCGACCTCACGGCAGAACGCCCGCTCATCGACGAATTCGCCGGCGGGAACGCCACCTGCTTCTGGGGCCGCCCATGACCCGCCGCCTGTCGAACCCGACCCTTCCCGTCCTGATCGCAGGCGCTCTCGTGCTCGCTGCCGGACAGGGCGCCGGTCTTGCCGAGACTGCGCCCGCCTCGTCGCCCACCCTTCCGCTCGCTGCGCCGCTGGCTTCGACGCTCGCCTTGCCGCCGGAGCGTCCCGTCGCGGCTGACGTTCCGAACGCTCGCGCGACCCTGAGCATCGCGGCGCGCTTCGAGGCGGAGCAGGCGCTGCTGACCCGATTGCGCGTGAGCCCGTCCGGCGAGGACGCCTATCGGCTTTCCGATCTCCTGGCCGGCGGCGTCATGGCCGGAGCGGACAACCCCTTGCGCAAGGCGGACGTCGCCGGCGCGGCGGCCATCCTTCGAACCCGCATGAAGAACGGCGATCTGTCGACCGGGACGGTGCTGCGCTATGGCCGCCTCCTCGTGCGGCTCGCCGATCGCGAGGCGCTTCAGGGTCTGGAGCCCCTCCTACGCGCGGCGATGTTTGCGGGCAGCGCCGATGCGGCCCACGTTCTCGCGCGCGGGGCGGAGCTCGGCCTCATCGGCACGCCGCGGGAGGCGGCGCAGCTCAGAGACGCCGCTGCTGCGATGGGCAATGTCAACGCCATCGCCGAGATCGCCCTGCGCGGCACCGTCGGTGCGATCGCCAAGGCCGAGGCGCTGCGCACGCTGGAGGCGGCGGCTGCGCAATCGAGCGAGGCCGCCTTGACGCTCGGCAGAGCCTATGCGGCGGGCACGCTATCGGAACCGGACCGCGACAGCGCCGAGCGGTGGCTGCGCCTGGCGGCAGCCGGGGGCGAGCCGAAGGCGATGCTTGAGTTGGCGCGCCTTCTCATCGCTGACGAGGGCCGCGCGCGGCCGCACGAGATCGTGACCCTGTTGTCGGGCGCCGCCGATGCGGGCAGCGTCGACGCCGCGATGGCGCTGGGACGGGACGCCGCGGCCGACGGGCCGCTCGACGTCCCCACCGAGATCGGACGTTCATGGCTGACCCGGGCCCGAGCCGTGGGCCATGAGGGCGCGGCCGTCGACCTCGCCGTGCTCGACCTTCGCGACGCCCTGACCGCCGACCTCGAGCCGGCCGAAACGGTCGCGGCCATCGAGCGGGCGCTCGCACCGATCGCGTCCGATCCGGCGGCTCTGGCCACCCTTGCGGGCGGGACGTGGCGGGGGCTCGCGCTCGAGCAGGCGGAGCCGGTTCTCCTGCCGCTCCTCGATACGGCGACAAGGCGCGGCAGCACGACCGCCGGGCTCGCCTACGATGCCTACCTGGAGGCGAAAGGCCAGCGGATGGCGGAGCCGGCCGCGCGCGCGCTCCTCGACGGCTTGCGCCACGATGCCTCGCGCAGCAGCGCCACAGCACAGTTCTCCCTCGCCCGGCTGATCCTCGATGGACGCCTTCCACAGGACACGGATGAGGAGGCAGAGGCGCTCGACCTACTCTTCGCCTCCGCCGACCGGGACAACGGTCAGGCGATGCTGCGCATCGCGCGGATGTACGCCTATGGCGAGCGCCTCGCGGCCAGCGCCATCTTCGCACGCAAGTGGTATGAGAGAGCCGCCCGCCGCCAGGTCGCCGCCGCGCCTTGGGAGTTGGCGGAACTCTTGAGCCGCAGCGCCGATCCGGCGGATCAGGCCGAGGCGGAGACCTTCTACCTAGGCCGCCTGGCCGAGGCCGATCCGCGAGCGAGCGTCGCCCTTGCCCGGCACTACGCGCGTCGCGACCGGCTCGACGAGGCGCGTTTGGTGCAGCTCCTGCCGGCGGCCTCTCCGGACGACTTCGTCGAAATCGCGGGCTTGGTCGCGGCCAGGGGCACGGCCGACGATCTCGCGCTGGCCAAACGGATGCTCGCGCCCATTGCCGAAGCCCCGGACCGGCCCGAGGCCCGCGCAGCCTATGCCGCGCTCCTGTTATCGCCGGAAGCGACGGCCGAGGAGCGCGAACGGGGCCTCGCCCTGCTGACCCAAAGCGCGGAGCGCGGCGAGAACGCGGCCAAGGTCGAGCTCGCCAGCTTCTATCTCGGTGCAAAGGCCTATGAGGCCGAGGCGGCGAAGGCGGTGGCGCTTCTGGAAGAGGTGATCGCCGACGATCCCCGGAACGGTCGCGCAAGGTTCGCGCTCGCGCTGGCCTATCTGGGCGGCCAGGGGGTGGCGCGTTCGCCGGAGACCGCGGCTGCCATCATCGATGCGATCGGGACCGACGGCCTCGCGAGCGTGCCGACCGCGCTGCTGGAGGCCGATCGGCTGACCTATGCTGAGCTCGGCCGTGATCCTCAGGAGGCAGTCCGTCTTCTCCAGGCGCAGGCCGCCCGGGGCTCCTTTGCGGCAGAGCGGGCGCTGGGGTTGATCTACCTCAGCGGCTTCAGCACGCACCAGGACCCGGACATGGCGGCCGACCTCCTGTCGCGAAGCGCGGCGGGCGGCGACCGGGAGGCGATGGCCGCGTTCGGCCATCTCCAGCTCAACGGGATCGGCGTGGCGCGATCGACGAATGCGGGCCTCGACGGCCTCACGACGGCGGCGGCCAGAGGCCACACCGCGGCCATGTACGACCTCTCGCGCATCTATGCACTGGGCGTAGCGGGCGAGGTCGACGCCGAGCAGAGCACGGCATGGCTCCACGAAGCGGCCCTGCGCAACCATCCGAGCGCGGCCTTCCAGCTCGGCCTCTCCTACCTCGCGGGCGATGGCGTCTCGCCGGACCGGGACGAGGCTATGCGGTGGCTTCGGACCGCCGGCACGAACGGAAACCTCCTGGCCCAGCGCACCTACGACGCCCTTCTGAGAACAGACGTCAGCTCCAGCACGTCGGCGGAGCTGCCGATAACCGCGGAGTGACCGCCATGCCCATCCTTACCGCGCAGCCCCCTCGTCCATGCCGTCGCCCGAGCGTGCGACGGCTCTTGCTGGCATCGGCGATCTGCACCCTCGGCCTGGCCGCGCCGGCCTTCGGCCAGACGGCGGCACCAGACGCCGCGCCGGAGCTGCGTCAGCCGCCGGACGATACGGGCCGGACATGCCTGGCCGAGACCCCGCGCCAGCTTTCGCGGGACTGGACGCACCAGGGCTCCGGGCAGGAGGCGGGAGCGGACGCCGAGGTGCTCCTCGCTGACGCCGCGCTCTACACTTCGGGTGCGCCCGGCGTCCTTCGGGACAAGGTGCTGGCCCGACAGCTTCTGGAGGAGGCGGCCTCGCATCCCGGGCCGGCCCAGCCGGAGGCGGAGCGGCAGCTGGCGACGCTCCTCGTCGATGCGGAGGCGGGCGCGCCCGACCCGGCTCGGGCCGGCGCTCTGCTGCGCGCCGCGATGGCCGAGCAGAACCCACGAGCCGCCGTGACCTTGGCCCGTCTCATCCGCACGGGCCGGATCTCCCCGGCCTCGGCCGATGAGGCCGCGCGCCTGCTGGCGATCGCGGCGGGGCTCGGCGACGTGGAGGCGTCGCTCGAGCTTGCCTCGCTCTACCGCGCGCCCGGCGCCATACTGCCCTTCGAAGGGGCTCGGGAGCATTTCACGATGCTCGCCCTTCTCGCGGCTCGGGCGGCCGGCCCGAGCGGCGATTGCGGCCTGGCCGTGGCTGTCGGCGACATGCTCCTCGAGGGCGCGGCGGGGCCAGATAGAGAGTTCGCCGCCGCATGGTTCGAGAACGCGGCCGCCCGGGGCGACCCACGCGGCGCGATCAAGCGGGCACAGATGCATCTCGCCGCGGCCGGCGATCGCGGCGGGCGCGACCGCGCGGCCACGCTGTTGGAGGACGCGGCAGACGGCGGCTCGTTCGATGCGGGCGTGTCGCTGGCCCGCCTCCTTCTGGAGGATGGCACGGACACGGACCGTGCCGTCGCGCTTCTGGAGACGGGCGCGGCGAACCACGACCCGACGGCCTTCCGGCTCCTCGCCCGTTTCCATCGCGGTGACTATACGGCGGTGTCGGACCCGGTCCGCATGCGGGCGGTGCTGGACGCTGCGATGGCGAGACCCGGCGTCTCGGCCGACATCGTCGCCATGGCCGCGCAGCCGCCGCTGACGAGCCCACCGGGGCCGGGTGATCGCGAACGCGCCGCCGCCCTGCGCGCCCGCTTAGCGGCAATGGAGGGGCCGGCCGCCGACCTCGCCTACGCTCGAGCGTTGCTCGGGGCGGGCGAGGACCTGGCCGAGGCCGGGCGCCGCCTGCGCCGAGCCGCGGAAGGCGGCGATCCGCAGGCCATGACCGAGCTCTCTGAGTTCCTGCGCTGCGTGCCGGGAGCGGACCCGGCGGGCGAGGCGATCCGCTGGCGGGCTCGGGCGGCCGAGGCCGGCAGCACGGCGAGCCAGCGCGCCCTGGCGGAAGCGGCGCTGCGCGGCGGGCGGGCCGATGAGGCCGACCGATGGCTGCGCCGTGCGGACGACCTTGGCGATCGACTGGCCACGGCGCGGCTCGCCGTGCTCGCTGCGGGCGGAGGAGGCGACGTCGGCCCCTCCGCCGATGGCGCGCGTCCAGCCACCTCGGCCGAGGTCGAGAGTTTCGTCGAGCGTGCGGCGGCCCTCGGCGAAGGGGTCGTCTCCGGCCGCCTGGCCCTGCTTCGCGCGCAGCGGCGCGGCGAGCTCGACCTCGATGCCGATGCGCTGCTGGCCGGCCTCTCTCGCAGCCTCGATCCCGATGCGCGACTCGCTCGAGCCGAGGCTCTTCTGGCCCGCGGGGAGCTCTCCGCCGCGTCGGACGATGCCGCTCGGCTCCTCCAGGCGGCTGCGTGGCAGGGCCAGGCAGACGCGATGATGCGTCTGGCGGCAGGCGAACCCGCGCCGACCGGGGCCTTGGCGCCGCAGGGCGGGTGGCTCGTGGAAGCGGCCCGGCACGGCGACGCCGACGCACTCGCCCGGCTCCCCGACGATGCCGCCCTGGCAGAGGACGTCCTCGCCTCTGCGGGGCAGCGCCGGGTATGCGATCCGGCCGCGCTGGTGGCATTGGCGTCGTTGGAGCGACGCTTTGGCAAGGGACGGGCGGGCCCGTCCGCGGCGGACTACCTCGCCCAGGCCGTCTCCATCGCCGGGGAGCGCCCGTCCGATCTCTACAAGGTCGCCCTCGCCTTCGCCTCCGGCGATGCGACGGGAGAGCCCGACACCGCGCAGGCGCGTGAGCTCCTGCGAGGCGCGGCCGAGGAAGGCCACGCAAAGGCCGCCGTTGCCCTCGCGCGATCACTGGCACGGGCTCCGGGCCGGGCCTTCACCGAGGCGCTAGGATGGCTGGAGATGGCGGCCGACGCGGGCGAGCCGTCGGCTGTCGAGACTTTGGCGCGCTTCGCGAGCGACGAGGCCGTCGACAGTGCGGAACGCGAGGCCGTGCTAGACACCCTAAAGGCCGTTGCCGATCGCGGCGACGTGCCGGCCATGAATGCCTACGGCGCGGCCGTCGTGGCGCTCGGCGAGGCCCGGCGCGAGGAGGGCCTGTCGTTCATTCTGAAAGCCGCGGCGGAGGAGGACCCCGGAGCGATGATGGCGCTGGCACGCCTTTATGCCTCCGGCGTCATGGGCGACGTGTCGGTCGACAAGAGCACCGAATGGCTGCGCCGGGCCGCACAGGCCGGGAACCCGGAGGCGATGTACCGCTATGCGATGGCGCTCGACGTCGGCCTGGGAACGCCGCCCGATCAAAAGGCGGCCGCACATTGGCTCAAGCGGGCACGAGATCATGGCTTCAACCAGTAGCGGCACATCGCCCCGGCCCCGCCCTTTGCGTCCAGGGCCCCATGCGCGGCGCTACGCCGTGCTCCTCCTGGCTGCGGGCCTCTTCAGCTGGGCCGGGACGCTGGTTCCTGCGCCGCCTTTCGGCGCCACTCCGGCGATGGCAGCCCCCGCCGATGGCCACCTCCAGCAGCACGTAGCCGGGGCGCTGAAGGGTAGCCGCGTCGATCTTCGCGAGGCGGCCAAGCTCATTACGGCGCGCGGGCCACGGCCCTTCGACGGCGCGGCTGCCTTGCGGCCGCTCCTGCGGGCCGAGGCCCTGCTCGGATCGAGCGCCTCGGCCAACGCCTATGCCCTGATGCTGCAATTCGGCATCGGCGGGCCCAAGGACGCGCGCGAGGCGCCGGAATGGTATGCCCGGGCGGCTGCGGACGGAAACCGATCGGCCACCGACGACGCCGCGCTCGCCTATGCGCTCGGCTGGGGCGTGCGGCGCGACAACGGACGCGCCGACGATCTTCTGGCGACGCTCGACGCGGACGCCCGGGCGCGCTCCATGCTGCGGATCAGCGACGCGCTCATGGCGCCGGGCCGCGAGGAGCCGGAGGAAGCCCGCCGCTGGGCGGCCCGCGCTGCCGCCCTCGGGACGGCTGACCAGACCCGCGCCGCGCTGCGCTACGAGAAGCTCGGTCCTGTCGACGCCGTGGCTGCGGACAAGCTTCGCACGTGGTTCGGTGCCGGCGTCGAGCGCGGCGAGGCGGCGGCCATGCTCGGTCTGGCCCGGCAGCTGAACGGCGGTTCAGACGAGGAGCGGGCCAGGGCGGCGACGCTGATGGCCTCCGCGATCGCCGGCGGGGACGGCCAAGCGGTGTCCGCGCTCGTCGGCCTTCTCGAGGCAAGGCGTAGGGGCGATCCCGCGCTCGCCCCCGTGATCGCGACGCTCGAGGAGATGGCGACGCGAGGCGTCGGCGGGGCGAGGTCTGTCCTCGCGCAGGTCTACGCCGTCTGGGGTGTCTCGGACCCGGAATTGCGGCGCCGTGGGCGCGGCCATCTCGAGGCCGCCGCCGAGGCTGGCGACGCGGAGGCGCAATACAGGCTGGCATTGGTCCTCCTCAACCCGGTGGACGGCTCGGCCGACTTGAAGGCGGCCCGGGCCTATCTTTCCCTCGCGGCGCAGAGCGGACACAGCCTTGCGCGCGACGCCGTCTCGCAATTCGGGGAGATGCCGCTCGAAGAGGCCCGCAGCGCCGTAGAGGCCCACGCCGCGTCTCATGAGGCGGAGCGCTAGGCCGGCGACGGCTCGCGTGGCGGCGGGCCTTCAGCCGGCCCGGGCAAGCTTAACTTCCGGCAAGTGACCCGGTGCCGCGCCGTGCTCAAACCGATGGCCAGGTCCCGGCCGGGACGCTCCCACGTGAGGTAGATGCGTGACCCAACTGTTCGACATAAGGGACTATGGCGCCGTCGCGGACGACGGCTCCGACGACACGGCGGCCATCGCCTCGGCCGTCGGCGCGGCGCGGGCTGCCGGTGGCGGAGCGGTCTACGTCCCCTCCGGCACCTTCCACGTGAGCGGCGACGCGAGCGATCCATCCGTCGGCGGCATCACGCTCTACTCCGACATCGACCTCATGGGCGACGGGATGGGGCTCTCGGTCGTCAAGCTCATCGACGGGTTCGACGCACGGATCAACGGCATCGTGCGCACGACGCCTTCCGAGAGTGTGTCCAACGTCACCATCTCCAACCTGACCATCGACGGCAATCGCGCCAACAACGCCGACCATCAGGCCGGCTTCATCTGCGGCGTGAAGGAAGACGGCAGCGGCCGCATCCACGAGAACATCACGCTGTCCAACGTGGAAGCGAAGGATTGCACGGGCTACGGCATCGATCCGCACGAGTTCACCCGCAACATGACCATCGAGGGCTGCGTCTCGCACGGCAATGGCGACGACGGCATCACGCTCGACGGCGTCATTGGCGGGCTCGTCAGGGACAACCTCGCCTTCAACAACGACCGGCACGGCTTCAACCTGACGACGAGCACGAGCGACGTGCGGTTGGAGAACAACGTCTCCTACGGCAACGGCTCTTCCGGCCTCGTCGTCCAGCGCGGCGACATCTTCGCCCCCGGCACCAACGACGTCGCGTGGCCGAGCAATATCCAGATCGTCGGCGGAGCCTTCTACGCCAACCAGCGCGAGGGCGTGCTGATCAAGCTCTCGGACGGCGTCACCGTCACCGGCGCCGCGATTCACGACAATCTGCTTCAGGGCGTGCGCATAGAAGGCGCGTCCGGCACCGTCATCGACGGCAACACGATCTACAACAACGCCAATCTCGGTGACGGCCTGACCGACGAGATCAACATCCGCTCACGCTTCGACGACGCGTCGGCGACCCCTCGGACCTACTATTCGACCGACACGCTCATCACCAACAACACGATCTACAGTACCGACGCGACCGCTCCCCGCTACGGCGTCCGCGAGGAGCTCGGCAATTCCAGCGCCGCCAAGCCCTCGGGAACGCTCGTCTCCGCCAACACGATCTCGGGGGCGGCGGCGGGGCCCTACTTCATTCCGCCCTATTCGGTGACGAACGGCGACGACTTACTGCCGGGAACCAAGTCGGGCGACGCCTTCGCCGGCCAGCTCGGCAACGACACCTATATCGTCAACCATAGCGGCGACACCGTCACCGAGCAGGCCAATGCCGGCACGGATACGGTCTATTCGTCGCTGAACTTCGTGCTGCCGAACCATGTCGAGAACCTGTTCCTGACCGACAACGCGGTGCGCGGGACCGGCAACGGGCTCGCCAATGTCGTGGTTGGAAACGCGCTCGACAACCAGCTCACCGGTCTGGGCGGCGCCGACACGCTCGATGGCGGGGCGGGTGCCGACCTGATGACCGGCGGCGACGGCGACGACGTCTACGTGGTCGACGACGCGCGGGACACGATCGTGGAGAAGGCCCATTCCGGCCTCGGCGGCATCGATACGGTGTATGCCAGCGTCGACACCGTTCTGCCCGAGCAGGTCGAGGTGCTCGTCCTGACCGGCAGTTCCGACCTCGCCGCGACGGGCAACGGGCTCGCGAACACCCTCATCGGCAATGCCGGCGACAACGTTCTCGATGGCGCGGCGGGCGCGGACACCATGGTGGGCGGTCTTGGCGACGATACCTACATCGTCGATCACACCGGAGACAGCGTGCGCGAGGCCTTCGACGCGGGCGTCGACACCATCGTATCGAGCCTGTCCTATACGCTCGGCGACAATGTCGAGCGGCTCGTACTGTCCGGGACCGTAGCCCTCAACGGCACCGGCAACGGCGGCGCCAATAGCCTGGTCGGCAACGCGGGCGCCAACCGGCTGCACGGCATGGGCGGCGACGACACACTGGAAGGCGGGCTCGGCACCGACCAGCTCTATGGCGATGGCGGCAACGACACCTTCGTACTGCGCAAGGGCGAGTTCTCCGGCGACACGGTCGAGGATTTTTATGGCAATGGGGGAGCCGATGGTGACCGCCTCCTGTTCACCGGCTTCGGCGCCTCGGCGACGTTGACCCGGGTCTCCGGCAACCTCTGGCAGGTCAGTGAAAATGGCTATGTGGAGACGTTCATGCTGAAGGCGGGCGGCGGGCTCGATGTCTCCGACTACGCCTTCGACGGTGCTTCGGGTTCGGCCGCCGCCGCCCTGATCGCCGATGCGAGCGTGACCGACACCCCACTCCTCCTGCCGGACCAGGGGGACACCTTCGACTTCACGCTCTTGGATACGCGGGCGGTCGACGAGGCGGGCGCGTTCAGGCGGACTGGAGCGGATGAGCCGTTCGCGTTCGGCGGTGTGGCCGACGCGACGGAGCGTTCCCCTCACGGCGGCCCGGACTATTTCGCCTACCTTGCCGATCGTCACGGTGACGCGCCGGACGACGGGCTTGCAGGGTTTGCGAGCGAGGACCCGCGCGGCGAGATGTATGGCTTCTCCGACGGTCTTATCTGACCCGCCATGGCGGCCATGCGTGGCTCGATGGGCGAATGCCGCCGGTTCGGGTCCGGCGAGGCCCGTCACCAGCGGCGCCGCGCCCGGGCCGCATACGTCCTGCTGGGTTCTTCTTGCGTCCGTGCGCCGTTCCGGCCTCGCTAGCGTGCCGGCCGTTGCTGTCACCAGGTTCGACCTCGATCCCAGGCAGCTGCGGGAAGCGGCCGCCAAGGCGAGCGACGCCCGATCGGCCCGGCGCATGCTCGCCATCGCCCTCGTTCTCGAAGGCGTTGATCGCAAGAGCGCGGCGGAGACCTGCGCGATGGACCGCCAGACGCTGAGGGACTGGGTACGCCGCTATAACGCCCAAGGCCTCGACGGGCTTCAGAACCGTCGGCCTCCCGGGCCGCCCTCCCGCCTCACGGACGCACAGATGGCCGAACTCGCCGCGCTGCTGCACCAGCACCCGAACGCTGGGGGACCGCGAACGTGGCGCCCGGCCGAGATACGCTTTCTCATCCGACAGCGGTTCGGCATCGACTATCACGAACGCACGGCAGCCAAGATCCTTACGCGTCTGCGACGAGTGCGTCCCCCCATCGACTGAACCGGCGCTCCTTGAGGGCCCAGACCCTAATCCTCCGGGATGGTGAGGGGAGCTTCGCGCGGGTTCCGGGACCGGGGGGCGCCGTGCGCTCATCCGGCGCCACATCCACGATCGGACGTCTGTCCCCCCGAGCGCGGGCCACCGCGCGGTCCAAAACGCCTCTCGGCCGCCCATCGAAAACGCGCCCTGGGCTTTGACCCCTCCCCGTTAGGGCTCCTGTCCATCCGCTTCGAGAGCACTCGGGCCACGGGTGCGCTCGCCTCCCTCCTTCCTATCCCCCGTCCGCCGAGCCTTCAGTTGCGGAACGGCGCGGTCCTGCCTTTCCCGACCCGGGCAACGCCGCTTCGTGCGTGCGTGGCGGGCCCAGCGGTCACTTTCAAGGCCGGTCGCCTGGACCACACGCAATTTGCACCCTGGTGAATCACGATCCGGTCACATTCGGCCGTGTACCAGTGATTTATCGAGTTGTGTCGGCAACGGACAATACGGCGCGTACCTGACCATAAGATCTATAATACACTGGGCTCATGGTCAGATCATGCCGCAGTAAAAATCGACAGCTATTGTAATTGCATACGAAAAACTACCCTTTCTTACATTGTGATTACTTTACAGAGCTGCCTTTAGGTTCGAGTGGTCAGGATTGGTGTCTGGGCGTCATGCGACGACGTCTTTCCCCATGGTCGACCGTTCGTCGATCCTTCCGGCCTAGGCGGGCGACCCTCGAGGGTCGCGCGATACGCTCGAAGGGGGGGCTGGGCGCGGGGTCGCGCGGGGGCGCAACGAATACTGCACACAGGACAGGCCGCCTTCGCCACTTGGTAGAGGCCGCCCAGAAAGGTTGAACGATGAGCGTAAACTCCGAACATTTCGATCTCACGAACTGGAAGCTGACCCTTCCAGTGGACAAGGCGGGAACGATCTCCGGCCGTGCCGCAGAGGTTGCGGACCTCAACGGTTTCGAAGACCCGCGGTCCTTCTTCGACGACGACACCGGCGCCATGGTCTTTCGCGTGTCCGTCGACGGCGCCACCACCGGCGGCAGCAAGTATCCCCGCTCAGAGCTGCGCGAGATGGACGGCGATGACAGAGCCGCCTGGACGCTCTCCGAGGGCGGCACGATGAGCGCCACGCTGACCGTCCAGGAAGCCCCGACGCTCGACAAGGGCGGGCTCGGCCGGATCGTGGTTGGACAGATCCACGGGAGCGACGACGAGCTCGTCCGGCTCTACTGGGACAACGGCTCCGTCTACTTCAAGAACGATCAGGCCGGTCCGTCCGACAAGGAACTGAAGTTCACATTTACCGCATCCGACGGGAGCGAGCCGGACATCGCGCTCGGCGAGCGTTTCTCCTACGTCATCGAGGCGCGAGGCGAGACGCTTGCGGTCTCTATCTTCGCCGATGGCAAGACCTATACCTCCGTGACGCGGATCAACGACGTCTGGCAGTCCGATGCGCTCTATTTCAAGGCCGGAGCCTATCTCGGCGTCAACGAGACGAATGGCGATGGGTTCGGGCAGGTCGCGTTTCACGGCCTCGACTTCTCGCATGAGCCAGGCCGGGGCCTGGGCGGCCTCGTATCGGCGCCAAGCGAAGGCGACGAGGTCGTCGGGGGCGGTCAAGTGGACCCCGCGACCGAGCCTGCAGTCGATGTGGTGGACCTCCCGGTAGACGAGCCTCCCAAAGTCTCCGAAGAAGGCGAGACGTTCGCCGGCACGTCCGGCAATAACGCTCTCACCGGCGGTCATGGGAACGACACGTTCTACGGTCGAAGGGGCGACGACGTCCTCGATGGTGGGGGTGGCGACGACGTGATCTGGGGCAATAGCGGTCAAGATACCCTGATCGGCGGGGCCGGCGACGATTGGCTCAAGGGCGGCGACGGCATCGACACCTTCGTCTTCGAGGCGGGGCACGGCCACGACATCGTGCACGAGTTCCGGCGCGGCGAGACGCTCAAGCTCTCCGACACGTGGTTCGCATCCCGGGACGACGTCCTCGATGCGCTGGTGAGGACGGATGACGGCCTCCTTCTCAAGACCGGGACCGTGTCCTCTATCCTCTTCACCAATACGAGCGAACGCGACCTCATGGGAGGGACGATCGAGCTCGAGACTGCCGCAAGCCCGACCAACGGCGCAGGGGATTCCCTGCTCGACCTCCCTGCCGGCTTTTAGCCGAAAGGTTCGGAGATCCTCACCTCATCGCTCTCGCGCGGTAAGCGATGGGGTGGGCGACCGGCTTGACGCAGGTATTGCGCGTCACACCGCAAGCTGGTCCACGGTTTGAGCGAGGCCGGCGCCGACCCCGGCCTTCGACGAGATGGCACCACCTGGCCACCGTCGTCGATCGCGTTGAAGTAAAAGGACAGGCCGCCCCCATCGCCGGGCGCGTCGGCAGGCTTTCGGAGAGCCTGCCCTGCAACCTGGCTCCCAAGAATACTCGAGAGCATCATCGACCCCAGCGTCGAAGGGGGCCCGATGGGACGCCCATCACCCCGCCAACAGAGATCCTATTGCAAGCCACAGGCAGAGGTGCGCATCAACAAACTTGACGCAAACGGCGCACCCGGCTGCATTCCGTGCAGCGTGGACATGCCGACCATGGCCGCCGTGAGCGGGTGTTGGTGCTGGGATTGACGAGGAGAATGGACGGCGTCATGCCCTGGCTGCGAGCGGCCGACCCATCCTGCGGGTACCCTCCCTCAAGCGTTATGGCTCTACAGTCTCGCCGAGACGTAAAGTGGTGATAGAAAGAAACGCTCCAGTGGATCGCGATAATCCCTCCGATGGTGCGGACGCAAAGCTCGAAGTCGATCGATATGGCGATGAGGGCCGCGATCTCGTCGGCTATCGCGGACGCTGGCCCGATATCCTCTGGCCCAACGGGACGCGACTCGCGGTCAGCGTCGTGCTGAATTTCGAGGAGGGGGCTGAACTGCAGGTAGGCGACGGCGATCCCATGAGCGAGCGCATGGGCGAGGTGCTCAGCGTCGTGCCAGAGGGCCGGCGCGACTTCGGTCAGGAACAGATCTTCGCTTACGGCACGCGCGCCGGCCTGTGGCGCTTCCTCGACACGCTCGAAGCCGAGGCCTGCCCAGCCACGATCTTCTTCTGCGGCCGAGCCGTCGCGCGCGCGCCCTCCCTTGCGCGGGCCTGTGTGGCAAGAGGGCACGAGGCGGCTTGCCACGGCTGGCTTTGGAGACCCCACGCCGACTATACGTCGCGAGACGCAGAGGCCGCCGACCTCGACCGCGCGCTCGACGCCATCGAGGCGGCGACGAAGGAGCGGCCCCGCGGATTCTTCTGCCGGGGCGGCGAGAGCCCCTGGACGCGCGACCTCCTCGTCGAGCGCGACTTCGCCTACACCTCGAACGCATTCGACGACGACCTGCCCTACTGGACGAAGAACGGCGACCTCCTCGTTCTACCCTACGCGCTCGATACGAATGACATGAAGTTCTTTCATCCCAACGGCTTCGTGCTCGCATCCGAGATGGTAGACTATGTCCGCGACGCTTTGGAGACGCTCCTCCTGGAGGCCGAGAGCGGGCGGGCCCGGGTCCTTAATATCGGCTTTCACCTGCGCATCGCGGGCCGGCCGGCGCGGTTCCGTGCCGTGCGCGAGATTTTGGCGATGCTGAGCGCGCACCGCGACAGGCTATGGCTTGCCCGGAGGATCGATATCGCCGAGGCGTTCCGTAGCCAAGTCCCACCGCGGGCGCGCTAGGCGCGCGGGTCCATCGGCAGCGCCGGCAGGTAGCCCTTATAGAAGGCGCGGACATGCGGCATGACCTCGCGGGCGAGATCGCGGCGAGCGTCCTCGTCCGGCGTCAGCGGGCGGGCGAAGAAGCGGGCGAGCTCGGCCATCGCGTCCGACTTGTCGACCTGCAGATGCCGGGCATTGCGGTAGATGCACGCGCCGGCCACCCAGGTCTCCCGCACGGCGCCGGCCTTCGCGCGCTGCACCAGGACCTCTAGAAGGGGCACGTCGGGAGACTGGTAGGGTGCGGTGACCTCGGCCCAGTCGAGCAGTACCGCATCGGCCTCGGCGCCGACTGCAAGCGTGCCGATCGCCTCGCCGAACGGGGTTGTGCGGGCCGCGTGCTCGGTCGCCATGCGCAGCACCTGCGACGCGTCCGGCGCCGGCGAATCTATGCCTGGCGGCCGGTGGAAGCGTTGGACGAGGCGGATCTCCTGCAACATGTCACGATCATCGTTGATGCCGGCCTCGTCGATCCCGATCGCGACGGGAATGCCTCTTGCGAGCATCCGGTTGAGCGCTGCGACGCCGCTCTTGAGGCGAAGGTTCGATGAGCAGTTGTGGCACACGCAAGCGCCACGTTCGGCCACGAGGTCGAGATCGCCCTCCGTCAGCCACACGCCGTGGCCGATCGTAAGCGCTGGGCCGACAAGACCGAAGCGGTCGAAATGGGCGAGCGCAGTGCCGCCGGTCCGCTTCTCGGCATAGGCCGCCTGATAGGGCGTCTCGACGATATGGGCGTGCATGCAGAGCCCGTGCGCGGGGCCGGCGTGACGGGCCGAGAGATCGGCGACCGCGCCGAGCGCCTGATCCGACAGCCAGTGCAGGTTGGACGGCGCAAGCTGGATGCGCACGCGTCCGCCGGACTGCCCGATCAACCCCTCGAAGAAGGCGATCTGGTCCTCCAGCGAGACCGTATAGGTTTCGAAATAATCCGCCATCGCCGGTCTCAGCGCCGCCGGGAGCCGGGCTACGAAATCGGCGTCCGGCTCGTAGACGAGACGGTTCTGGTCGCGCAGGGCCATCGAATAGGAAACCCTCAGCCCGATGTCGCGATAGGCCTTCAGGACCGCGCCGGACGCCCGCTCCAAACCGGCCAGCCCGCCGGCCGCGCGGCTGTGAAGATGCTGGACCGTCGTGACGCCCGACTCGATCAACTCGAAGGCCGATTGGAGCGTGTCGAGATAGGGGTCGACATCGCGCAGCGCGAGCCGACTGGCGAACCACAGCTCCAGAGGGTGGTCGAGCGAGCCGAGCTGCAGCGGCGTGGCGCCGACATGGTGATGTGCGTTGATGAGACCGGGGATGAGAGCATGCCCCGCCCCCCCGGAGCGCGGCGCGTCGGGATGGCTCTTTCCCAGCGCCTCACGCGAGGCGATCTCATGCACTCGCCCACCGACGATGACGAGACTAGCATCCTTGTGGATGATCGGCTTTCCATGGTCGAAGCGCTCCAGAATCCAGTCGGCTTCTAGGATTTCCGCCACTGCTGCACTCTTTGTCTCCATGCCCAATCCTTGCGCATTCGACCCTCTTGCCAAAGGCCGCCGACGCGGTCTAGCCTGATCGCGCAAGCTGGAGATTTGTTTACGTGATTGCACGCAGGCGCAAGACAGGGCGACGCGGAGGGCATTTCAAATGTCGCTCCCGGTCGCCGCGCGCCTTCGTCTGTCTCGTGAAAGCGGGCTGCAGCCAGCACGGGTAGGTCCGCGCGGGGCACAGCCTCGTGCGTTTGCACCTGCGGGGCCGCCGAGGCGTCGCATCGACTCATTCCGTTCTGGCTTTCCATGTCCCCTTCATCCGCTCCCTCGGCCCACGCAGCCGATGTTCGTCCTTCCGTCGTCTTCCCCGAGACCTATGCCGAGGCCTGCGCAGCGGCAGCCTCGACCGGCTTCGATGTCGATGTCGTCATCGCCCGAGCGAGAGAGGCTGCGGCGAAACTTCTCGAGCGCGCCGGGCCTCGTCTGACGCGCCTTCTCTTCGTCGGCTCTGGCGACAGCCTCTTCGCGGCCCGGTCGGCCGTGCCGGCCATTCAGCGGTGGACCGGGCTCTATGTCGAGGCGCAGACCTCGCTCACCTTCGCGCGCTACGGCGTGTCTCTCCTGGACGAGCGGGACGTTGTGGTGGCGGTCCCCAATTCCGGCAACTCGACCCGGACGCGTGAGGGCGTCACGCTGGCGAAGGCGGCCGGCCGGCTGACGCTCGGCATCACCGGCTCCGATAGCGGCCCTTTGGCCAAGGGCGCGGACATCGTGCTCCACCGCCCCGTCGTGCGCGACGAGGCGATGCCCGACCACTATCGGCGCGTGTTCCTCAACATGGCCGAATATCTTGCCGCCCTCGTCGCGCACTGGGCGCTGGCTCTGGAGATCGGCGTGCTGCGCGAGCATCTGACGGCACAGGACCGCGATGCCTGGCTCGATCGCATCCGCGCGGGCCTGGAGGAGATCGAGCCGACGGCGCGAGCGATCGAGCCGGCCATCGCTCGCTATGTCGCCGAGGCCGAGGCTTTCGATACCGTCTGGACCATCGGGGCCGGCCCGAACGTGGGCACGGCCGAATATTCCGCCGCCAAGTTCCACGAGCAGGTGCCGCTGAACGGCGTGCCCCAGGACCTCGAGGAGTGGGCGCACCTGCAATACTTTCTCACCGTGATGGGCCAGGCCAAGGGACCCGTCATCGTGCTGGCGCCATGTGGCAACGCGGTCGACCGGGCAGGCGAGATGCTCCAGGGCATCGCCAGCGCGGGCGGCACGGCCCTGCTGGCGACGGACGTCGACGAACTGACCGGGCCCGCCACCGTGCGCCTCGCCATGCCGCACGTCGGGCACGAGCTTGTCAGCCCGCTGACCTACCACCTGCCGGCACAGCTCCTCGCGCTGCATGTCGCGCGCGGTCGCCCGCTCGGCTTCCTGCCGCTCCAGCGACAGGACGACTACTGGCTCATCCGCAAGGGTCTGATCAGGACCGATACGGCCGGACTCGACTGAGCCCTACAGAAGGCCGCGAGGAGCACCCGACAGGGCTCCTCCCGAACCCCGTTTAGCCGACACCAAGATCGGCCTTTCAAGAGACCCTACTACCATTCGTTCCCAGGAGGCGAGGATGACGAAGCTAATCAACCGCAGAATCTTCAATAGCGGCCTATTCGGCGCCGGCGTGGCAGCTGCGACGCTGGCGAAGCCCAACATCGTCCGCGCGCAGGATCGCGAGCTCGTGATCATCAGCTACGGCGGCGCCCTGCAGGAGCCGCATCGCTGGCTCGGCGACAAAATGGAGGCCCAGCACGCGGGGCTGCGTGTCGTCCTGGTACCCTCCGAGAGCCAGGACATTGTCGCCCAGATCAAGGCCGCGCAGGGCTTCAGCCCCTATGACGCGATGCCGAACGGCGAGCCGCCGCACCTGATCGCGATCCAGGAGGGCTATATCGAGAAGGCCGATCCGTCGCAGATTCCGAACCTCGCGAACGCCATCCCGGAATTCGTCGCCAAGAGCCAGGGCTACGGCGTTCCGGCGACCTTTTCGCTGATCGGGCTCGCCTACAACGAGGAGATGGTCGAAACCCCGCCGACCTCGTGGGCCGACATGTGGAACGAGGAATATGCCGGTCAGGTCGGCATCTGCCGAACGTCGTCCAATCTCGGGCTCGGCACGCTGGCCGTGGTCTCCAAGATCTTCGGCGGCTCGGAGGACGATCTCTCCGTCGGCTAGCAGAAGCTTCAGGAGCTCAACCCCATCGCCGGCCGCAGCCCGCGCATCCTGTCGCAGATGATGGAGCGCGGCGAGATCGCCATGGCGCCGCTGTGGAATAACGACGCCGCCGTCGCGGCCGAGAAGGGCCTGCCGATCAAGTTCGTCAAGCCCGATCCCGGCCCTGTCGCGATCATCTCCTTCATGTCGCAGATCGCCAATTCGCGCGAGCCCGAGCTCGTCAACGAATGGCTGAACGGCATCCTGTCGGAGGAGTATCAGACCATGGCGGCCGCCGCGCCCTATTACTTCGGTGCAACGGTGCAAGGCATTGAGATCCCGGAGGCCGCGAGACCCTATACGCCTTCGACGCCGGAGGAGGTGCTCAGCCTGCAGACGGTCGACTGGTCCAAGATCGTGCCCATTCGCGGCGACCTGGTCGAACAGTTCGACCGCACGTTCGCGGGCTGATCGATGACCGCGCGCGCGAATACGCAGGCGGGCGAGGGCGGCAAGGGCCACGTGGCGGCGCCGATGATGGCCGATATCGGCCGGCAACCGGACGTGCTGCGAGGCATCGTCGCCCGCCGCGACGCCATCGCGGATTTCGCGCGCGCACATCTCATGCCCGATAGCGGCGGGCGAACCTACGTCTTCGGCTCGGGCGACGGCTGGTTCGCCGCTCGGGCCGGATGCGATGGCTCCGACGTCTTTGTCGGCGCGAGCGGGCTGGAAGTGCTCGGCCATCTGAGTGGTAAGGCCGTTCCTGCCGATCGCGGTCTGGCTATCTCCATGTCGGGCAATGTCGACCGCACCGTCGAAGCGGCCGAAGCCCTCGTCGCGCGGGGCGTGCCGATCGCCGCGCTGACCAATTCGGCCGGCGGTCGGCTCGCGGCGCTGGGCGCGCCGAACCACAGTCTTGATCTCGACGACATCGCCCCCTTCCTCTGCGGCACGGCGAGCTATCTCGCCACGCTCGCGACCTTGCAGATGGCACGAGCGGCGCTCGACGGGACGATCGACGAGACGGCCGCGCGCATCGCCCGCACGGCGGACGCGCTCGATGAGAGCCTCTCGGCGCTGGATGCGCTCGCCCGGACCGTCGCGGCAGCGGGCGTTCCCTCCGGCGTGCGCATCCTGTCCTGCGGCGGCGCCGGCATGGCGACGGCCGATTACGGCGCGGCCAAGCTCGTTGAGGTCGCGCGCGTACCGGTCTGGACGGACGATGTCGAGGAGTTCGCCCACCGCCAGTTCTGGACCGCCGATACGGACGAGCTCATCGTCCATCTCCCGACGACGCCGGCCGTCGCCGAGATCGCCGACGAGGCCGGGGCGGCGCTGCGCGATTCAGGTTTTCGCACGCTTTGGATCGGTCAGGCGACGGGGGCTCGGCCGGGTGGCGAGCACCAGGCCGTGCCGGGCGAGGTGGAGCCGGCCCTCTTCGTGCCCGTCGCCTTGCAGCTTCTCGCCTATCACCTGTCCTGGGCCTGTGGGTTGGACCCCAACACGCGGCTGCACTTGAAGAACGACGAGCTCCGCTTTCGAACCAGCCGCCGCCTCACCCGGCGCTCGCTTCTGGGAACGGGGCAATGAGGAGTTTCGCCAGACCGCGCGTCGCCGTCTTCGGCTACCTCTCGCTCGACGCGCTGTCGCGGGACGGCGCTCGCCACGAGGACATTCCCGGCGGAGGCGTGCTCTACGCCGCGCTCGGCGTCCTGGCGGCTGGCGGCGTCCCCTCGCTCTTCGCGGCGCGCACGGTCGACTTTTCAGGCGAGGTCCTGGCGCGGCTGTCCGCGATGGGCGCGGACCTGTCCGGTCTCGTTCCATCACCCCACGCAACGCGGCGGGCCGCGCTCCTGACCGAGCCGGACGACGGGCGTGTCTCGCCGCATCACGGCGCCCCTGCCTGGAGAGCCGCCACCGTCCGCCTCACCCCAACCCCACCCTGCGGCATGGAACGCGTGGACGCCGCCATTCTTTGCCCGATGCCGCTCGAGGCCGCCAAGGCTATAGCGGATGCCCTGCCGTCCGACCTCGCCCTCGTCCTCGACACGAGCGAGGCCTTCGCGGCCGACGGGCGCGAGGCCCTCGCGCCGCTCCTCGCGCGTGCGGACGTCTTCGCGCCGAGCCTCGCCGAGACGCGGCATCTTTATCCGAACCTCGAGGACGACGAGGCCGCGGCCGCGCTTTCGTGCCACGCGCGTCTCGTCGTCCAGACACGCGGCCCGCACGGGCTCGCGGCCTTTGTGGATGGCACATGCGTGGCGACCCAGGCCGCCGGCGATGCGGCGGTCGTCGATACGACAGGTGCCGGAGACGCCGTTTGCGGGGCGCTGGCCGTGGCGACTGCGCGCGGTCTTTCCATCGTGCAAACGCTGGTGATGGCGTCTGAGGTCGGGGCGCGGGCCGTATCGGGCATCGGTCCTACCGGGCTCGGCCTCGACATTCGCAGGCAGGAGACCGCATCATGCGCGTAGACATCCGCTCGCTCGACAAATGGTTCGGCGACAATCACGTCCTGCGCGACTGCGCGCTGGAGGTGGGCGACGGCGAACTCATCACTTTGCTCGGCGCGTCCGGCTGCGGTAAGACGACCCTCCTGCGCTGCCTGGCCGGCTTCGAGACGCCAAGCGACGGCCGGATCCTGCTCGGCGAAGACGACGTGACCCGCGTGCCGCCCAACCGTCGCAACGTGGGTTTCGTCTTCCAAAACTACGCTCTCTTCCCGCACATGACGGTAGCCGACAACGTCGGCTACGGACCCAAGGTGCGCAAGGAGCGCTCCGAGCGGCCCTTGCGCGAGCGCGTGCAGGAGGCGCTCGATCTCGTCTCCCTTCCAGACATGGGCGGGCGTTATCCGTCCGAGCTCTCGGGTGGGCAACAACAGCGTGTCGCGCTGGCCCGCGCGCTCGTCATCAAACCGCGCGTCCTGCTGCTCGACGAAGCCTTCAACGCGCTCGATGCCAAGTTGCGCGTGGCGATGCAGATCGAGATGCGAAAGCTCGTCAAGTCGGTCGGCATCACGACCGTCTGCGTGACGCACGACCAGACCGAGGCGATGACGATCTCAGATCGGATCGCGATCATGGAAGGCGGCCGCATCCTCCAGATCGGGACGCCGGCCGAGATCTACGACCGGCCCGGCACGCCCTATGTCGCCGACTTCATCGGCGCAGCCAACATCTTGCGTCGCGAAGTGCGCGGCGGCGCGGCCGAGATCGGGCCCGGCATCAGCGTCCCCAGCCGGACGACAGGGCCCGTCGCCATCGTCGTGCGACCCGAGAACCTACGCCTCGGTGCGCCCGGCGAAGGAGGTTGGCACGGCCGCGTTTCCTTCGCCCGCGTCCTCGGCGCCACCACCGAGTACGAGGTCGTGAGCCAGGCGGAGGCAGGCGATCCGCCCCTGCGGATCGTGATGGCGCGGCAGGGCACGGCCGACCCGGCGCCGGGCGACGAGGTCTCGCTTGCCCTGAACGATGCAGGCGCATGCGTCGTCGTGCCGGAGACGCCGGCATGACCGAGGCCGATATCGCGGCGCCCTCTCCGCGCTTGGCACGCGACGGGCCGATGGTCCGCATCGGGCGGCGGCTGATGGCGGGCGGCGTCTGGCCGGCCGTTCCCGCGCTCGTCTTCCTGGTGTTCTTCTTCGCCATCCCGATGGTGCTGTTGCTCGCCTTCGGCTTCGTGGACATCGAACGCGGCGTCGTACAGCCGGACACCTGGACGTTCGGCCATCTGACCGAGGTGCTGCGCGACGACCTCTTCTGGCGCTTCTGGTGGCGCTCCTTCTATGTGGGCGTGCTGGCGACCGTGAGCTGCATCGTCCTGGCCTATCCGCTGGCCTATCTCTACACCATGGTCGGCCGGGTCGGGCGCGGCGCGATCTTGCTCATCACCGTCGCGCCGCTTCTTACCAGCGCGCTCGTACGCACCTATGCCTGGCTCGTCATCCTCGGCGGTCGGCGCGGCGTCGTGAACAACGCACTCATCGAGATGGGCCTGATCGAGCGGCCGCTGCGGCTCCTCAACACGGATTTCGCGGTCATCCTCGGCATGACGCAAATCCACCTGCCGTTCATGGTGCTGCCGCTCATCACCGTGCTCGCCGCGCGTGACCGGGCGTATGAGCAGGCCTCGCTCGGCCTCGGCGCGAGCCATGTCTCGACCTTCCTCCGGGTGACGCTGCCGATGTCGCTGCCGGGCATCACGGCCGGGGCGGCGCTGGTCTTCGCGCTGTCCTACACGAACTTCATCATCCCGCAGCTGCTGGGCGGCGGCAACTACATGACGCTCGCCGTGCAGGTCTACGAGTACATCATCGTGATCCTGGACTGGAATCGGGGCGCGGTGCTGGCCCTGCTCCTCCTGTCGAGTTGCTTTGCCTTTATCCTGGCGATGACCTGGGCCGGCAACCGGGCCGCCCGCTGGACGGAGGGCCCGAGATGAGCCGCTTCCTATCGCTTAGCTGGGGCGATTGCCTCGGCGTAGCCCTTTTGATCGCGCTGGCCGCCTGCGCCTTGGTCCTCTTGATCGTGCCGAGCCTGATCGTCGTCGCGGTCTCCTTCACCGAGACGGCCTACATCACCTTCCCGCCGCGCGGCTTCACGCTCGACTGGTATGTCGATCTGGCCGGCCGCGACCAGATCATCCATGCGGCCGGCACGAGCCTGCGGATCGCGCTGCTGACGATGGTGGTCTGCCTGCTGATCGGCGTGCCGGCCGCCTTCGCACTGGTGCGCGGCCGCTTTTGGGGGCGCGGGCCGGCTGCCGCCTTCCTGCTGGCGCCGCAGATGCTGCCAGGCATGGTGATCGGTATCGCGATCCTCTTCTTCGGCGCCTATTTCGCCTTTCGCCAATCGGACACGATGGTCACGATCGGCCTCGTCGTCTTCTGTCTGCCGTTTGCGGTGCGCATGGTGATGGCGCGACTGGCCGGGCTCGACCCGCGGCTCGACGAGGCTTCGGCCGGTCTTGGCGCGTCCAGCCTGACGACCTTCATGAGGATCACGGTTCCGCAGATTGTGCCCGCCATCCTGGCGGCGGCGACCTTCGTCTTCATCGAGGCGTTCGACAACCTGACGGTCGCGCTCTTTACCGCCTCGCCGCGCAGCCGGCCGCTCGCGGTCGAGCTCTACAACCTCGTCCAGTTCGATTCGAGCCCGGTCGTGGCCGCCTTGTCGAGCCTGGAGATATTGCTGGCGCTACTGATCGTGCTCGTGCTCTCGCGCACCGTCGGCCTCGATCGGCTGCGCACATAGCGTGCCGACCCCGCGCCTCCTTATCCTCGGTCAACTCACGGTCGACGACGTCGTGCCGGCCAGCCCAGGGCGCTGGGAGCGACGGCTGGGGGGAAACGCCCTCTACACCCTCGCCGGGGCACGGACAGTGATGCCGGAGGCCGAGATCGGCGTGGTCAGCCGTCTCGGCAACGGCGCCCCGGATGGCTTCGGCGCGCTGCTGGCGGGAACCTCAGCGTTGGCATCCCTCTCCCCGAGCGGAACGGACCAACTCGTCGAATGGCTCATCTATGAGCCGGACGGCTCGCGCCGCACCCTGCCACGCAATGTCGATCTGCGTGGAGGGGAGACCCCGGAGGCTCGTCACGCGCGCTATCTCGATCGCTTGGAGGCACAGTCGCCTCGTCTTGCCGATATCCCGGCCGACTGGCGCGCCGCGCCCAACATCCATTGTGCTACGCAAGTCTGGCCACGACATGAGGAAGCACTGCGCGATGCGCCGGCCGCCACGCGCCTCTCCCTCGACCCGTCCCGCCACTACGCCGCGCCGCTCGATCTCGCCGCGCTCGCGACCCGGCTGGTGCGAGCCGATGCGGTCCTGCCGAGCGAGCAGGAGATCGCGCATCTCGCGCCTCGCGGCCTTGAGGGTTCGCTCGCTCACGACCTTGTACGCTCCCTCGTGGAGGCGGGTTTGCGCGAGGTCGTGCTGAAGCTGGGCGCAAGGGGCTGCGTTGTCGGCACGAAGGGCGCAACGCACGAAATCGCCGGCAAGGCGATCGACGTCGTCGATCCGACCGGAGCGGGGGATGCCTTTTGCGGCGCCTACGCGGCAGCCCGTGCCTTGGGCCTTCCGCCGAACGTGGCGGCCGAGCGCGCGGTCGAAGCAGGCGCCCTAATCGTCGGCCGCGCCGGTCTGGAGGCCGCGCTTGCTCTCCCTGTCATGCCTGCTGTCATGCCTGCGCACCGGGCGCTCTGACATGGCCCTAGCGTTCGGGAAAATCCGAGATGGGCGGTCGTGGCTCCCAGACGGGGAGCCCCTGTGCAACGCGCCACGCCCGCGCAATCTCTGCGCGCGTCATGAAGCGCACGCCCGGCCGCGCAGACATATGGTCGAGCGCCGCCTCCAGCCCGCCGATCCGCGCCGGCCGGCCGATGATACGCAAATGCAGTCCGATCGAGAGCATGCGCGGCGCATCGGCGCCTTCGGCATAGAGCCGATCGAAGGCGGCGATGCAGTAGCGCGCGAAGTCTTCCGCGAAGACGAAGCCGCCATTGCGCTGGAAGCGCATGTCGTTGGTATCGAAGGCGTAGGGCAAGACGACATGCGTGCGCTCTGCGAGCCGCACGGTATAGGGCGCATCGCCATTATAGGCGTTGGAATCATAGAGAAAGCCGCCTTGTTCCAGCAGCAGCCTGCGCGTGTTGATCGACGTGGCCGAGCGGGTGTGCCAGCCGACGGGCGGGCGGCCCGCCGTCTCCCGGATCGCGGCGACGGCTCGGCCAATGGCGCGGCGCTCCTCGGTTTCGCTCATGTGCGCATGCGTTTCCCAGCGCCAACCATGGGCCGAGATTTCGTGCCCATCCGTAACGGCATCGCGGGCGATATGCGGATTCTCCATCAAGGCGCGGCCGCAGGCGTTGAGCGTCGCGGGAACGCCGCGCGAGCGAAGGACCTCGCGGATGCGTGCCCAGCCAATGCCGGCGCCGTAGTCGAAATGGGAGTCCATGCACGGGTCGGGAACGCCCGTGACCTCCTCGACCACCTCGTATACGCCTTCGTTCCGTGCGTCGCCGCGCGCGATCGAGAGCTGCGCGCCCTCTTCGACGTTCACGACGATCGACACGGCGAGCCGATCGCCGTCAAGCCAGTCGCGACCTGCCTGCTCGTCCATGCAGTTCCTCTCCACCGATCATTCCGACCCTGACGGATGCGACAAGATGACCTCGACACATCCCGGGCCGCGTCCCTTCTCCCGCATCATCGCGGCCCTTCACCTGCCGGCCTTCGACGCGCATGCTCCCTCCATGGCGTGGCTCGAAGATTACGTGCTGAGCAATGTCGAGGTCTTCGTGAAAGGTGGCATCGACGCCGTCAAGATACAGGACCAGACGCGCGAGCACGGCGCGGCTAACCCCCGGTCCGTCGCCCGGCTCGCCGCTCTGACGCGGCTCGTCCGCCGCACCTATCCAGACCTTTCGCTCGGCGTGATCGTGCAGGCCCACGATGCGGTCGCGCCTCTCGCCGTAGCGGATGCGGCGGATGCCGACTTCGTGCGGCTCAAGGTGTTCGTCGGCGCGGTCCTCAACGCGGAGGGGCAGCGCGACGCACTAAGTCTCGCAGCGACCGCCGCCCGTGCCGAAATGGGTCGTCCGGACATCGCGATCCTGGCCGATGTCCACGACCGGACGAGCCATCCCTTGGGCGACGTACCCCACGAGACGGCCGCGACCTGGGCGCAGAAGGCCGGTGCGGACGCCCTCGTCATCACCGGCCACGACTTCGCTGACAGCCTGACTCGAATCGAGGCAGCCCGGGCGGCGGGCGTCACCTGGCCTGTGTTCGTCGGCGGCGGCGTCACCGCCGACAACGTTCGCTCCGCCTTGGACGTCGCCAACGGCGTCGTCGTCAGTACGTCCATCATGCGCAAGGATCCGTTTGCGACCGATCTTGTCCGTTGGGACCTCGACGCGGTCCGCCATCTGGTAGACCAAACAGTCGGCCGATAGGCGACCGGGTCGATACGATAGAGACGGTTCGTCGCGCCTATGCCGAGCACACCGTCACGGGCGTCTGAACCGCGCCGGGTTTGCCGAAGGTTCTCCATCGAGAAGGATGGGGTTCATGGGAAGCGGGAGACGACGTAGGGCGTCCGCACTGGCCTTGTGCGCCCGATCGCGCTGGGCCGCCGCAACTGGCTGTTTGCCGGCTCGGGCCGGGGCGGCGAACGCGCTGCCGCCATCTCGTGCATCGACGAACTCCTCCCTTGGAGCACGGCGCAAGGAGACACCTCGCTAGCCTGACCGGAGGCCTGCTCTCTAGACGGGCATGCAAGCGCTCAAGGAGCACAGGTCGCAGTGAGTGCAGGCCCGCGCGCCGCCGGAGGCGCCCGCTTGTCAGCCGAGGATGTCGGCCGTCGTCGCGAACGTGGCGCCTGCGGCCGTCAGGCGGTCTGTCATCGGCTGATTGAGCGCGTTGCCGAAGACGCCGGTCGCGTCCTCTACGACGACGACCTCGAAGCCCTGTTCGGCGCCGTCATGGGCCGAGAAGCCGACGCAATATTCGTAGACGAGACCCGTAAGGAAGATGCGGCGCACGCCCTTCTCGCGAAGGTAGCCGGCAAGGCCTGTCGAGGTCTTCTTGTCGTTCTCGAAGAAGGTCGAATAGGAATCGATCTCGGGGTTCACGCCCTTGCGCACGATCACGTCGACGCGGTCGACCTCGAGATCGGGGTGGAAGGCGGCGCCTTCGGTGCCCTCGACGCAATGGTCTGGCCAGAGCATCTGCTCGCCATAGGACAGCTTGGTCGTCTCGAACGGGCTCTTGCCCGGATGGGCCGACGCGAAGGACTTGTGGCCCGGCGGGTGCCAATCCTGGCTCATGGCGACGATCGGAAACGCCGCCATCAACCGATTGATGGGCGCGACGACCTTGTCACCCTCCGGGATGGCGAGCGCCCCGCCGGGGCAGAAATCGTTCTGCACGTCGATGACGACAAGCGCATCGCCGTCGCCGATCTCGATCGAAGCCATGTCGGACGCCTTCTCCTCAGATAGATTAAGAGATCGCCCGTCAGACGAAGGCCTGCAAGCCCGTCTGCGCGCGCCCCAGGATCAGGGCGTGGACGTCGTGCGCGCCTTCATAGGTGTTGACCGTCTCCAGGTTGCACATGTGGCGCATGTTCTGGAACTCTTCCGAGATGCCATCGCCGCTATGCATGTCGCGCGACGCCCGGGCGATGTCGAGCGCCTTGCCGCAATTGTTGCGCTTGATGATGCTGATCATCTCAGGCGCGGCCTTGCCCTCGTCCCGGTAGGCTTCGATCACGCGGAGTTGCAGCTTTTCCTGCGCGTAGGAGCGGGCTGCATCACGCAGCATCCGCTCGTCCTCGCTGAGCTGCTCCTCGAGCCGGAACGGATCGTCCCAGGAAAAACTCGACAGTTCGGGGCGCGAAGCCGGGCTCAGCTCGCGCGGCAACGCGTCGGCCGGGTCGACCTCGCAAGAGACTTCCTGGTGAACGATCGACAATACGGTCAACGGTCTACCTTTTTGATCCCGGCTCAGCCGACGAAGGCGCGCTCGACGACGAAGGTGTTCGGCGCGGCGTTGGAGCCTTCGACGAGGCCATAGCCCTCCAACATCGCCTTGGTGTCGTTCAACATGGCCATGGAGCCGCAGATCATGCCGCGATCCTCGTCGGGATTGATGGTTGGCACGCCCAGATCCTCGAAGAGCCTGCCCGATGCCATGAGTTCGGTGATCCGGCCCTTGCAATGGTAGTCGCCGCGCGTCACCGAGGTGTAGAGCCTAAGGCGCCCCTTGGCGAACTCCCCGACGAGGGGGTCTTCCTGGGTCTCGCGCATCAGCGCCTCGGCATATTGCAGCTCGTCGACCTCGCGGCAGGTATGGGTGAGGATGACCTCGTCGAACTTCTCGTAGGTCTCGGGGTCGCGCACCAGCGAGGCGAAGGGCGCGACGCCCGTGCCGGTCGAGAACATGTAGAGCCGCTTGCCGGGTATAAGCGCATCGTTGACGAGCGTCCCCGTCGGCTTCCTGCGCATCAGCATCGTGTCGCCGACCTTGATCTTCTGGAGATGCTCGGTCAACGGGCCGCCGGGCACCTTGATCGAATAGAACTCGATCTCCTCGTCCCAGGACGGGCTTGCCATCGAATAGGCGCGGTAGACGGGCTTCTCGGCACTCGGCAGGCCGATCATGACGAATTCCCCGGAGCGAAAGCGAAAGCTTGCCGGCCGGGTGATGCGAAAGCGGAAGAGCCGGTCCGTGTAGTGCTCGACGGAGGTGACGGTCTCGGCAAAGACGCCCGTCGGTATCGTGAAGTCGACCGGGCTTCCCTTTACGATCGGTGTCATGTCCGTCATGCGATCCTCATGCGTGCTGTCGTCTAGGCTCGGAACGTGGTGCGAGCGCTCCGATCTCCACCAATATCGTTCGTACACAAACGATATGTCAGATCTCGTTCCGGCGTCAAGGTCCGCGCTGCGTCTATCGGGGCCCGAGGGCCGAGCACACGTCCGGCGTCCGCCTTGACCGGCAATGTTCGGAACGTCGTTTCATACGGTCGTGCTATCGCGCGCCGGGCTGTGTCAGGCGGCAGCTCGGCGAAGCATCAGACGCCGAGATAGGTATGGATCTTGCCGTGGTCGGCCCGCAGGGCCGCGGCCGACAGGGTCTCGAGGTTTCGGCCGTTCTCGATGAAGACCGCCTGGTCGGCGACCGCCAGGATCGCGTCGACCCGCTGCTCGACGAGGACGACGGCCAGCCCTTCCTCCCGCATGCGCGTGATGACATCGCGAATGAGGGCGATCATCGAGGGCTGCAGGCCTTCGGTCGGCTCATCGAGGAGAAGGACCTTCGGCTCCAGGCAGAGCGCACGGGCCATGGCCAGCATCTGCTGCTCGCCGCCGGACAGCGTGCTCGCCTGCTGGTCGAGCCGCTCGCCTAGGCGCGGGAACATCTCCAGCACGCGGTCGCGGACATGGGCTCCGGAGCGGCAGGCCAGAAGGCCCATCTCGATATTTTCGTCGACGGAGAGCTCAGGGAAGAGGCGGCGCCCTTGCGGGACGTAGCCGACGCGGCGCTTTGGCACCTCGTGGGCGGGAAGGCGGCCGATATCCTCGCCGTCGAGCGCGATCGTGCCGCCCTGGAGGGGTAGAAGCCCCATGATCGCGCGCATGGTGGTCGTCTTGCCGGCGCCGTTGCGGCCCAGGAGGCAGGTGATCTGGCCGGGCCTCGCCTCCAGGCTGACGCCGAAAAGGACCTTCACCTTGCCGTAGGCGACGTGGATGTCATCAAGCTGGAGCATCGACGGCCTCCACGCTCGTGCCGAGATAGGCGGCCTGAACGGCCGGGTTGTCCTGCACCTCGACCGGCGTTCCGCTGGCCAGGATCTCGCCGAAATTAAGCACCGTGATGCGCTCGGCCGTGCGCATGACGACGTCCATGTTGTGTTCGATGAGGAGGATGGTGGTCTTGCCCGTCAGGTCTTTGATGAGGCGGACGAACTCGGTGACTTCCGCTTCGGCCAGCCCTTGTGTCGGTTCGTCGAGGATGAAGAGCTTGGGGTCCTGCGCCAGCCCCATCGCGATCTCGAGCACGCGCTGGTGTCCGTAGGAGAGATCGCCGGCGAGCTGGGCGGCGCGGTCGGCGATCCCGACGCGGGTCAGCACCTCATCGACCTTGGCTGTCACGCCCGCCTCGCCGCGCGTCCCGTCGCGGCGGACCGCGAGCGCGACGTTCTCGTGCACCGTCAGGTTGGCGAAGACCGACGTGATCTGAAAGGTGTAGGCGATGCCGAGGCCGATGCGCTTATGCGCCGGCATGGCACTGATGTCCCGGCCCTTGAAGAGGACGGTGCCGCGGGTCGCCGTAATGCGCCCGCAGAGCATGCCGACGAAGGTCGACTTGCCGGCGCCGTTGGGGCCGATGAGCGCCATCGTCTGCCCCTCGGGTAGAATGAAGTCGATATCGGTGTTGGCCTTGATGCCGCCGAATGTCTTGGTCAGCCCCCGCGTCTCCAGGATCGGCGCCGCGTTCGCGCTCATGGCAGCCACCTCATCGCCTTCTGGCGCAGCACGCCGGCCAGCCCATGCGGGGCGAAGAGCGTCAGGAGGACGAGGGCGATGCCGGCGATGAACATGTAGGCGTCGGTCACGGTCGAGGACAAATCGATCAGATAGAACATGAAGGCGACGCCAATGAGCGGGCCGATCGTCGTGCCGGCGCCGCCGAGGAGCACCCAGAGAAGGGGAAAGATCGAATATTGGACGGTCGCGAAGGTGGCTCCGACATAGCCGAAGAGGAGTGCATAGCCGGCGCCCGCACAGCCCGACAGCGTGCCGGAGATGAGGATGGCCGACAGTTTCAGCCTATAAGTGTCGTAGCCAAGCATCCGCGCGCGCTCCTCGTTCTCGCGGATGGCGACCAGGGCGCGGCCGAGCCGCGATTTTACGAGGATGGCCGAGCCGAGGAAGGCGGAGGAGAAGAAGACCCAGGCGGCCCAGTAGCGCGACTGCTCGCCCGAGACATCGATGCCGAAGAGCGAGCGCGCCGTCTGCTCGACCACGAAGCCTTCATCGCCGCGCGTCCAGGCGCCGAAATAGAGCGCGGCGAGATAGCCGGCCTGCGCGAACATGAGCGTCACGATCATGAAGGCGACCTCGCGCGTCCGCAGCGCGAGAAAGCCGATGGCGAGCGAGACGAGCAGGGCGATGAGCGCACCCATGCAGGAGCGCGAGGCCGGTCGGCACACCGCCATGCTCGACCGCGAGACCGAAGCCGTACATGCCGGCCGCAAAGAAGAGCGCGTGGCCGAGGCTCAGAGAGGCCCGTGTAGCCGAAGAGCACGTTGTAGCCGATCGCGTAGACCGCCAGCACCATGATGCGCGCGAGGTTGCCGACATGATAGGCGGGCAGCACGAAGAAGAGGAGCGCGAGGAGCGGCGATGACACCGGCATGGAAGACGTAGGATTTCTGTGCGTCGGTCATGACAGGCGCTTCCCCATCAGCCCCTGCGGGCGGAAGACGAGCACCATGGCGACGGCGAGCGTCGCGATGATCTTGGCCAGCGTCGGCGAGAAGAAGACCGACACGATACCGTCCGTCATGCCGATGAGGATGGCCGCAATGACCGTGCCGGGCAGGCTGCCGAGCCCGCCGATGATCACGACGATGAACGAAAGGAGCAGCGGATCGTGCCCCATCAGGTAATGCGCCTGCTGGACCGGCACGACGAGCACGGCCCCGATGGCGGCCAGCGCCGCGCCAAGGCCGAAGACGTAGGCGAAGACCTTGTCGACCGGCACGCCGAAGGCCCGCGACATCTCGCGGTCCTGCTGTGTGGCGCGCATGACGAGGCCGAATGTGGTGCGCGTCATCAAGAGCCAGATGCCGGCCAGGATGGCGGCTGCGGCGGCGATGATGAAGAGCTTGTAGCTCGTGATGCTGAGCCCCCAGGGGAAGAAGACCTCCACCCCCTCCTCGCCGAACTCGAGCCAAGGGAGCGCGATCCGCTCGTTAAAGGGCGGCTCGACCGGGCGCGCATCGGGCCCGAAGGTCATGAGGGTCGCCTGCTGGATGATGTAGAGAAGGCCGATCGTCGCGACGATCGTGCGCTCGGGATTATACGCGATCCGCTTCAGGATCACCCGGTCGGCGGCCGCCGCCAGCGCGCCAACGAGCAGCGGCGCGATCAGGATCGCGGCGACGAAGCCGAGCGCGGGATGCGCGCCGATGGCGGTCGCGATCCACCAGGCGAGCACCGCGCCCAGCATGAAGAATTCGCCGTGGGCGACGTTCACGACGCGCATCACGCCGAAGACGATGGAGAGGCCCATCGCCGTCAGCGCGAGAACCGCGGCCGTGACGGCGCCCTCCAAGGACGCCAGGAGTAGGTGAGGTCCGAATTCCACGGGGCGGCCGCGCTCGCTTGAGGGCGAGCCCGGACCCAGGTGTTCCGGGCGTCGCGTTTCAGTTTCGGTTCGGGAAAAGCGCGCCTAGAAGGACTGGGTCGTGTAGTCCACCTCGTCCGGATAGAGGGTGTCCTCGATCGAGGTCTGATGGACACGAACCATGCGACCGTTCTCGACACGCGAAATGTTCTGCTTGCCGAAGACCTGGTGGGTCTTGCCGTTGAAGATCTTCGCGCCCTGCGGGTGATCGTCCGACAGCGGAATGTCGGAGATCGCCTCGACGGCCTCGATGAGGCCCGTGCGATCGTCGGGGCCCTGGTAGCCGGCGGCCTCCATGCCCTGCTTGATGATCGCCAGCGTCTCCCAGACGCCGAACATGTGGGCGTAGGTCGACACGTCGCGCGGATCGTCGAGCGAGGCGCCGGTATCGTCGACGCCCACCGCGGCGCGGTAGGCCGCCTCGTGCGCCGTCTGGTCGGCCTGCGCGGCGCGGCACATGCCCTCCCACATGTAGGACCCCTCGAGGAATTCCAGACCGGGGCTCGACAGATCGACCGCCTCCAGGCTGTCGACGAAGCCGAAGAGGGCCGGGCCCGCGCCGCCGAAGAACTCGCCCATCTCGCGCACGAAGGTCAGGACGGCCGGACCGACCATGACGTGATAGACGACTTCGGTGTCGCGCGGGATACGCGGGAAATAGCGCGTGAAAGAGGTCTCGGTCGGCGGCACGGCAATCATCTCGAGCACCTCGCCGCCTTGCGCCTTGATGGCTTCGGAGAAGAAGTCGCGGTGATCGTGGCCGAACGCGAAGTCCGGGTAGATCATCGTGACCTTTTTGCCGACATTGTTCGCGACGTAGGGCGCCATCGAGATGACCTGGCTCTTCACGTCCGTGATGCCGGGCTGCAACGTGTAGCGGTTGAGCATGCCGGACGCGACGTGGTGGCCCTCGGAGACGACGAAATAGGGCATCTTCAGCTCGCCCGCACGCGGCGAGGAGCCAATGACGACGTGGCTGAAGAGGGGGCCGAACACGGCATCGCAATTGTGCAGCGTGGCGAAGCGCTCGAGCACCTCGGCGCCGCGGCGCGGATCGGTGCCGTCGTCCTCGGCGATCATCTCGACCTCGCGGCCGTTGATGCCGCCGGCCTCGTTCATGCGGGCGATGGCAGCGGTGGCGACCCGCTCGTACCAGCGCCCATAGGCCGAGCCGATGCCCGTGCGATGAACCTGGAAACCGAGCCGGATCGGCCCGCTCGATTGCGCGTGGGCCATGCGGGCCCAGCCCGGCATGAGACCGGTCGTGCCGGCGGCGCCCGCCGCGGCACCAAGCCCGACAAGCGCGGAGCGGCGCGTCAGGGCGGATTTCGGCGTCTTCGTATCCGTCATGATGATTCTCCCCTCATGGGCCTTTGCGACCCGCTTTCCTTTATGGAATAGTGTTCGCATACAAACGATTTGTCCAGCCTCTTTAGGCGCCACGCGGCGCGGCCAAGAGCCAGAGGCCAAAAAGCGTGTAGCAAATCATGAAGCCAGCGAGCGGTATCTGAGACACGACGGCCCGTTCGCGATCACCGGCGAGGCGCAGCGCGACGTGGTGCGAGACGAGGACGGACAGCACGTGGCCGCCCACGACGAGCGCCGCTTGGGTCAGCCAGATTGCGCGCACGCTGTCGGCCGTGTTGAGAAAGCCGGTCGTCACCCGCGTTTCGCCAAGGCCGAAGAGGTTGGCACCCGTCGCGAGCGGATCGCCGATCGCGGCCAGGAGATACTGGCCGTCGACGAGGAAAGCGACGAGGAAATGCGAGGTGTGATAGCCGACCGCGATTGGCAGGACCGCCGGAGCGAGACCGCGAAAGAGGGATACGAAGCCGATATGCTCGGCGGGCGGCCGCCCCCGATCGGCCAGCCGCGCGCCCAGCCAGACGATGCCGGCGAAGGCGAGCGGCACGAGAATGCAGGCAGCGGCCAGTCCCCATAGCGACGACGCCAGTACGGCGCTACGGCCGGGAAATTCGAGCGGGTTCACGTCGATCCGCGCCAACCACCAGAACGTCTCCTTCAACCCGTCAAAGCTGCCGCCGGCGAGGATGACGAGGGCGAAAACGCCAGCGCTCGCCGGCATCAGATCGTCGCGCGTCAGCCCCCAGCCCGGGCAGCCGATGGCGGGGCGTGGCGCGGGGTGGATGATCGCCGTCCGACCGAGAAGCGCGAAGAGGACCGAGAAGGCCTCGACCTGCGACAGCCAGGCCCGATCGCCGACGAGCGCCATGCCGGCGAAGGTGAAGAGGGCGTAGGCGAGCACTATCATCGCCAGCCGATCGGGATCGGCGGGTGCCGGATCGGCGATGTGGAAGGCCGAAAAGGCGATGAAGACGAGAAGCGCCGGCCAGACCCCTACACACGCCGGCATCGATAAAGGCGGCGCGCCGGCCAGCCTCAGGATCGCCAGCCGATAAGGCCCGACCCAGGGGTTGATGAAGACCCAGGCGTTGCCAAAGAGGCCGACCACCGAGAAGAAGATGATCCAGAAGCCCGTCCAGAACACAAGCGGCAGCGCGTTCGTCAAGGGATCGCGCGGGCCGGTGATGCCGGCCCAGACGAGGAAGACCCAGAAGGCGAAGGCCAGCAGGCTCGTTGCCGTCGTCAGGGCTCGGGGCGATGTCGGGACGGGAAGCGTTGCGGCCGCGAAGAGTTGCGTCGTCGCGTGCGTCGGCGCGGCCGAGATGAGCAGGATCGAGGCCAGCACCGAGAGGCAACCGCCGACGATGTAGTGCCCCGTCGGCAAGAGCAGCACGAAGGCCTGCTCGGAGACATGTGCCGCCGCCGGCGCGGCCAGTAATCCCATGCCTAGGATTGCGAGCGCTATCCCCCATACGCGCATCGCCGCGCTCCTTCGCTGGAACCGTCCCCAAATCATGTTAGTGTGCTAGCGATCTTTTGAGAAGCGAAGAGGCCGACCACCGATGCTCCGCTCCTTCCTGTTCGTCGCGCTCTGCCTCGTCGCCGGGCTTCTGGCCTGGCAGTTCCTTGCCGCGGAGGAAGAGCCGGTGGCGCTCGGCAATGCGCGGGCCGAGGTCGCGATGACGGGCGATGCGCTGCACGTCTTTGTCGATGTGACGAACCCGGCCGGGCCGGACCGCCTCGTGGGCGCGTCCTCCCCCGAAGCCCGTTCGGCCGTCATCGTCTCGCGGGCCGGCACGGAAGCGTTGCCGATTCCGGCCGGAAGCACCCCCCAGCTGTCTGCCGATGGCGCCTATCTGCGGCTGGAAGGCGTAGAGGGCGCTTTGGAGGAGGGGCGGCTGGTGCCGATCGCACTTACCTTCGAGCGCTCAGGCACGCTCTCTACCCAGGCCCTTGTCGGCGCACCGGCCGATCCGCATGCCATGCTCCGCGCGATGGGCATGATGACGGCGATGGTTGGCCCGCCGCTCGCGGACGTTCCGCCGACGCTCGCGATCGTCGTCACACCGGCCGAAGACGGTGGCTGGGCGGTCGCGCTGACGACCGGAAATTTCGTTTTCGACCCCGAAGTCGAGAAGCCCGCGCACGTCGCCGGTCACGGGCATGGCCATCTCTACCTCGACGGCTTGAAGCTCCAGCGCCTCTACGGCGCGACCGCCCGCATCGGTGCGCTGGCGCCGGGCGACTATACGGTGCTGGTCTCGCTCAATACCAATACGCACGAGGTCTATCTGGGATCGGACGGGCCGGTCATGGCCGAGGCCACGATCACCGTACGCGACTAAGGCGCCGGCTCGAAGACGTGCGCCACCTCGTAGAGAACGGGGGCGAAGCTCTTGCTCATTTCGGTCAGACGGCGGTTGACGTCCTGCATCTGATCCGAGCGCAGGACGGCGAGGAAAGCGTCGCGGCTCCCCCATTGCGAATAGCTGGCCACACGCGTCCTGGCGTCGTTGACGTGGATCGCGGCGCCGACGAAGCCCGGCTGATGCGTGATGAAGCCCTCGTAGGTCTCCGAGAGCAGCGCCACGATCGGCTCGCACGAGCCGGAGGGAACCTCGTAGGTCAGGATCACCGTCTGGACGTCGGACGGCTGCGTGATCTGGACCATGGCTCGGCCTCCCTCGTCGGCTCGTATTGGTATGCGTCTTGGCGCGCGTGTCGCCAGCATGCGCCGGGTTCGGCCGAGCGTCTACCGGAGCCGCTAGCGCAGCCCGTCTTTCCCTTCGGCCTCTTCGTGTGTCAGCCCGCCCACGCGTGGCAGCGGTCGACCACTGTCCGTAACGGCGATGGCGACGAGGATTTCGTTGGGACGCGGCGCATCGTTCAGCCTGATCTCGACGCCGTCGAAATGGGAGCGGACATAGGCCGCATCCTTGTGGCCGAGCGGAATGTCGATGTCCTGTCCGAGCCCGCCGCGCTTCTTCGACGAAGGCACGAGGGCCGCGCCCTTCTCGACCGCCTTGCGGAGCGGCGCTCCCATCTTCGGGTGCAGAAGGGCCGCGGCATGCTCCAGTTCGCCATTCTCTCCGACCATGGCGGCCTTGCCGTAGCTCTCCGCCTCCTCCGGACTGATACCAAGCGCTGCGACGGCGCGTTCCCCGAGAAGGCCGCCGAGCTCGGCGCCGATCTCCATGAGTTCGCTCAGGTCCTCGACATAGGTGCCCGCAAACGGGTTCTCGATGACGGCGGCGGCGATGACCTTGCGGGTGGGCGGCGAGATGGTCCGTCCGCCCTCCTTCCGGGTCTCCTCGACCCAGGTCACGAGCTTTCTGATAGCGGCGCTCATTTCAGACCGTCCTCTCCTTTGATGTCAGCGGCTTCGAGGCCGCCGGAGCGCGAGTGGACGCGCGGACCCGTCGTCATGACGAGCGCGACCAGCATCTCGTCGGCGCGGGGCGCGTCGTTGAGGCCAATCTCCATCGAATCGAAATGGCTGCGCACGTAGGACGCGTTGACATGCGTGATCGGCACGTCGATGCGGGCGCCCATGCCGCCGACCTTCTTGGCAGACGGCACGATGGCCTTCGAGCCGCCGATCACTTCGCGCATGGCGTAGCCGCCCGGCGCGTGCCAGAGCGCGCCGTGCTCCAGCTCGCCCGCCGCACCGACCAGCGAGGCCTTGCCATAGCCCTCGATTTTGTCCGCCCCGCCAAGCGCGGCGACGAGCTGCTTGGCGAGCTCCAGGCCGAGCGGGCGCAGATCATCGATGAAGCCCTGAATGTCCGGCTCGTAGCGCCCCGCGAACGGGTTGGCGATGACGGCAAAGGCCGCGCCGCGAAGCAGTGGGGTGGCCGGTGCCGGCCCTCCCTCATGGAAGATCTCCTCCACGGTGACGACGCGTTTTCGAATCTCGGGGGCAGGCATCAGGCGATCTCCAGTCTGGTCTCACGGGCGGCGAGAAGCGGCCCGGCATGGGCGCTCTCGCCTTGAAGGAAGAGGGCGGCGGCGAGGATCTGCCTTTGCGCAACCATTCGCGCCGCGCGGCGCCGTCCGGCCTCGAGGGCTGCGCGCTTGTCGGCTTTGGCGAGCGGCGGCACCCGCGTCACGACGAGCCGGTCGCCGAGATCGCTATCGGGATGCAGCGTCTCGGCCGGTGCGCGCGAGATGCCGGGATGGTCCGGCAGGTCGACGGCATTGGCGATCAGCGTCGCGGCGACGTCGGCCTCGGCCGCGCAGCGCGCGAGAACGGTCACGCTCGTCGCGATACCGAGTGAGAGGCTGCGCCCCCCTGACCCGCTCGTCGCGATGCCGCCAATGCCGGCATGGGCGTCGATCGTGATGCGGCCGAGATCGGAGCCCTCCACACCTGCCATCGCGATCGCATAGGTCGCATCGCCAGCGAGATGCAGCGCGATGTCGCCGCCATTGTTGACATAGGCCCGGCGCGGAGCGGTCACGGCCAGGATTGCCGCCAGGACCTCGTCGGAGACGGAGCCCGCCACCGCGATCATCGGCGTGAGGAACGCCGTCCCGCAGAAGGGCCGCGCTGCGCGATACATCCGACATGCGGTCGGATCGGCGGGGTCTGGCGTATCCCCGCGTAGCGGCATGCGGTGGGTCGGCAACTCGGAGACGAGTCCGTTCAAAATGCTATCGAAGCGCGTCGCGGCGGCCTCGAATGCCGCATTCCGCTCGACGTCATTCCTCGCATCGACGCCGACGATCAGATCGATCGGCCCGTGCTGGAGATGCAGGCGCCGTCCGCCGTCGAGAAGTACCGCCGCCGGCCCCTGCATCGGGGTCTGGGCTCCAGCCTTACGCACTCGCCTTCCAGCGATAGTTGTGCTGAGCCGTCGGGTTGGCGTCGGGGTCGATCCGGTCGACCCGGCGCACGTCGGCGGGAATGATCTCCTCGATCGGCTTCACATGTTCGATATGTCCGCCGAGCGCCACGTAGTCCGAGCGCCGCATGGTGAACTCGATCGGCGCGACGAGGGCCGGCGTCGGCACGTAGCCAAAGGCGTTGGACGGCATGTCCATCACGTCCGCCATGACGGTGATGCCGCCGCCCGGCCAGACATAGGCGTTGGCCCCGCCGCAGGAGACGTGCGTCAGCGAATCCTTGACCGACCTGGTGAGCTTGACCGGGTTCTCGGTCACGCCGGCGCGCAGCGAGCCGCCGGCTCCGCCCATGAAGAGCACCGAGCAGAGCGAGGGCTCGCAATTCTCAGCGATCCGCTCGACGGAGACCTGAAGCGTTTCCGGCAAAGGCATCGGCTGCGGCTCGAGGTTCTCATCGAGTTCGAAATAGGCGTATTGCTCGCCGGTCGTCGAGACCATCAGCAGGCGCAGGCCTTGCCAGGCGACCTCGGGATCGGCCGGTTTCAGGATCGTCAGCGGATCGTCGACATCGGTCCCGCCCCAGCCGGTGCCGGGCTCGGCGACCTGGAAGTAGCGGCCAGGCGTCGAGCGACGCCCCTTCACGCGGATGCCGGTGGGGGGCACGTTCAGCATCTTCCCGGCCTGATGCTCGGAGAGGACGCCGGTGATGTGATCATCGACCACGATGACCTCGTCGACATGCTGGGCCCATTGCGAGGCGAACATGCCGATGGTGGCCGAGCCGCAGCCGACGCGCATCAGCTTCTCCTCGACACCGTTGACGATCGGCGCCTTGCCCGCCTGGACGACGAGGGACGCGCCCCCGTCTATTGTCAGCTCGACCGCCTCGCGATTGCAGAGCTTGAGGAGCGTGTCGCAGGTCACGCGCCCTTCCTTCTTGCTGCCGCCCGTCAAGTGCTCGACGCCGCCGAGGGAGAGCATCTTCGATCCGTACTCGCCCGTCATCACGTGACCCACCGGCTCGCCATCGACGCGCACGATCTCGCGCTCGTGGCCGATGAAACGGTCGGTGTCGATCTTCACCTTCACGCCGCAATAGCTGAAGATGCCCTCGGTCACCACCGTGACCATGTCGGCGTCGCCGACCGTCTGGGAGACGATGAAGGGCGCCGGCTTGTAGTCCGGATAGGTCGTGCCGGCGCCGATCGCAGTCACGAAGGGCCGGCTGCCCTGCAGGATGTCGCCGTCCCAGTCGCTGCCGTCGGTCCCCTTCATGAAGGGCACGGCCCTCGCGCCGCTCTCGCGGGAATTCTCGATGATCGTCAGCGGGTCGAGCCGCACCAGCCGTCCCTCCCGGTTGCCATAGCGGTCGCAGGCGCCAGACCGGCCTTCCGCGATGTAGCAAAGGACCGGGCAGGCGTCGCAGCGGATCTTCCCAGGTGTGGCGACCTTGTCGGCGGCCGGGCTTGTCGTGTCAGACATCGCTCGATTCCTTGATGGCCTGGCGCAGTTTCGACGGCGTGACGGGAACCGAACGGATGCGCACGCCGCAGGCGTGGTGGATGGCGTTCAGAAGCGCGGGCGCGGTCGGAATGAGCACGTGCTCGCCGAGGCCCTTGGCACCGAATGGTCCGTGCGGGTCCGGCACCTCGACGATGAGCGTGTCGATGGGCGGGACGTCGCCGACGGTCGGAATGAGATAGTCGTGCAGGTTCTCGGTCCGGCCCGGAAGATACTCCTCCATCAGCGCCATGCCGAGCCCTTGTGCGATGCCACCATGGACCTGGCCCTCGACCAGCATCGGGTTGATCGCCTTGCCGACATCGTGCGCCGCGACGAAGCGGACGGGCCTGGTGGTGCCGAGCCGTGTGTCGATCTCGACCACCGCGAGTTGGGCCGCATAGCCGAACTGCGCATAGGGCGAGCCCTGTCCCTTCTCGTCGAGCGGCTTGGTCGGCGGATCGTAGGTCTCTTCGGCCCGCAGGGCGTAGCCCTCGCGGTCCGGGGTAAGGCTCGCGGTATCGATCGCATGCTCGCCCGCTACGTCCCGCACGACGATCCGACCGTCGGCAAAGGCGATCGTCGCGTCCTCGGCCGCGTTCACCTGGCGTAGGATCGTGGCGCGCAGCGCCTCGCCGCACAAGCGCGCCGCGTTGCCGGACACGAAGGTCTGGCGCGAGGCGGAGGTCTTGCCGGCATCGGGCGTCACGTCCGTATCGCCATAGACGAGCGAGACGTTGGCGACGGAGGCGCCAAGCGCGGTCGCGAAGATCTGGGCAATGACGGTGTTGGCGCCCTGGCCGATATCCATCGCGCCCTGATGAAGGACGACTTGGCCGTTCGGCCGCACGCCGGCCTTGATGGTCGAGGGGTTGGGCAGCGAGGTGTTGCCGCAGCCATACCACCCGGCGGCGAGGCCGACGCCGCGCCGCTTGGAGCCGGTCTGACTGTCGTTGAACGCTTCCGCCCTGCCGCGCTCCTCGCTCCAGGCGGGACGCAGCGCCTCGAGGCAGGCGCGAATGCCGACGCCGCTTTCAAAGACCTGACCGCAGACAGTGGGCGTGCCGTCTTCGAGCGCATTCAGAATGCGGAACTCCAAGGGATCGAGTCCCACCGCTTCGGCCAGCTCGTCGAAGAGCGTTTCCTGCGCGATCGCCGATTGCGGCACGCCGAAGCCGCGAAACGCGCCGGCCGGCGGACAATGCGTGTGAATCCCCTTGGCCTCGGCCCGGTAGTCCGTCACGCGATAGGGGCCCGAGGCGTGGACCGGCACGCGATTGGCGACCGTCGGTCCCCAGGAGGCATACGCACCAGTGTTGAAGGCGCCGCGAAAGTCGAAGCCCGACAGCGTGCCGTCCTTCTTAGCGCCGATCGTCAGGCGGATGTCCGACGGATGGCGCTTGGTGGTCGATTGCAGGGATTCGGTGCGGGTGTAGGTGAGCCGGACCGGCCGGCCGGTCTTCAGCGCGGCGAGCGCAAGGTAAGGCTGGACTGAGAGATCGAGCTTGGAGCCAAAGCCGCCGCCGACGCCGGTCGGCACGACGCGAATGCGGCTCGCGTCCATGCCCAGGATGATCTCGAGCGACTCCTTGTCCATAACGGCGGCTTGGGTACAGGCGTGAACCTCGATGCGGCCACCCACGATCTCGGCAAACCCGGCCTCGGGCTCGATATAGGCGTGCTCGACGAAACCGGAGACGAACGATCCTTCGACCGTCACGTCTGCCTCCGCCAGCGCGGCCTTCGGATCGCCGCAGGTCACGAAGCCGGTGCACATCAGGTTGCCGCCCCGGCCTTCATGCAGCTGCGCGGCGCCTGCGTCTCGGGCCTCGGCGACCGTGCGGGCCGCCTCGCGCTCCGTCCAAGTGACGGGGAAGGTCTCGGGATCGAAGGTGCGGATCGCGTCCGGCTGGCCGACCACGGCCGCGACCGCCTCGCCGCGAAAGCGTGCGACGCCTTCGGCAAAGACCGGCTGGTCGGCGAAGGCGGGGATGACGCCGAACAGGTTCTTGCCCGGAATATCCGCCGCCGTCAGAACGGCCTCCACGCCGGGGGTCTTGGCGGCCCAGGCCTCCAGATCACCAAAGGCGAAGGCGGCGTGCGGATAGGGCGAGCGCACGACCTTGATCTCGAGCGTTCCGGCCGGCGCCACGTCGTCGCCATAGCGCTCCGCGCCGGTCAGCTTGTCGGCGCCGTCGAGCCGGCGGATCGCATCGCCCGCGACGCCTTCGCCATGGAGGGCCGGCGCGACGCCGCGTACGGCGTCGATGATCTTTCGGTAGCCCGTGCAGCGGCAAAGCACGCCGCCGAGCGCATTCTCGGTCTCACGCTCGCTCGGGCTCGCATTGTCGCGCAGCAGGGCGACGGCCGATACGACCATGCCGGGCGTGCAGATGCCGCATTGCGCGGCGCCGTGGTCCTGGAAGCGCTCGGCGAGGTCTTGCGCGATCGGATCGGCTTCGGCGAGGCCGGCGGCCGTCACGACCTCGCAATCGGCACACTGATGCGCCGGAACGAGGCAGGCGCAGGCCACGTCGCCGTCAATGAGAACGCTACAGGCGCCGCAATCGCCGGCATTGCAGCCGATCTTGACGTCGCGGGCGCCCAGCCGCTCACGCAGAGCTTCGGACAGGCGCTCGCCGGGATAGGGATCGATCTCGACCGGCCGCCCGTTGAGGCGGAACGCAATGCGCGTATCGACGACTTTCTGGTCCATCAGACGACCTCCTCGCCACAGGCGCGCAAGACGGCGCGGCGACACAGTTCGCAGACGACGTCGAGCCGGTACGCCGCCGAGCCGCGCACGTCCGAGATCGGATCGAGCGGCGTCAGAAGCGCGGGATCCTCCAGCTGCGCATCGCGCAAGTCGGCAACCGCCATGCCCTCCAGTTGCCGCTCCAGCGCATCCAGCCGCTCGGCCACCGGAGAGCAGCTTCCGACCGCGACGCGCGCGTCCGTGATCCGGCCGTCCCGCACCGTGGCAACGGCCGCGACCATGGCGATCGAGATGACCAGATATTTGCGGGCGCCGAGCTTTTCGAACGCACTGCCCGCATCGCCAGCGACGGATGGGATGTGAAGCGCGGAGACGAGCTCGCCGTCCTTAAGAGCCGTCTTGCGCACACCCTGGACGAACTGGCGCAGCGGCATCGTGCGGGCGCCCTCGAGGCCGCTCACCTCGACATGCGCGTCAAGCGCGAGAAGGGGCGGAACGCCATCCGCAGCCGGCGAGGCGTTGCAGATATTACCGGCAAGCGTCGCGCGGTTCTGAATTTGGGCGGAGCCGACCTGGAGGGCAGCCTGCTTCAAGGCATCGAAGGCAGGCGGCAGATCGGCCCTGACCACATCAGTCCAAGTCGTCGCCGCGCCGATACGCCAGCCGTCATCGACCCGGCGGATACCGCGCAAGCCTTCGATCCGCGTGATATCCAGCGCTCGGTGAGGGGGATGGCCGGGCGCCATGGAGGGAAAGACGTCCGTTCCCCCGGCGATCACTTGGCCGCCGGAGACGTTGAGCGTCGTCAGCGCCTCGGCCAAACTCGTCGCGACAGTGTAGGACAACGTCCGCTCTCCGCCCGCTAGATCATTTGCATGCTAACATTATCGACACCAGACCGGGTGATGTCAACGCAAGGCTCGGGCGTCGATGCCGGTGGCCAATCCGTTCCTGCCGGCAGCCCGCCGTCAAGGGCGAGACGGACTAGCCGAGCTTGGCGAGAAGGCTGAGAAAGACCGTCTGATCCGCTGGGCTCAGTGGCGCCAGCGTCTCGCGAGTGATGGCGGCGCCTGCCGCATAGAGCTGCCGGGCAAACTCCTGATGGCCCGGCGCGATGGAGAGCAGCGTGCGGCGCTGGTCGTTGGGATCGGCCTTGGCGGCGACCAAGCCCTTGCGCCGCAGGCGATCGACCACGCCCTTGATGGTCGCTACGTCCATCGCCGTCTGACGGCCGAGCTCGTTTTGCGAGCAATGGCCGAGTTCCACGAGCTTTGCGAGGGCCGCGAACTGCGTGGGCGTCACGTCGAGCGGGATCAGCTTCTGGAAGATCGCCGTGTGGCGCTGGGTCGCCTGGCGCAACAGGAACCCGACCTGCGTTTCGAGGACATAGGCTCTGTCCTTCGCCTCTCTCTCCTCGACTGCCAGACTCATCTCGTACTCCAAAGCTCGCCAGAGGCGCTGTTGAGAGGCCTTGGGGATCTCCCAGTCATGCCACGACCATCCCTCGATGGGAAACCCGCCTTGCTCCGTCCTCACCAAGGGCACGAACGAAATCGTCGTTCAACACGCGGTTCCACCGTCGGGCAGCACATTCGGTAGCCGGCGTCGACCCGCGCCGGAGCCCGCGGCGCATAGCCGTGGTCGAACCCGGACCTTCATATTGATGCACTGCCGAAATTCGTTATCATGCTAACGAATTATTGGGGAGGTCGAAACGATGGCGGACGCCGCGAGCAAGCTGGTCGTGAGGAATATCGGGCTGCTTCTGACGGGCAAGATCGAGGCGCCGATAGCGGACGGGGACTGCGTGATCGCCATCGACGGGCGCATTCACGCCTTCGGCTACGAGCGCGACCTCGACACCGAAGGCGCCGATACGATCGTCGACGCCAAGGGCGTCACACTCGCGCCCGGCCTCATCGACAGCCATGTCCACCCGGTCGTCGGCGATTACACGCCCCGCCAGCAGCAGCTCCACTGGATCGATTCGACCTTGCATGGCGGCGTCACGACCATGATCTCAGCCGGCGAGGTACACATGCCGGGCCGCCCGAAGGACATCGTCGGCCTCAAGGCGATGGCGATCGCGGCGCAGCGTTGGTACGAGAACTTTCGCCCCTCCGGCGTCAAGGTGCTTGCCGGCGCCCCCGTCATCGAGCACGGCATGGAGGAGCACGACTTCAAGGAACTGGCCGACGCCGGCGTGCGGTTCCTCGGCGAGGTCGGTCTCGGCACCGTCAAAGACGGCAAGACAGCCAACCAGATGGTCTCCTGGGCGCGCAAATACGGCATCCAGTCGACGATCCACACGGGCGGACCCTCGATCCCCGGCTCGGGGCTCATCGACGCGGACATGGTGCTGGAGACCGGCACCGATGTCGTCGGGCATATTAATGGCGGCCACTCGGCCCTGCCAGACGATCAGATCGTCTGCCTCTGCGAGAACTGCGCCAAGGGCCTCGAGATCGTCCACAACGGCAACGAGCGGGCCGCCCTCTTGACGCTCAACACGGCGCGAGAGCTCGACAAGCTCGACCAGATCATCCTCGGAACGGACGGGCCGGCCGGCTCCGGCGTGCAGCCTTTGGGCATCTTGCGCATGGTCGCCATGTTGTCCGCGCTCGGCAATGTCGATGCTGCGACGGCCTTCTGCTTCGCCAACGGCAACACGGCCCGCCAGCGCGAACTCGATACCGGCCTGCTCGAGAAGGGCTATGCCGCCGATTTCGTCCTCATGGACCAGGCCCAGCACGCGCCCGGCAAGGACATTCTGGAGAGCGTGCAGCTCGGCAACCTGCCGGGCGTCGGCATGACGATCATCGACGGCGTCGTGCGCTCCATGCGCAGCCGCAACACGCCTCCGGCGCACAAGCTGCCTGAACTGGTGTCGGGCCCCCGTCCGGCTGCCTGACGGTCTGCTCGCTCTGCCGCATGGTCCCATGCCTTCTAGCCGTCGCCGAGATCAGCGTCCCGACCTGGTCGCCCCCCGGCGGCATGATCACGGACCCGGAGTAGCTCAGCCAAGCCGACAGACCGTCCAGAATGGAGAGACCACCGCTCGTGGCTCGGGCCCCTGGTGATGGTCGGTCGCACGGCACGCGGTCATATCCTCGTATCGCCTCGACAAGTTCCTGATTGCATATTCTCCGCCGGCCTGAAAAAGCCCTTGGCGACATGTCGACGGGGCGCAACGCATGACTTCCGCCATTCTTCCTATCCTCGACCCTGGTCGCGCGGACGCGTCGACCGATCCGGCGGTCTGGGTCGCCGGCGTCTTGCGCGATCGTATCGTCAAGGGATCCTACCCGTCGGGATCGCGGATCGTGGAGCGAACCGTGTCCGCCGAGCTTGCGGTGTCGCGGACGCCCGTGCGCGAGGCTCTCAAGTTGCTTCACGCCGATGGCCTCGTCAGGATCTCGCGGCACAAGGGCGCCCACGTCCTCCCATACGATGCGGACGAGGCCCTCGCCCTCTTCGAGGTCCTCGCGGCGCTGGAGGGCATGGCTGCGGAACGGCTTGCGAGCACAATAGATGATGGGGCGTTTACCGCTCTGGAAAGTCTGCACGCCCGGATGATGAACCGCTACGAGGCTGGCGATCTGGAGGGCTATTTCGACAGCAATACCGAGATTCATGATCGGATCGTCGAAGGGTGCGCAAATCCCATCCTCATCGATACCTATGGCCGGCTCATCGCGCGCGCCCGACGTGGCCGATATCTCGCGATCATGGACCCGCGCCGGCTGGAGGAGGCCGTCGCGGAGCATGAAGGCCTGATGGCTGCGCTGCGCCGGCGGCATCCGGGGGATGCAGCCGGCATCTGGCGCCGGCACCTGCTACATTCGGGCGAGACGGTCGCCAAGGCCATCAGCGCGAGGGCCGTTAGTCCGACGGCCACCCAGTCGGGGCACGCGAGCTGAGGCGAGGACGCCGAAAGTCCTTTGCCGCCGCGCGGGTCCATGGGGCTCGGCCACGCGACGCGCATCCGCGATTAGGTGTCCATGTCCACGCGGCCCGACCGTCGGTCAGGTTGCCGGCCGAACTGGAGTGGCCGACCATGCCCATACCGGCGATGACGGGCCGAAGATGAGGCGCCTGCGTGTACCAGTCGTCCTGCGTGCGGGCTTGAGCGCGAGCCTTGATGCGATCCTCCGGATCCCTTCGTCCCGCCCAATATCGATATCGGCGTCGAATCGGACCCCCGGCTTCCCTCGTCAGCAGCGCCACGTTCCGAAGGCGCAGGCTCATCACGGCATCCTGATCTGACAATGGATGCGGCAGACCGCGCCATCAATTGCTCAAATATTCATCGATCCGAAGATATGAGCAATTTAACGCCATGTCGGACTTGCGCGACGCCGTCCCCTTCGCTCTAGATCAAATGGCATGCCATTCGCAAACCGGCGGACGACCGGTGATTGGATCGCAATTTCCAACGCTACCGAAAGGCGAAAACGTTATGACTCACCACGACTTACCGGGTTCGATCTCAGCCAGTATCGGACGCCGGACGCTTCTGAAGACGGCTGGCGCCTTTGCTATCGGCACGCTGGCGTCGCCCGCCATCCTGCGCGCGCAGACGACCGAGATCGTCGTCGGCTGCGCCGGCTCGCACACCGCCTGGATGGAGGCGATCGTGGCGCCCCACATGAAGGCGGCGATCGGCGCGGACATTCTCTTCGAGGGCACCAAGTCTTCGGTGAACCTCGAGAAGATGTCGTCCAACAAGGATGACCCCTACCTCTCGGTCGTACAGATGGACGATCCGGTCATGATCCAGGCGGTGGAGGCCGACCTCCTGACGCCGATCGTGCCGGACGCGGTGCCGAACATGACGGATCTACGCGACGGCGCCGTCCACATGGACGGGATGTGGTGCAACTACGTCCAGCCCTGGGCGGGTATCGCCTATAACACGGATGCGAAGGGGGGCGTCTCGTCCTGGGCGGAGCTGTGGGATCCGGCCAACCAAGGCCAGATCATCATCATCCCGTCGCTGCAGAACACGGAAGGGATGTGGACGCTCTTCGCCGCCGCCATGCTGGGCACGGGCAAGCCCTTCGCGGAAGCCCAATACGAGATCGACGCCGCCTTCGCCAAGCTGGAAGAGCTGAAGCCCAACCTGTTGTCGGTCTACACGACGATGAGCCAGGCGTTCAACCTGCTCGAACAGGGCGAGATCGCCATGCTGTCGGGCAACTTCTCGTCCTACACCCTGCCGCGCAAGGCCGAGGGGGTGCCGGTCGAACTGGCCGCGCCGAGCGAGGGCATCTTCGCGATGCCGTCAGGCATTTGCCTCGTCAAGGGCGGCCCCAACCCGGAGCTCGCGGCAGCCTATGTCAACGAGATGCTGGGGCCGAAGCTTCAGGCGGAGATCGCCGATTTCGCGACCTCGGTGCCGGCCAATACGACCGTCTCGGCCGGTGCCGTCATACCCGATGGCGTGCCGATCTATAGCCCGGACTGGGCCTTCGTCGCCGCGAACCGCCGCGCGTGGATCGACCGTTTCGACAAGCTGATGGCCCTCTAGGGCTCGAGGCGGACATGATGCACGAAGCGGCGCCTCAGAGCCGGAACTATCTCGAGGTCTGGGGCGTCGCGAAGGCTTTCAAGGGCACGCGCGTCATGTCCGGTCTGAACGCCCGGGTGGACCGGGGCGAGCTCGTATCGCTCCTCGGTCCGTCCGGTTGCGGCAAGAGCACGCTTCTGCGGATCATCGCAGGGCTTCTGACGGCCGACGAGGGCTCCGTCATCGTCGGCGGACGCGAGATCACGCATCTGCCCGCGCATCGCCGCAACATCTCCGTCGTCTTCCAGAACTACGCGCTGTTCCCTCACCTGACCGTCGCGGAGAACGTCGCCTTCGGCCTGCGCGCACGAGGCACGGCGAAGGCCGCCACGGCCGCACTGGTGGCGGACGCACTCGCACTGGTGCGAATGAGCGAGTATGCGGACCGTTCGATCGCGGCCCTGTCGGGCGGGCAGCAGCAGCGGGTGGCGGTGGCCCGCGCGCTCGTTGTGAACCCCGACCTCCTCCTTCTCGACGAACCCTTCTCGGCACTGGACCGCAAGCTGCGCGAGACGATGCAGGTCGAGTTGAAGGCTCTCCTTCGCGATCGCGGCATGACGGCGATATTCGTGACGCACGATCAGGAGGAGGCGATGGGCGTCTCCGATCGCATCGCGGTGATGAACGAGGGCCGGATCGAGCAATTCGCCGATCCGTCGACGCTCTACGCCCGCCCCGCCTCACCCTTCGTCATGGACTTCGTCGGCCTGTCCGCCCGGATGCGCGGCACGGTCGCGGCGTCCGACGGCGGCACGCTCACGATCGAGACCGCCTATGGGATGGTCCGCGCGCCGGGCGATTCGGCGCCCAGCGCCGAGGTCCAGGTCGGCATCCGGCCGGAGCTGATGTCCGTCGAGGGCGGCGACAACCAAATTCGCGTGACGCTGGACGACGTCGTGGTGCTCGGCTCCAAGACCGTGCTGCACGGACGAGCCGCGCCCGGCGAGCGCATCATCTGCGAGCTCCCCGGCATCCGCACCGGCTTTCTCCGTGGCGAGACCGTGTCGCTCGGATGGGCGGTCGAGGACACGCTCGTCTACGAGGTCGCGGCATGAGCGCCCCGATCAGCCGTGTCGGCCATCTCGCGATCCCGGGTCTGGCCTATCTGGCCGTCGTCTATGCGCTGCCGCTGGTGCTGCTGCTCGCCAAATCCGTCCGGACGGCTGACGGACTGTCCTTCGGCGAATATGCCGACTTCTTCGGCGACGAGTTCAACCGCCGGGTGCTGTGGCGCACGCTGCGCGTCGCCGGGCTGACGACCGTGCTCGCGCTTCTCATCGCCTACCCGACGGCCTTTGCCATGAACCGCGCCAGGGGTGTCTGGCTGACCGTCTTCCTGGTCGCTCTGGTCCTGCCGATGTCGCTCGGCGTCGTCGTGAAGGCCTTCGCCTGGTCGATCCTCTTTCGCGCAAACGGGTTCCTCAACACGACCTTGCAGTGGATCGGGCTGACGGACGCGCCCGTGCGCATGCTCTTCACCGAGACGGCGCTGATCATCGGCGCGGCCAACGTCTTCCTGCCTTTCATGGTGCTGCCGATCTACGCCGTCATTCGCCAGTTCGACGGGCGCCTGCCGGAGGCGGCCGCCTCGCTCGGCGCCGGGCCTTTCTTTCGCTTCTTCCACGTCACCCTGCCGCTCACCCTGCCGGGCGTGGTGGCGGGCTCGGCCTTCACCTTCTCGATGGCGATCTCGATGTACGTCATCCCGTCGCTGATCGTCGGCGAGCGCCAGCAGACGATGTCCATGCTGATCGCCCGCAGCTTCCTCTACCTGCGCAACGAACCGCTCGGCTCGACCATCTCCGCCGTGCTGCTGGCCATCGCGATCTTCGTGGTCGTCTTCTCCAGCTGGCTCGCCCGGCGGCTGGGGGCGCGCGCGTGACCCGCGTCGATCGCATCGCGCAAGGCCTGAGCTGGGCGGTCGGCCTCATCTGCATCGTCTTCCTGATGCTGCCGATCATCATCACGGTCGCCGCGTCATTCACCTCGTCGGCCGTCTACACCCTGCCGCCGCCCGAATGGTCGTTGCGCTGGTATGCCTCGCTTGAGCGCCGATCCGGCCTTTGGGACGCAGTCGTCCTCTCGCTCAATCTCGCGGCCGTCTCCACGGCGATCGCGCTCGTTCTCGGCACGCTCACCTCGATCGCCGTCGCCCGGGGCGACTTCCGAGGCCGTGACGCGATCGCGACCTTCGCCGTCTCGCCGCTGATGATGCCCGGGCTCGTGGTCGGCGTCGCACTTCTCCAGTTCTTTCGCGAGATCGGATTGCGCGACGCCTATTGGTCGCTCTTGCTCGGCCATATCGTGATCACGCTGCCCTTCGCGATGCGAACGCTGCTCGCCTCGATGTCGGCCTTCGACTTCGCGCTCGTCGATGCCGCCCGCACGCTGGGCCTGAGCTACCCCAAGGCGATCCTCAAGGTGCTCGTGCCCAACCTCGCGCCGTCCTACCTGACCGCCGGCCTCTTCGCCTTCCTCGCGTCGATGGACAACTATCCGATCTCGATCTTCCTGACGGATGCGCGCAACAAGACGCTGCCGATCAAGATGCTGCAATATCTCGAGGAACAGCCGGACCCTTCGCTCGCCGCCATCTCGTCGGGCCTCATCCTCCTCGCCGTCATCGTCCTCGCCTTCGGCGCACGGACCGTCGGTCTCAACCGGATGATCCAGGGATGAGCCGACGCGACCCCAGGATCTATCCGGACGTTGACCTGGAGCCATGCCGGTCGGAGGGGCGCAGCCGATGATGCGCATCCTTCTCGTCAATCCGAACATGACCCGAGCCATGACCGACACGATGGTCGAGATCGCCGGGCCGCTGGCGGGCGACCGTGCCGAGATTGTGCCCGTGACGGCGACGCGAGGGTTTCCCTACATCGCATCGCGCGCGGAGGCGACGATCGCCGGCGCCATCGCGATCGAGACCATCGCCGACAATCTGCGCGGCATCGACGCCGTCGTGATCGCCGCCTTCGGCGACCCCGGGCTCGCAGGCGCGCGCGAGCTCTTCGACGTGCCGGTGGTGGGGCTCGCGGAGGCGTCGGCGATGTCGGCCGCGATGCTGGGCGAACGCTTCTCGGTCGTCACCTTCTCGCCGCTCATGATGCGGTGGTACGCGGCCTCGATCATCGATACCGGCCTCGGTGCCCGCTTCACGGGGGTGCGCACGCCGCCATCGCATATCGCCGATGTCGGCCGCGCCGCGAACGACTTGCGCGACGAGCTCGTCGCGCTCGCCAGGCGCGCCGTCAGGGAGGACGGCGCGGACGTCGTCATCCTCGGCGGGGCGCCGCTGGCGGGCCTTGCGCCCCAGATCGCGCACGAGGTCCCGGCCGCCGTTATCGATCCGATTGCGGCGGCGACCGCGCAGGCCCTCGCGCTCGCATCGCTCGGCATCCGTCTGGGCGGTCGGGCGGGGAAGCCAGCGCCGAAGGCGTCGATGGGTCTGTCCGACCGGCTCTCGGCAATCATCGCGGCGGAGGGCGGGGAATGAGCTTCGATACGATCATTACGGGTGCGCGTGTGGTGTCACCTGGTGGCGTCGCGGTCTGCGATATCGGCATCACCGGCGGGGTCATCACGGCGCTGGCCGCCCGTCTCGAAGGTGCGGGCGAGGTCATAGCGGCTGACGGCCTGATCGCGATGCCGGGCGGGATCGACAGCCACGTGCACATCTCGCAGCCCTCCGGTCCCGGCATCGAGATGGCGGACGATTTCGCCTCCGCGACCCGCTCCGCCGTGGCGGGCGGCAACACGACCGTGCTGCCCTTCTGCCTGCCCGAGGACGGCCAGAGCCTGCGCGAAGCCGTCGCAGCCTATCACGCGAAGGCGGAAGGCCAATGCCATTGCGACGTCTCCTTCCATCTGATCGTGGCGGATACGGGCCCTGCGACGCTGGGACAGGACCTGCCGGCGCTCATCAATGCCGGCCACACGAGCTTCAAGGTCTTCATGACCTATAGGGGGCTGGCGCTCTCCGACCGGCAGATCCTCGACGTCATGGCCGTGGCGCGCGAGCATGGCGCCCTCGTCATGGTGCACGCCGAGAACGAGGACGCGATCGAGTTCCTGCGCGACAAGGCCGATCGCGAGGGGCGGACCGAGCCCCACCACCACGCGCGCTCGCGCCCCGTCGCCGTGGAGCGCGAGGCGACGCACCGCGCGATCTCGCTGGCCGAGGTCGCCGACGTACCGCTGACCATCGTGCATGTCTCCAACGGCGAGGCATTGGACGAGATCCGTCGTGGGCGCCGGCGCGGGGCGAAGGTCTTCGCCGAGACCTGCCCGCAATACATCACGCTGACGGCGGACGATCTCGACCGCGCGGGCTTCGAGGGTGCAAAGTATGTCTGCTCGCCCCCGCCGCGCACGACGGCCGATTGGGACGCGATCTGGAACGGCATCACCGGCGGCGATTTCGAGCTCTTCTCGTCCGATCACTGCCCGTTCCGCTTCGCCGATCCCGCCGGCAAAGACGCGCCCGGGGCGCGACAGTCCTTCCGCAACATCCCGAACGGCATCCCGGGTGTCGAGACGCGTCTGCCCATCCTCTTCTCGGAGGGGGTAACCAAGGGGCGGATCTCGCTGGAGACGTTCGCTGCGATCACGGCGACCAACCACGCCCGGCTCTACGGCCTGACGTCCAAGGGCGCGATCATGGTGGGCAAGGACGCCGACATCGTCCTATGGGACCAGAGACTGACGCGTCCGATCCGGCAGGCGGACCTCCACCACGGCTCGGACTATACGCCCTGGGAGGGTTTCGAGGTCACCGGCTGGCCGGTGCGCACGATCCTCCGCGGCCGGACCATCATGCGCGACGGCGAGCCGGAGGGCGATCCGACTGGCGGCCACATCGCGCGCGCGGCGCCGGAGTTGCGGCCATGATCCATGCGCCCCTAGACGGCGCCCGCGTGGGCATGCTGACACCGTCGTCCAATACCGTGCTGGAACCTTACACGGCCGCTATGTTTGCGCCATTGGGCGAGGAGGCGAGCGCGCATTTCGCCAGGTTCCGCGTCGTCGAGATCTCGCTGTCGGAAGCCTCGCAAACCCAGTTCGATCTCGCGCCTGTCCTTGAGGCGGCGACCCGGCTCGCGGAACTGCGACCGCGCCTCATCGCCTGGAACGGCACGTCCGCATCCTGGCTGGGGCTCGACAAGGACCGCGCGCTCTGCGCCGCGATCGAGGCCGAGACCGGCATCCGCGCGACCTCTACCGTGCTGGGCTTCGAGCGCGTCCTTCGCGCGATGAAGGCCAGGCGGATCGGCCTGGTGACGCCCTATATCGCGGACGTCCAGGACCGCATCGCCGCGAACTTCGCGGCCCAGGGCATCGAGGTCGTCGCCAGCGAGCGGCTCGACGTCAGGGATAACTACGCCTTCGCCACCACCCCGCCCGAACAGGTGGGCGAGATGGCACGATGCGCCGCGAAGGACCGTCCCGACGCCCTCGTCATCATGTGCACCAATTTCCGCGGCGCTCCGCAAGCGGCCCGGATCGAGGCCGAGACGGGCGTGCCCGTGCTCGATTCCGTGGCGGTCACCGCCGCGCACTGTCTGCGCGAGATGGGCTGCGACCCCTCTCGCGTGACCGGCTGGGGCTCCGTGTTCCAGCGTTTCGCCGACCCTTCCTGACCCCCCCAAACGGGCCGGAAGAGCCCGCCATCGACAGAGAGACCATCATGACCCTGAAGACCACACTCTCCGCAGTCCTTCTCGCCACCACGGTCCTCGCCGGTGCGGCAAGCGCCGAGACATATCGCGTCATGGGCCAGCCCGCCGCGACCGGGCTCATCCAGAAGAATGTCGAGCAGCCCTTCTTCGAGAGCTTCGCCGAGAAGACCGGCCTCGACATGACGGCCGACTACCAGCCCGTCGACGTGACCGGCATCAAGGACACCGAGCAGCTGCGCATCCTCAAGGACGGGCTGTTCGACATCGTCTCGCTGCGCCTCAGCCAGGTCTCGCGCGACGAGCCGACCATTCTCGGCCTCGACCTCGTCGGCCTGAACCCCGACTACGCGACCGGCAAGGTAACGGTCGAGAAGTTCGCGCCCATCGTCGACGAGGCGCTGCAAGACAAGTTCAACACCAAGCTGCTCGGCGTCTGGCCATTCGGGCCGCAGGTTCTCTTCTGCAAGCCGGAGATCGCTTCGCTGTCCGACCTCACGGGGCTCAAGGTGCGCGTATACGATCAGAATCTGGCCAACTTCATCTCGCTCGTCGGCGGCACGCCCGTGCCGCTCTCCTTCCCCGAAGTCCAGCAATCGCTGGCGCGCGGCGTGGTCGATTGCGCTGTGACCGGTCCGTCCTCGGCCAACTCTGCCGGATGGCCCGAGGTCACGACCCACATGCTCCCGATCGCCTTCCAGCTCGCGATGAACGGCTACGGGATGAATCTCGATAAGTGGAACGCGCTGTCGCCCGAGGAGCAGGAGAAGGTGCAGACCGCCTTCGACGGCCTGATCGAGGAGATCTGGACCTATTCCGAGGAGCTCTTCGTCGACGCCGTGTCCTGCAACACCGGTGGCGAGGCCTGCGAGACGGGCACGAAATACGACAACGTCCTCGTCAGCCCGACCGAGGCCGACACCGCCCTCATCGGCACCGCCGTCACGGACGTCTCCTTCCCTGCCTGGAAGGAGACCTGCGATGCGGTCAACGAGGGCTGCTCGGCAAAGTGGCTGGAGACCGTAGGAACGGCCTACGACTTCTGATCGCGCAACGTCGCGCCCCGGTATCGGGGCGCGACAAGACCAAGGGGCCTCCCAGTGATGAATGCCGTCGCCACATGGATTTCGCGCCTCTTCGGGGCCGCCTTGCTCTTTCTCTCCGGCTTCGTCGCGCTGGAGACATTGCTTCGCAAGGTCTTCAACACGTCCCTGCAGGGCGCGGACGAGCTTGGCGGCTATGTTCTGGCCTTCGGTGCGTCCGCTGCTTTCGTGGTGGCCTTGATCGACCGCGCGCATGTCAGGATCGACGTGCTGCATCAGCGCCTGCCCGTCGCCCCGCGCGCCTGGATCGACTTCGCTGCCGTGCTGTCGCTTGGCGTCTTGGGCCTCTTCTTCCTCTATATCGGCTGGTTCGTGGTCACCGACACGATTGCCTACGGGTCGACCGCGGCCACGCCCTGGCGGACGCCGCTCATCTATCCGCAAGGCGCGTGGTATGCGGGCCTGGCGGTCTTCGCGATCGCCTCGTTCTGGCTATCGGCGCGCGCGTTGCGGCTCGTCGTGACCGGACGGATCGATCAGGTGGCCCGCGAGTTCGCGCCCTGCAGCGCGGCCGAGGAACTGGCCGAGGAACTCGATCGGCTCTCCCGCCGATGACCCGCACCATGCCCGAAAGCGCCCGCACATGAGCATGATCGACGTCCTTGTCGGCTTCACGACGATGATGGGCCTCTTGATGCTCGGCATGCCCGTCGCCGTCGTCATGGTGGTCATGGGCGTGGCCGGGGGCATGATCCTCTATGGGCCTGTCCTGCTGAAATCCATGGGGCCGGTCCTCTGGGGCGTCTCCAACGAGAACGTGCTGACGGCCATTCCGCTCTTCATCCTGCTCGGCGAATTGCTTCTGCGCTCGGGTCTGGCGGACCGGATGTATGCGACGCTGTCCCTCTGGCTCGGGCGCCTGCCCGGCGGACTGCTGCACACCAATATCGGGGCCTGCTCGCTCTTCGCCGCAACGTCAGGGTCCTCGGTTGCGACGGCTGCGACCGTCGGGACAGTGGCGCTGCCGGCGCTGAACGAGCGCGGCTACGACCCGGCCCGCTCGCTTGGCTCCCTAGCGGCCGGCGGGACGTTGGGCATCCTCATCCCGCCCTCCGTCAACCTGCTGATCTACGGCTCGCTCGCCTCAGTCTCGGTCGGCCAGCTCTTCGTCGCTGGCATCGTGCCGGGCATCCTTCTGACATTGACCTTCATGGCCTTTGTGGTCGCCGAGAGCCTGTGGCGCCGCTCGCGCGGTTTGGCCGACGCATCGCGCGTCGAGGATGCCTTGCCCTTGTTCGAGCGCGTGCGAGCGCTCATCCATCTCGTGCCGGCGGCGGTCGTCTTTCTCGTCGTGATGGGCTCGATCTATCTGGGCATCGCGACGCCGACCGAAAGCGCGGCGCTCGCCGTGCTCGTCGCGCTCGTCTTCGTGTGGCGCGAGGGCAGGCTGTCTTTCGCCTTCCTCGACATATGCTTTCGGCAGACCGCGAAGACGACCGGAATGATCCTCCTCATCATAGCGGCCGCCTTCACGCTGAACGTGACGCTGGCACTGGGTGGCATCACCGGCGTCATCTCCGATTGGGTGGACGGGCTGGGTCTCGGGCCCACGGGGCTCCTCTTCGCGCTGATGCTTTTCTATCTGATCCTCGGAATGTTCATGGACGTCCTGTCGATGCAGGTGCTGACGATCCCGATCGTCGTCCCCATCGTGATAGCCGCCGGCATCGATCCCGTCTGGTTCGGCATCTTCGTCGTGCTGATGAGCGAACTGGGTATGATAACGCCACCCGTAGGCATGAACCTCTATGTCGTGCAGGGCGTACGCACCGACGGCGGGCCGTTCACCGACGTCGTGCGTGGCGCCATCCCCTATGCAGTGCTGATGCTGCTCTTCACCGTCCTCCTCATCTTCGTACCCGGGGTTGCGATGTGGCTGCCACGGAGCCTGGGATGATCTGGCAACACGACGCTACCGCACTGCTGGAGTCATTCGCGGCAGGTCGGGCGACGCCGAGCGAGGCGGTCGAGGCCGTTCTCCAACGCATCGCGGCCACCGATCCGGTCGTGAACGCCTACTCCGCCGTGTCCGACACCCTCCGGATGGAGGCCGATGCCTCGACCGCCCGTTGGTCCGGCGGTACGCCATCCGGCCCGCTCGACGGCCTGCCGCTGGTGATCAAGGACAATCTCGTCAGTGCGGGCCTGCCGGCGTCGTGGGGCAATGCCGCCCTCGCCAAGCGCGTGCCCGCGCGAGACGAAAGTCCCGTGGCGGCGTTACGTGAGGCTGGCGCCTTAGTGATCGGCAAGGGCAACACGCCCGAGTTCGCGGTCGAAGGCTTTACCGACAACCTGACCTTCGGTGCGACCCGCAATCCCTTCGATGCGGCTCTGACACCGGGCGGCTCCTCTGGCGGCGTCGTCTCGGCAATTGCCTGCGGCTCGGCCTTTGCAGGCCTCGGGACGGATGGCGGCGGCTCGATCCGCCGCCCGGCCGGCTATACGGGCCTCGTCGGTCTGAAGCCCGGGATCGGCCGTGTCCCGCGCGGTGGCGGCCTGCCGCAAGTGCTGCTCGATTTCGAGGTCGTGGGACCGATCGCGCGCTCGCTTCGCGATGTTCGCCTGCTGGACGAGGTGCTGTCCGGCACGCCGGCAGAGTCTCGCCTGGCCGCACCTTCGCGCATCCTCGCCGTTCCTACGCTCGGAGACGCGCCGTGCGATCCAGCCATCCTCGCCGCGTTCGAGGACGTCCTGGGGCGCCTCCTCGAGCGGGGTCACAGGGTCGAGATCGGCGGGCTGCCACATGACTTGACCGATCTGAACGCAGGCTGGTCCCGAATCGGACAGATCGGCCTCGCTGCCTATTTCGCCCGCGATCAGGAGGTGGCCGAAGCGGCCGCACCTCGATATCGCGAGATGGCGAAGGCCGGTTCCGAAGCCTCCGCCACCGAGTTCCAGGCCGTGCTGGACGCCGTCTACGACCTGCGCCATTCGGCGCGCGATCTCTGGGGGCACGACGCGATCCTGATGCCGACCTCAGCCGCCCAACCATGGGCCGCGCGCGAAAGCCACCCGCGTGAGATCGCCGGACGCGCCGTCGGCCCTCGTGGCCATGCCGTCTATACGGGCTGGGTGAATGCGGCGGGCCTGCCGGCGCTCGCCTTCCCGGCCCCCCTGTCCAAAGGGCTCCCGATCGGAATCCAGTTGGTGGGGCCGATGGGATCGGAGGGGCGGCTCATGGATATTGCCGAGCCGATACTCGCCCCGTTCCGCTGGCCCGACCTTACGCTAGGTTGACCGAGACGTCGCCGAGCCCTTCGATCCACCCCTCGATCCGCGTGCCCGGCCCGAACCAGGGAAGGCCGCACAGCGAACCGGTGATGACGATCTGCCCCGGCCGCACGCCGCCGCAATGATCGCCGAGGTGCCGGAGAAGGAGATCGAGATTGGCGAGCGCGGAACCGCCCGGCACTGTCGCGGGACCATCGAGAACATAGCTGTCATCGGCCGTCAGTCGGGCCGGCACCTCGCCGAAATCGGCACCGTCCCAGTCCGTCGGCCCCTCTCCGATGACGATCCCGGCGTTCATCTGAAGATCAGCGAACTTGAGCGACGGGTTCTCGGCGGCCCGGCCCGCCAGGCGGGTATCGACGAGTTCCAGAACCGTGCGGGGGCGGAGATAGCGCTGCGGTTCGTCGGGGAGGCCGTCTCCGGGCAGTGCCGTGAGGACCTCGAAGCCGACCTCCAGCTCGATCCCTAACCGGTCGGCCACTGTGCGAACGCCGCGATTCTCCGTACCGTAGCGGGCGGGTATGGGGGCGAGGATGGGCAGCCCGTCGGGCACCGCGCTCACCTTGAAGCCCGCCACAGGCCCCAGCGCCGTGCAGACCGTCGTCTGTATCGACAGGATGTCGCGGCGCCTGAGCGCTGCGATGGGCGACGCGATCCTCACGCCGGTGCGATGCGCGCCCAGCAGCCTTTGCGCCAGCATGTCAGGCGTCACCGCGTCATCCTTCCAGAAGCGCCACGACCTCGTCGGCCGCGCAGATGATCGGATTTAGGAGGGGGAGGGGACTTCGCGACCGCAGCCGCTCGGCGGCCTCGCCCAACGGACCGCCGCCGATGATGATGCGTTCCGCGCCCTTCGCCCGAGCGTCCTCGATCGCACCCAACAGGGCTGCGTCTAGGGCGTCGTCGTTTGCCATGAGGGCCAGGGGGGCGCCATCAGAGACGAAGCATCCGATATAGGGCGCCGCACCGGCATGCCGCCGCATCAGATCGTCGATTGCGATGCGCAGGCCGGGCGTCGTGGTGGCCACGGCGAAGGGTACACATTCTTTGGCAGCGGAACGCGCAGAAGCCGCCCCAATGCCGATGACGGGACAAGTCAGCCTACGCGCGAGGGCCTCGGCTCCCGGATCGCCGAAGGCCGCCACGATGACGGCGGCCACATCTCGCGGAACGCTCATTGCGGCGACCTGGCGGCCCGCTTCGGCAAGCGCATCGGCTGTGACGATCATCCCGGGACCGTGAGGCATGGTCCATCCCTGCGGCGCGGCGCCCAGCGCGCGCGACGCAATCGCGCACATCCGCTTGGTCGTGGACGCATTGCTATTGGGATTGACGAGAAGGACCGCGTTCAAGCTCGAGATTTCCTGCCCTTCGAACGCTTCCGACGCCCGGCGAGCCCAAGTCCCGTCGGCCGCTCGGAGGGTTCAGCCCCACAATACCCCCCCCGGCCCTGCCGGTTTCCCGGACGAACTGACTGGAACGCGCCTAGCCTGTCTTATGGCTTCCGGTCCAACATCACGACAAGCGCCTCTCGCCGCGATGGCATAGTCTGTCACGTACAGGATCCCATCCACAAACGTGTTCGCGGTCTCATCCTTCCCTGCGCGCCATTTCCGCAACGATCGAAGCGTCGCCCATGTCGCCGTGAGCCTCGTCGCCTGCCGCGGCGGCCTGGCATGCCGAGATGGCGGAGCTGCTGTCTCGCCCGGGTTGGGTTGTAAGGGTTCAGCCAAATATCCATGGAACCGAAGTTCAATGGAGGATGGTGCCGCCGCACCAGCCCCGCGAAATCCGCGTCGCGAGCGCCTTCGAGCCTTCGTGAACCTCTCGGCATCGAGGCGGGAGGTGACGGCGCTCCGTATCGCGAGTCAGGCGCGAGCGGGCAGGCCATGGCGTTCGAGGAAGGCACGCCCGTCGCGCCGGCCCGCTTCCCACGTCGCCTCGATCTTCTCCCGGCTCGTAAAGTCGATCTTGTCGGCCGGCACGCTCCGGGCCGGTTCGATGTAGAGCCGGTCGGGGTGATCGGGCAGGTTGCGGAACTTGCGGGTGAGGAGGACGAGGGTGCGCCCCCTGTCGGGATTCGGCATCGGCGCCTTGTTGGCCATCCCACCGTCGACAACGGGGCGCCCGTTCCAGCCCTGCACGTTGAACACCGGAGGAATGACGGCGGCGGCGCAGACGAGGTCGATCAACGTCCCGTCGCGCGCGGCCTGGCGCCCGTCGATGAGCACCTGATCGGCGCCCAGTCCGTCGGCCGAGATCACGTGCGGGGTCGAGCGGATCAGCTTGTCGGCCTGATACGCGATCATCATCGGGACGGTCGAGAGTTTCGGGGCCGCGTCGAAGGGCGGATGGGTGAGGAGGACCTGAAAGGCCGGGCCGTCCTCTATGCGCGAGACCGCCTCCGACGTCAGCGTCTCCTCCACGATCTCGCGATACATCTCCTGATGCGGGGTCAGCCCGTTTTCGCGCACCTCGTTCCAATCGACGGACGTGTTGGATTCACGCCGGTGCAGCGCCTCGCCCATGACCTCGAAGAGCCGCTCCTCGACTTCGCCGATGAAGGCGCAGGACGAGAGCGCCCCGCCCGAGACGGCCGCGATCCGTTGAGGGGCCAGACCGAGCGGATCAGCCACGATTTCCATGAAGCCCCCGTGCCAGAAGCAGCGCGTGCCCCCGCCAGAGAAGACGAGCTGCTCGAAGCGTAGAGCGTCGGGCAGGTCCGCTGCCGCAACCTTGCGCGGGCTCAATGCCCTGTCCGCCGCGCGCGGGCCGCCGCGACGAGGGCGGCATCGCCCGTCCGCGGCTCGACCAATAGGACGTTCTCGCGAACCGGCGCGTCATGCGGTCTCGCCCGCGGCGGATAAGGCGTGATCACGGCGGGCGCGGGGAACGGGCGTCGCGGCGCGCGGCGGCGGGCGTAGCGCATACTGGCCCAGACGCCGACGGCAACGGCGCCGACGGCCAGCAGGAGGGCGCCCGCACCCACGGCCTCGACATGGTAGGGCGCGATGGCGCGTTTGGCGCCGTGCGATAGGCTTTTCAAAGGGTGCGGCCTGTTGCGCGGATAGGTCCGCTCGTCGCCGAGGATGCGCTCGCCGGTCTCGCGCATCACGGCGCCGAGCGGATCCGGGTCGATGGGTTTGAGCCGCCGTGCGGCCTTCTCATTGAGCGCATCCACCGCCGCGATGAGCGAGCCCTTCTCGGCCGCGACGCTCGCGACCTGCGCCGGCTCGCAGCCCAGATGCTCTGCCAGGAGATCGTGTCGCATCGCCAGGGCGAAAGCACGCTGATCCGCGCTCGCCGTCTCGAAGGCGACGTCGCACTCGGTATCGAATCCCATGGAGCGGTTGTTGACGTTGCTTGACCCGATGCGCACCAGCCGGTCGTCGATGATCAAGACCTTGGCATGGACGTAGATCGGATCGCCGCCCGCGTTCACGGGGTGGTAGATGCGGAAACGATCGCGGCCCTCGGGTCCGCCGCGCGCCGCGGCTGCGCGCAGCCGCTCGATCATACGCGCGCGGGCGGTATCCATGACCTGGTGCTCGACCGGACCTTGCGCCCGGTCCGGGTTGATCACCAAAAGCTCGGGCCCGCCCGGCTCGGCCAAGCGCCGCTCCAACGCCTCGCAGATCGTGCCGGAAGCGAGATATTGGCTCTCTAGGTAGATGACGTCGCGCGCTGCGCGGATGGCGGCGAGATAGAGCTTCTCGATCTCGTCGACGCGCGGCTGCTCGTGGTAGTCGGGTTTAGTCCGCGCCACCGCGACCTCGACACCCTCGAGATCGACGTCCAGCTCATCGGGCCAAAGCTGGGAGGGTACGCGTGGCGGATCGAGCTCGTCGCCGTTGGCCGCATGCCAGCGCTCGCGCGCCAGATCGCCCAGCACTTCGGCAATCGGCCCGCCGAGCGCCGTCGTCACGTCGTGCCATGGCTTATGTCCGTCGCCGTTCGGGAAGTGCCGACGTCTGTCGTCCGGCGCATGGTCCCGCGTGTCCCAGCGCCCCCCGGTGACGTCGATGCCGCCGCAAAAGGCGAGACGGTCATCCACCACGACCACCTTCTGATGGTGCGTCGCGCCGACGGGGTGATGGCTGTCGAGCGCGAATTGGATGCGATCCGAGGCGAGCTTGAGGTCGAGCGTCTCCTTGGCCTGCTGGGCGATCTCGACCAGCATCGCCTTATCCCACTTCAAGATGTAGAGGGACAGGCCGGGCGTCGCCGTCACGAGATGCTGGAGGAAGTCGCCCAAACGGTTGGGCAGGCCATCGGGTGCGTTGCCGTCCGCATCACCCTTGTCGGGCAACATCTCCAGCCGCAGGTCGAAATCCCAGCCGATAAGGAAGATCGTTTTCTTGGCGGCGCGCAGGGCCGCACGCAGATGCCGGAAATAGTCGGCTGCATCGACGATGACCGATAACCGATCCGCCCGCGCTAGGCGCCAGCATGTCTCGCCGGGCACCAAGATGGGCGCGCGGTCGAACCCGTTTCCGGCCTTTCCCTTGTCGTCTTCTACCATCGGATCGGACCCTTTCGGCAGTTCTCGTGATCTCTTGCGTTCCGCGTTCGAGGCTTCGGCCTCCTCAACGGCATACCGGCGCACTTCGTTCACGCCGCCGCTCCTGCCTTTGTGCAACCCCTCAACCCGCGCCGCGTTCGTTCTCGGTATATGCAGTTCGCCATGCGTGCTGGCTCGGTCGGAGATTTAGAGAGTATGACCTCAAGAGAAAGCGGTTCCGGCGACGATCTGGCCACGTGGGGCGGCCCCCTAGAGCGCCCGGCGCGCATGCTGTCGGCCGAGCGGATCCTCGCCGTCACCGCCCTCGTCCTGCTGCCCCTGGCACTGATTTATCTGTTCTGGATTGGCAAGAACGCCTTTTTCCTTCTTTTCGCAGGTATTCTCCTTGCCGCTATCCTCGACGCGGGCGCGCGCGGCATCACGAACCATACGAGCCTTGCCAGAAAGTGGGCGATCGGCATCGTCATCGGCGCGGTCGTTATCGTCCTAGCGGCTCTGGCTTGGTTCGCCGGCCACTATCTCGTCACCCAGGCCGGTGATCTCTACGACGCCCTCCAGGCGCAGGCTCGCCGGATCGGCGCCATGATCGACCGTTTCCGCCCGGGCGGGGGCGACCCGGAGGCCGAGACTCCGGCCGAGCTTCTCAACGATGCCACGCAGATGATGGCGGGCGGCGACGGCGGCGCGGGTTCCTTCGTCAAGGCCGTGCTCGGCGCGTTGGCCAACGCCTTCATCGTCTTCTTCATCGGCGTCTTCCTCGCCCTCGACCCCCACCTCTACAAGCGCGGTCTGACGCGTCTCTTTCCCGTCAAGCATCGCGAGACCGTGGACGACGCCCTGCACCGCGCCGGCGGCACGCTGCGCCAGTGGCTTATCGGAAAGCTGCTTTCGATGGCCATGATCTTCGTCTTCACCCTCGCGGGTCTGTGGCTGATCGGCTACCCGCTGGCGATCCCGCTGGCCTTGCTGGCCGGGCTGCTGGCCTTCGTTCCAAATCTCGGGCCGATCCTGACCTATATCCCCATCGCGATGGCCGGCTTCTCGGACGGCGTGTCGACGGTCTTGATGGGCGTCGCGGTCTACGCCGTCGCGCAGACGATAGAGAGCTACATCTTCACGCCGCTCATCCAGAAGCGGATGGTCTCGCTGCCGCCGGCCCTGATCCTCTTCACCCAGGTCTTGGGTGGCCTTCTCTTCGGCCTGTGGGGCGTCGCACTCGCCACGCCAATTGCCGCCGTGCTGCGGCTGTGGATCGACCGCTACTACGTGCGGGCCGAACTGGAAGGAAAGGCAGCCACCTGAAGGTGGGGCTCTCCGAAGGCGCTCCGCGCGTTTCCACAAGGCCAGAACCCGAGAGGCTATCATGCCGGACACAAGCCCCCATATTCCCCGCATTCTCCTCGCGTTCGACTTCGACAGCACCCTGGCGACCGACTCCATCGATGCCGTGCTCTCGCTCTACGAGACCGATCGGGAGACCTGGGAGCGCGAGTTCGCGCGTCCGCTCGGCGATGGCTGGGACGAGATCGTCCGTCGCGGCCAGGCGCTCATCGATCTCGGCCGCGAGACCGGCAAGCCGTTGACCGCCGACAGGCTGCGCGAGGCCGGAACGCGCCTAAGCCTCTTCGACGGCGCGACCGAAATGCCGAGCCGTCTCCGCTCGGTGGCGGAGGAAATCGCCGAGGACATCGAACTGGAATTCGTCGTCCTCTCCTCCGGGTATGCCGAAATCATTGAGGCCGGCTCCATCATGGACGCGTTCGACATGCTGCTCGCCTCCACCTTTCACTTTCGCCAGAACGGCGAGGCTGCCTGCGTCAAGCGCGCCGTCACCCATCCCGAGAAGGCGCTCTACCTGGAGGCGCTCGGCAAGGGGTTGGACTATGACGGCTCCAACGGACCCGAGCGAGCGGGCGACCATGTCGACGCATACGACATGCACTGCCCATTCGATCAGATGATCTATCTCGGCGATGGCGCGTCCGACCTGCAGGCGTTCGGCTTCCTGACCGAGGCGGGGGGCATCGCGATAGCGGTCGATCCCGACGAGGACGGGGCGCTCGACGATACCGGCGCGCAAGCCGCCCGCCAACGCGTCGATGCCCTCGCACCGCCCGACTATACCGCCGGAACGCGTTTAATGACCGCGCTGGAACATGCGGTGCGGGCGGCCGCCCATCGCATCGCTCTACGCCGCATATCGTCGTAAGGCGCGACGGAGCCCGCCAGCCCCTGCTCGCAGCTGGCAATGAATGATCGGCTCGGTTCGGCGCAAAACTATGCGAGGGCGGTGCCGGCCTCGTCGTCGGCCCGGCCGGCTTGGTCTGGATCGACCTGCCCGATGGCCAGGCGGCGCATCTCCACGCTGTTCTCCTTGAAGACCTCGGGAGCGCGGCTAAGCGCTCGACCGGGCGCGGCGCGAGGGCCGGATCGTCCTTCGCCATCCACGCGCGGCAGGGCCGGGCGGCATCACGTTTCCTCTGCGGTCTTCGGGCGTTCGGCCAGGACGGCGAGAAGTGCCGATAAGACCCGCCCGTCGGGCGATGGTTTGGTGCAGAGCGGCGCGCCTGGAAAGCGCTCCGTCAGGTCGTGGGAATCGACATGGCCGGAATGGAAGATGAAGCCGATCTTTCGCTCCTGCAGAATGGCGGCCGCAGGGAAGACCTCCTTGCGGCCGACCATGATATCGAGGATCGCGGCGTCGAAGGTCTCGGACGCCAGACCGTCCAGCAGCTTGTCCAATGTCGCGTAGGGCCCGACGACCCGGCCGCCGTGCCGCTCGACGATCTCTTCGAGGTCGAGCGCGATCAAGGCCTCGTCTTCGGCGATGAGGATCGAGCGTCCCGCTAGGACGCCTGCCTCCGGGGCATGCTCCAACGCGATCACGAGCGCCGTCCTTCGTCGATCTTGACGTGCAATTCCGCCACGAGCCCGGCAGGAAGCCATGTCATCGAGATGTCGCCGTCCATCTGACGCGCGGAGTAGGTGACGAGCTTGGAGCCGAATCCCGGCGGCGGATCGTCCGCAGCGACGGTCGGGCCGCCGGTCTCCGTCCAGCGGACCATCGCCTCGCCGTCTTGTCTGGACCAGTCTACCGAGATCCTTCCACTCTCCTTGGAGAGCGCGCCGTACTTGGCCGAGTTCGTTGCCCACTCGTGGAGAATGAGCCCCATGGGCGTGACCATGTCGACCGGAATCGTCATTCCGGATCCGACGAACTCGATGGCGTGGTCGGCACGGTAAGGCTCCAGAACCGTCTTGATAAGTGCGCCGAGCTCGGCCTGGGGGAGGCCGCCCACGCTGTCGGTCGCCTGCGTCTGGCCTTGCGTGATCGCGTGGGCCCGCCCCAGCGCATCGATCCGCGCCCGCACGTCGGACACGAGCTCCGGCATCGAGGTGGCATTCTTCGCGGCGAGCGACAGGATGGCCGGAATGATGGCGAAGAGGTTCTTCACGCGGTGGTTGATCTCGCGCAGGAGGAAGTCCTGGCTCTCCTTCGCGTTGCGCTCGGCCGTGATGTCGAAATTCATGCCGGTCATCCGGTCCTGGCCGTTCACGCCGCGCCGCAGCGTGCCGGCCCCCTGCATCCAGCGCACCCCCTCGCGCCCGTGCACGCGGAATGCCTGGCGGAACGGCGCACCTTCTGAAATCGTCGCGGCGATGCCGGCCTCGACCGCATCGCGATCCGCTTCGTCGATCTTCTCCATGAAGCTCTCGACGGTGAACACGTCGTCGGGCCCGAGACCCCACAGCCGCCGCATGGTCTCGTCGACCTTGGTGATCCGCGTCTTCACGTCGAAGTCCCAAACGCCCATGCCACCGACCTCAAGCGCCAACCGCAACCGGTCCGTCTGGGCGCGCAGCTCGTGTTCCATGGCGATCAGGCGGGTGACGTCGGCGAATACGAGCGTCGCGCCTTCGACGCGTTCGTTGGCACGATAGGGCATGATCCGCATCGCATAGGTGCGCAGGCCATCATGCGACGTCACGAGGCGCTCCGCCGGCGGCGCGCCCTCAATGATGGCGCGGGCATCGTGGATGATGGCGTCGTCGTTCACCAGGCTCGCGACCTCGGTCAGCGGCCGGCCGCGATCGCCCTCCTGGAGGGGAAAGACGCCGGCGATGGGCGGCGTGAAGCTCTGCACGGCTGCATCGCGGTCGATGACGACGAGCGCGATCTCGGTCGACGCCATGAAGTTGTTAATCTCGTCATTGGCGAGGCTGAGTTCGTCGACCTTGCTCTTCAACTCCTCGTTGAGCGTAGAGAGTTCCTCGTTGGCCGATTGAAGCTCCTCGTTCATCGACATCATCTCTTCGTTCGACGACTTGAGCTCCTCGTTGGCGGTCTCCAACTCCTCGACGGTGGTGTGGAGCCGGAAGCGGGTATGGCGCAGCTCCTCTTCGAGATCGTGGAAGCGATCGTCCGGCGCGGTGTCGTCTACGAAGTCGTCGGCGACCTCGGCCTGGAAAGCGCCCGCTTCGACGAAGACGGCGAGGAGCGTTCCGTCCGATAGCGGATCGACGACGAGGTCGATGGCCTGCGAGCCGAACTCGGACCGCACGTCGATACCGCGCGCGGCTACGCGTTTGCCCTCGCTGACCGCGTGCCGCAGCATCGGCCCGAGCGCCTCGGCCAATCCGGGCCGGGCGAGGGTTACGGCGTGCATCGTCGAATGGCTGTCGGGGAACTCCAGGAACTTGGAGAGCTTGCCGTTCGTGGAGAGGATGTTGCCGTGATCGTCCAGCACGAGCGACGCATGGGCGTAGCGCTCGAGTATGCGCTCCGTCGCCGGTGACTTCTCGCCATTATCGGCGAAACTTGTGGGCCGCCGCGTCGTAGGCGCCGGCGTTCGCACACGAAGTCCCACCTTCGTATTCGCGAAACCGATCGGGTAGGAGGCCTGGCCCACCTTGCGCCTGAAGATGCGCGACACCTGGTCGATGGGCTCGAAGAGTTGCTCGTGGCGACCGATCCCCTCCGACGGCCCGAGAAACAGCGTGCCGCCCGGTTTGAGGGCGTAATGCATGAGGGGTACGAAGGTCGCTTGGATCTCGTGGCCCATGTAGATCAGCATGTTGCGGCAGGAGACGAGATCGAGCCGCGAGAATGGCGGGTCCTTGATGACCGAGTGTGCGGAGAACTGCACCATGTCGCGCACGCGCGGTGCGATCTGGAACTTGCCGTCCATGCCGATGACGTATCGGTCTCGAAAGTCGTCGGGAATGTCCTTCATGGCGGTCAGCGGATAGCGGGCCTCGCGCGCCATGCTGAGCATTCGCGGATCGATGTCGGTGGCGAAGATCTGGACGACAGGGTGTTTGTCCATCGCGCTGGTGGCCTCGGCGAAGAGCATGGCGACCGTGTAGGCCTCCTCGCCCGAGGAACAGCCCGGCACCCACACGCGGATCGGCACGCCTGGCATGGAGGCCTCGACGAGCGGCCGGATGGCCTTCTCCTCCAGCAGGCGGAACATCTCCGGATCGCGAAAGAACTGCGTGACGTTGATGAGAAGATCCTGGAAGAGCGCGTCGCATTCGTGCTCGTCCGATTGGAGGCGGCGGACATATTCGGCGGCCTCGGAGATCGCCAGGACCTGCATGCGTCGATCGATGCGCCGCAGCATCGTCGCACGCTTGTAGCCGGAGAAATCGTGTCCGACGCTCGCTCGCAGGGCGATGTAGATATCCTCTAGATGTTCGGCGACGGGAACACCGCTTCCGATGTCGCCGCGCTCGGCCCGGCGTTTGAAGTAACCCGACAGCTTCTCGTAGATTTGTTCGGGCGCGAGAATGAAGTCGACGAGGCCGGTCCCGATGGCCGCCATCGGCATGCCGTCATAGCCTGCCGTCTCGGGTCGCTGCGCGACGACGACACCGCCGTTCCCCTTGACCGTCCGCAAGCCGGTCGAGCCGTCGGCCCCGGTGCCCGACAACACGACGCAGGCCACGTTCGGACCTTGATCCTCGCCGAGCGAGATGAAGAAGTTGTCGATCGGGCGACGCAGCCCTCGCGGCTCCGCGAAGTTGGACAGGCCTAGGACGCCATCCTCGATCGTCAACTGCGACCCCGGCGGGATGACGTAGACATGACCCGCCTCGACCCGCTCCCCGCCAGAAATCTGGCGCACCTGCAGGTGCGTGCGCCGGCCGATGAGCTCGGCCATCATCGACTCATGGTTCGGATCGAGGTGTTGGACGAGCACGAAGGCCATCTCGGACTGCGGTTGCGCGGCATTCAGGAACGCCTTGACGGCTTCGAGGCCGCCGGCCGACGCGCCGATGCCTATGACGGGGCAGGTAATATTATTTGACACAGGAACGTTCAGGTGTGCTGAGCCGAACGGGTGCTCACCTGCCTTTCGGGAGGGACCATACACTAATCGCGGATGCGACGAACGCGTAGTTCACCACCTTCTTCGGTGCGGCAAAACGCGACGCGGAGCCAAGCGATCGCTTCGGCTCAATCTCTCTCGACTTCGCGGATTCGGGGGGCATGGACATGGGCGCGGACGAGGAATGCCGCCGCCGCTCCGGCGAGAAAGCCGAAGAGATGGGCTTCCCAGGAGACGCCGGGCCGGCCGGGCAGGACGCCCCAGACCATGGCACCGTAGAGAAGGCCGACCAGGAGCGCGGCCCCGAGCGTGATGGGCGAGCGATCGACGAGCCCTCGCGTGACCAGAAAGCCGAACCACCCGAAGACGAGGCCCGAGGCGCCGACATGGATGGACGCGCTCCCGAAGAGCCAGACGAGCGCGCCCCCCGCCACGACGATGAGGACGTTGACGGCCATCAGCGCGCGGGTCGCCGTCGCCGCCAGCAACGCTCCCATCACGGCGAGGGGAGGCGTATTCGACATGAGGTGCGCGAAGCTCCCATGGAGGAGCGGCATCCCGGCTATCCCGTCGAGCCCCGAGACTTCCCGCGGGATGAGGCCGAATGCCGGGTTCAGGCGATATCCCGTACCCCAGTTGACGATCTGGAGTATCCAGAGCGCGCCGATGAAGGCGGCGAGGGCGAGGAGGCGCCTGAGGAGCGTGCGCGCGGGACCGGATCGAGACATGCGCGGGAGGATAGACGCTCATCCCGCCCCGGCAAGCGTGGTCGCGGCCTCCTGCGATCGTCGTCCTTCTCGCGCCTGCCGCAGCTTCGCCGCCTCGGCGGGCAGGCGCCGGCCGGAGCCGTTGCGCTACCACGCATGGGAGATCGCCCGCGCGATTCAGGGCCTGTCCGATCCTTCTGTCGCCACCGTCGTGAACGTTTCGGCATGGCGCTCGCGCAGGACGTTCTTCTGTACCTTGCCCATCGTGTTGCGTGGCAGGGCGTCGATGGCGAAGATGCGGCGGGGTTGCTTGAACCTCGCGAGCGTGTCCTCCAGCGCGGTCTGCAGGGCTTCGACGTCGGGTCGTGCGCCGGCCTCTGGGACGATGACGGCCACGACCGCCTCGCCCATGTGGGGGTGCGGCACGCCGATGACGGCGGATTCGAGGACGCCGGGCAGGTCGTCCAGCGCCTGCTCGACCTCCTTGGGGTAGATGTTGTAGCCGCCCGAGATGACGAGGTCCTTCTGGCGGCCGACGATGGAGAGATAGCCGTCCTCCGACATCACGCCGAGGTCGCCGGTGATGAACCAGCCATCGGGCCCGAGTTCCTCGGCCGTCTTCTCGGGCAGCTTCCAATAGCCGGGAAAGACGTTGGGGCCGCGCACCTCGATCATGCCCGTCTCGCCGCGCCTCAATGGTGCGCGCGCTTCGCCGGTGATGCGGATCTCGACGCCCGGCAGCGGCTGCCCGACCGTTCCGGGGCGGCGCTCCCCATCATATGGGTTGGAGGCGTTCATGTTCGTCTCGGTCATGCCGTAGCGCTCGAGAATGTGGTGCCCGGTGCGGGCGTGCCAGGCGCGGTGGGTCTCTGCAAGAAGCGGCGCCGAACCCGATACGAAGAGGCGCATGTCGGACGCGGCCGTCTCGGTCAGCCCTTCATGGTCGAGGAGGCGGGTGTAGAATGTCGGGACGCCCATCAGCACGCTCGCGCGGGGCATCGCTGCCAGGATGGCGTCGGGGTCGAACCGGCTCTGGAAGATCATCGAGGCGCCGGCGGCCAGCGTCACGTTGGTCGCGACGAAGAGACCGTGTGTGTGGAAGAGCGGCAGGGCGTGGACAAGCACGTCCTCCGGCCCGAAGCGCCAGGCCTCGAGGAGCGCCTGCGCATTGGACAGGAGGTTGTCGTGCGTCAGCATGGCGCCCTTGGAGCGCCCGGTCGTTCCGGAGGTGTAGAGAATGGCCGCCAGGTCGTCCGCCGCTCTCGAAACCCGCGCGGCGGGTGCGGCATTGTGCAGGGATGCCGTGAGAGCTTCGAGCGTGGCGACCTGACAACCGGTGCGGTCCGCGACCTTTGCGAGGCCCTCCTCTCGCTCATGGTCGCAGACCAGGAGCGTGGCCCCGGAATCGGTCAGGAAGTGGTCGAGCTCGGCGGGCGTGTAGGCCGTGTTGAGGGGCAGGAAGACGAAGCCGCCTCGCAGGGCCGCAGCGTAGAGCGTCAGCGCATCGGGTTGCTTGGCGACCTGCACGGCGATCCGGTCGCCGGGATTGAGACCTGATCCTTCCAGTACGGCCTGCAAGCAGGCGGTGCGGTCCGCGAACGCGCCGTGGGAGAGGGTAGTGCCGTCCTCGAGATGTAGGAACGGGCGATCGGCGACGTCGGGCCGGCCGATGAGCGCGTCGAAGGTGTGGTTCGTGATCATCAGGCGGTCTCCAGTTGGCGCCGTTCGACGCCATGGGCGGCGAGGGGGGACTTCGACGGACGGCGAGACGGCGGTCCCGCCGGCATTCGCATTGAAGGCTTGGTTCTGCGCGACCTCGGAGAGGTCGTAAAGCGCACTCACCATGGCGCGCGTGGCCTCGTCGGGGCTGAGAGGCCGTCGTTCGGCATCTCCTTCCACGGGACGGCAGGCCGTCTTCGATCGGGCGCGAGGACCGTGTCCTCCTGCCAATCGATCGCGATGACCGGGTGGACGGAGCGAATCACCCCCGCTAAACCACTCGTCCGCCCCCGCAGGACGCGAGGGCGCCGTGATCACGCCAGAACGGTTCGACATATGCCAACGAGGGGTCTGGCGCGAGAGACGGCGTCGGCGATGGCGGATCTCCGCCCGGGAGCACGCCACGAAATGCTGCGCAGCGGTGAGATCGAGGTGATGCGGGCGCGGCTTGTCGTCGATCCCTCGGGCGCGCTCGTCTGGCCGTTGGAGCGCATGCTCCTCGTTGCCGACCTGCATCTGGAGCGCGGCGCCGCGCAGGCCCGGCGCGGGCGCATGCTGCCGCCCTACGATACGGGCGCGACGCTCGAAGCGCTCGCCGCCGTCATCGCGCGGCACGATCCGGCGCGCGTCGTCTGCCTCGGCGACAGCTTCGACGACAAGGCCGGCGCCGCCGCGATGCCGGACGCGGTGGCGGCGCCCTTGCGCGCACTGATGGCGGGCCGCGACTGGCTCTGGATCGCCGGCAATCACGACGACGAGAGCGCCGGCACGCTCGGCGGCGACGTGGCGGAGGAGGCCGAGATCGGCCCTCTGGTGCTGCGCCACCACCCGAAGGCCGCGCCGGCCTATGGCGAGGTTGCGGGCCATCTTCATCCCGGGGCCTGTGTCGCGCTCGGGGGGCGGAACGTGCGGGTGAAATGCGTCGCCTATGACGCGACGCGCGCGATCCTGCCGGGCTTCGGCGCACTCACCGGCGGCCTCAACGTGCGCGCCCGCGCCTTTCACGACCTCTTCGATGGGCTGCCGCAGGTGATGGCGCTGGGCCGCGACAAGGCATACCCGGTGCCGCGCGGGCGGCTGGTCTAGGCCGTCGGTCTGGGACGGGCTCCCGGCGGGACCGACATTTCCCTTGGGGACAAGTCGGGGATGCCTGGGTTATAGGACGGCTCGACGCCCACCGGTCACCCCGCCCGGCCCGGCACCAGCGAGTCTGCCCATGAGCCTGTCCGACATCACCCCCGACATGATCGTCCAGCAGCGCCGGCTGAGACGCCGGCTGACGCTGTGGCGCGTGCTCGCTCTTCTCGCCATCGTCGCGGCGATCGCCATCCTCTTCGGCGCCCTCACTGGCGGCGACGGCGTGCGCGGCCAGCATATCGCGCGCTTTTCCGTTGGCGGCCTCATCACCTCGGACCAGGGCACGCAGGACCTGCTGGACGAGATCGCGAAGGACGACGACGTCGTCGCCCTTATCCTCAACATCGACAGTCCGGGCGGTACCACGGCGGGTTCCGAGGCGCTCTACCTTGCCATAAGGGAGGTCGCCGCGCGCAAGCCCGTGGTATCGACGGTCTCCAACACGGCGGCGTCGGGCGCCTATATCGCGGCCATGGGGTCCGACCATATCGTCGCACGCGGCAACGCGATCGTCGGCTCGGTGGGCGTCGTCTTCCAGTGGCCGGACGTGACCGATCTGCTCGACACGCTCGGCGTCGCGCTCCCGAGCGTGAAGTCCTCGCCGCTGAAGGCCGAACCGGATTTCACGCAGCCGACGCCGCCCGAGGCCATCGCTTCGCTCGAATCGATGGTCGCCGACACGCAAGACTGGTTCACCGGTCTCGTGCGCGAGCGCCGGCCGATCCCGGAGGGCCGGTTCGACCTTGTCACCTCCGGCCGCGTCTTCACCGGTCGCCAGTCGCTCGACCTCGGCCTCATCGACGCCATCGGCGGCGAGGAGACGGCACTTGCCTGGCTCGCCACGCGCGATATCGACATCGATCTCGAGATCGCCGACCGCAAGGCGGAGGACGCGATAGGGGACGTGCCCTGGCTGCGCGCGCTGGCCAGCGACGCCCTGCGCTCGGCCGGGTTCGCCGCGGTGGCCGAGGCCCTGCGCGGCGTCGGCAAGGCTCCCGGGCTTCTCTCGCTTGACGGCCTGTTGGCGGTTTGGCACCCTTCGCTCGCCACGCCTGGTTGATGTGCCTTCAGGGGCGCGAAGCCATGCCGGATCGCATCCGCAAAGCCAGCCTCCACCCCGCCTCCTTCTGTCTGACGAGTCCGACGAGCCGCATATGATCAAGTCCGAGCTGATTCTGCGGATCGCGCGGGCCAATCCGCATCTGCGCCATCAGGACGTGGAGGCGATCGTTGGCGCGATCCTCGACGAGATCGGTGACGCGCTCGCGCGTGGCGACCGGGTGGAACTGCGCGGCTTCGGCGCGTTCTCGACCAAGGAGCGTCCGGCCCGCACGGGCCGCAATCCGCGCACGGGCGTACCCGTCGCGGTCGACGCCAAGCGTGTCCCCGTCTTTCGCACCGGCAAGGAGTTGCGCGAGCGGCTCAACGGGGCGGACCAAGGCGGGGAAGGATAGGAGCGACCGGGTCGGCGGGACGCCTCGGCTTCGCCCCTCTTCCGTCCGCGGCCGTTTGCCCTATTCTAACGCCTCCGAGCCTTGCGCGATTCACCGCCCAGGCCGCCCGCCGACGAGAGCCGAGCCATGCTGCGCTTCCTGATGCTGTTGATCGCCTTCCTGATCGGGCTCGTACTGATCGCCTTCGTCGTCGCCAACATGCACCCGGTCACGCTCTCGCTCGACCCGATCCGGGGCATAGACCAGCCCGCCATCGGCTATACGCTGCCTTTGGCGATCATCGTGTCGCTGACCTTCGTCGCGGGCACGCTCTTCGGTTGGCTCATCGCCTGGATCGGTCAGGGGTCCTGGCGGGCCGAGGCTCGCCACCAGCGCCGCCGCGCCCGCATGGAGGAGCGCGAGAAGGAGCGGCTTCGCGCGCGCCTCGGCGGCGAGGAGGCCAGTGACTACGGCACCCGCATAGGCCTGCCCGCGCCGCAATAGGATCAGCTAGCGTGGCCTTGATCGTTCCATGCGCGTCATAACGGCCGCCGAGATCGAGGAGGTGCTCACCTGGGCGGACCTCATCGAGGCGCTTCGCACCGCCTTCCGAGGCGGCATCGAGACCCCGCCGCGCCATCACCATACCATCCCGAGACCGGGCGGCGCCGACGCGACCCTCCTACTCATGCCGGCCTGGACCGACTTCGCCGCGAAAGGTCATGCCGAGACCGGCTTCGTCGGCGTCAAGGTCGTCAGCGTCTTCCCGGGCAACGCGGCGCTCTCCCGGCCGAGTGTCTCGGGCGTCTATCTGCTTCTGGCGGGTCGCACGGGCGAGCCCGTCGCCGCGCTGGACGGGCGGGCGCTGACGCTCTGGCGCACGGCCGCCGCCTCTGCGCTCGCCGCCCGCTACCTCGCCCGCGAGGACGCCTCCCGCCTCCTAATCGTCGGTGCGGGCGCCCTCGCGCCCTATCTCATCCGGGCCCATGCGAGCGTGCGGCCGATCGAGGAGGTCCTCGTCTGGAATCGCACGGGCGAGCGCGCGGAAGGGGTCGCCAAGAAGCTGAGCGCCTTCCTCGACACGGAGGGTGGACTCTCGCGTTGGCGTGGGCAGCGCTACGCCGTCCGTGCGACGGACGATCTCGAAGCGGCGGTCCGGGGCGCCGACATCGTCTCCTGCGCAACGCTGTCTGACGAGCCGCTGGTGAAGGGTGACTGGCTGAAACCGGGCACGCATCTCGATCTCGTCGGGGCCTTCACGCCCACCATGCGCGAGGTCGACGATGAGGCCATGCGCCGGGCCCGCGTCTTCGTTGACACGCGCACCGGGGCGCTCGAGGAGGCGGGAGACATCGTCCAGGCCATCGCATCGGGCGCGATGACGGAGGGCGACATCGCCGCCGATCTCTTCGAGCTGACCGCCGGCGAGAAGGCGGGACGGCGTTTCTACGACCAGATCACCGTCTTCAAGTCGGTCGGCGCCTCGCTGGAGGATTTGGCGGCCGCCGAACTCGTGCTGCGACGGGCCTGAGAGCGGACCGGCATGGCCCACGCACACAAACGACGGGGCTTGCCAGACCCGCGGCAATGCGCAAACGTTTCCTCGTGCATACAAGTGTCGCCGCCTCGGTGCCCGGTTCGTGCAGGGCCCGAAGCGAACAAAACATGGCACGAACTTGGAGGAAACGCATGACATTCAAGTTCACGGCCGCCGCCCTGCTGGCCACCACGATCCTGGCCGGCCCGGCTGTCGTTACCCCCGCGCTGGCGGGCCCGGAGCGCGTCTCCGGCCCCGGCGCCGACCCGGCCTGCTTCGCGCCCTGGAACGAGGAGATCGAATATCTCCAATGGGAGGCGCGTGAGGGCCCGCACAAGATCGCCATCGTCAATGGCTTTGTCGGCAATACCTGGCGTATCCAGATGATCCAGACCGCCAAGGCCTACGCCGAGTTCCCCGAGATCGCCGAACAGATCGAGGAGCTGAAGGTCGTCTCCACAGGCACCGACGCCGCCGCGCAGTTGGGCGCGATCGAGGACTTCATCAACCAGGGCTATGACGCCATCGTCACCATCGCCGTGAGCCCTGAGGGCTTCGACCGCGTGATTCGCCTCGCCGACCGCAACGACGTCGTGCTGGTGCCCTTCGACAACGTGCTCGACACCGACGCGGTGATGCAGGTCAACGAGGACCAGCTGGAGATGGGCCGCATGTACGGCCGCTGGATCCTGGAGCAGCTGGGCGAGAAGCGCGACGGCAAGATTCTCGAGGTGCGCGGCCTGCCGGGCAACTCGGTCGATCGCGATCGCCATATCGGCTTCCGCGAGATCGTCGAGGATGCGGGCAATTTCGAGATCATCGAGGTCGTCGGCAACTGGGACGACGGCACGGCTCAGAAGGTGACGGCCGATGCCATCGCCGTCCACGAGGCTTTCGACGCCGTCGTCGTCCAGGGCGGAACGACGGGCGCGGTGCGGGCCATGCTCGATGCCGGGCACCCGTTCGTGCCGATCGCCGGCGAGGCCGAGAATGGTTTTCGAAAGCTTCTTGTGGAGCACGGGCCGCACGGCCTGAAGGGTCAGTCGATCGGCCAGTCGCCGGGCATGGTGGCCGTCGCGATGAAGGCCGCGCTGGCCGCGCTCGACGGTGAGGTGATGCCGCAGCTGATCTCGGTACCGATCCCGTTCTCCAACTGGGACGAGCTGGAAGCCGGCGTGAACTACTGGCCGGACCTGACGGACAACTTCTTCACCACGAACGAGTTTCCGGCCTGCGGCGTCAACATCCCGGCGCCCGCCATCATGGCCCAGAGCGCGGACGACAACTGATCGCCTGCCTGCGGCGCCCCGGCCTCGCGCCTGGGCGCCGCCCCTCATGACGGCCCCGCTCGGAGCGTTGAGATGATCGAGACCGAAGGTGCGCCCCTAGCCGGCGTGCCGACAGCCGCGGGCGTGCGCCCGCCGCACGCCGTTCTGAGCGGCATCACCAAGCGCTATGGCGGCGTCACCGCGCTCGACGATGTCGATTTCGCCTGCGCGCTCGGCTCGATCCATGCCGTGCTGGGCGAGAACGGGGCTGGGAAGTCGACCCTCATCAAGATCCTCGCCGGCGTCGTGTCGCCGGACGAGGGCAGGATGACCTTGGACGGCAAATCCGTCGCCTTCCGTCGCCCTTCCGAAGCGAATGCGGCCGGGATCGTCTGCATCTTCCAGGAGCTCTCGCTCCTCCCCGACCTCTCGGTCGCCGACAACATCTCGATCAGCGATCCGCCGCGCCGCTTCGGCCTCATCGACGCCAAGGCGCAACGCAGGCGGGCCGAGAGCCTCTTGGCGCGCATCGGCTGCGAGGACATCAACCCACGCTCGCGCGTGCGCGACCTGCCGCTCTCGCGCCGCCAGATGGTCGAGATCGCCAAGGCGCTCGGCCAGGATCCGACCGTCCTCATCCTCGATGAGGCGACCTCCGCGCTCACCGCCGCCGACGTGGAGAACGTCTTTCGCGTGCTGCGGTCCTTGCGCGATGACGGTCTCTCCATCCTGACCATCTCGCACCGCATGCACGAGATCGAGGCGGTGGCCGACACCGCCTCGGTCTTCCGCAATGGACGCCATATCGAGACCTTCCCGCAGGGCGCGCGCTCGGCCGATCAGATCGTCGAGATGATGATCGGTCGCGAAATCTCCGCCCATTTTCCCCCGCCCCGCACCTTCGCAGGCAACGAGCCCGCGCTGGAGCTTAAAGGTTATGGCTGGGAGAACGCGCTGCACGACATCAACCTGACGGCCCGGCGCGGCGAGATCGTCGGCCTCGGTGGGCTGGACGGGCAGGGCCAGAAGGAGTTGCTTCTCGGTCTCTTCGGCGTCTTGAAGGGTGTGCGCGGCACCGTGACGGTCGATGGAAAGGCCGCCCGGCTGACCTCGCCGATGGCGGCCAAGGCCTCCGGCATCGACATGGCGCTCATCCCCGAGGACCGCAAGACGGAAGGGCTGCTCCTGCCCATGTCGATCGAGGACAATCTCGCCTTGGCCTCCCTCTCTCGCCTCTCCCATCTCGGCTTCGTCGATAGCGAGGCGGTCGATGCGGCGACGAAGGACGGCGTCGCGCGCATGCAGATCAAGGTCGGCAGCGTGTCCGATTCCGTCGCGACGCTGTCCGGCGGCAACCAGCAGAAGGTCGTGATCGCCAAATGGCTCATGACCGAGCCTCGCGTCGTCCTCCTCAACGATCCGACGCGCGGCATCGATGTGGGCACCAAGCAGGAGATCTATCGTCTCTTGCGCGAGCTGTCCGACGAGGGCGTGACCATCCTTCTCTATTCGACCGATTACGAGGAGTTGATCGGCTGTTGCGACAGGGTCGCCGTCATGTTCGACGGGCGCATCGTCGCCGACTTGAAGGGCGACGCCATCAACGAGCGCAACATCATCGCCTCGGCGCTCAACCTCGAGGCTGAGCCCGGTCAGGAGGCGGCATGAGCGCCGATGCCGACCACCGGACACGCGTGCCTCGGCGCAGCACCGGTTCCGATCTCGCCCTGACCCTGCGCCACAACGCGCCGCTCGTCTTCGTCATCCTCTTCTTCATCGCCTTCTGGGCCTTCTACAACGCCAACCACCCGCGCGGCTTCTCCGCCGCGGTCCTTATCCAGAACTCGAACGAGGTCTTCACGCTCGCCATGGTCGCCATGGCGCAGACCGTTCCGGTGCTGATGGGCGGGCTCGACCTCTCGGTCGGCGCGATCATGACGCTGGTGAACTGCGTGGCCTCGCTGCTGCTGGACGGCTCGCCCCTGCAGATCGTGGCCGGCATGCTGCTCTCGCTCGGCGTCGGCGCGGCCTGCGGCTTCCTCAATGGCTGCGTCGTCGTCTACGGCCGCATCCAGCCCATCATCGCGACCCTGGCCACGGGGGCGATGTACCTGGGGCTCGCCCTCTTCCTGCGCCCGACGCCGGGGGGCGACGTGAACGGCGACCTCTCCTGGGCCTTCACCAACGACCTCTACGAGGTCGCCTTCACTCTCGGAATATTCGAAGAGGGCGAGGCCGCCTGGTTCCAGCCCATCGCGTGGATCCCGGTGCCGCTCCTCCTCATCATCGCCGTGGCGCTCTTCGTCTGGGTGCCCTTCGCCCGCTCGGTCACGGGGCGGACGGTCTATGCGGTGGGCTCAGGGGAGGGGGCGGCCTTCATGTCGGGCCTGGCAACCGACCGCGCCAAGATCGCGGCCTTCACGCTGGGCGGCTTCTTTGCCGGCATCGGCGGGCTCTACCTTGCCCTCCAGACCTCGTCCGGCAATGCCGACATACCCCAGGCCGGTGCCTACACGCTCAACTCCATCGCCGCCGTCGTCATCGGCGGCACGTCGCTGCTCGGCGGCATCGGCTCGGCGATCGGCTCCATCTTCGGCGCGCTCGTGCTGCGGACTATTTCCTTCTCGTTCCGCATCTTCGAGTTCGACCCGCTCCTTCAGCCGCTCTTCGAGGGGATCGTCCTCCTCGTCGCCGTCAGCCTCGGCGCGATCGGCATCCTGCGTGTGAAGAACACGCTCAACCTCTTTCGCTGAGGGCCCCGATGTCCGAGATCGCGCTTAACCGACGCCGTGCGCCGCTGATGACGGCCGAGAACAAGCCGATCGTCATCTCGTCGCTCTTCGTCCTCGTCATTCTCGCCGTCGGCACGGCCTACACGCTCGCCACCTCCGGCACGATGACACTGCTGGCGCCGACCTATCTCCTCCAGCAGCTTCAGGTCGGCGCGTTTCTGGGCATCGTCGCGGCAGGGATGATGCTCGTCATCCTCCTCGGCCATATCGACCTCTCGATCCCCTGGACGGTCGCGGCGGCGGCGATGATGGCGACCGCGGTCGGCGGCCCGGCGGCGATCCCCGTCGGCCTGACCATCGGGCTCCTCGTCGGCCTCGTCAACGGGCTCGGCGTCGCCTACCTGCGCATCCCCTCGATGATCTTCACGCTCGGCGTCAACGCCGTCATGCGTGGGCTCATGGTGGCCTATACGGGCGGCTTCGCGCCGCAGACCCGCGCGACCGAGACGATGCAATATCTGGCCGTCGGTAAGATCGCCGGGGTGCCCGTCGCGCTTCTCGTCTGGGCGGCGGTCTCGCTCCTCGTCGTCGTTCTCCTCAACCGCACGGCCTTTGGGCGCTATGTCTACGCGGTCGGCAACAAGGAGGGCGCGGCCTATCTGGCCGGCGTGCCGACCAAGGGCGTCATCATCGCGGCCTTCATGCTCTGCGGCATGTGCGCCGGCCTCGCCGGCACGCTGCTGGCCGGCTACTCGACCAAGGCCTATCAGGGCATGGGCGACGCCTATCTCCTGCCTGCCATCGCCGCCGTCGTCATCGGCGGCACGCACATCTTGGGCGGGCGCGGGCGGTATCTCGGCACGCTGATCGGCGTCATCCTGATCGTCCTCCTCAACTCCGTCCTCTCGATCATGCAGATGCCGGAGGGCGGCCGGCAGATCATCTACGGCGCCGTCATCATCGCCATGCTGCTCGTCTACGGGCGCAGCGACAAGATCACGCAATAGGAGGGCCGCCCGTGCTGACCGACGATTTCGAGGTGCTCGATCCGCGCTTCACCAAGCTCGCCATGCCCAATGTCCACATGGAGACGCTCCACACCGGCACGCGCTGGGCCGAGGGTCCGGCCTGGTTCGCCGCCGGGCGCTATCTCCTCTGGTCGGACATCCCCAACGACCGCGTAATGCGCTGGGACGCGACGGACGGCTCGGTCTCCATTTTCTCCGAAGGGGCGGGCCACCACAACGGTCACACGGTCGACCGAGAGGGACGGCTCGTCTCCTGCGAGCACCGGGGGCGGCGCGTCAGCCGGATCGAGCCGGACGGCTCCGTCACCACGCTCGCCGACAGCTTCGAGGGAAAGCGCCTCAACTCGCCCAACGACGTCGTCGTCGCCTCGGACGGCGCCATCTGGTTCACCGACCCGACCTACGGCATCGATTCCGAATACGAGGGCGACAAGGCCGAATCCGAGATCGGGTCTTCCAATGTCTACCGGATCGATCCCTCGGGCGGGATCGCCTGCGTCGCCGACGATTTCGTCAAGCCGAACGGCCTCGCCTTTTCGCCCGACGAGAGCGTCCTCTACATCGCCGATACCGGCGCCACGCACGAGGAGGACGGCCCCCGCCACATCCGCCGCTTCTCCGTCGACGGGCCGACGCTCTCGGGCGGCGAGGTCTTCGCGACCTGCGATGTGGGCCTCTTCGACGGCTTCCGCATCGACACCAACGGCCACGTCTGGACCTCGGCCGGAGATGGCGTCCACTGCTACACGCCCGACGGCGACAGGATCGGGCGGATCGTGACGGACGAGGTGGTGGCGAACGTCGAGTTCGGCGGGCCGAAGCGCAACCGCCTCTTCATCTGCGCGACCACGACCCTGCGCGCCGTCTACCTGAACGCTCAGGGCGCCGGCCGGCCCTGACGGCCGATGCCCGAATGGCTTATCTGGCTGGCGAGGCCGCTCGCCTTGCTGTCCTGCATGATCTTCGAGAGAGGCCAAAAGCTCTTGATAGACCTTTTGGAGCGCGCGTTCTGGCGCCCGCTCGAATGGCTCTGGCGGCGGTTGAGGGGAGGGCGGTAGCCCGCGCTCCTAACTCGGATCAGATCAGCCCCAGCCGCTCCCGCCGCGCCCAGCGCCACAGGAGGAGGATCGCCACCGTCGCCAGTCCCGAGGCGAGCCCGACCCATATGCCGAGGCCGCCCATGCCGCCCCAGAAGGCGAGCGCGACGCCGAGGGGCAGGCCGATGACCCAATAACCGAAGCCGGCGACGAGCATCGCGACCCGGGTGTCCTTGAGCCCACGCAGCGAGCCGGCGACGGCGACCTGCGCGCCGTCGACGAGTTGGAAGATGCCGGCCACCATCAGGAAGCTTGCCGCCAGCGCCGCCACCTCGGGTGAAGCGACGGGATCGAGGAAGGCGCCCACGAAGATGGCGGGCGTCGCGATCATGAAGAAGGCCGTCAGCGACATGAAGCCGAGGACAAGGCCGATGCTCGTCCAGCCCGCCACGCCGACGCCCGCCCGGTCGCCGCGCCCCGCCATCAACCCCACGCGCACGGTCGTTGCCTGGCTGAGGCCGAGCGGGACCATGAAGGTCGCCGAGGCGATCTGGAGCGCGATGGCGTGCGCGGCCAACGTCGTCTCGCCGAGATAGCCGGCGATGAGGACCGAGGCGTTGAAGACGCCGACCTCGAAGAGCAGCGTCATGCTGATCGGCGAGCCAATGCGGAAGATCTCGCGAAAGCGCGGCCAGTCCGCCCGCCAGAAGCGCCCGGCTATGTGGTAGCGCCGCAGCCGTCGGTCGATATAGCAATAGGCGAGGAGCGAGAAGAACATGAAGCTGTTGGCAAGCGTCGAGGAGAGGCCCGCGCCCACCAGCTCCAACCGCGGCGCGCCGAGATTGCCGAACATGAAGACCCAGTTGGAGCCCGCATTGAGCAGGATCGTCAGCAGCGTGATGGCGAGCACCGCGCCCGTGCGCTCCATCGAAGAGAGGAAGGCCCTGAGCGTGATGAACCAGATGGCCGGCAGGAAGCCCCACATCATGGCGCGCATGTAGTCGCCCGCCATGGCGGCCTGTCCGGGGTCCTGCGCCAAAGCCACCAGAATGGGCTCGGTGTTCCACAGCACGACGAGCGCCGGCAGCGAGACGAGCGTCGTCGCCCAGAAGCCCTGACGGGCCGAGCGCCGCACGTCGCGCACGCTGTTGGGATTGCCGCCGCGCACCTGACTGACGAGCGCGCTGACGGCGACGCCGAGGCCGATGCCGAACATGAGCATCGGCACATAGATATTGCCGCCGAGCGCCCCGGCGCCGAGCTCGCGGGGGCCAAGCCAGCCCATCATCACGACGTCGGTCGTGTTGATAGCCATCTGCGCGACCTGGCTGACGATGAGCGGCCAGCCGAGCTTCAGCGTCGCACCGACCTCGTGCAGATAGGCACTGCGGGCGGGGCCGTGCGTCGTCGCGAGGGTGGACATGGAAAGCGCTCCGGATGGGCCGCGTCCTATACGCCCTCGACGACAGCCTGACGACCCGGCATCGATCACAATGTCGCACCACCCTGCCATGCGCGGAACGCAGATCGGATGGACAGCCCCCACGCGCCCGTGCAACCAGTGCCGAATGACGCCGACGTCGCACCGGACCATCAAGATTTGCGGGCTCTCCGAGCCCCAGACGCTGCGCGCCGCCCTGCAAGCGGGCGCTGACATGATCGGCCTCGTCTTCTTCCCGCCGAGCCCGCGCGCGGTGGCGCCGGAAGCCGCCGCCTCGCTCGCGCGGATGGTGCGCGAGGAGAGCGGGGCGAAGGTCGTCGCCCTCACCGTCGATGCGGACGATACGCTCCTGGCCGCGATCACCGAAGCGGTCGCGCCCGACATTCATCAATTGCACGGGTCCGAGAACGTCTCGCGCGCCGCCGATGTCGCCGCCCGGTTCGGCCCGGTGATGAAGGCGCTGGCCGTGCGGTCCGCCGCCGACGTCGCGCGCGCCGAGCCCTACGCCGAAGCCGGCATGGCCATCCTCTTCGATGCACCGCCACCGCCCGATTCGCCGCTGCCGGGCGGCAATGGCGGTGCCTTCGACTGGACGCGCCTCGCCGCCGCCCGCACGCCCTTCCTCCTCTCGGGCGGCCTCACGCCCGCCAACGCCGCCGCCGCGATGGCGGTGCCGGGCGTCATCGGGATCGACGTTTCGTCGGGCGTCGAGAGCGCACGGGGCGTCAAGGACGGCGGCCTCATCGAAGACTTCATCCGCGCCGCGCGCGACCCAGCCGGCTCGTCCCAACCCCAATCCGAAAGCCTGCCCGCATGAACGAGATGCGCCCCAACTCCTTCCGAAACGGACCTGACGAGAACGGCCGCTTCGGCATCTTCGGCGGCCGCTTCGTGGCCGAGACGCTGATGCCGCTCATCCTGGAGCTGGAGACGGCCTATGACGCGGCAAAGGCCGACCCCGAATTCAAGGCGGAACTTCACAAGCTCTCGACGACCTATGCCGGTCGCCCGAGCCCGCTCTACTTCGCCGAAGGCTTGACCGCGCACATTCGCCAGGGCGCCGCGCCCGGCAAGGGTGCGAAGGTCTATTTCAAGCGGGACGAGCTGAACCATACGGGCTCGCACAAGATCAACAACGTGCTCGGACAGATCCTCCTCGCCCGCCGGATGGGCAAGACGCGGATCATCGCCGAGACGGGTGCGGGCCAGCACGGCGTCGCGACCGCCACACTCTGCGCCCGCTTCGGCCTGCCCTGCGTCGTCTACATGGGCAAGACCGATACCGAGCGGCAAAAGCCCAACGTGTTTCGCATGAACTTGCTCGGCGCCGAAGTGGTCCCCGTCACGGCCGGCGCCGGCACACTGAAGGATGCGATGAACGAGGCGCTTCGCGACTGGGTCACGAACGTCGCCGATACCTATTACCTCATCGGCACGGCCGCGGGCCCGCACCCCTATCCGGAGATGGTCCGCGACTTCCAGTCGGTGATCGGGACGGAGGCACGTGCGCAGATGCTGGAGGCAGAGGGCAGGCTGCCCGACGTCGTCATGGCCTGCGTCGGCGGCGGCTCCAACGCGATCGGGCTCTTCCACGCCTTCCTGGACGATGCGGACGTGCGGATCGTCGGCGTCGAGGCCGGCGGACGCGGACTCGACGATCCGCTCGGCCATGCCGCCAGCCTCACCGGTGGGCGCCCCGGCGTGCTGCACGGAAACCGCACCTATCTCCTTCAGGACGAGGACGGCCAGATCATCGAGGGCCACTCGATCTCGGCCGGCCTCGACTACCCCGGCATCGGTCCCGAGCACGCCTGGCTGAAGGACGCCGGCCGTGTTGAATACGTACCCGCGACGGACGACGAGGCGATGTCCGCCTTCCAGACGCTGGCCAAGACCGAAGGCATCCTCCCGGCGCTGGAGCCCGCCCACGCTATCGCCAAGACCATCGAGATGGCGGCTGAGATGGACGAGGACCAAATCGTCCTGATGAACCTCTGCGGGCGCGGCGACAAGGACGTCCATACGGTGGCGGAAGTGCTGGGGATGGAGCTTTAGACCAGCCAACCCTGTGCGAAAATCGGGTGGCGGCGCCATGAACGGCCGTGCAGTGTCGTGCCGGTCTACGAGCTGACAGGATCGACGCATGACCCACGACCCCGGCCCCGCCTTCCGCGCCCTTCACCGTCCGGGCGATCCCTTCATCCTCGCCAATGCCTGGGATGTCGGCTCCGCGCGGATGCTGGCCGCGCTCGGGGCCGAGGCCATCGGGACATCCTCGGCCGCACATGCCTTCACCCTCGGGCGGCCGGACATGGGCGTGACGCGGGACGAGGCTTTGGCGCATGCCGAGAGCCTCGTCGCCGCGACCGCTCTCCCGGTCTCCGGCGATTTCGAGAACGGATACGGCGATGCGCCCGAGACCGTCGCCGAGACCGTGCGCCTGTCCTGCGAAATCGGCCTGGCGGGCCTGTCGATCGAGGACGCGATGCCTCCGGACGCCGCGGCCTACCCTTTCGATATCGCGGTCGAGCGCATCAGTGCGGCCGTCGCGTCTGCACGGGCCTGCCCGCGCGACGTCGTCCTTTGCGCGCGGGCGGACGGGGTGATGAACGGGGCTTACGATCTCAGCGAAGGCATCCGCCGGCTTCAGGCGTTCGAGGCGGCTGGTGCCGACTGCCTCTATCTGCCGCTGCCGCCCGATATGGAGGGACAGGCTCGCGTGTGCGCGTCGGTATCCAGGCCGGTCAACGCGCTCGCGGCCGGCCGCTTCACCGGCGTCGCGCGGATGGCCTTCGCACAGATCGGCGTCGCACGGATCTCGCTCGGCTCTGCGCTCGCGCGCGCGACGCACCGGGTGATATACGATGCGGCCAAGGCGATGTTCGAGACCGGCGACTTCTCGCAGCTCGCCTCGCCGTCCGGTGTCCCGTCCATCGACGCGCTTCTGGAGAAGGGCGCGCGCCGATAGGCCGGCCGCCGCGTGGACGGGTTGCGAAGGCGCGCGAGGTGCGCGATGACGCGGCCCACGCGTGAGACCTTGAGTGAAACCTTGAGCCAGACCCGACCCCGCACCCGCATCGCCGCGCGCTTCGAGGCGCTTGCCGCCGAAGGCCGGGCCGCGCTCGTCGCCTTCGTGACGGCGGGCGATCCGGACCCCGAGACGTCGCTCGCCATCGTGAGGGCCTTGTCCGCCGCGGGGTCAGACGTGATCGAGCTTGGCATGCCCTTCTCCGACCCGATGGCGGAAGGGCCACCGATCCAGGCCTCGTCCAAGCGCGCGCTCGATGCGGGGATGACGCTGCGGGGCACGCTCGATCTCGCGCGTCGGTTCCGGGCGGAGGACGCGGAGACGCCCCTCGTCCTTATGGGCTATTACAACCCGATCTATTCCTATGGCGTCGAGCGCTTCCTCTTGGACGCGAAGGCCGCCGGCGTCGATGGGCTGATCGTCGTCGATCTGCCGCCCGAGGAGGACGCCGAGCTCTGCCTGCCGGCGCAAGAGGCAGGGCTGAACTTCATCCGCTTAGCGACCCCGACGACGGACGAAGCGCGTATGCCGGCCGTCCTCGCCAACACGTCGGGCTTTGTCTACTACGTCTCGGTCGCCGGCGTGACGGGTGCAGGCTCCGCAGATCCGGCCGACGTCGGTGCGCGAGTCGCCGCGCTCAAGGCACGGACCGATCTGCCGGTCTGCGTCGGCTTCGGCATCAAGACGGGCGCGCAGGCCGAGGCGATCGCTCGGGTCGCGGACGGCGCGGTCGTCGGCTCGGTCCTCGTCGAGGCGGTGCGGGAGGCCTTGGAGACGGGTGCCGACCCGGTCGAGGCTGTTGCATCGCTCGTGCGTGGCCTATCTGAGGGCGTGCGCAGCGCCGCGAGAGGATAGGCCGATGAACTGGATCACCGACGTCGTTCGCCCGAAGATCTCGGGCGGCATCACCGGCTTCTGGCAGAAGAAGCAGACGCCCGACAATCTCTGGATCAAGTGCCCGGAGACGGGCGAAATGGTCTTTCACAAGGATCTGGAGGCCAATCAGTTCGTCGTACCCTCGAGCGGGCATCACATGCGCATCTCGGCCGGCGGCCGGCTGAAGGCGCTTTTCGACGACGGGGCCTGGGAAGAGATCGCGACGCCGGAGACCCCGGACGATCCGCTGAAATTTCGCGACGAGCGGCGCTATACCGACCGGCTGAAGGAGGCGCGCGCGAAGACCGGATTTCGCGATGCGGTGCGCGTCGCGCACGGACGGATGGAGGACATGCCGATCACGGTCGGCATCCAGGATTTCTCCTTCATGGTCGGCTCGCTCGGTCTTGCCGCCGGAGAGGCGATCATCACCGGGTTCGAGACGGCGCTGGAGCGCAGGACGCCCTTCGTGATGTTCACCGCGTCGGGCGGCGCGCGGATGCAGGAGGGCATGCTCTCGCTGATGCAGCTGCCACGCACCACCGTCGCGGTCTCGCGCCTCAAGGAGGCGGGACTGCCCTATATCGTCGTCCTCACCAACCCGACGACGGGCGGCGTGACGGCGTCCTATGCCATGCTCGGCGACATTCATCTGGCCGAGCCCGGTGCGCTCATCGCGTTTGCCGGTCCCCGCGTGATCGAGCAGACGGTGCGCGAGAAGCTGCCCGAGGGCTTCCAGCGCTCCGAATATCTCCACCAGCACGGCATGATCGACCAGGTCGTCCACCGCCACGATCTCAAGGCGACCATCGCCCGGCTTTGCCGCATGCTGACCAAGCAGCCCGCGCGCACCGAAAGCCTGCCGGTCCTCCCGATACCCGAAGGCGAGGCCGGTCCGGCCGTCGCGCAGGCCGCCGAATAGAGCCGCCGAATAGAGCCGCCGAACGACCCCGCGAGCGACGCCCATGATCGACGACATGCCAAGCCGCGCGGGCGATGCCCTCGCCCGCACGCTCACGCATGCCGCGCGCTGGCGGCCGGCGCCCGAGGACATGCTCGATCTCTCGCGTATCACCCGGGTTCTCGAAGCGCTCGGCAACCCGCATCAGGCGATGCCGCCCGCCATCCATATCGCCGGCACGAACGGCAAGGGCTCGACGCTCGCCTTCCTCCGTGCGGGGCTGGAGGCGGACGGGCGCCGCGTCCACACCTACACCTCGCCCCATCTCGTCTCGTTTCGAGAGCGCATTCGGCTGGGGAGCTATCCGAAGGGCAGGCTCGCCGACGAGGCCGAGATCGTCGCCGCGATGGAGCACGTCATGTCGGTCAATGCCGACGCGCCGCTTTCCTTCTTCGAGGTCGCGACGGCGGCCGCCTTCCTCCTCTTCGCGGAGCATCCGGCGGATGCGGTGCTGTTGGAGACAGGGCTCGGCGGCCGGTTGGACGCGACCAATGTCGTGGCGCCCGTCTTGAGCGTCATCACGCCGATCGCTATGGATCACCGCGACTTCCTCGGCTCGACGCTCGAGGCCATCGCGGGGGAGAAGGCGGGTATCGTCAAGCCCGGCGTCACCGTCGTCAGCGCAGAGCAGCGGGATGAGGCGCTGCGGCCGATCGAGCGGGCGGCGGCGCGGGCGCGGGCGCAACTCGTGTTGGGCGGGCGGGACTGGGCGGTGCGCGAGGAGCAGGGTCGGCTCGTCTACGAGGACGAGAAGGGCTTGGTCGATCTGCCCCAGCCACGCCTGCCCGGTCGCCACCAGCACCAGAACGCCGGCCTCGCCGTAGCGGCGCTGCGGCAGCTGACGAAGGTGCCGGTGCCCGGCTCGGCCGCGCTGGAGCGCGGCGTCGCCAGCGCGTCATGGCCGGCGCGGTTGCAGCGCTTGGGGGAGGGCGACCTCGCGGCCCTCGTCGGGCCTGGCGAGCTCTGGCTCGACGGTGGGCACAATCCGCATGCGGCGGCGGCGCTGGCGGCGAGCCTCGCGGAAATGGAGGAGCGCCTCGCGCGCCCTCTCGTCCTCGTCTGCGGCATGCTCAACACCAAGGATCCGCGCGCCTTCCTCGAGCGCTTCCAGGGGCTGTCCCGCCGGATCGTCGCGGTGCCGGTCCACGGAACCGAGGCCGGCATTCCGGCCGAGACGTTGGCCGCGATCGCCACGTCGCTCGGCTTCGAGGCATCCGCCGAGGCCGATCTCGCCGATGCGATCCGCCGTGCGGCGAAGGCCGATCCGGCGCCGCGCGTCCTTGTCTGCGGCTCGCTCTACCTCGCCGGCGAGGCGCTCGGCCGGAACGGCACGCCGCCCGACTGAGCTCCTCAGAAAGGAATGATGGTGTCGAGGACCTTGTCGCCGAGCCGCGGCTTGACGACTGAGGTAAGATCACCGTGCCCGCCATAGGAGATGCGGGCCTCCGCGATCTTGGTGGAATCGATCGTGTTGTCCGATTCGATGTCGACCGGGCGCACGATGCCGGCGATGACGAGGTCGCGCCGCTCGTAGTTGACGCGCACCTCCTGTCGGCCCTGGATGACGAGATTGCCGTTGGGCAGGGCCTGCACGACGGTCGCCGCAATCCGGGTCGTCAGCGTCTCGGAGCGGTTGACCGAGCCGGAGCCCGAGCGGTCCGTCGAGGCGTCGATGCCGACCAGCTTGGAGGGGTCGAACGCGTTGGGCAGCGCACGCGCGAGGCTCGTCTCGAAGCCGCCGATGTTGGAGATGCCCGCATTCCGCGCCGAGTTGCGCTTCGACGTCGTCTCGTTGTCGAAGGTCGCGCTGTCGTTGACCCGGACCTTGACCGTCAGGATGTCGCCGACCTTGGTGGCACGCTGGTTCTTGAAGAAGGAGCGCGAGCCCGACTCCCAGAGCGCGTTCGGGCCGCGCACCTCGGGTATCGGCTCGGCGTAGGGCACGCTGACGGGCTGATACTCGGCCACGAGCGCGGGATTGCTGACCGCACTCATCTGCGGCGGGGCGTTGATCTGGCTGAGGCGCCCGCCGCAGGCCGCGAGGAGCGCGCAGAGCGAGACGGCCGCGAGACGGCACAGGGTCCGACCGGTGGAGGAAGCGTGGGCGCCCATGGTGTCTATCCTTCGCCCCTGCCGGGGCCGGCTTCGGGCCGCCAGGGCCCTGATGAATGGTCTACGCACACGACTGTTGGCCTCTAAGAGGCCAGGCTTGGACTGAATGGGTCTACCGCATCGAGACGCGGGCCGGCTGCACGGTGCTGCCGAGCGCCTCGGCCTCCTGCGGGCCGATGACGCGGGCCTGCACGATGCGGCGGGACTGGGTGTTGAGGACGTCGACGATGTCGCCGATGCGCGCGGACTTGAGCGCATTGCCGCGCGCCGTCAGTACCATGCGCCCGGTGCGATGGACGAGCGTGACGGGCGCGCCGCGCTCCATCACGACGGGGCGCATCAGGTCGCCGGCGAGAACGGGATCGCCTGCCTTCAGCGCGCGGCCGACCGCGAAGCCGATGGCTTCCTCGAAGGCCGGTACCGCTTCGCCGTGGCGGGGGCGGACGATCTCGGCGAAGGCGAGGTCGGACATCTCGAGCACCTCGCCCCGGCCTATCGGGCGGGTGAGGACGAGAGCGGGCACTTTCACCGTCACACGGCCGGAGAGGCGCTGGGTGCGGGTTCCGAGCGCGGCTGTCGCCTCGAAGCCGTCGCCGTAGATTTCGAGATCGGCGATGCGGCCGCGCGCGTCGTCCTCGACCGCCATGTCGGCCGGCGCCTCGTCGAAGGCGATGTCGAGTGCTTCGCCCGACGAGGCGCCGAGGCGGGCAGCGAGTTCGTCCCGAAGCGCCTCCTCGACGGTGGCGGCTTCGAACATGGTGCCGAAGCGGCGCACCTCGATGGCGGCGATGCCGCGCGCATCGACGCCGGAGAGCCCGGCCTGCATCGCGGCATCGCGCACGAGCGCGGCATCGAGATAGCCGACTAGACCGAGGTCGGGCGCCATGAAGACGGGGGTGGAGGCGGCGATGCCGGCGCCGGAGACGAGATCCCCGAGCGTGACCACCGGACCGCGCACCACGACGCTGGGTCGCAGGCTCGCATAGGCGCCGACCTGCGGCAGGCCGGCCGCACTGGCGAGCGTGAGCGGCGCCTGCGTCTGGCTTTGCGCCTGCGCCATGCTCGCCGTGACGACGAAGGCGGCGAGGGACAGCATCGCGACCCGCGCGCCGAGGCCGAGGTCGATGCGGCTCTCGCGCAGGATCGCCCGGCCGGCCGCGACGGCGCTGCCGAGACGGCGCGCCTCGGTCGCCTGCCAACGCGAACTCCGGTCCTGCCTTGTGGATACCGACATGTGCGCTCGTCCCCGCCCTTTGATCGTCTTCGTCCCGCGCCCGATCAGCGCAGGTTCGCCGTGGCGGCGAGCATCTCGTCGGAGGCCTTGACGGTGCGCGAGTTCATTTCGTAGGCGCGCTGCGCTGCGATGAGGTCGGCGATCTCGGTCACCGGATTGACGTTGGCCTCCTCGAGATAGCCCTGCAGAACGTTGCCGTATCCGGCGTCGCCCGGGTTGCCGAGCTGCGGATTGCCCGAGGCCTCCGTCTCGACGAAGAGGTTGTCGCCGATGGCCTGGAGGCCACCTTTGTTGACGAAGCGGGCAAGCTCGAGCTGGCCGAGCACCGTCTCGCCGTCCTGACCGGGCTCCTGCACCGTGACCACGCCCTGGGAGGAGATGGAAAGCGACTGCGCGAGCTCCGGGATGACGATGCCGGGCTGCACGAGAAGACCGTCGAGGGTGACGAGCTGGCCCTGCGCGTCGCGCTCGAAGCCGCCGTCGCGGGTGTAGCCGATGCGCCCGTCCGCCATCTCGATCTGGAAGAAACCTTCGCCCCTGATCGCGACGTCCATCTGCTTCTCGGTCGGAGAGACCGAGCCCTGGCTCATGACGCGCGCCGTGGCGCCGAGTTTGACGCCGGAGCCCATCTGGATGCCGGTCGGGACACGTGTGCCGGCCTCCGACGTGGTCGTGCCGACACGGCGCATGTCGACGTAAAGGAGGTCTTGGAACTGGGCCCGCTGCCGCTTGTAGCCGGTGGTCCGCATGTTCGCGATGTTGTTCGAGATGATCTCGACGTTCTGCTCCTGGGCGCGCATGCCCGTGGCGGCGGTATAGAGTGCTCTCATGATTCGGGGCTCCCCAGCCTCTTGATTATCGATGCGGCGCCCTTGCGGGGCCGCGCTCCGTCAGCGTCGTCTCGTAGGCGATCAGGCCAGTCGGCCGAGGCTCTCGACCGCCTTGCGGCGCATCTCGTCCTGTTTCTCCTGGATGTTGGCGAGCGACTGGTAGGACCGCTGCACGTCGATCAGCCGCGTCATCTCGATGATGCCGACGACGTTCGACCGCTCGATCTGGCCCTGGTGGATACGCGCCTGCGGATCGTCGATCCCTGCGACCTCGGAAGCGAGGAGGTTGCCTTCCTCGTGGTCGAGCTTGTGCAGCGCGTCGAACCGGACCATGCGGACGCGGCTCTGCTCTTCCTCGCTGATGGAGACCGTGCCATCCGTCTGGATGGTGAACTGGCCGTCCTCGGGCACCGGAATCGGGCCGGCCTCCGAGAGGACCTTGTAGCCCTGGCCGGTGGCGAGGAAACCGTCGGGGCTGCGCACGAAGGCGCCGTCCCGCGTATAGCGCTCCCCGCGCGGCGTATCGATGACGAAATAGCTCTGCCCGTCGATCGCGAAGTCGAGCTCGTTGCCCGTCGTCTGCATGTCGCCCTGCGCCATGTCGCGAAGCGTTGCGCGGTCCCAGGTATAGGAGAGGTCGCGGTCATAGCCCTCGAAGGGTCTCGCGTCGGCCGTCGGGTCGAGGAACTCCTCGAAGAGCGTCGCGCCGCGCTTGAACCCTTGCGTGTTCATGTTGGCGATGTTGTTGGAAATCACCGCGAGCTCGCGGCGCAGGGCGATCTGACGCGACAAGGCGACGAGCTGGGTATTTTCCATGTCTGCCCCCGAAACGATGGCCATCCCGCGACAGGGAAGCCGTGTTCCACTGCCCGACGCGGGACGCGCCGGTCTTTCGACATTCATGAACGAGTAACGTTAACGGACCGTTGTCGCGGTGCATCGCCAAGCGAAAGCGTGGTCGAACCGCTTCCGGGCGGCGAACAACCGCCCAACTCAGAACAACTTTAAGTGGCGTTAATGCGGTTGTCGTTAGTGTCGTTGGCTGGAAGGCGTTGCCCGCAGTGTCGCGGCCCACGGGCAAGATCACGTCGGGAGCCTCTGGAAAGCACTCCAATGACAGGAAAATTTCCCATCTCGAGCGAGGCTCGCCTCGGGTGGCCCGATCGCGAAATCATGCGACCCCCGCAAGATCACGGCGCAGAATGCAACCTGTAGGATTCTATTTAGACCCTGTATTCAACCTAAGGGCGGTAATGGGAATGCCCCCAGGGAGTTTTGTATGCTTGATTCACGGGCGATGAACCGGGCGCTTACGATCCGATACGGCACGGCGCTCGGTCTGATCGCATCGCTATCGGTCTGCGCGTTCCTCCTGATGGAGTTCCAATTCGCATCGAAGCAAACGCATGCGTCGCTCATCAACGTGAGCGGCCGCCAGCGCATGCTCAGCCAGGCGATCCCGCTCGATGCCGGCGAGCTCTTCTTCGGGCGGACCGAGGCCGAGCGCATCGATGGGCAGGCTCGCATGCAGCGTCACATCAGCGAGATGGCGGAGGCCCATCGCATGCTGGTCTCGGGAGAGGGCCCATTCCTGATGCCGGACGAGATGGGCTTCGGCATCGCCGACGCGTATTTCCGCACCCCGGACGGTCTGGATGCACAGGTCCACGCGTTCCTGAGGCTCGGCCGGGCCTTCGTGAACGGCGAACTCTCCGACGAAGCCGCACGCGAGGCGCTCAACACGCTGAGCGAGATGGCGACGGGTCCCCTTCTCGTCGACTTCAGTGCCATGGTCGATCGCTACGAGGCCTATGCGAATGCCGCCCTCGACCGAGCGGCGACCCTGCACCGGGCAATCTTCATCTTGATGGCTCTTCTCCTCGTTTTCGAGGTCGTGTTCATCTTCAGGCCGCTCGCAGCCCGGCTGTCGCGCCAGACCGAGGAGCTGGCCCGCATGGCGAGGAACTTGGCCGAAACGGCGACCGACCTCGCTGCGATGAAGGACGAGATGGAGGGCCTTGTCTCGGCGATCGCGCAGGACCTGCGGGTGCCGTCGACCGCCATTCGGGGGCTCGCCGACTGGCTGACCGACGATCTCGCCGGCAAGATCGACGACGCGCAGCACGGGCTTCTCGTGCGCCTTCGCGAACGGTCGCACCGCTTCGAAAGCCTCCTCGCGGACCTTCAGAGCCTGTGCCGCGACGTGAGCGGTGGAGAGGCGGCCAGGCTCCTCGACGTCGAGACGATCGAGAACGCGGTGCTCGCCGACGTCTACGTGCCCGAAGGCTTTCACGTCACCTTCGGCGGTCGTCTGCCAAAGGTGGGGGCGCGAATGGGGCCGTTCGTCGTCGTGCTGCGTCAGCTTCTCGGCGAGGTCCTGCGCACCCTGCCGGGCGAGGAACGGGCGATCGACGTCGTCATCGGCTGGCAGGGCAATGTCGGAAGCGACGACCTCTGTCTCCTCGTCCAGATCATCGATGAGGATGCTACGGTCGAGCCCGGTGCCGGGACATCCGTCAGACGGCCGCCGGATCCCACCGGCATGGGCTTTTCGCTCGTCCGCAAGATCGTCACTGCGCGTGGCGGCGAGCTAAGCGTCGTGCCGCATGACGACGGTACGATGCAGCTGCAACTCGTCTGGCCCCTCGACGGTATGGCCATGGACGATCGCCGGTTCGCCATGGCCGAAGCGCTCGATCGTCTGGACGAGGTGATGTTGCGGACCGCGCGGGGCATCGGTGCATTCGCCGGCCAGGGCGGCCGGTCGGTGGCCGAGCGGTCCGGCCTCGTCCCGCCTTCCGAGACCATCGCCGCGGTCGGCGGCGCGAACGGTGCGCGCGGCGCGCCCGAACGGAGCCGCCGCCGGGTACTATAGGACGGAGCGACCGAACTCCGCCGTGCCCGCCGCACTCTTGTATACGTCGCCCGCATGGTGAAACTAGGCGCGGCGCGGGCAAGGCCCCCGCGCTGCCCGGTGCCATGAGGTGCGCGGGTCGACCCCGGGCACGAGACAGGCGGCGGACCGACGTGAGCGCATCGAACGAGTTGCCCGGCTGGGCCGCCAACATCGTCCTACCGCTCGTCAACGTCGTCGCCGCCTTTCTCATCGCAGGATTGGTCGTCCTCTTCATCGGGGAAAGCCCGGTCGAGGTCGTGCAGGTCCTGCTCTACGGCGCCTTCGGCTATGGCGAGGGCGTGGGCTTCACGCTCTACTACGCCACCAACTTCATCTTCACCGGACTCGCCGTCGCCGTGGCCTTCCATGCCGGGCTCTTCAACATCGGCGGCGAGGGGCAGGCGACGCTGGGGGGGCTGGGCGTCGCGCTCGTCTGCCTCAATGTCGGCAACCTGCCCTTCCTTCTGGTACTCCCGCTTGCGATCCTCGGTGCCGTCGTCTTCGGCGCGGCCTGGGCCTATATTCCCGCCTGGCTGCAGGCGCGGCGCGGCAGCCACATCGTCATCACGACGATCATGTTCAACTTTATCGCCGCCGCGCTGATGGCCTATCTCCTCGTCGACGTGCTGAAGGAGCCGGGCTCTATGACGCCGGAGACGGCGACCTTCCCGCCCAACGCGCGCCTGCCTGCCATGCACGAGATCTTGGGCGCCGTCGGCATCCCGATCCCCCGCTCGCCGCTCAACCTCTCGCTCGTCATCGCGCTCATCGCCTGCATCCTCGTCTGGCTCCTCATCTGGCGCTCGCGGCTCGGCTACGAGATCCGGACGCTCGGCCACAACCCGACGGCGGCCGTCTATGCCGGCATCAAGGTCGAGCGGCTCATCGTCGTCACGATGCTGATCTCGGGCGCGCTGGCGGCCGGCATGGCGCTCAACATCATCATGGGCGAGCAGCATCGCCTGCTCCTCGAATTCTCGGCCGGCTACGGCTTCGTCGGCATCGCGGTCGCGCTCATGGGCCGCTCGCATCCCGTCGGCATCGTTCTGGCGAGCCTCCTCTTTGGGGCGCTCTACCAGGGCGGGGCCGAGCTCGCCTTCGAGATTCCGGCCATCACGCGCGACATGATCGTCGTCATCCAGGGCCTCGTCATCCTCTTTGCCGGCGCGTTGGAGAACCTCTTTCGTCCCCAGCTCGTGCGCATCGTGAACGGCATGTGGCGCCGCGGCGCGGTCCCGCCGACACCCGCGCAGACGGAGGCCTGAGACCCATGGACGCCTCGGCCTTTCTCTCGCTTCTCGATTCGACCGTCCGGCTCTCGGTGCCGCTCATCTTCGCCGGGCTTGCAGGGCTCTATTCGGAGCGCGCGGGCATCGTTGACATCGGGCTCGAGGGCAAGATGCTCGTCGCCGCCTTTGCAGCCGGTGCGGCGGCCTATGTGACGGGCTCCGCCTGGGCCGGGCTCCTCGCCGGCATCGGTGCCTCCATCCTCTTCGCGCTCATCCACGGACTGGCGAGCATCACCTATCGTGGCAACCAGATCGTGTCGGGGGTCGCGATCAACATTCTCGCCGCCGGCATCACGGTGCTCCTCGGCATCGCGTGGTTCCAGCGGGGCGGGCGCACGCCGGCCATTCCGGGCGAGGCCCGCTTCCTCTCATGGGAGCTACCGCTGGCCGAAGCGCTCTCGAGCGTTCCCGTCCTCGGTCCGCTCTACGAGGGCGTCGTCTCCGGGCACAACGCCCTCGTCTATCTCGCCTTCCTAGCCGTGCCGCTCACGTGGTGGATCGTCTACCGCACCCGCTTCGGTCTCCGGTTGCGCGCCGTGGGCGAGAGCCCCGAAGCGGTCGATACCGCCGGCGTCTCGGTCGTGCGGCTGCGCTATTCCGCCGTCATCATCGCCGGCGTGCTCTGCGGGTTCGCGGGCGCCTATCTCGCCATCGCGCAATCGGCCGGCTTCCTGCCGCATATGACGGCGGGGCGCGGCTTCATCGCGCTCGCCGCACTCATCTTCGCCAAGTGGAAGCCCTGGGGCGTTCTGGGCGCCTGTCTTCTCTTCGGCTTCCTCCAGGCGCTTGAAGGCCAGATGCAGGGCGCGACCCTGCCGTTCATCGGTCAGGTCCCGGTCCAGGCCGTGCAGGCGCTGCCCTACATCCTCGTCTGCGTGCTGCTGGCCGGCTTCATCGGCCGCGCGATCCCGCCCAAGGCCGCGGGCCTGCCCTACGTGAAGGAGCGCTGAGATGGCCGGTCCCGCCGACCTCTTCGAGGCCGCGCTCGCAGCGCGCGAGGCGGCCTACGCGCCCTATTCGACGTTCAAGGTGGGTGCCGCGATTCGCACCCAATCCGGCGAGATCGTCCTCGGCTGCAACGTCGAGAACGCGGCCTATCCGCAGGGTGCCTGCGCGGAGGCGGGGGCCATCTCAGCGATGCTGATGGCCGGCGAGCGACGGATCGCGGAAATCTACGTTGTCGGCGATCTGGCGGACGCGCCGGGCGACGGCTCCGGCCCCCTCTGCACGCCCTGCGGCGGCTGCCGCCAACGCATCCGCGAGTTCGCCGCGCCCGATACGCCCGTTCATGTCGGCGGGCTCGAAGGCTGGCGGCGCAGTTTCACGCTCGACGAACTGCTGCCCGCCTCCTTCGGCCCCGAGAACCTCGCCTGATCCCGAAAGCCTTCGTCTATGCCTCTCACCCGCGCGGATCTCTTCGCTCGCCTCGACGCGCTCGCCATCGAGACCCGCACGCACGAACACGCGCCCGTCTTCACCGTCGCCGAGTCGGCGGCGCTCCATGCCAGCCTTCCGGGCGCGCACACCAAGAACCTTTTTCTCAAGGACAAGAAGGGCCGCATGGCGCTCGCCACCATCGACGCGCACGCCCCGGTGGACCTCAAGGCCCTCGCGCCGCTCATCGGTCTCGGGCGTGTCTCCTTCGGCTCGCCCGACCGGCTGCGCGCCCATCTCGGCATCGAGCCGGGCTCGGTGACACCCTTCGCGATCGCCAACGACGACGCGGGCGACGTCGCCATCTTCCTCGATGCGCGCCTTCGAAGCGTTCTGACGATCAACGTGCATCCTCTGGAGAACACCGCGACGACGGCCATCTCTCCCGATGACCTCGTGCGTTTCATAGAGAGCACCGGCCATTCGCCGGTCTGGATCGACCTGCCGGAACCCGACTAGTCGAACGCCTCGACCTCGGTCCAGCGCCCGATCAGAAACGCATCGGCCACATGGGCGAGGGGCGCGAGGTCGACATCGCTTTCCCCGGCGCGGATGAGCGCGGCGAAGCGCTCGTAGAGCCGGGCATACTCGGCTTCGGGTTCCTCGACCGTCCCGTCCGGCGTCGTCAGCACCGCGCCACCCGACGACAGAGTGAAGCGGCCGGCATCCGTCTCGGCGACGATGTCCCAGGTCTGCGGCCCGGTCTGGCGCCAGTCGAGCACCATGTCGACAGCCACGTCGTCGCGCGTGCGGAAGGCCAGCTCGGCCGCGATGGGCGTCGCGCGGTTGACGGGGCGGGCGAGTGTCGCCTCGCGCAGCCGGAAGGGCGGCAGGACGTGGGTCAGGATCGAGAGCGCGTTGATGCCCGGGTCGAAGACGCCGAAGCCGCCGGGCTCCCAGATCCACTCTTGGCCCGGGTGCCAATGGCGCACGTCCTCCTTCCAGGTCACCTGAACGGAGCGGATGGTGGTGCCCGCCAGCGCGGAACGCAGAGCCTCGACGGCCGGCGCATAGCGCGAATGCCAGGTGGCGAAGAGGGTGACGCCGGCGTCCCGCGCCTGCGCCTCGAGATCGTGGACCTCCGAGAGCGTCGCACCGGGCGGCTTCTCCAGCATGACGTGCCGGCCCGTCGCGATGGCCTCGCGCGCCATCGTGTAGCGGGGGCCCGGCGGGGCGGCGAGGGAGACGGCCTCGATGCCGGGCTCCGCGTCGAGCATGGCCCCGAGATCGGCGGCGTTGGTGATCCCCTCGACGGTCGTATGTCGGCTGGCGGCGGCGACCAGATCGAAATCGGGCGATCGGGCAAGGGTCGGGAGGTGTTGGCTGCGGGCGATCGCGCCGATGCCGACGAGGCCGAGCTTGATGGTCATGCGGTGGATCCTTCAATGGGGTTCGAGAGTTTGGAGGGCGCCGCGCCTGCGCGCTCCAGCACCATGTCCCGCAGCCTTGCGGCGGCGGGCGAGAGGGTCTGGTTGGCTCGGCTGACGAGGGCGTAGGGCTCGATGTCGATGGCGGGCCGCAGCGGTACCCGGCGCAGGCGCGAACCGATCGCTTGGGTGAGGACTTCCGCCACCTCGGACGCGACCGGCGCGACCGCCTCGGCGCCGCGCAGGAGGCCAAGCGTGGCGAGGAAGGAGGTCGTGTCGATGACCCGTTCCGGCAGGCCGGCGCCCTGGCGAAGAAAGGCGTCCTCGACCGCGCGGCGCAGCAGCGCCGGGCGCGGCTGCATCACCCAGTCGAACGCCGCGGCGTCCTCGAGCCCCACCGAGCACTCGAAGGCGAGGGGGTGGTCGGCATCGCAGATGAGTTCGAGCCGCTCGCCCGCCAGCGGCGTGACATCGAAGGCGGCCGGGTCGGCGAGGGCCGGAAGGCGCGCGAGCACGGCGTCGAATTCACCCGTCATCAGGCCGGCCAGCAGCACGTCGCTCGTCGCCACCTCGAGATGGAAGCGCAGTGCGGGCCACGTCTTTCGCAGCGCCAGTACCGCCGGCACGACATGGCTGACGAGCGGCGCCGTCACGCTGCCGATCGAGACGTAGCCGCTGCCCCCTTGCGTCATCTCGTCGATCTCGCGCGAGGCCTGGCGCAATTCGAGAAGGATCGTTCGGGCCCGCCGGGCAAGCGCCACGCCGACGCTGGTAAGCGCGACCCCACGCGGCTCCCGCACGCATACGGGCGTCCCCAAGAGCTTCTCGATCTCGGCGATCGCTCGCGAGGCCGCCGGCTGCGACAGGCCGAGCCTATGCGCGGCGGCGCCAACCTGCCCCGTTTCCTCAAGGGCGAGTATGAGTTCCAGATGCCGCACGCGTAGCCCACGCAGGTCCATGGCCGAGGCCTCCCGATCGGCCCGTTCTGACATGCCAACGTCGATATGTCAGGCCGGAACATTCTGACTTGTCGGTTATGGAGTGCCCGGCTACGGTCGTCTCGCCGTCGACAAGGCCCGCGACGACGGGTCGGCGCGGTCCCGCATCACGATGCGGACGGAGCGAAACGCGAACGAGGGTGCCCGATGTGGTTCGAGCCCTCGCGGAACACGGGAAGGTTTTCACCATGGGACATGATACGGCCAAGACGCGGACGCGGGGCATCACCCGGCGCGGAGCCGCGATGGGGCTGACGGGCGCGCTGATGCTGGGCACGGCGGTCTTCGGCCTCGGCACGGCCACGATGACCGGTACGGCGGCGGCGCAGGACAACGGCACGATCGGCATCGCCATGCCCACCAAGTCCTCCGCCCGCTGGATCTCGGATGGCGAATCGATGGTCGAGCAATTCGAGGCCGCCGGCTACGAGGCGATCCTTCAATATGCCGAGGACGACATTCCCACCCAGCTCGCCCAGATCGAGAACATGCTGACCCGGGGCGTCGACGCGCTCGTGATCGCGGCCATCGACGGCACGACGCTCGGCAACGCGTTGGAGACGGCGGCGGCGCTCGATGTGCCGGTCATTGCCTATGACCGCTTGATCCGGGACAGCGAGAACGTGGACTATTACACCACCTTCGACAACTTTAAGGTGGGCGTGCAGCAGGCCTCGTCCCTGGTCCAGGGCCTCGAGGAGCGCTTCCCCGATGTCGAGCCCTGGAACGTCGAGCTCTTCGGCGGCAGCCCGGACGACAACAACGCCTATTTCTTCTACAACGGCGCGATGAGCGTGCTGCAGCCGCTCATCGATGCCGGCAGGATCAACGTCGCCTCCGGCCAGATGGGTATGGACACCGTCGGCACGCTGCGCTGGGACGGCTCGGTCGCGCAGGCCCGCATGGACAACCTCCTGTCGGCCAACTACACGGACGCTCCGGTCCACGGTGTCCTCTCTCCCTATGACGGTCTCTCGCTCGGCATCCTCTCGTCGCTGAAGGGCATCGGCTATGGCTCGGGTGACCAGCTGATGCCGATCGTATCGGGACAGGACGCGGAGCTTCCCTCCGTCAAGTCGATCCTGTCGGGCGAGCAGTACTCGACCGTCTTCAAGGATACGCGCGAGCTGGCTCGCGTCACCGTCGCCCTCGTCGACGACGTGCTCAATGACCGCGAGCCGGAGATCAACGACACGGAAACCTACGACAACGGCCTCAAGGTCGTGCCGTCCTACCTCCTCGAGCCGGTCTCGGCCGATGCGACCAATATCGAGGCGATGATGGTCGATTCGGGTTACTACACGGCCGATCAGATCGCGAACTGACGGGGCGCAATCTCCTTTATCGTCGTTGACGGCGCCGCCTTCTCCCCTCGGGGAGAAGGCGGTACCGCGCCGAGCGAAGAGTAGGGGCCCGGCCCATGACAGCCATTCTCGAGATGCGGGGCATCACCAAGACCTTTCCGGGCGTGCGCGCGCTCGACGACGTATCGCTGACCGTCGAGGCCGGCGAGATCCACGCCATCGTCGGCGAGAACGGGGCCGGCAAGTCTACGCTGATGAAGGTTCTGTCGGGCGTCTATCCGCATGGCGCCTACGAGGGCGAGATCGTCTACGAGGGCGAAGCGCAGCACTTTCGCGGTATCGCGGATTCCGAAGCGCGCGGCATCATCATCATCCATCAGGAGCTGGCGCTCGTGCCGCTCCTCTCCGTGGCCGAGAACATCTTCCTCGGCAACGAGCGGGCACGCATGGGCGTCGTCGACTGGCGCGAAACGCATGCGCGCACCGCTGACCTTCTCGCCCGCGTCGGCCTTGCCGAGAGTCCGCGAACCCGGCTCGGTGATCTCGGAATGGGCAAGCAGCAGCTGGTCGAGATCGCCAAGGCGCTCTCCAAGGATGTCAGGCTCCTCATCCTCGACGAGCCGACATCGAGCCTCAACGAGGCCGACAGCCAGCGGCTCCTCGATCTCCTCAAGGAATTTCGCACGCGAGGCATCGCCTCCATACTCATCAGCCACAAGCTCAACGAGGTCCGGGAGGTCGCCGACACGATCACGGTGCTTCGGGACGGCGCGGTCGTCTCGTCGCGCACGGCGGCCGCCATGGACGAGGGCCGGATCATCTCCGACATGGTCGGGCGCGGCATGTCGGACCGCTATCCGCCGCGGGGCGCTCACGAGCCGGGGGCAATGCTCCTCGGGATCGAGAATTGGCGCGTGCGTCACCCGCTCCAGTCGGAGCGTATGGTAGTCGACGACGTCTCGCTTCACGTGCGCGCCGGCGAGATCGTCGGCATCGCCGGCCTGATGGGAGCCGGGCGGACGGAACTCGCCATGAGCGTCTTCGGGCGCTCCTATGGCGATTTCGTCTCGGGCACGGTGAGGGTGAGGGGCGAGGCGGCTGACACCACGACGGTATCGCGGGCGATCAAGGCGGGCCTCGCCTACGTGACCGAGGACCGCAAGCAATACGGCCTCGTCCTCGACGAGCCGATCCGCCGCAACGTGCCTTTGGCCAACCTGCCCGGCATCGCGGCCGGCGGCGTCGTCGACGAGGCGAAGGAGCTCGCCGTCGCGCGCGACTATCGCGACCGGCTACGCATCCGCTGCTCGTCGGTTGGCCAGGAGACGGTGAACCTGTCGGGCGGCAACCAGCAGAAGGTCGTGCTTTCGAAATGGCTCTTCACGGGGCCCGACATCCTCATTCTCGACGAGCCGACCCGCGGCATCGATGTCGGCGCGAAATACGAGATCTACACGATCATCCGGAAGCTGGCGGCGGCAGGCAAGGCGGTCCTCGTCATCTCCTCGGAAATGCCGGAGCTCCTCGGAATCTGCGATCGGCTCTACGTGATGAACGAGGGGCGCTTCGTCGACGAAATGCCGGTCGCCGAGGCCAGCCAGGAGCGGATCATGGCCAGCATCGTGCGGGCCTTGCGCCCGCGCGCAGCCTAGAGGGGGGAGATTGGTTTGAGTGATCTGGCCGAGCCGAGCGCTGGCGTGAAGGGCGAGCCGGGCGAGCGCCGCCCCCTCGGCTTCCTGCGCAACCACATGCGCGAATACGGCATCCTGATCGCGCTCATCGTGATCATGCTCTTCTTCCAGGTGGTCACCGACGGCATCCTTCTCAAGCCCGTCAACCTGACAAACCTCGTTCTCCAGAACAGCTACATCATCATCATGGCGCTGGGCATGCTGCTGGTGATCGTGGCCGGGCATATCGACCTCTCGGTCGGCTCGGTCATGGGCTTCGTGGGCGCGCTCGCGGCCGTGATGATCGTCAATTTCGACATCAACCCCATCCTGGCCTCCATCATCTGCCTCGGCGTCGGCGCGGCCATCGGCGCGGCGCAGGGCTATTGGATCGCCTATTTCCGCATCCCCTCCTTCATCGTCACGCTGGCCGGCCTCCTCGTCTTCAAGGGCGCGACGCTTCTGGCTCTTGGCCGGCCAATCGATCGGGCCATTTCCCAAGGGGTTCCAGCTCCTCTCTTCCGGCTTCCTGCCGGACGTCTTCGAGGGGCGGTTCAACATGCTGTCCTTCCTCATCGGCGTCGCGATCGCCTTCCTCCTCTTCGGGCTTTCGCTGCGCTCGCGGTTTGCCAACAAGGATGGACCGGACGACGAGCCCTTCGGCTTCTTCATCGCCAAGACCGTCTTCATCAGCGCGGCCATCGTCTATCTCGCCTGGCTGATGGCGAGTTTCAGAGGACTGCCCAACGTCCTCGTCGTGATGGCGCTCCTCATCGCGATCTATTCGTTCGTCACGTCCCGCACGACGATCGGGCGGCGGGTCTACGCGATCGGCGGCAACGAGAAGGCGGCCAAACTGTCCGGCATCGATACGGAGCGCCTGACTTTCCTGACATTCGCCAATATGGGGCTTCTGGCGGCGCTCGCCGGCCTCGTCTTCGCCGCCCGGCTCAATGTCGCCACGCCGAAGGCGGGCGCTGGCTTCGAGCTCGACGTCATCGCCGCCGTCTTCATCGGCGGCGCCTCGATGTCGGGTGGGGTCGGCACCATCGTCGGCGCGGTCATCGGCGCCTTTATCATGGGCGTCCTCAACAACGGCATGTCGATCCTCGGCATCGGCATCGACTATCAGCAGATGATCAAGGGGCTGGTGCTGCTCGCCGCGGTGATCTTCGACGTGCTGAACAAGCGCAAGGCGAGCTAGAGGCTCGGCAACCAGGTCGCGAGGCTGGGGAAGAGGATGAGGAGCGCGACCACCAGCAACGAGCATCCGATGAAGGGGAAGGCGGAGACGTAGATGTCGCGCATCGTCGTCTCGGGCGGCGCGACGCCCTTCATCACGAAGAGGAGCAGGCCGAAGGGCGGCGTCGTGAAGCTGATCTCGAGGGCAAGAAGCATGACGAGCCCGAACCAGATCGGATCGAAGCCGAGAGAGAGCGCGAGCGGGAAGAAGATCGGCACCGTCAGCAGCATCATCGAGATTTGCTCCATGAACATGCCGAGCAGCAGCAGCACGGCGAACATGGCGAGAAGCATGGTCACGGGTGCGAGATCGAAGCCCGTCGCCCAGCCAATAAGACCCGTGGAGGCGCCCGAGAAAGCGAGGAGCTGGCTGAACGTCGCCGAGCCGAAGACGATGAGATAGGCCATCAGGGTGACCTTGAGCGCGCCCTCGACCGAGCGCCTGATCGCGGTCCAGGTGAGGCAGCGAAAGACGAGGCCGAGTATGAGGACACCGAGCGCGCCGAAGGCGGCGGCCTCGGATGGCGTCGCGATGCCCGCGAGCATCATCCAGACGATGACGACCATGACGCCGATCATCGGCACGATATCGCGCAGGACGAGGAGCAGCTTCCGTGTGCCGGAGATCGGTTCGACCTCATAGGAGGGCGCCGCCTCGGGGTCGATCGTCGTCTGCAGCCAGATCATCGCGATATAGAGGCCGGCGAGGATGAGGCCCGGAACGATGCCGGCGATGAGGAGCGCGCCGACATCGATCTTGGCCAGCGTCGCCAGCAGCACCGCCAGCGCCGACGGCGGAATGATGATCGCGAGGCCACCGGTTCCGAGGATCGGGCCGATCGACATGTGCTTCTTGTAACCCCGCTTCGTCATCTCCGGCACCATGAGGGAACCCAGGAGCGCGGTGGAGCCCATCGACGAGCCCGACAGGGTCGAGAAGCCGGTGCCGCCCAGCACCGTGACATAAGCGAGCCGGCCGGGCAGGCGCCCGAGCAGGCTGTCGATGGCGTTGAACATCCGCGCGCCGAGCCCGGTGTGGAAGAACAATTCGCCCATCAGGAGGAAGAGCGGGATCGGCACAAGCGCGAAGGAGGTGAGCGCGCCGAACCCGTTGTTGAGCATGAGGACGACGCCACGCTCCCCGCCCATGAAGACCCAGGCGCCGACGATATTGGCCGCGAGAAAGGCGAAGGCGACCGGCATCCCGACCGCCATCAGCGCCACGATGGAGCCGAGAAGGAGCGCCAGCGCGCCATACCATTCCATCAGGCTGCCACCACCCCGGCGCGTTCCACGCCGCCGAAGGGGGGCAAACCTTTCCCGCCCGCCGGCGTGAGGCAATCCCAGCCCGCCGGTGCGAGGCAATCCCAGCCCGCCGGCGTGAGGCAATCCCAGCCCGCCGGCGTGAGGCAATCCCAGCCCGCCGGCGTGAGGCAATCCCAGCCCGCCGGCGTGAGGCAATAGAGACTATTCATGGATGCCGGCCTCGCCCGAATGCATCAGTTCGCGCCCGAAGACGAAGCGCGCGAATTCGATCGCCATCAGGCCGAAGGCGACGGGGAAGGCAAGGGTGAGCCACCATTTCGGCGTGAAGTAGGCCCGCACGTCGAAGTCGCCGCGCGCGATGTTGGTGGAGACGAGGTCGGCGCCCTTCCAGGCGAGGATCGCGCAGACGAGGACGCAGAGGCCCGCCACGATGCGGCTGAGCGCGCGCCGCGCGTGGCCGGGGAGCGCGGCGGTGACGAGCTCGATATGGACGTGGCCCCGCTTCCTCACCAGCCACGGCGCGCCGAGCATGGTGATGTAGAGAAGCGCGTACTCCGTGGAGAGGAAGAGCCAAGCGAAGGGCTGTGCACCCATGTTGCGCATCGCGACCGAGGCGATGACCGAGACCATCAGCCAGACGAGCAACAGTCCCGCGACGAGGGCGAGGGCCGAGATGAGGTGGCCGAGCCAACGATCGAGCGCGGCCATGACCGATCAGCCCTTGGACTTCGGAACCGACACGCCTGCGTCCGTCAGGACGTCGGCGAGGCGTCGGTAGAGCGTCGGGTGGCCGTTCGGGCGGTCCTCCTCGGCGTTGACGGCGACGTGGAAGTCGTCGGTCGCGTCCGAGGTCACGTGGATCGTCTCATCGTCGAGCCAGACGGTGATCTCAATCTTGGCGCTCTTGCTGGTGGTGTCGTCGGTCATGAAAGGTGCCCATAGCAGGTCGTGAATGATGTGCGGGGCCCGGAAAGGCCCCGCGCAAATGGTGCGGGCCGGGGGCCAGAGTTCCCTATTCGCCGGCCTTGTCGAAATCGTAGAAGAGCTCGATCAGGCGATCGTAGTTGTCGGCGCCCTGGGGGGCGGCCTCCATCTGGGTCTTCATGCGGGCCCAGGTCTCATCGCGCGCGGCCTTGAGGTAGGCGGCCGCCGCTTCGCCCTCGAGCGTGACGACCTGCATGCCACCTTCCTCTAGCTTGGCGAAATCGGAATCGCGCACCGCGCCGAGCTTCTCGACGGTGTCCTTCTCATGCTGGATCGCGACGTCCTGCAGGATGGTCCTTGCCTCCTCGGAAAGGCTTTCCCACTTCTCGAGGTTCACGATCACGCCGAGATCGGTTGAGAAGAAGCAGGGTTCGATGCGGTAGTTGAGAAAATCGTTCCACTTCAGGTCCGGCAGGCCGATCTGCGTCCAGCCCGTCGCATCGACCACGCCGCGCTCCAGGCCCGAATAGACGTCCGTCGTCGGCAGATCGATGACCGAGGCGCCGAGGTAGTTCGTGAAGAAGGCGTTGTAGACGGCGTTGCCGCGCAGCTTGATGCCCGCGAGGTCGAGATTGCCGTCCGCGTCTAGCGTGGGCTCGTTGACGGTCCAGAGATTGTAGCAGACGCCCGAATCGAACCAGCCGAGATATTTGACGCCCATCTTCTCCTGATGGATCTCGTCGATGAGGGCGATGCCGCCATTCTCGCGCGTCTCGACGGCGGTCAGGTTGGAGGCGACAAGCGCGTCCTTCTCGGGCAGCGCGCCGGCATAGAAGGAGCCGGGCGTGTAGACCATGTCGACGACGCCGTCGCGAACGGCATCGGGCTGCGCGAACATGCCGACGGCTTCCGGCCCGCCCCGCACCTCGATCTGCACGACGCCCTCGCCGGCCGCGTTCACCTTGTCGACGAACTCGAGGAAGCTCTGCGTGTAGATGAGCGTGGTCGGAAAGGCGTGGACCGCGGTCAGCGTGTCTTGGGCCTGGGCAGAGGCTGTGAGGCTCAGGCTCGCGAGGGCCGTGCCGAGGGCGAGATTGCGGATGGTTGTCATGACTGTCTCCTCATAGGTCTTCGATGGATCGTGTCTCGCGCCCGCCGGGGTCTTCTTGGGAGGTGGCCCCGTTCGGTCACGACGTTGGTGAAAGCAGTTCTTAAGGTGAGAGGGAGGCTTCGGCCGGTGGCCAGAGCCAGGGTGTCTTGGTACGGAGCGTCGCGCGGTGGCCGGCGATCGCCTGCGCGTGGGCTCGGGTCAGGTCGATATCGTCCCAGCCGTTCGTCAGCTTGGTGCGCCAGACCGGGTCGAGCGCGAAGGGCACGTCGATGCCCTCGCCGGAGACGGTCTCGGCTTCGAGGTCGACGGCGAGAGGGCGCGGTGCGGCGGCGAGATGCGCGAGGAGCGCATCGGCGTCGGCCTCCGAGACGCGTCCGGGCAGCAAGCCGTTATTGACCGCGTTATTGGAGAAGATGTCGCCGAAGCTCGGTGCGAAGACGGCGCGGATGCCGAAGTCGACCAGCGCATAGACCGCCGCTTCGCGCGATGAGCCGCCGCCGAAATTGCGCCGCGTGACGAGGATCGTCGCCTCGCTGGCGGCCGGGAGGGCGGTATCAAACCGCGCCTCGCCATTTGCATCGAAGCGCAGGTCGTGGAGGAGGAAGCGGCCATAACCCTCCGAGCGCGGCGCCGACATGAAACGGGCGGGGATGATCTGATCGGTGTCGATGTTCTCGCGCGCGATCGCGTGCGCCAGCCCCTCATGCCGCGTCCAGCCGGTATCGCTCATGGCGCGCGGCCCTCGAGGAGGGGGCGGACATCGGTCAGCGTGCCCGTCACGGCCGCCGCCGCCGCCATGGCGGGCGACATGAGGTGAGTGCGCGAGCCCGGACCCTGGCGACCGCGGAAGTTGCGGTTCGTCGTCGAAGCGCAGCGCTCGCCGGGAGCGACGATGTCACCGTTCATGCCGACGCACATCGAGCAGCCTGACGCGACCCATTCGAGGCCCGCCTCGCGGAAGATCGCATCGAGCCCCTCGTCTTCCGCGCGTGCCTTCACGAGCCCCGAGCCCGGTGAGACGAGGCCCGGCACGCGGGCCGTGCGGCCTTTCAGGACGGCGGCGGCGGCGCGCAGGTCCTCGATGCGCGCATTGGTGCACGAGCCGATGAAGACGCGGTCGACGGGTGTACCGGCGAGGGGGCGGCCAGGTGCGAGGCCCATATAGTCGAGCGCCGCCTCGATCCGGGCTGCGCGGGCGGGCGTGTCGGCACGCGCCGGGTCGGGAATGGCGGCCGTGATCGGCAACGCGTCCTCCGGGCTCGTGCCCCAGGTGACGATGGGGGCGATGTCGGCGGTGTCCACCGAGACCGTTCGCGCGAATGCAGCATCGTCGTCGCTGATCAGCGCCTGCCAGTCCGCCAGCGCCGCCTCCCGGTCGGGACCTTGCGGGCCGTAGGGACGGTCCTCGAGATAGGCGAAGGTCGTCTCGTCGGGTGCGACCATGCCGCAGCGCGCACCGCCCTCGATGGAGAGGTTGCAGAGCGTCATCCGCCCTTCCATCGACAGCGCCCGCACGGCCGACCCGGCATATTCGATGGCGTGGCCGCGCGCGCCATCGGCGCCGAGCTCCGCGATCCAGTGAAGCGCGACGTCCTTGGGTCCCACGCCCGGCCCGAGCGCGCCCTCGACCGTGATCCGCATCGCCTTCGGCTTGGCCTGCCAGAGCGTCTGTGTAGCGAGCACGTGGGCGACCTCGGTCGCGCCGATGCCGAAGGCGAGGGCTCCGAAGGCGCCGTGCGTGGACGTGTGGCTGTCGCCGCAGACGACGGTGAGACCCGGCAACGTGAAGCCCTGCTCCGGCCCGACGACATGGACGATGCCCTGCCGCGGATCGGCGAGGCCGAAGAGGCGGATGCCGTGCCGCGCCGCGTTCTCCTCAAGCGTTCGGACCATGCGTGCGATGGCGGGGTCGGCGATCGCCCGGCCCCGGCTCCGCGTGGGGGCGTAATGGTCGGCGACGCCGATGGTGAGCGCGGGCTCGGCCACGGGCATCTTTCGCGCGTCGAGCTTGGCGAAGGCATGGTGCGAGCCCTCGTGGACGAGATGGCGGTCAATCCAGAGGAGCGACGTACCGTCCTCCCGGCGCAGCACCTCGTGGCGCGTCCAGATCTTGTCGAGAAGGGTCATGGGACGGGTCACGGGGGCGCTCATGCCGCATCCCCCACGACGACGGGCGACCAGTGCCGCGCGTCGCCGGCGCCGACACGCGTGAGCGCCATCTCGAAGCGGTAGCGGTCGGGCCGGTAGAGGGCCTCCAGATGCTCGACCCCGTGGCCGGCCGCGTCTTGCACGATCCGGGTGAGGGAGATCAGCGCCGCGCCGGCCTCGACGCCGAGAGCCTCTGCGACGATCGGCGTCGCCAGCGCGGCCGAGACCGTCTGGGTCGCGCCCGCGATCCGCGCACCGCCGCGCTCGAGCAACCGGAAGAGAGGGGTCGTCGCGAGGTCGGCCTCCGAATAGGCGGATGCGAGCTCGGCCGGCACATGCGTCGTCAGATAGGAGAAGGGTGCGTTGCGGGAGGACCCGGCGGGAGAAGCGCTCATCGAGCGAACCCGCACCGCGCGCTGCACCGAGGCACCGCGCCCTAGCCCGAGGCCGCGCGCGACTGGCTCCGGTGCTGCGACATAGGCGAAGCTGAGGAGGCGCGCCGAAGTGCGCCGATCCATTTCCTCGAGCTGAGGCATCAGCGTGACGACATCGGCGCGGATGGCGAGGGGATCGGCGGGCGCGCCGCCGCGTATGCGAGTGCCGGAGCCGGCGCGCCTCTCGACGAGCCCCTCGTCCGCCAGCCGCTCCAGCGCGCGCCGCACCGTGACACGCGCCACCCCCAGCGTTTCGGCCAGCTTCGGCTCGCCGGGAAGAACGGTACCCGCCGGCCGACGCCCGCTCGAGATATCGTCGTGAAGCTGGAGATAGACGCGCCGGGTCTTCTCCGCACCGCCGCCGACGGCGTTCTGCCCGAGCGCATGCGCGCCGCGCGCAATCGGGTCTTGCGTCTGGACAGGTCTGGCGTCTGCGGGTTTCAAGCGGCCTTCGCCCTCGTCGCGCTTCGGTCTCGCAATGGTAGCGCCGCCGTCCCTCGAAGCAAGCGGCTTGTCTGGCGATGCTGGATCGATCTGTTCTTTCGGGATGCGATATGCTGTTCTACGATGAAGACAGCCCGCCGTCCCGAGGAGCGTCATGCCGACCGTCACCGTCCAATTGATCGAAGGCTACGCGCCGGCCGACAAGACCCGGCTCTGCGAAGCGCTGACCGATGCGGTGCGGCTCGTCGTGCCGGCCCCGGCCGATGCCGTGACGGTGATGCTGCACGAAGTCGCGCCCGCCGGCTACATGCGCGGGCGGGCCGCACGTATGCCCGCGCCCGCCTCGCCGGACCCCGTCGCGCTGGTCCGCGCCTTTCTCGGCGCCATGGAGGCGCGCGATCTCGACGAGGCGCGCGGCTATCTGGGCGACGGCTTCACGATGACCTTTCCCGGAGGCGTGCGGATGGAGACGCTGGACGAGCTCGTCGCCTTCGCCCGGCCGCGCTATCGGCGCGTGTCGAAGACCTATGAGGCCTTCGATACCGGGCTCTCGGGCGACCGCACGATCGTCCACTGCAACGGCACGCTTTCGGGCGAATGGCCGGACGGCGAGGCCTTCGTGGGCATTCGTTTCATAGACCGCTTCGAGATCGAGAACGGCAAGCTGATGCGCCAGGACGTCTGGAACGATCTGGCCGAGACGCGGGCGCTGGCCTCGTGACGACCATCGATCCGATCACGCTCGCCGTCCTCGCCGGCCGGATGGAGCAGATTGCGGACGAGATGGACGCCACCCTCTTCCGCTCCGCCTTCAACCCCATCATCGCAGAGGCGCACGATGCGAGCCACGGGCTTTACCACGCATCGAGCGGCGAGACGCTGGTGCAGGGCAAGTCGGGGCTGCCGATCTTCGTCGGCGTGATGGCGTTCGCGGTGAAGGCCGTGATCGACAAGGCCGCGCGGGACGAAACCGCTCGAGGCGAGAGCCTGGCCGACGGCGACATCTACATCTTCAACGACGCCCATATCGGCGGCACGCATCTCAACGACATGCGTCTCGTCCGGCCCTTCTTCCACGAAGGCGAGGTCTTCTGCCATCTCGCCTCCGTCGGCCATTGGCACGATCTGGGCGGCGCGGTGCCCGGCAACTACAATCCGGCCGCTACGGAAGCTTTCCAGGAAGCCGTCTGCATCCCGCCCGTCAAGCTGGTGCGCGCAGGCGTGCTGCAACAGGACATCGTCGACATCCTGCTGCGCAACACCCGGCTTCCGCAGTCGGCGCTGGGCGATCTCAACGGGCAGCTCGGCGCGCTCGACCTCGGAGCGAAGCGGCTCCGCGAACTCCTCGACGAATACGGCGCCGACACGATCCGTGCCGCTCTCGATGCCCTCTCCGATCGGGCAGAGACGCTGGCGCGGGCCGAGATCGCCGGCCTGCCCGACGGGCGCTGGGAGGCGACAGACTGGCTCGACAATGACGGCATCACCGACGAAGCGCTGCCGATCACCGTCTCGCTCTCCATCGAGGGTGAGCGCCTGACGCTCGACTTCACCGGCACCGCGCCTGCCACGGCCGGCCCCGTCAACATCGCGCGCGGCACGGCGGTGGCGACGGCCTATGTGGCGATCAAGCACATTTTCCCGGACCTTCCGGCCAATGCGGGCGTCATGCGCCCCATCGACGTGATCGTGCCCGACGGCTGCCTTCTCGCCGCCGAGTTCCCCGCGCCGACCGGGGGCTATACCGAGACCATCCTGCGGATGATCGACGTCATCTTCAGCGCGGCGGCCAAAGCCGCGCCGGAGCGCGTCGTCGCCAACGCCTATGGGACGATCAACGCGCTTTCGATCTCGGGCAAGCGGCAGGACGGACGGCCCTATGTCATGTTCAGCTTCTATGGCGGCGGCCATGGCGGCTCGGCGACGGGCGATGGGCTCAACCACGGCAACGCTCCGATCTCGACCGCGACCATTCCGCCCGTGGAAATCCTCGAGGCCGCCTATCCCGTCCTCTTTCGCGAATGGGCGCTCCGCCCCGACAGCGCGGGCGAGGGCACGCATCGCGGCGGGCTTGGCGCGACCTACGAGATCGAATTGCTGGAAGAGCGCGCCCAGGCCTTCCTCTTCGGCGAACGCGGACGGCATGCGCCCAAGGGTATCGCCGGCGGCGGAGACGCTGCGATGAACCGCTTCACCTACGAGCAGGACGATGGCTGGCACGAGCCGCCCATGGCCTCGAAGATGGTCGGCATTCCCCTGAAGCGCGGCCAGCGCGTGCGATTGGAGACGCCCGGAGGCGGCGGCTACGGCCCCGCCGAGGCGCGCGATCCCGAGGTCCACGCGCGCGACATCGCGCTTGGCTACGTCTCCGGAGAGAGCTCGTGACCGGCCGCGTTCTCGTCGGTGTCGATGTCGGCGGCACGTTCACGGACGTCTTCGCGCTCGATCAGACGACGGGCGAGGCGCGGGTGGCCAAGGTGCCGACCACGCGGCCTGACCAGTCGGGCGGCTTCCTCGCCGGCATCCGCGCGGCCACCGCGAGCCTCGCCGACCTCTCCACCGTCGTCCACGGCACGACGGCCGGCACGAATGCGCTGCTGGAGCGAAAGGGGGGACGCGTCGGCGTCATCACGACCGAGGGCTTCCGAGATGTGCTCGAGATGCGCCGGCGCGACCGCCCCCGCACCTGGGGCCTGCGCGGCGGCTTCGAGCCGGTCGTGCCCCGCGATCGGCGGCTCGAGGTGCCGGAGCGCACGCTCAGCGACGGCACGGTGCGAACGCCGGTCGATGTCGAGGCCGTGCGGGCGGCGGCCGAGGCGCTCCTCGCCATGGATTGCGAAGCGGCCGTCATCCTCTTCGTCAACGCCTACGCCAATCCCGAGAACGAGCGGGCCGCCGTCGCGGCCCTGCGCGCGGTCTGGCCGAACGCCCATGTCTCGGCATCGTCCGAGATCCTGCCGGAGATCCGCGAGTTCGAGCGCTTCTCGACGACCGCTCTCAACGCTTATCTCCAGCCGGAGGTGTCCGGCTATCTCGGTCGGCTCGACGCCGCGCTGAAGGATGGCGGGTTCGAGGACGAGTTTCTCATCGTCCAGTCCAATGGCGGGGTGATGTCGGCGCAGACGGCGGGTCGCCTACCCGTGCGCACCGCCCTCTCCGGACCCGCCGCGGGCGTGATGGCGGCGGCGCATATCGCGGTCAGCGCAGGCCACCCCGACGTCATCACCGGCGATGTCGGCGGCACGAGCTTCGACGTCTCTCTGATCGCCGAGGGCACGAGCGCGCTCGCGCAGCAGACGAGCATCGACTTCGGCCTCGTGGTGCGCAGCCCGATGATCGAGATCACGACCATCGGCGCCGGCGGCGGCTCCATCGCCTGGGTCGATCGGGGCGGGCTCCTCAATATCGGGCCCGAGAGCGCCGGCTCCGATCCCGGCCCCGTCGCCTATGGCCGCGGCAATGCGCGCCCGACCGTGACCGACGCCAATATCGTCCTCGGCCGCATCGACGCCGAGCGACCCATTGGCGGCGGTCTCGACAGGCTCGACGTCGACGCAGCCCGCGACGCTATCGCATCCCATGTCGGTGCGCCCCTCGGGCTTGACGCCGCCGCGGCCGCCGAAGCGATCCTGCGGGTCGCCAACTCGGCCATGGCAGGCGCGATACGGCTCGTCTCCATCGAGCGGGGCTTCGATCCGACCCGCTTCGCCTACATGCCCTTCGGCGGCGGCGGTGCGCTCCACGCCTGTGCGCTCATGGACGATGTCGGCCTCGCGCGGGCGCTGGTCCCGCGCTATCCGGGCGTCACCTCCGCGCTTGGCTGCGTGATCGCCGACATGCGCCAAGACTTCGTGCAGACGCTCAACACCGGGCTCGACGATCTCGATGAGGCGGTCCTCGACGCGGCGCTTCACGACCACGCCCGCCAGGGCCTCGCCCTTCTCGACGCGGCCCGGTCACGCTTCGAGGCGCGCGACATCGGCCTTACCTTCGACATGGCCTATCTCGGCCAGACTCATACGGTGGCTGTGCCGGTGCCGACGGCGTGGGACGGATCGCGGATCAGCGCGCCCACCCGCCACGCCATCCGCGAAGCCTTCGAGACGGCCTACCGCGCCGCCTATGGCCGACTCCTCGACAACGCGGTGCGGGTGCTCAACCTGCGCACCGCCGTCATCGGGCGGCGCCCGAAATTCGATCTCGAGGCCCTCGCGCCCTCGGGCGACGATCTGTCGGACAGGCCGCGCACGTCCCGTCCCGTCCGCTTCGCCGGCGCCTGGCACGACACGGCGATCCACGAGCGCCTGCGCCTGCCGGTCGGGACGGTGATCGAGGGCCCGGCGATCCTCGAGCAGCCTGACACGACCATCCTAGTCGAGCCGGGCTACCGGGCCGCGGTCGACCGGTTCGGCAATGTCATCCTGGAGCGAAAGGAGGGCCGACCATGAGTGCGCTGCCCCACGAGCCGCGCCGAACGGCGCTGTTGACGATCGACCTGCAGAACGACTTCCTCCACCCGGAGGGCGCCTATGGCCGGGCCGGGCAGACGTCGGAGCTCATCACGGCGCTGCCCGATCGCATCGCACCGCTACGCGATGCGCTGCGGCGTGCGGGCGGGCTCTACGTCTCGGCCCAGTTCACCCTGGTGCCGGGGCTGGGCGGCGAGCCGATGATCTCGCCTCACCTCAAGGCGCTACGGCCCTTCCTCGGCCGCGGCGACTTCGAGCCCGGCGCCTTCGGCCACGATCTCGTCGATGCTTTAAAGCCCGCCGACATCACCATCGAGAAGGTCGCATACAGCGCCTTCTACCAGACGCGGCTCGAATACGTGCTGCGTGCGCAAGGTATCGAGACGCTGATTGTAGGCGGCATCGTCACCAATGGCGGCGTCGCGAGCACGGTTCGGGACGCGCATCTGCGCGACATTCCCACCATCCTTCTTTCCGACGGCGCGGCCGCCTTCGACCCGGCCGTTCATGCGGCGACGCTGACATCGCTCGGCACCGTCTCCCGCGTGATGACCTGCACCGAGGCGCTACGGGCGATCGAGGCCGCATGACCACCCTTCGCGAACGCCTCGGCCGCCCCGACATTCTCGTCGCGCCCGGCATCTATGACGGGCTGACGGGCGCGCTGGCCGAGCAGGCGGGTTTCGAGGCCGTCTACCTCTCCGGCGCCGCCGTCGCCTACACCCGGCTCGGGCGACCCGATATCGGCCTCACCTCGGCGACCGAGATGGCCGAGACGATGGCACTGATCCGGGACCGGGTCGCGCTCCCCGTCATCATCGACGCCGACACCGGCTTCGGCAACGCGCTCAACGCCCAGCGTACCATGCGGACCTATGAGCGCGCCGGCGCGGACGCACTCCAGGTCGAGGACCAGACCTACCCGAAGCGCTGCGGCCACCTGTCCGACAAGTCGCTGATCTCGGCCTCCGAGATGGCCGGTAAGATCCGCGCGATGGCGGATGCCCGCCGCTCCGACGACACGCTCATCATCGCGCGCACGGACGCCATCGCCGTCGAGGGCTTTGGCGCCGCGATCGACCGGGCCGGCTCCTATCGCGATGCCGGAGCCGACGTCCTCTTCATCGAGGCGCCGCGTTCGCGCGAGCAGTTGGAGGACGTGGCCAAGACCTTCGGGGGGCGCGTGCCCCTGATGGCCAACATGGTCGAGGGTGGCGCGACGCCGATTATGAGCGCCGACGATCTCCAGGCGCTCGGCTATTCGCTCGTCATCTTCCCCGGCGGCATCGTGCGCGCACTCGCCCGGACTGCCGAGGCCTATTACGCAAGCCTGCGGGCCAAAGGCTCCAACACGCCCTTCGCCGATCGTATGTTCGACTTCGACGCCCTTAACGCGCGCATCGGCACCGCCGAGCTCCTTGCGACGGGCGCCGGCTACGATGCGGACGACTGAGGCATGAGCGTCGCGCCCGCACCATCGGACGGCTTCGCGCTCGGCGTGGAGACGCTCGTCATAGGCGCCGGCGCCTGCGGCATGGCTGCAGCGCTGGCGGCGGCCGAGGCGGGCGACGAGGTTCTGGTGCTGGAAGCCGACGCCGTGCCGAGCGGATCGACCGCGCTCTCGGCCGGCCTCATCCCGGCAGCCGGCACCCGCTTCCAGGGCGAGGCGGGCATCTCCGACGACGCGGCCCGCTTTGCCGCCGACATCCAGGCCAAGGCGGCGGGTGAGGCCGACCCCGCCCTCGTCGCGGCGCTGACGGAGGGTGCGGGCCCGGCTGTCGAATGGCTCGCCGACCGCTTCGGCCTCGCCTTTTCGGTCGTGTCCGATTTCGACTACCCGGGCCATTCGCGCCGCCGGATGCACGGCTTGCCCACGCGCAGCGGCGCCGAACTCGTAGACGCCCTTCGCGGGGCCTGCGAGACGGCGGATATCGATATCGTCTGCGATTGCCGGGCGACGACGCTGTTCATCGATGCCGACGGCCGCATCGCCGGAATCGAAGCCGTTCGGCCCGATGGCGGTGCAGAGCGGATAGGCTGCGGCCGGCTCATCCTCGCCTGCAATGGCTATGGCGGCTGCAAGGCGCATGTCGGCCGGCACATGCCCGATATTGCCGATGCACTCTATTTCGGCCATGACGGCAATCGCGGCGAGGCCCTCGATTGGGCGGAGGGCGTGGGCGCCCGCACCCGCCATCTCGGCGCCTATCAGGGCCATGGCAATGTCGCCCACCCCCATGGCATCCTCATCACCTGGGCGGTGATCACGGAAGGCGGTGTTCAGGTGAACGCGCGTAGCCGACGCTTCTGGAACGAGGCGCAGGGCTATTCGGAGGCCGCGCGCGCCGTCCTCGCCCAGCCGGGCGGCACGGCCGTCACGATCTTCGATGCGCGCATCGCCGCCATCGCGCGCCAGTTCAAGGACTTCCGCGATGCCGAAGCGCAGGGCGCCGTGAAGGTGGCCGATACGATCGAAGCACTCGCCGAGACGTTCGCTCTCCCGGCCGACGCGCTTGCAGAGACGCTGGCTGCGGCTCGAGGCGTCGCGTGCCGGAGGCGTCGATGCGTTCGGGCGGGTCTTCACGGGAGAACCTCTTGTGCCGCCCTATCACGCGGTACGCGTCACGGGCGCGCTTTTCCACACCCAGGGCGGGCTCGATGTCGCGCCGTCCGGCCGGGTGAAGCGCGAGGCCGGCGGCGTCATCCCCAATCTCTACGCCGCCGGCGGCGCGGCCTGCGGCGTGTCGGGATCGGGCGATGCGGGCTATCTCTCCGGCAACGGCCTCCTTAGCGCCGTCGTGCTGGGACGGATCGCGGGGGCGGACCGAGGCTGGAAGAGCTAGAGGCTGCTCGACCTCAGCGCCTCCACCAGCCCCTCCAGCACACGGCTCAGGCGGCCGCGCGTGTCGTCGAACCGCGCGTTCCGCTTCAACGTCGCCTCGTCCATGTAGAGGTCGCGGCGCAGCTCGATCTGGAGCGCGTGGTAGCCCTCCTTGGGGCGGCCATTGGCGATGGTGAGGTCGGCGCCCTTGTAGGGCACGTTGACCGACACGCCGAAGCCTTCGGTTTCGAGAAGGCGCTTGACGAGCGCCGTATAGGCCGGATCGCAGGCCGTGCCGTCTCGGTCGCCGAGAACGATGTCGGGGCGGGGCTGGCCCGCCCCCTCCTCGTGCATGGCAGTGGAGACGGACTGCATGGAGTGGCAGTCGAGATAGAAGACCCGGCCATGCGCCCCGTGAATACCCGCGAGAAGGTCGGCGAGCTTCCGGCGATAGGGCGTCCAATAGGTCGAGAGCCGGCGTGCGACCTCCGGGCCGGGCAAGGGCGCGTCGTAGAGCGGCATCGCGCCGGCTTCGTCGTCCTCCATGCCGGGCGGCAGCGGCGGTGCGTCCATCCAGATGACCCCCTTGCCGAGACGGGCCTTGGCGCTCGGGAGCGGCACGAAGGGCAGGGGGGTGGACATCGCATCCGGCGCGATGTCGGCCAGCGCCCGGTTCACATCGACATAGATGCGTGGAAAGAGCGCCTTGAGGAGCGGGACGCCGAGGCCGGGCGCGGCGCCGAACAGGACGTCGACATCCATGTCCTCTGCGCGCCTGTAGCGGTCCGGCCCGACTCGGGGGCGAAAGTCCGCCGGATAGTCGGTGCCCGAGTGCGGACTGTCGACGAGGAGGGGAATGTCGGGCGTCTCGGGCCCCTCGACGGCGATCACGCTCATGCGTCGTTCGACTTCATGCGGTTTCCAAGGTCTTGCGTGAGGGTGCGCCGACCTCGTCGTTGAGGTGGCAGGCCGAGACGTGATTGGGCGCGATCTCGCGCAGGATCGGGCGCTCCACGCGGCACCGATCGAAGGCGTGCGGGCAGCGGGGGTGGAAATGGCAGCCGGGCGGCGGATTCACCGGGCTCGGGATCTCCCCCTTGATGGCGGCAAAGGAGCGCTTTCGCTGATCGAGCCTCGGCACCTCGGCGAGGAGGGCCTGGGTGTAGGGGTGGTTGGCCCGTGCATAGATCTCGCCCGTAGGCGCGCTCTCGACCATGCGGCCCAGATACATGATTACCACCCGGTCGGAGATGTGCTCGACGACGCCGAGGTCGTGGCTGATGAAGAGATAGGTGAGATTGAGCTCGGACCGCAGCCGCATGAAGAGGTTGATGACCTGGGCCTGGATAGAGACGTCCAGCGCGGCGACCGACTCGTCGCAGACGAGGAAGTCGGGCTTGACCGCGAGCGCCCGCGCGATGCCGATGCGCTGGCGCTGGCCGCCGGAGAACTGATGCGCGTAGCGACGCTTGTATTCGGGGTCGAGCCCGACGCGCAGCATCAGGTCGTCGAGATAGGCATCCATCTCGCCCTTGGGGACGATCTTGTGATAGCGCGGCGCCTCGCCGACGATCTCGGAGACCCGCAGGCGCGGGTTGAGCGACGACATCGGGTCCTGAAAGATCATCTGGACCTTGAGCGCCATCTCGGCCGTCTCGGCGCGGTCCATGTCGCCGAAGGGAACGCCGCGAAAGAGCACCTCGCCGTCGGAGGCCGCATGGATGCCGGCGACGACGCGCCCGAGCGTCGATTTCCCGCAACCCGATTCGCCGACGAGGCCGACGACTTCGCCCTCGTCGATGGTGAGCGAGACGCCGTCCACCGCATGGACGGTCTGATCCTTGAGCCCGGCGCCGAGGAGGTTGGCCACACGCTCGGCCGCGTCCAGCGAGCGGGTGAAGCGCTTGGAGACGTCGCGCAGCTCCATGATCGGCCCGCTCATGCCGCCGCCCCCGCCCCGGAGCGGGGCATCTGGACCCGCGGATGGTGGCAGCGCGCGAGGGCGCCGTTGACGGGTGCGAGATCGGGCATGGTGCGGCAGATGTCGGTGGCGTGGGCGCAGCGCGGCGCGAAGGCGCAGCCGGGGGGAAGGTTGGTCATCGAGGGCGTCATGCCGGGGATCTGGGCGAGCGGCTGGCCGCGCCTGTTATGGCTTGGGACGGAGCCGATGAGGCCGACCGTATAGGGATGACGCGGCGCGTCCAGCACCGCGTCGGTCGTGCCGGTCTCGACGATCTTGCCGGCATACATCACCGCCAGCCGGTCGGCGAGGCCGCCGACGACGGCGAGATCATGCGTGATCCAGATGAGGGCCGTGCCGGTCTCGGCGGCGAGCTTTTGCACCTCGAAGAGGATCTGCGCCTGGATCGTCACGTCGAGCGCCGTCGTCGGCTCGTCCGCGACGATGAGGTCCGGGCCGTTCAGAAGCGCGATCGCGATGGCCACGCGCTGGCGCATGCCGCCAGAGAACTGGTGCGGATAGGCACCCAGGCGCTCCTCCGGCGAGGGGATGCCGACGGCGGCCAGCGCATCCCGCGCGCGGGCGCGGGCGGCCTTCTTCGAGACCTTTTCGTGCGCGGTCACCGCCTCGATCATCTGCGTGTCGACCCGCAGCACCGGGTTGAGCGTCATCATCGGGTCCTGGAAGATCATCGCGACCTTGTTGCCGCGAATCGCCCGCCAATCGGCTTCCTCGCGCCCGACAAGCTCCTCGCCATTGAGCTTGATGGAGCCCGAGACGATGCGGCCGGGCTCGTCGACCAAGCCCATGATCGAGAAGCCGGTGACGGATTTGCCGGACCCGGATTCGCCGACGAGGCCGAGCACCTCGCCCTTGTCGACGGTCAACGAGACGCCGTCGACGGCCGGCACGACGCCGGCGCGCGTGAAGAAATGGGTGCGGAGGTCGGAGACCTCGAGGACGGCGGTCATGCGCCACCTCCGAGGGAGAAGCCCCGTCCCGTGAATAAGATGGGGTCGAGGATGGGTTGACCCGCGAGAGAGGGCATCGCGGCGAGGCTGCGGTAGTCGATAAGGGGACAAGGAGCTTGCAAGTGCGAGGCCCCCGAGAGCCTTGCGGCGCTGGAAGAGGCCCCATTCCAACCCGTCCCCGCCTTCGGGAACGGATTTCCTCCTGCGTGTCGTCGTCCGCGGGTCACCATCATTTGCTGAGCCTCGGGTTCAGCACGTCTCGCAGCCGGTCGCCGACGAGATTGATCATCATGATCGTCAGCAGCAGCGCTACGCCGGGGAAGATGGCGATCCAGTAGGAGCCGGACAGCATGTATTCGAACCCGTTGGAGATGAGGAGGCCGAGGCTCGGCTCCGTCGGCGGCAGGCCGACGCCGAGGAAGCTGAGCGTCGCCTCCAGGGCGATCGCATGCGCGGTCTGGACGGTGACGACGACGATCAGCGGCGCGAGGCAGTTGGGCATGATGTGGCGGAAGAGAACCCGTCGATGGGGCAGGCCGAGGCATTGCGCGGCTTCGACATACTCCTTGCGCCGCTCGACCAGTGCCGAGCCGCGCACGGTCCGGGCGTAGTAGGCCCATTGCGCGATGACGAGGGCGATGATGATCTTGTCGATGCCCTTGCCGAGAAGCGCCAGCAGGATGAGCGCGATGAGGACGGCCGGCAGCGAGAGCTGCACATCGACGATCCGCATGATGAACTGTTCGGTGCGCCCGCCCGCATAGGCCGCGATCAGCCCGACCGTCATGCCGACGAGGAGTGCGATCACGGCGCTCGATATCCCGACGCTGAGCGAGATGCGCAACCCGTAGAGGATCGCCGAATAGAGGTCGCGGCCCGCCCCGTCCGTGCCGAGCCAGAAGGTGATGCCGTCGAAGGATTCGGTCCCCGGCGGCAGCCGCGAATCCATGATCGAGACGACGGCGAGATCGTAGGGGTTCTGCGGCGTGATGAGGGGCGCGAAGATGGCGGCGAGGACGATGAGGACGAGGACCACGAGCGCACCGACCGCGACCGGGCTTTCCCGATAGTCCGACCAGAAGCGGCGCCAGGGCGTCTCGACGGGCGGCGGGGGTGGGCGGAAGGCGTCGTCGGCGTAAAGGCCGGCGGCCTGCTCGGCGGCGTTCGCCACCGGGCGGGGCGGGGCGCTCGTGTGCGTGATATCGGCCATCAGCCTTCCTGTCCGGCTATGCGCACGCGCGGATCGAGCACGGCGTAGATGAGGTCGACGAGGAGGTTGATGATGACGAAGACGAAGACGATCAGCATGAGGTAGGCGACGATGATCGGCCGGTCGAGCGTCTGAATCGACTCGATGAGGAGCTTGCCCATGCCCGGCCAGGCGAAGATCGTTTCGGTGACGACCGAGAAGGCGATGAGCGAGCCGAACTCCAGCCCCAGCACCGTGACGACCGGGATCATGATGTTCTTGAGGAGATGGACGCCCACGATGCGGCGGGACGAGAGGCCCTTGGCGCGCGCGAACTTGATGTAGTCCATATGGATCGCCTCCCGCACGCCAGCCCGGGTGAGGCGGATGACGAGGCTGATCTTCAAAAGGGCGAGGTTGAAGGCCGGCAGCGCGAGATGCTTGAGCCCGTCCCAGGTGAGGAAGGACAGCTCGAGCCCCGCGATGCTGACGGTGTCGCCCCGCCCCGTCGCCGGCAGCCAGCCGAGGAGGACCGCGAAGCCGAGGATGAGCATGATGCCGACCCAGAACGAGGGCAGCGAGAAACCGACGATAGAGCCCGTCATGATCGCCCTGGCGCCAATGCTCTCGGGGCGCAGGCCCGCATAGAGGCCGAGCGGGATGCCGACGACGATGGCGAGGAAGAGCGCGGCGAAGGCAAGCTCTAGCGTCGCCGGCATGCGCTGGAGGATGAGCCCCATCGCCGGCTGGCCGAAGATGTAGGAATTGCCGAGATCGCCCGTTATCGCGCCCTGGACGAAGAGCCAGTAGCGCTCCCATATCGGCCGGTCGAAGCCGAACGTCTCGATGACGCGCTGGATCTCGGCGGCGTCGGCATCGGGCGAGACGAACATGTATGTCGGATCGCCGATCGACGAGACGCCGACGAAGACGATCAGCGACATCACGACGACGACGAGAAAGGCCTGGCCGATTCGCCGGATGATGGTGACTGTCATGATGCCGGCCTCCTCATGTCGACCCGATGGAGCAGGGATCCCGTCCCGTGGCCGGGAGGAAAGTCATCGATGAACCGATGCGCGCCGCCGCTTGCTGTGGCCCACGGGCGGCGTCGCCTCGACATGTCGCGAGAGCCCGCCGAAGCAGACGATGGTCCGTCCGCCGTCGCTCTGGCGCAAGGCCTGGCCACTTCGAGCCCCGCCGGCCCGAGTCGAGTCCTGCCAAGCCCTTTCCCCGGGAAGGGAAAGGGCTTTTCGCAAGGACCGATCGGACTACTGGGCCTCGCGCGTGACGTATTGCGTCAGCGTCCACTCGTCCGTGCGCGGCTCGTAGCGAAGGCCCTTCTTCAGGGCCCAGGCGTTGACCTGGTAGTGCACCGGCACGATCACGACCTTCTCGATCGCCTTCTCGGTCGCCTCGGCCAGAAGGTTCTGGCGCTCGGCGTCGTCGACCGTCATGAGCGCTTGATCGATGATCGCGTCGATCGCCGGGTCGGAGTGCTTGCCGCGGTTGGACGCGCCGTCGGTGTAGATGAGCGAGCGCAGCGGAGACGAGGCCTCGCCCGATCCCGCGCCCCAGCCGGCGAGGATGAGGCTGAACTCCGGCGTTCCGCCCTCGCCACCCGTGGAGGCACGGTCGAAGAAGACCGAGCGCGGCAGTGTCTCGACCGAGGCCTCGATGCCAACCCGGTTAAGCATCTGCGCCACCGCCTCGAGGATCTTGGCGTCGTTGAGATAGCGGTCGTTCGGCCCGTGGATCGTCATCTTGAAGCCGTCCGGATAACCGGCTTCCGCGATCAGCGCCTTGGCGCCCTCGGGGTCGTAGGCCAAAGGCGAGAGCTTGTCCGAGACGCCGAAGAAGCCCTCGGGCAGCAACTGGCCGGCCGGGATCGACTGACCTTCCATCACGCGGTCCCGAATCGCCTCGCGGTTGATCGCCTTGGAGATCGCCAGCCGCACCCTCTGGTCGAGGAGCGGGTTCTTGATGTCCGCCCCGTCCTTGCCGGTTATCTGCGGGCTGTCCTCGCGGAACTGGTCCATATGGAGGTAGATGACGCGGTTGGACGGCCCCTTCTCGATAGTGAGGTTCGGGTCCTCCTCTAGGCGCGCGAGATCGGTCGTCGGCACGTCGTTGATCATGTCGACGTCGCCCGCCAGCAGTGCGGCCACGCGTGCCGGGCCGGACTTGATGGGCTTGAGGACCGCGCGGTCGAAGGCCGGGGCATCGCCCCAATAGTCGGTGTTCGCTTCCAGCACGATCCGGTCACCGGGCACGTATTCGACGAATTTCCACGGGCCGGTGCCGAAGGCGGCCTCGCCCGAATTGAACTGCTCCGTCGTCGCGCCGCAGCCGACCTCGTCGGAGATGATCGAGATCGTCGACACGTCGTTGGCGAGAAGCGGATAGGGCTCCTCGGTCTTGATGTGGATCGTGTAGTCGTCGATTTTCTCGACCGTCTTGCCCTTGGTGTAGAGTTCGAACGAGGAGGGCGAGTTGGGCACGTTCGGCACGCGCTCGAAGCTGCACACGACGTCGTCGGCGTTGAAGGGCGAGCCGTCGTGGAAGGTGACGCCCTCGCGCAACTTGAACTCCCAGACCGTCGGGTCGTCGGTCGGCCCCCATTCGGTCGCGAGGCCCGGCAATAGCTGCTGGCGCGCGCCCTGATTGATGAGGTTGTCGAAGATCTGCTTGCCGATCTGGCTATTGGGCGTGAGGTTGTGGAAATGCGGGTCGATGGAGGTCGCCTCCGAGGCGAGCCCGACCGTGAGCGTATTCTCCTCGGCCAGCTCCTGCGCCTGCGCACCCACCGTGAACGCCAGCGTCGCGGCGCCGGCGAGAAGGGCCGTTCGCATCGTCTTCAATCGCGTCATCTCTTGTCTCCCTCATAGGGCGCGGCGGCCCTTTCGTCCTGGTCGTCTTCTGTCGCCTCTGGCGGGCGCGCCTCGCTCCATCGTCGGTACGCTCGAACGGACCGCCGAGGGGGAGGCTTGCGTGGAACCGTAATATTCGAATAGCGTATGTGCAACACCGAAGACGATAACGCGAACGTATAGGTTTATGCCATCAGCTTACGCGGCGCCGTCCGCCCTCCAGTCCGATGGGCAGGACGATGGGCAGGACGCGGCGGTTCCGGCCGAGGCCGGCCGGGCGCGTCCCTCGCTTCGCGAGTTGGAGGTCCTGATCGCGGTCATCGAGACCGGCAAGACGACCGCCGCCGCGCACCGGCTCGGCATCAGCCAACCGGCCGTCAGCCGGGCGCTGGTGCAGTTGGAGGCCGCCATCGGCCGGCGCCTCTTCGAGCGCCAGGCCGGGCGGCTGACGGCGACATCGGATGCCGTCGCGCTCGCGGCCGAGGCAGGGCCGATCTTCTCCATCCTCTCGCGCATCTCTTCGCGCGACTGGCGGGCGCCGGACGCCGATTCTCTGCGCATCATGGCTCCGCCGACGGTGGCGCACCGCTTTCTCAACCGGGTCGTGCCGGCTTTCTCGGCGGAACATCCCGAAACGCACATCCACATCGAGGTCAGCACCTCGTCGGACGTCATCAACGCGGTGGCGGAGGGGCAGGCCGATATCGGCGTCGCCGACACCGTCTTCCGCCATCCGGGCGTGCGCCGGATCGGCTTTCTCAAGACCGCCGCGCAGGCCGTACTGCCCGAGGACGATCCGTTGGCGAACCAGGCCTCCGTTTCCCCCTCCGATCTCGACGGACGACCCTTCGTCGCGCTCACGCGCCGCTTCTCCTCGCGTACGCTGGTGGAGCGGGCCTTCGAGGAGGCCCGGGCGCGGCTCGACATCGTGGCCGAGGTCGCGACATCGGCCATCGCGGTCCAGCTCATCGCGGGCGGCATGGGGGCGGGCATGGGTGCAGGCACGGGTGCAGGCATGGGGGCGGGGACAAGGGCCGGATCGGGCGGCAGGGGCGGCGTCGGCGTCGTCAATCCGTTCCCCGTCGCGATGCGCCCCGTCGAGGGCGTGCGCTTCGTTCCCTTCTCGCCCAGGATCGGTTACGAAGCGGCGTTCCTGGTCTCGGTGGGCCGCCCTTCGGAGGCCGCGATGCGCTTCATGGATCATGTCCGCCGCCAGCCCCTGGTGGAGCAACTGGCCGAGGCTGGTATCGCTGCCCGGTCGGTGGGTGAGCCAGCCCTCGAGGGACCGCGATGCTGACCCGCCCCGCGCGCCTCTCCACCGAGGAGATCCTCGCCGCCCTAATCGGCTTCGACACGACGAGCCGCAACAGCAATCTCGCGCTCATCGCCTGGGTTGAGGACTATCTGACCAGCCACGGTGTCGCGAACTTCCGTGTGCCGGACGAGACGGGCGGGAAGGCCAATCTCTTCGCCACCATCGGCCCCGAGGACGTGCCGGGCCTCATCCTCTCCGGGCATACCGACACCGTGCCGGTGGATGGGCAGGACTGGGCCAGCGATCCCTACGCCTTGGTGGAGCGGGCCGGCCGGCTCTTTGGCCGTGGCACGGCCGATATGAAGGGCTTTCTCGCCTGCTGCCTCGCCGCCGTGCCGGACATGGCGGCGGCGCCCCTCGCGCGGCCGATCCATCTCGCGTTCTCCTATGACGAGGAGGTCGGCTGCCTCGGCGTCGTCGAGCTCATCGAGCGACTGGCGGGGCAGGGGCGGCGTTTCGAGGCCTGCATCGTCGGCGAGCCGACCTCCATGCAGGTCGTCACGGCGCACAAGACGAAACGTTCCCTGCGCGCCACCTTCCACGGGCTTTCCTGCCATTCCTCGCTCGCCCTCGAGGGCGTCAACGCCGTCTCCTACGCGGCGAGGCTCGTCGCCAAGCTCGACGCCATGGCGGTCCGCCTCTCCGACGGCCCGTCCGATCCCCTCTTCGACATGCCGGTCTCGACCGCGCATGTGGGCGTCTTCCATGGTGGCACGGCGCTCAACATCGTGCCGGATCGGGCGGAGGTGACCTTCGAGTTCCGCGTGCTCCCGACCGAGGACGCCGATGCCCTCGTCGACGAGATCACGGGTTTCGTGCGAGGCGTGCTGGAGCCCGAGATGCGGGCGCGCCATGCGGACGCCCGCGTCGATCTCGACGTGCTGTCGGCCTTCCCCGGCCTCGATACGGCCGACGATGCGGACGTCGTCGCGCTCGCCAAGCGCCTCGCGCGGCGGAACGACCACGCAAAGGTGGCCTTCGGGACGGAGGGCGGGCGGTTCGCGCAAGGCCTCGGCGTGCCGACGGTCGTCGTCGGGCCGGGCGCGATCGCACAGGCGCACAAGCCGGACGAGTATATCGCCGTCTCGCAGCTGCGCGCCTGCGAAGCCTTCCTTGCCCGCCTCGTGGAGCATTGCTCGGAGCCCCTATGACGAACCCGCTGTCGAACCTCGCCAACGAATACCCGATCGAGCTGACGCCGCCAGATATCACGCCCTATGCCGAGGGCACGGACGGCGTGCCGTATGTGCACACCTTCGATTCGGGCGTGGAAGGGCCCCATGTCGCCATCTCGGCCATCGTCCATGGGAACGAGCCCTGCGGTGCCATCGCGCTTGATGCGTTTCTGCGGGAGGAGCTTCGCCCCAGCCGCGGACGGCTCAGCTTCGCCTTCGTCAACGTGGCCGCCTACGAGGCCTTCGATCCTGCCGATCCGAACGCGTCCCGCTGGGTAGACGAGGATTTCAACCGCCTCTGGTCCGCCGCGACACTGGAGGGCGCGCGCGACAGCGTCGAGCTTGTCCGCGCCCGCGAGATCCGGCCCTGGCTCGATACGGTCGACTGTCTCCTCGACATTCACACCATGCAGCACAAGACCGCGCCGCTGATGATGGCCGGGCCCGCCGATAAGGGCCGCGCGCTCGCCCGCTCCGTCGGCATCCCCGACATCATCGTGACCGACGAGGGCCACGCCGCCGGACCGCGCATGCGAGACTACAAGGACTTCGTCGATCCGGCGTCGCCGAAGAACGCGCTCCTCGTCGAATGCGGTCAGCACTGGGAGCGCGCGGCCGGCACGCTCGCCGTCGAATCCGCGCTCCGCTTCCTCGCCGCGACGGGTGCCATCGACGGCGACGGCATCGCCGATCGCCTGACCGTCCCGGCCAACCCGCAGCGCGCGCTTCGGATCACCGACCGGGTGACGATCGGCACTGACGATTTCGCGTTCTCAGAACCCTTCGTCGGTCTCGACCATATCGCGAAGGCCGGTACCGTCATCGCCATGGACGGCGAGAGGGCGGTGCGCACGCCCTATGACGACTGCATCCTCATCATGCCCTCCAAGCGCCTCTGGAAGGGGCAGACGGCGGTGCGGCTGGGGCGCTTCATCGATGGGTGAGCGCACGCCATTCCTCGACCCGGACCATCCCTGGTTTCGGAAAGCCTGGGTGCGCTACGGAACGGTCGCGCTCTGCCTCGTCTGGGCCGGACTCGAGTTCCTGGCGGGCGCCGTCATCTGGGGCTCGGTCGCCCTTGCGGCCGGGCTCTACGCGGCCTGGGTGCTGATCGTCCGGCCGCGGACGCATGGCAGTCTCTGAACCTCAGCCGACGATCGCCTCCGCCTCGATCTCGACCCGGTAGTCCCCCACGAGATCGCCCGCCGCGACGAGCGTGTTGGCGGGCCTCGTCTCGCCGAAGACGCGCCCATGGGCGCGGCTGACGGGCTCCCAGTCGTTAATGTCCGAGAGGAGGATGCGGGTGCGCACCACGTCCTCCGGCGCGGCGCCGAGCGCGCGCAGGGCGCCGACGATCTTGTCGAGCGTGTAGGTTGCCTGCGCCCCGGCATCGCCGGGCGCGACGACGTGGGACACGCCGTGGGTCGCGGTCGTGCCCGACACGTAGACCCTGTCCTTCACCCGCACCGCGCGGCTATAGCCCGCCAAGGGCTCCCAGATGCTGCCCGACGAAACGCGCAGCCTGTCCGGCCGCCCGGGCACCGGCTCGGCCTTGAACGCGGAGGGCAGCGCATCGAGATGGTGGCTGAGGTCGCCCGATGCGGTGAGGTAGGGCGGACGCCGATACTCGTCGCCGCAATCTCCGGGGATGGGCGTCAGGCCCTCGAAGGCCGTCTCGAACGTGGCGCGATCCGCCTCGTCGAGCGAGAACTCGAAGAGCTTCGCATTGTCGCCCCGATGCTCCGATTCGCCCAGCCGCGCGCCGATGATGACGCCTCCGACATGCGGCTGGTCGAGCACCCAGCGCGTCGCCACGTTGGCGATCGAGACATTGTGCCGGTCCGCGATGTCGCGTGCGGCCTTGAGGACCGTCTGCAGCCCCGCCCAGCCGCCTGCGGCATCGATGAAGCGCTTGTACTTCATCCGGCTCCAGTCGCCGATACGGGTCGGCTCATCGGCACCCAGCCACCTGTCGCTGAGGAAGCCGCCGCAAAGCGTGCCGTAGGCCAGGAGCTTCACGCCGCCCGCCTCGCAGACCGGCAGGAGGGCTTCCCTCGCCCGCCGATCGACAAGCGAGAACGACACCTGATTGGAGACCACCGGCACGCCCTCGGCCAAGGCAAGGTGGAGATGACCGGCGTCGAAATTCGTCACCCCGATCTCGCGGATGAGGCCTTCCTCGCGAAGCTTGACGAGTTCCGACAGCGCGTCGAGCCAGCCAGGGTGCTCAAAAGCCCACCAGTGGAGCTGGAGGAGATCGACCGTGTCGACGCCCAAGCGCTCCAGCCGGGCCTCGACGCCAGCGCGAACGACATCGGGCGTCATCGCGCCGGGCTCCGGACACCACTTGGTGAAGGCGAGCGGCTGCGGATCGGAGCCGCGCGCAAGCAGCTTGCCGGCGATGAGCTCGGCGCTGCCATAATGGTCGGCCATGTCGAAGGTATCGAACCCGTCCTCGGCATAGCCCGCGAGCGCGTCGGCTGCCGCGTCGAGGTCGAGCTCGGACGAGCGTTCGAGATCCGCCACCTGCCAGAGACCGACGAGGGCGCGGGTGGGGCGTAGCGAGGAGCCGAGGGCGAAGCGTTCGAGTGGCACGGGGGGTGGCTCCGGGATTGAAATGGGTCGGGCATCGCGAGTAGCGCGCCTTGCGCTCGCGTTCAACTTAGATAGTTTAAGGTTGAAAGGTTCGTCGCCTCATGATGACGGGCCTAACCCGAGAGCCGAGCGTGACGAGTGACAGGCCGAAAGCGGTGGTGACGGGTGGCGGGCGCGGTATAGGCCGTGCGATCGCCGCGACGCTGACGGCGGCCGGCTGGCACGCCACCATTCTCGGCCGCTCCGAAGCGCCGCTGCGCGAGACCGTCGAGGCAGGCGAGGCCGGCGCCTGGCACGCCTGCGATGTGACGGATGCGGCCACGCTGAGCGCCACGCTACGCGATCTCGGACCTCTCGATGCGCTCGTCAATAATGCCGGCGGCGCCGAGACGGCCCCCTTCGCGCGGACTGACGAGGACATGGTCCGACGGATGCTCGCGCTCAACGTCGAGAGCGTCTTCACCGCGACCCGCGCCGTGCTGCCCGCGATGATCGAGCGCGGGCGGGGGCGGATCGTCAGCGTCGCCTCGACGGCGGGGCTGAAGGGCTACGCCTACGTGTCCGCCTACGTGGCCGCCAAGCACGCCGTCATCGGCATGACGCGGGCGTTGGCGCTGGAGAGCGCGAAGACGGGCGTGACGGTCAATGCCGTCTGCCCCGGATTCACGAACACCGACCTCGTCCGCGGCGGCATCGCCAACATCGTGGCCAAGACGGGTCGAAGCGAGGAAGAGGCGTTGGCGAGCATGACGCGCGTCAACCCGCAAGGGCGGCTGGTCGAGCCGCGCGAGGTCGCCGACGCGGTGCTCTGGCTGTGCGGCGCCGGTGCCGGCGCGGTGACGGGGCAGGCCATCGCGGTCGCCGGCGGGGAGGTCTGAGATGGATCGAGGGATCGACGACGGATCCGAGCCGGGCCCGGATGCGGCGACGGTGGCGGTCGACGCTGAGGCGCTCTTCAACAACACCCAGGCCGACCACACCGAGCTGCGCCTCTGGCTGCGGCTCCTGACGACGACGACGCTCATCGAGACCGGCATCCGCCGCCGGCTGCGGACCGAGTTCGGCGTCACGCTGCCGCGCTTCGACCTGATGGCGCAGCTGCGCCGCGAGCCCGACGGGCTCATCCTCTCGGAGATCTCGCGCCGGATGATGGTCTCGGCCGGCAACGTGACGGGGCTTATCGAGCGCCTCGTCGCCTCCGGCCATGTCGAGCGCCACCCCAACCCGACTGACCGGCGCACCCAGACCGTGAGCCTGACGCGTGAGGGGCGCAAGGCGTTCGACGCGATGGCCGCCGCGCACGAGGGCTGGGTCGCCGACGTGCTGGGCGACCTCAAACCCGACGACATGGAGCGCATCATGTTGAGGCTGGCACAGGTAAAGGCGTCGGCCCGGCGCGCATTCGCGGAAGACGCCACATGAGCGGCATCGGCGATGTGACGCTGCCGCTGGCGGCTTACGAGGCGGAGCATCTCAAGCTCTCGGTCGACGGCCCGATCGCGACGCTCGGGCTCGACATTCCGGCACGCAAGAATCCCTTCACCTTCGAGAGCTACCGGGAGATGACCGACGTCTTCCTCGCCGCGGGTCGGGACGAGACCGTCCATGCCTTCATCGTCCGGGGCTCCGGCGACAACTTCTCCTCGGGCGGCGACGTCCACGACATCATCAAGCCGCTGACCGAGATGGATACGGCGGGCCTGATGCGGTTCACGCGGATGACGGGCGATCTCGTCAAGGCGATGCGCGCCTGCCCGCAGCCCATCATCGCGGCCGTGGACGGCGTTTGCGCCGGGGCCGGTGCCATCCTCGCCATGGCGTCCGACATGCGGCTCGGTACCGCGCGCGCCAAGGTCGCCTTTCTCTTCAACAGGGTCGGGCTGGCCGGCTGCGACATGGGCGCCTGCGCGATCCTGCCCCGCCTGATCGGCCAGGGCCGCGCATCCGACCTCCTCTATACGGGCCGCGCCATGAGCGGAGAGGAGGCCGAGCGCTGGGGCTTCTTCAACCGCCTCGTCGAGCCCGATGCGCTCGGCGAGGAAGCGCAAGAGCTCGCCGCCCGCCTCGTCGCCGGCCCGACCTTCGCCAACGCGATGACCAAGCGCATGCTTCACATGGAATGGGCCATGGGCGTCGACGAGGCCATCGAGGCCGAGGCCGTCGCGCAGGCGCTCTGCATGACGACCGAGGACTTCGCCCGCGCCTATCGCGCCTTCGCCGCGAAGGAAGCGCCGGTCTTCGAGGGCCATTGAGATGGCGGGTCGTGTCCCCTGTCATCCGTGCTTCTCCAAACCTCGACGCCGCACATGACGGTCCGCACCTCATTCGGAGACGATGCCGATGACTGACAGCCTCTCCACCGACCACCTTCGCTGGCCCTTCTTCGAGCCGCGCCATCGCGACTGGCAGGCCAAGGTCGCGCAGTTCGCCGCGCACGATGTGCCGGGCCTCGTCGATCACCACGACGTCGACGGCTCCTGCCGCGCGCTCGTGCGCGGGATGGGCGAGGCGGGGCTCTTGGACGCCGCCGTCGCGACGGGCGAGGGCGAGCGGCTCGACGTGCGCACGCTCTGCCTCGCCCGTGAGACGCTGGCCTATGGGGATGGGCTCGCCGACTTCGCCTTCGCCATGCAGGGCCTCGGCACCGGTCCGATCTCGCTCTTCGGTACGCCGGAGCAAAAGGCTGCCTGGTTGCCTGATGTCGCGACTGGCAAGGCGATCGCCGCCTTCGCCCTCTCGGAGCCCGAGGCCGGGTCGGACGTCGCAGCCCTCGCGCTCGCCGCGACGCCGGATGGCGCGGACCATGTCCGTCTCGATGGCGAGAAGACCTGGATCTCGAATGGCGGCATAGCCGACCAATACGTCGTCTTCGCCCGCACTGGCGAGGCGCCGGGCGCGCGGGGGCTGACGGCTTTCGTCGTTGGGGCCGACACGCCCGGTCTCTCGGTTGTCGAGCGGCTGGAGGTGAGCGCGCCGCACCCGCTCGCGCGCCTGCGCTTCGAGGGTGTGCGCGTGCCGCTCGCCAACCGGATCGGCGCGCCGGGCTCGGGCTTCAAGGTCGCGATGGCGACGCTCGACGTCTTCCGATCCACGGTCGGCGCCGCCGCGACGGGCTTCGCGCGGCGCGCCCTCGACCTCGCGCTCGATCATGCGGCGTCCCGCAAGCTCTTCGGCGGCACGCTCTCAGACCTCCAGATCGTGCAGGCCGGCATCGCCGACATGGTAGCCGATGTCGAGACGGCGGCGCTCGCCGTCTATCGCGCGGCCTGGACCAAGGATGCCGGCGCCGAGCGCGTCACCAAGGAGGCGGCGCTCGCCAAGATGCTGGCTTCGGAGAATGCGGGCCGGGTGGTCGACCGGGCCGTCCAGATCTTCGGCGGAGCGGGCATTGTTTCGGGTGCGCCGGTCGAGGTGCTCACGCGCGACGTACGGGCCTTGCGCATCTACGAGGGCGCGACCGAGATCCAGAAGGTCGTCATCGCCCGCGCGGCGCTGAAGGATCGCGAGACGGCGCGGAGCGAGGCCGCCCCGATCCTGCAGGCGGCCGAGTGAGGCCGGACCGATGAGCGAGACCGCCCCCATCCCGACCGCCCCCATTCCCACTGCCCATGCCGACACCTTCGCGCGCGACAACCTGCCCCCGCCCGAGGCCCAGCCCGACTGGCTGCCCGTGTTGGGCCAGACCTATCCGGAGCGACTGAACGCCGTCTCGGCACTGCTCGACGACTGGATCGCGAAGGGCCACGGCGCGGCGTCCGCCTTCACGGCCGCCGAGACCGGCGAGACCTGGGACTACGCCACCCTCCACGCGACCGTGAACCGGATCGCCAACGTCCTGGTCGATCAGTTCGGGCTCGTGTCGGGCGCGCGGGTGATGCTGCGCTCGGCCAACAACCCGATGCTCGTCGCCTGCTATCTCGCCATCATGAAGGCCGGCGGCATCGTCGTGGCGACCATGCCACTGCTGCGCGCCAAGGAGTTGCGCGCCATCGCGGACAAGGGCGAGGTCTCGATGATCGTCTCCGACGCGCGGCTCGTCACCGAAGCGCGCGAGACGCTGGAGGCTTGCGCGAGCGTCACCACGCTGCTGACATTCGGAGGGCAGGGGGAGAGCGATCTCGGCACCCATCTCGATGCCGCCTCGCCGCGCTTCGAGGCCGTCGACACCTACGCCCACGACATCTGCCTCATAGGCTTCACCTCAGGCACGACGGGCGTTCCCAAGGGCACGATGCACGCCCACCGGGATGTGCTCGCGATCTGCGACGCCTATGGCGCGCATGTGCTGAAGGCCGAAGCGTCGGACATCTTCATCGGCTCGCCGCCGCTCGCGTTCACCTTCGGGCTCGGTGGGCTCGTGCTCTTTCCGATGCGGGTCGGGGCTTCGGCCGTGCTGTTGGAGAAGCCGGCGCCGGACGCGCTGCTGGCGGCTATCAAGGCGCACCACCCGACCGTCTGCTTCACTGCGCCGACGGCCTATCGCGCGCTTCTCGGGCTCGCCGAGCCCGGCGATCTCGCCTCCCTGCGGTCCTGCGTCTCGGCCGGCGAGGCGCTGCCGCGCGCGACCTTCGAGGCCTGGATGGAGGCGACCGGCCATCCCCTCATGGACGGCATCGGCGCGACCGAGATGCTCCACATCTTCATCGCGGCACCGCGCGAGGCGATCCGCCCCGGCGCCGTCGGCCTGCCCGTGCCGGGCTACGAGGCGAAAGTGATCGGCGAGGATGGTGGCGAAGTACCGGATGGTGAGACCGGACGGCTTGCCGTTCGCGGCCCCACGGGGTGTCGCTATCTCGCCGATCCGCGCCAGGCCGACTACGTGGTGGACGGCTGGAACGTGACCGGCGACACCTTCATCCGAGACGCGGACGGCTATTTCTGGTACCGCGCCCGCTCCGACGACATGATCGTCTCGTCCGGCTACAACATCGCCGGCCCCGAAGTGGAGGAGGCGCTGATGGCGCATGACGCAGTGGCCGAATGCGGCGTCGTCGGCGCGCCCGACGCCGAGCGCGGCGCCCTCGTGAAGGCCTATGTGGTTCTCAAGGATGGCTGGCGCGGGAACGCCGAGACCGTCAAGGCGCTCCAGGACCACGTCAAGGCGGCGATCGCGCCCTACAAGTATCCGCGCGCCGTCGCCTTCGTCGATGCGCTGCCCCGCACCCAGACCGGCAAGCTCCAGCGCCATGCCCTGCGGGCCATGGCCGAGCGGGGAGAGGGCGCGTGACCGGCGCAGCGAACGGGACCCGCCCGTCCCTCCACGAGATCCTCCAGCCGGAGGGTTGGCCCCAACCCAAGGGCTATGCCAACGGGGTCGCGGCCAGCGGGCGCACGGTCTACACGGGAGGGCTCGTCGGTTGGGACACCGAGGGCCGCTTTCCGCCTGACTTCGCCGGTCAGCTGCGGCAGACGCTCGACAACACGCTCGCCGTCCTCAAGGCCGGGGGGGCCGGACCCGAACATATCGTCCGGATGACCTGGTACATCACCGACGTCGAGGACTATCTGGCCGACGCCAAGGCCGTCGGCGCTGCCTGGCGCGAGACGATCGGACGCCATTACCCGGCGATGGCCGTGGTGCAGGTCGTGCGCCTCGTCGAGCCCGAGGCGAAGGTCGAGATCGAGACGACGGCCGTCCTGCCGGCATAGGATCCCTCCGTCGGCCCGCCGGGTATTCGCGCAGCGTTCACGCGACGTGGTGTCGCTTGAAGGCGCGGTCGCGATCGGCTAAGGTCGGTTTACTTTAGGTTTGAAGGATCGCGCGATCGAACGTCCCGCGCGCCTCGACGTTATCGGAACTGGCGGGCTTTCGTCCGCACCGGATCGCAAGGAGCCTGCCCATGTCCATGCCCGCCACCGATGCGCGCCCCCATCTTGAGGTCATCGACGGCACGAAACCGTCTGGCAAACCCCTCAAAGAGGTCGCCGCGCCGTTCGACTGGGCCGACCCGCTGTCGCTGGAGAGCCAGCTGACGGAAGAGGAGCGCATGGTCTGGGAGACGGCCAAGGGCTATGCCGAGGACAAGCTGCGCCCTCGCGTGATGTCGGCCTATTCCGAAGAGCGCTTCGACCCTGAAATCATGACCGAGATGGGCGAGCTCGGTCTCCTGGGCGCGACGATCCCCGAGGAGTTCGGCGGCGCCGCGCTCGGCCATGTCGCCTATGGGCTGATCGCGCGGGCGGTCGAGGCCGTCGATTCGGGCTATCGCTCGGCGATGAGCGTCCAGTCGAGCCTCGTGATGCATCCCATAAACGCCTATGGCTCCCAGGAGCAGAAGGAGCGCTGGTTGCCCGGTCTCGCCGCCGGCACGCTCATCGGCTGCTTCGGCCTCACCGAGCCCGATTCGGGCTCCGATCCGGCTTCGATGTCCACGCGAGCCAGGAAGGTCGATGGCGGCTATTCGCTGTCCGGCGCCAAGATGTGGATCACCAATTCGCCCATTGCCGACCTTGCCGTCGTGTGGGCCAAGTCCGATGCGCACGAGGGCAAGATTCGCGGCTTCGTGGTTGAGCGCGGCACGAAGGGTTTCGAGACGCCGACCATCAAGGGGAAGCTCTCGCTCCGCGCGTCCGTAACCGGCGAGATCGTGCTCGACGACGCCGTCGTGCCGGAAGAGAACCTGCTGCCCGGAGGCGAAGGCCTCGGTGGCCCGTTCGGCTGCCTCAACAAGGCGCGCTACGGCATCTCCTGGGGCGCGATGGGTGCGGCCGAGGATTGCTGGCACAAGGCGCGCCAATATACGCTCGACCGCAAGCAGTTCGGCCGTCCGCTCGCCCAGACGCAGCTCGTCCAGAAGAAGCTGGCCGACATGCAGACCGACATCGCGCTCGGCCTCCAAGGCTCGCTCCAGCTCGGTCGGCTGCTCGATGAGAAGAAGGCGCATCCGGCCGCCATCTCCCTGATGAAGCGCAACAATTGCGGCAAGGCGCTTGATGCCGCCCGCCACGCGCGAGACATGCATGGCGGCAACGGCATCTCCGAGGAGTATGGCGTGATGCGTCATCTGGTGAACCTCGAGACGGTCAACACCTATGAGGGCACGCACGACGTCCACGCCCTCATCCTCGGGCGCGCCCAGACCGGGCTGCAGGCCTTCTTCTGATGCGTCTAGAGACCGGAGAAGGCGGCCTTCCTCTCTGATCGGACCCGACATGACACGCTACGCCAACGCGCTCCTACCGGCGCTCGCAACCGCTCTACTCACGGCTTTGGACGCGCAGGCGATGACGCCGCTCGAGGGCGGCTGGGTCCGGCTCGACGATGCCGGGGTCGCCATCGAAGTCCCGGCGCCCTTCGCGTCGGAGTTCTCGCCGCCCTCGGTCTCCGAGGACGCACTTGGCGGCACGCGGGTGGCCTATGTCTCCGACATCTCCTTCGTGGAGTTCTCGGTGCAAAGCTATCCGGGCGCGCTCATCGCGCGTGAGGTCGCCGGTCTCGCCTATCCGCCCGGCGAGAGCACGGTGACCTACGAGGTCGACAAGCCCGATCTCGGCGTCGTCTCGGGCTATGTCGACGAGCGGATCTATTACAGCGCCTGCAAGCGCGTCGGGGCCCGGCTGCATTGCTTCGACCTGGTCTGGCCGCAGAGCTACCGGGCGCTCATCGATACCCACGTCGCGCGCATCCTGCGCTCGCTCGGTTGATAGCCGCCCTTGAATGACGGCCATGAAGGAACGGGATCCATGCGCGTAGCCATCATCGGCGGAGGCCCGGCCGGGCTCTATTTCTCGATCCTCCTTCGGAAGTCGCACCCCGATAGCGAGGTCGTCGTCTTCGAGCGCAACCGGCTGGAGGACACGTTCGGCTTCGGCGTCGTCTTCTCCGACCAGACGCTCGACAATTTCGAGGCCGCGGACCCCGAGAGTTACCGGCGTATCACCGACGAGTTCGCCTATTGGGACGACGTGGAGATCCGCTACAAGGGCGAGGTCCACCGGGTCGGTGGCAACGGTTTCTGCGGCTTCGCCCGCACGACCCTGCTGCGCATCCTCTCGGAGCGCGCGGGCGAACTGGGCGTCGAGCAGCGCTTCGAGACCGAGGTCGAAAGCGTCGACGATCTGATGGCGGAATACGACCTCGTCGTCCTTGGCGACGGGATCAATTCCAAGGCGCGCGACCGTTTCGTCGATCACTTCCAGCCCGTCACGGACCTCAGGCCCAACAAGTTCGTCTGGCTCGGCTCCGATTGTCCGCTCGACGCGTTTACCTTCTCGTTTCGCGAGACGGAGGCCGGCATCTTCATCGCCCATGCCTACCAATACGAGGAGGGGCGCTCGACCTGGGTGATGGAGTGTACCGACGAGACCTGGCGCCGCGCCGGCATCGACAAGATGTCGGAGGAGGAATCGGCGCGTTTCCTCGAGGGTGTCTTCGCCGAGGATCTGAGCGGCCACGGCCTGATCACCAACCGCTCGCTCTGGCGCAACTTCCCCATGATCCGCAACGCGCGCTGGGTGAAGGACAATGCCGTCCTCCTCGGCGACGCGAAGGCGACCGCGCATTTCTCGATCGGATCGGGCACCAAGCTGGCCATGGAGGACGCGATCGCGCTCCACAAGGCAGTGGCGGGCAAGACCGACCTGAAGGCGGCGCTCGAGAGCTTCGAGACCGGCCGGCGCGAGGAGGTCGAGAAGACGCAGCACGCCGCCGACGTCTCGCTCGTCTGGTTCGAGCATGTCGAGCGGTTCTGGGGGTTCGATCCGGTCCAGTTCGCCTTCGGCGTGATGACCCGCTCCAAGGCGATCACCTACGAGAACCTTCAATTGCGGGCGCCCGATTTCGTCGCCGAGGTGGACCGCCACTTCGCGCAAGGCGTGCGGGACGCGGGTTTCGACGTGGATATCGAGAACCCTGCGCCGCCCATGTTCCAACCGCTCAAGCTTCGCGGCATGACGGTGACGAACCGCGCCGTCGTCTCGCCGATGTGCATGTACGCGGCCGCGAACGGGGTGCCCGGCGACTGGCACCTCATGCATTACGGCGCGCGCGGGGTCGGCGGAGCGGGTCTCCTCTTCACCGAGATGACCGTCATCTCGCCCGAGGCCCGCATCACCCCCGGCTGCACCGGGCTCTGGAACGACGAGCAGGAGGCCGGCTGGACCCGCATCGTCGACTTCGTCCACACCCATGGCGGATCGAAGATGTGCCTCCAGGTCGGCCATGCCGGCCGCAAGGGGGCCTCGAAGCTGATGTGGGAGGGCATGGACCGGCCCCTCGATCCCGAAGGCGAGATCGCGCCCTGGGAGATCGTTTCGGCGTCCGACGTGCCCTACTATCCCGAGAGCCAGACGCCGCGTCCGCTTACCCGTGCCGACATGGACACGATCCGCGACCAGTTCGTCGAGACCGCGAAGCGCGGCGACCGCGCCGGCTTCGACATGCTGGAGCTGCATTGCGCGCACGGCTATCTGCTCGCCTCCTTCCTCTCGCCGCTCACCAACACGCGAAGCGACGAGTATGGCGGTAGCCTGGAGAACAGGCTGCGCTTCCCGCTCGAGGTTTTCACGGCCCTGCGTGCAGACTGGCCCGACGAAAAGCCGATGTCCGTGCGCCTATCCGCCACCGACTGGGAGGAGGGCGGCATCACGGCCGATGACACCGTCCTCATCGCCAAGGCGTTCTCCGAGGCCGGCGTCGATCTCATCGACGTCTCGACCGGCCAGACGACGCCTCGCGCGAGGCCCATCTATGGCCGCATGTTCCAGACCGCCTTCTCCGACCAGATCCGCAACGAGGCCAATGTCGCGACAATGGCCGTGGGCGCCGTCACGAGTGCCGACCAGATCAACACGATCCTCGCCGCCGGCCGGGCCGATCTCGTCGCGCTCGGGCGCCCCCATCTCGCCGATCCGAGCTTCGTGGCGCGGGCGGCGGGCTGGTACGGCGTCGAGATCGCGACCCCGCCGCAATACATGCCCGGCCGCGATCAGCTGCTCAGGGATGCCGCGCGTGAGCGGTCCGACCTCGAGGACTTGAAGAGGAAGGCCCGGCCCAAATCGCGCGAGCGGGCCGAGAAGCGCGCCGCCCGCGCCGCGCCTCACGCGGTGGCGGCGGAATAGGCGTGGACGGCGACGGGGCGGGTTCCGCCGGCATGGACGACGAGACGTCTGCGCGCCCTCCAGCGCGCTCTCATGCCGAGGGCCAGCCCTTCCGTACCGACATCCCGGTCGAGTTCTGCGATTGCGACGATGCCGGAATCGTCTTCTACGCCAACTATTTCCGCTGGTTCGACACCGGCTTTCACCGCCTCCTGCGCGCGCACGGGCTCGACCAGCGTTCCATCCGCGAGCGCTGGGACGTGCTCGGAACGCCCATCTTCGAGACGCGGAGCCGCTTCAAGCAGACGATCACCTATGGCGAGACCTTCACGCTGGAGGTCCGCATCACCGAGTGGCGCGACAAGACCGTCCACATCGAATACCGTGGCTTCAAGGACGGTCGGCTCGCGCATGAGGGTTTCGAGGTGCGCGGCCTTGTCGGCATGAAGGACGGCCGGCTGCGCGCCCTGCCCATCGCCCGCCTCAAGGTCGTCCTGTCCGAACCCGTAGACATTCAAATGCCGGAGATTTCCGCGTGAAGTGCTTCTTCGTCCAGATCAAGTCCGAACTCGGCAAGACCTATGAGGTCGCCGCAGCCCTGGTCGACCGCGAGATCGCGTCGGAGGTGCATTCGACGAGCGGGACCTACGATCTCCTCGTCAAGTTCTACATCCCGGCCGCCGACGATATCGGCCTCTTCGTCGCCAACGAGGTCCAGACCATCCCGGGCATCCGCGACACCTTCACCATCATCGCCTTCAAGGCATTCTAGCATGACGGTTTCGGTCGAGCGGCGCGGCGCTCATGCGGTCGTCTGGATCGACAATCCGCCCGTCAACGCGATATCGCAGGCCGTGCGGGCCGGGCTCATGGACGCATTGGCGGAGATCGAGACGGACGATGCCGTCGAAGGCGCCGTCATCGCCTGCCGGGGCCGGACCTTCATCGCCGGCGCGGACGTGAAGGAGTTCGGCCGCCCGCCGGAGCCGCCCCATCTGCCGGACGTGATCGCCGCCATCGAGGCCTGCCCGAAGCCTATCGTCGCCGCCATCCACGGAACGGCCCTCGGTGGCGGTCTCGAAGTGGCGCTCGGCTGCCATGGCCGGGTACTGGCGCGCTCCGCCAAGGCCGGTCTGCCGGAGGTGACGCTCGGCCTCATCCCCGGTGCCGGCGGCACGCAGCGCCTGCCGCGCCTTGTCGGGATGGTCGAGGCCGCGCGCATGGTCACGACCGGCAAACCGATCGAAGCCGCCAAGGCCGAGGCGATCGGGCTGGCCGACGCCGTATGCGCCGACGAGGCGTTGATCGAAGAGGCGATCGCGCTGATCCCATCGCTCGATCCGTCCGCCCGGCGACTGTCCGCGCGCGATGTGCCGACCTTCGACGACGATGCGCTTGCAAGCCTCGAGACCGAGACCCGCCGCCGCGCACGGGGGCAAATCGCGCCGCTCGAGGCTCTGGATGCGCTGCATGCGGCCTCCGGCCCCTTCGCGGCCGGTCTCGCCGCCGAACGCGCGATATTCCTGAAGCTTCGCGCCTCGCCCCAGTCCGCCGCGCTCCGCCACATCTTCTTCGCCGAGCGTGCAGCGGCCAAGGCGCCGGGTGCCGAGGCGAAGCCCCTGCCGCTCCGGACCGTCGGCGTGGTCGGTGGGGGTACGATGGGCGTCGGGATCGCGCTGGCCATGCTCGGCGGCGGGCTCGCGGTCACGCTGGTCGAGATGGGGGAAGACGCGCTGGAGCGCGCCATGGCGCGGATCGGCGATGCGCTCGATGACATGGTGGCCAAGGGCCGACTGTCCTCCGATGCGGCCGCCTCGCGCCGCGCTTCACTGTCCGGCAGCACGGAACTCGAGGCGCTGTCCGGCGCCGACCTCGTCATTGAAGCGATCTACGAGGACCTCGGCGCCAAGCGCGATCTCTTCGCCAAGCTCGGCGCTATCGCGAAGCTGGATGCGCTGCTGGCCACCAACACCTCCTATCTCGATCTCGATGCCATTGCCGAGGCGGGCGGGCGCCCGGCGCGTACGCTCGGGCTGCATTTCTTCTCTCCCGCCCACATCATGAAGCTGCTGGAGATCGTACGAGGCGCCGAGACGAGCCCCGAGGCGATCGCGACCGGGCTCGCGCTCGCCAAGCGGCTGACCAAGCTCCCCGTCATCGCCGGCAACGCCTTCGGCTTCATCGGCAACCGCGTCTTCAGCGCCTACCGCACGCAGGGCGAATATCTGGTCGAAGAGGGCGCGACGCCCTCCGATGTCGATCGGGTGATGGAGGACTGGGGCATGGCCATGGGCCCCTTCGCCGTCGCGGATCTCGCCGGCCTCGACATCGCCCGTGCCGTGCGCCGCATGCTGGCACCGACGCGCGACCCCCAAGCCCGCACGGCCGCCATCGCCGATGCGCTCTGCGAGGCGAACCGGCTCGGGCGCAAGACGGCCGATGTGTCGGGCGGCGGCTGGTACGACTACGAGGCCGGCCGGCGCACCGAATCGCCTCAGGTCGCCCGCATTATCGAGACCGAGCGGGCCGCCAAGGGCATTACGCCCCGCGCCATCTCCGACGACGAGATCCGCGCGCGTATGACGGCGGCCATGGTCAACGCGGCCGGTCACCTCGTCGGCGAAGGCGTCGCCACGCGGCCGGGCGATGTCGATGTCGTTCTCGTCAACGGGTACGGCTTTCCCCGCTGGCGCGGCGGGCCGGTCTTCGACGCGCAGGCGCGCGGTTGGGACGTGGTGCGCGCCGAAGTCGCCGCCATGTGCGAGGCCAGCGGTGCGGGGTGGGAGATGGCGCCCTGGCTGGCTGAGCAGGGCGCAGACTGAACGTACGGGCGCTACCCGGCTTCGCCGCGCCACGCCTTCGCCGCGGCCGCGAAACCCGCCTCCACCACGACGAGATCGATGACCGACACGGTCAGCGCGAAGCCCTGCTCGACGCGGCGACGCGCGCCCTCGGCGTTCATCGCGAAGCAGCCCGACGGGATGCCGGCGTCTCGGCAGGCGTCCCGAATGCGCAGGCAGGCCGATTCGTGTGCCTCGCCGCCGGGCGCGGTCCCGAGCGAAAGCGCGAGATCGCCCGTGCCGATGAAGACGAGATCGACGCCGGAGCGCGCGATGGCGTCGGCCGCCTCGACGCCCGACGCCGTCTCGATCATCACGCCGGCGACGATGCCGTCATTGGCGTGGACAGCGTGCGCCTCGAAATCGGCCAACGGGCGGATGCCGCCGCCGGAGCGATGCCCGTTGGGCGGATAGCGGCAGGCCCGCGCGACGGCGGCCGCCTGTGCAGCGCTCTCGACGAGCGGTACGAGCACGCCCTCCGCGCCGGCATCGAGCGCCTCGCCGATGGAGGCCGGCGCGTCGTCGCGCGTGCGCACGAGGCCCGGCACGTCGCCGGGTAGCGCGCCGATGGCGGCTTCCATCTCCCTTCGGCCAAAGAGCCCGTGCTGGAGATCTAGCACGACGGCGTCGAGTGGCGCCGTGCGCGTCGCGATCTCGATCAGGCTTGGGTCGCCGAGCGTGAACCAGGCCGCGCCGATTGGCCTGGACGAGGCAAGCGCGGGCTTCAGACGGGGGGACTTCGGGTCGAACATCAGCGCTGCGTGCCGGTTACAGCGGCGAGCAATAGAAAGCGCGTTCGCCTCTTCGGCGCCACGCGGCGGAGTTGAGGACTTGCGATCCTCATGACCGCCTCTTCCCCTTGTGCAAGAATTCTTTGCAATCGCTGGTCATGTTCATCTCATGTGCGGTTGACGGCGGGTGGTCGATCGTAGTGTCGTATGGCAGGCTCCTTCAAGCTTGAACTTTTCCGCCGGTGGCCGGCCTCAGAGGAACGAATCGCATTCATGAGTCGCACCCGATGACCGCCGCGCCGCGTGCTGCCGATGCCCTGAGAGCCGGCACGACGCTGCCCGACGCCGAAGCCTTCCTGCGACAGCAGGTCCTGACCCTCGACACGGACAATATCGCCGACCTCGCCACAAAGGCTGGCCAGCTCGAGGACGTGATCACGCTCTGGTACGGCGAGGGCGATCTCGTGACGCCGCCCTTCATCCGCGACGCGGCGACGAGGGCGCTCGAAGCCGGGCAGACCTTCTATGTGCCCAACATGCGCGGCTATGGCCCACTGAACGAAGCGCTCTCAAGCTATCAGACCCGCGTCCACGGCCGGCCCATCGCCATCGAGCGCTCGACGGTGACGCCGGGCGGCATGCAGGCGCTCCTCATCGCGATGGAGATGGTCTGCGACGCGGGCGACAACGTCGTCTATATCGAGCCCCAGTGGCCGAACATCCGGCGCGTTATCCATCTCGTCGGCGGAGAGCCGCGCGCGGTCTCGCTCGACATCGACGGCGCCGATCTCTCGCTCGACCTCGACAAGGTCTTTGACGCCTGCGACGAGCGCACGCGCGCGATCTTCCTCTCCACGCCGTCCAATCCCTCCGGCTGGACGGCCACGCACGAAGAGTTGCAGGCACTGCTCGACTTCTCGCGCGAGCGGGGCATCTGGATCGTCTCCGACGAGGTCTACAACCGGCTCTGGTTCGGCGAGGGCCTGTCTGCGCCGTCCATGCGCGAGATCTGCGAGGACGAGGACCTCGTCCTCACCATCAATACCTTCTCGAAGGCCTGGGCGATGACGGGCTGGAGGATCGGCTGGCTCGGCCACCCGGTCTCCTGCGCGCCGCGCGTGGCGGCGATGACGCAATATATGAATTCGGGTACCGCCCCCTTCGTGCAGGCCGGCGCCGCGGTGGCGCTTCGCGAAGGCGAAGCCTTCGTCGAGAGCATGCGCGAGCGCTGCCGCAGGGGGCGCGATGCCGCCTACGAGGCGCTGGAGCGGATCAACTCCGTCGTCATGCCGGCCAAGCCGCAGGGCGGCATGTACGCCTTCTTCCGAATCGAGGGCCAGGAGGACGCGCGAGAGGCGTGCGGCATGATCTTGGAGAAGGCGCGCGTCGGCCTCGCGCCGGGCTTCATGTTCGGCGATGCGTCGAAGGCGTTCCTTCGTATGTGTGTCTGCCGCGACGAGGCCCAGGTGCGCGAAGCCAGCGAGAGGATCGCGCGGGCCCTCACCTGAGGGGACGTGCCAGAAACGGGGATCAACCCCGCTAGAGGAGAAGACCATGAGACGTATGATGATGGCCCTCGCGGCCACCGCTATGATGACGGGCGCCGCCGCGGCCGAGACCCTGACGGTGGGTGCCTACGCGGCCAACCCCCCGTGGGAGGTCAAGCAGGCCGACGGCACGTTCACTGGCTTCGAGGTAGATCTCGTCAACGAGATCGGCAAGCGGCTCGGCATGGATGTCGAGATCTCAGACCTCGGCTTCCAGGCCCTCTTCGCGGCCACGGCGTCGGGCCGGATCGATATGGCGATCTCGTCGATCACCATCACGAACGATCGGTTGCAGAACCAGGATTTCACGCAAGGGTACTATGACGCCGACCTCGCCGTTGGCACGCGTAAGGACAGCGACGTGAAGGGTCTGGCCGATCTCGACGGACAGCCCGTCGGCGTCCTCTCCACCTCGACCGGCGAGAAATGGGCGCTGGAAAACCAGGCCGAATACGGTTTCTCCGACGTCAAGGGCTACAACACCCAGCAGGAGATGCTGCTCGACACGCAGGCCGGACGCGTGGCGGCGGCTATCAGCGACATCACGGGCTTCGAGTATTCGTTCCAGACGATGACCGACCTCACCGTTGCCGAGCGCATTCCTACCGGCGACATGTACGCGATCATGCTCGGCAAGGATTCGGAGCTGACCGACAAGGCGAACGCCGTCATCTCGGAGATCAAGGAAGACGGCACGATGGCCGCGTTCTACGAGAAGCATTTCGGCGTCGCGCCCGAAGCCGGCACCAGCACCGTGACCGTGCTCGAGCGTCCGATGCCGCAATAGCGGCCTTGGGTTAACGCGCCTTCGAGGCCGGGCCCCGCGCCCGGCCTCTCTGTATCGAGACAAGCTAGAACGAGGTCGGCATGGGTCTTCTGGAGACCTTCTTCAACGTCGAGGTCATGCAGCGCACGCTGCCGATGCTGATACGGGGCCTTCAGAACACGCTCCTTCTCTCCGTCGTCGCGATCGTCTTCGGCGTCACGCTAGGCGTCGTGCTCTGCCTGGTGCGGCTCTATGCGCCCCGGCCGATCAATTGGCTCGCGGTCTTCGTCATCGACTTCTTCCGCGCCGTGCCGATGCTGGTCGTGCTGATCCTCGTCTATTACGCGCTGCCCTTCGTCGGCATCCGGCTCAGCTCCTTCACATCGGCCAGCGTCGCGCTGAGCGTCGTACTCGCCGCTTTCACGGCCGAGGTGCTGCGCGCCGGGATCGAGAGCATTCCCAAGGGCCAGTTCGAGGCCGCCGATGCGCTGGGCCTCCCCTTCCGCATCGTCCTGTGGAAGGTCGTGCTGCCGCAGGCGGTCAAGATCGCGGTGCCGCCGCAGACCAGCAACATCGTCTCGATCGTCAAGGACACCTCGCTCGCCTCGGTCGTCGCGATGCCCGATCTTCTCAAGCAGGCGACCGACGCGCAGGCCCTCGTCGCCAATCCGTCGCCGCTCATCGCGGCGGCGCTGATCTACTTCATCATCCTCTGGCCCCTCGTTCGCCTCGTCTCCTATCTCGAGATCAGGGCGCGCAAGGCGAAGATGGCCTGAGTAAACGTCTTTGAAGGAGGGAAGCGACCCATGAAGCGCGAAGCGGTCAACCCGGGCGAACTCTACGAGGCCGTGCCCTTCGGCTTTTCCCACGCCGTCGAGAGCGAGGGCGGCCGGCTGCTGCATCTCGCCGGTCAGGTCGCGTGGGATGCCAAGGCCAATCTCGTCGGCGAGGGCGACATGGCGGCGCAGGCCGCGCAGGCCTTTGCCAACCTGACGGCCGTCCTCGCCGCGCGGGGCGCCACGGCGGCCAATGTCGTGCGGCTGCGGACCTATGTCGTCGACTATTCGCCCGACCATCTCGGCGCCATCGGCCCCGCCATCGCCGCCTTCTACGGCGACGTCACGCCCGCTGCCAACACGCTGATCGGCGTCTCCTCCCTCGCGATGCCCGGCATGATGATTGAGATCGAGGCGACCGCCGTCCTCGATTGACCAGATAGCGTCATAGGACGGATGTTTCAGGCCGCGAGCCAGCCGTCGTCGATCTCGGGCAGCGGTATGGCGGCCTTGAGGGCCTGAGTGTGGGGATGCTGCGGCGCGTCGAAGACCGTGGCCGTCTCGCCGGCTTCCACGATTTCACCGCCCTGCAGCACGAGGATCCGATCGCAGAGGTGTCGCACCACCGAAAGGTCGTGGCTTACGAAGGCCATGGTCAGGTTCATCTCAGAACGCAGTCGCTGAAGGAGCGCGATGACCTGCGCCTGGGTCGAGGTATCGAGCCCCGAGACGATCTCGTCGGCGAAGATGAAGCGTGGCCGCAGCGCGACGGCGCGGGCTATGCCGACGCGCTGGCGTTGACCGCCCGACAATTCGTGCGGATAGCGCTCCGCGAACGCGGCCGAGAGGCCGACCTGTGCGAGGGCGGCCAGCGCCTGCTCCTGGATCGCGGCACGATCGTCGCCTGGTTGGTGGAGACGTATGGGCGCGGCGACGATCGTGCCGACGGTGCGGCGCGGGTTGAGCGACGAGGAGGGGTCTTGGAAGATCACCTGCATCTCGCGGCGCAGCGGGCGCAGCGCGTCTTCGCCCATATGCGTGATGTCGCGGCCCGCGAAATGGAGTGTGCCGCCAGTCGGCTCGTGCAGCCGCACGAGAGCCCGGCCGAGCGTCGACTTGCCCGACCCCGACTCGCCGACGATGCCGAGGCAGCTCCCCTCGGGAATATCGAAGGTAAGGCCGCGAAGGATATCGATCCGCGGTACCGGCCGGAACGGTTTGCGGGCATTGAAATCCGGCAGGGAAAGCCGCAGATCGCGGGCGGAGAAGATCGGCTCGCTCATGCCGCGCGGCCCCGCAGGTAGTCGGCGTCGGCCCGCGCCACGTCCTCGGCAACGGCCGCCACGACGGCGGGGTCGACGGGGCGAAGCGACTGGCTCGGCCGGTCATAGCGCGGCACGGCGGCGAGAAGGGCGGCGGTATAGGCCGTCTGCGGCGCGGCGATGAGATCGGCCGTGCGCCCCTGCTCGACCGTGCGCCCGGCATAAAGGACGCTCACGCTCTGGCAGAGCTTGGCGACGACGCCGAGATCGTGCGTGACGAAGAGCATGGCCGTGCCATGCCGAGCCTGCATCTCCGCGATGAGACGGAGGATCTGCTTCTGGACCGTCACGTCGAGCGCTGTCGTCGGCTCGTCGGCGACGATGAGTCGGGGCTCGGCCGCGAACGCTTCCGCGATGAGGACGCGCTGGCGCATGCCGCCCGACAATTCGTGCGGATAGCTCGCCAGCACGCGGTCGGGATCGCGGATATGGACCTCGTCGAGCATGGCCCGCGCGCGCGCCGTCGCTTCACGCTTCGAGTGGCCGAGCGAGCGGATCAGCCGGTCCGTCATCTGCGCGCCGATGCGCCGCGCGGGGTTGAGCGCCGTGAGCGGGTCCTGCGGAATGAGTGCCATGGTAGAGCCGACGAGCCGTCGCCGCTCGCGTTTCGGCGTGGTGAGGAGATCCCGCCCGCCGACCTCTATGCGCCCGCCGATCACGCGCACGGCGCGGGGCAGGATGCCGAAGACGGTCTTGCCGATCATGCTCTTGCCGGCGCCCGACTCCCCCACCAGCCCGTGCACCTCGCCCGCAGCGACCTCAAGCGATACGCCGCGCAGCAGCCGCTTTCGCGGATCGCCGCCGAGCGCGACGTCGAGATCGTCGATGAGGAGGTGCGCCGTCATCGCAGCACCGGGTCGAAGCGGTTCTTAAGCCCTTCGCCGAACTGGCCGAAGGCGAGGACGGTGAGGAAGAGCGCGACGAGCGGGAAGACCAGCACCCACCACGCCTGATAGATCATCGTGCGCCCCTCCGCGATCATGCCGCCCCAGGTCGGATCGTCCGATGAGATCGAGAGGTTCACGAAGGAGAGGATCGCCTCGACGATGACGGCGATGCCCATCTCCATGGAGAGGAGTACGACGATGGCGGGGGCCACGTTGGGCAGGACTTCGGTCAGGAGTGTTCGTGCCGACGAAAAACCCGCAACCCGTGCGCTCTCCACGTACTCCATCCGCGCCTGCTGCATCGCCTCGGCGCGCACGACGCGGCAGAAGCGCGTCCAGTCGATGACCACGATGGCGATGATCACCGAGTGCAGGCCCGTGCCGAGGACCGCGACGAGGAGGATGGCGAAGAGGACGGGCGGGAAGGCCATCCAGATATCGACGATGCGCGAGATCAGCCGATCCGTCCAGCCGCCGTAGTAGCCGGCGAGAAGCCCGAGCAGGGAGCCGAGGAGCGCCGCAGCCGTGCCCGCGACGAAGGCAACGATGAGCGCGATCCGTGCGCCGTGGATGATCCGGGAGAGGACATCGCGGCCAAGACTGTCCGTGCCGAGCCAATAGCCGGGCTCGGAACCGGCCATCCAGGAGGGCGGCAACTGGTTGAGGAAGAGGTCCTGATAAAGGGGATCGTGCGGCGCGATGAGCGGAGCGGTGAGCGCGGCGAGGATGACGACGAGCAGCCACCCGCCGGCCAGCCAGAGGCGCGGCTCGGGCCGGCGCACCCGCTCCCGCACATCGGAGAGGCGCGCCTCGACGACGGCGGTCTCAGACATGCGCTCTGTCCTCGTCCACGATCTCATCCATGGCGGAGCCTCGGATTGAGCAGGGCGTAGGTCATGTCGACGAGGAGGTTGATGACGACGAAGAGGACCGCGAAGAGGATGACGATGCCCTGGATGAGTGGAAGGTCGCGGTTGATGACGGCGTCGATCGCCATGTTGCCCAGGCCCTCATAGGAGAAGAGCCGCTCGATGATGACCGTACCGCCGATGAGGAAGGTGAACTGCACGCCGATGAGGGTCAGCGTCGGAAGGACGGCGTTTCGGAGCGCCTCGCGCACGATCACGCTGCTCTCGGAAAAGCCGCGCGTGCGGGCGAGCATGACGTAGTCGAGATTGACCGTCTCCTTGAGCGCGGTCTTGAGGAGCTGCGCGATGACGGCGGCGAGCGGCAGCGCGAGCGCCATGGCCGGCATGACCATGTGCGAGAGAAGATCGCGCACGAGATCGAAGCGCAGGCGAAGGATGGCTTCGAGAAGATAGAAGTTCGTGACGAAGGGCAGGTCGAGGCGCGGCGAGACGCGGCCCGAGATGTGGAAGACCGGCCAGACGACGCCCAGAAGAAGGATGAAGGTCAGGCCCCAGAGGAAATCGGGTACCGAAAGCGCGATCCCGTTCGAGACATCGACACCGGCCTCGACGCCCGTATCGCGGAACCGCGTGGCGAGAAAGGCCGCGCCGCCGCCGAGTACGACCGCGAAGACGAGTGCGAGGGCACTCAGCTCCAGCGTGGCCGGGAGGCGGCCGAGAACGAGGTCCATCACGTCGGCGCGCAGGCTGATCGAGGCGCCGAAATCACCCTGGACCACGTTGCCGAGCCAGATGACGAACTGCTCGACGATCGACTTGTCGAGCCCGTAGAGCCCGCGCAGCCGATCGATATCGGCGTCCGTCGCGCCTGGTGGCAACATCATCGCGATCGGGTCGCCCGGCGCGACGCGGATGACGACGAAGACGACGACGGCCACGCCGAACAGCGTGACGGCGGTCGTGGCCAGGCGGACGAGGAAGGCGTTGAGCACGAAGGGCGGCCAGACGGCTAGGTGATGATAGCGACAGGATGGGTGGCAACTTCGCCGCTGCAGTTCCCTCTTCCCAGGTGGGAGAGGGCCGGGGTGAGGGGGCTCACCAGGAGCGTGGGCTCGGAAACGGGACGCCCCCTTATCCGCCTGCCGGCACCTTCTCCCGCCAGGGGAGAAGAATTCAGGCTCGGGCGGGCTACTTTCAGGCCGAAGGCTTCATCAGGAAAGGCATCACCGCGCCCGAGACGTTCGGCGTCACCTCCACGCCCTCGGCATGGATGATCGGCTGGACGTATTGGAGGAGCGGGATGACATAGGCGTTCTCCGCGATCATGCGGTCGACGGCCTTGTAGCCCGCGATGCGCTTCTCCTCGTCGGCCTCGCCCCAGAGCGGCGCGATGGCATCGAAGACGTCCTGGCCGTCCCAGACCGAGTGGGGGGAGGGGCCGAACATGGCGAAGCCCGTCGAGGTCGCCGGATCGCCGACCGCGTTGCCCCAGTTGTAGAAGGCGGCCGGGGCGAGCTGGTCGGCGGCGCGCAGCTCGAAATGCTTGGCGATCTCGTAGACCTCGATCTCCGCCTCTATGCCGACACGCCGCCACAGGCCGACGATCGCCTGGATCATCTCGTAGTCCTTGGGCTTGAAGCCCCGGGTCGTCTCGATGGTGAAGCGGACGGGATTGTCGGTCGAGTAGCCGGACGCAGCGAGGAGCTCCACGGCGAGGTCCGGGTCGTAGGGGACCTCGATGGAGGGATCGTAGGCGGCGTATTCGGGCGTCTGTAGCGTGTCGATAGCGACGCCGTAGCCGCCGAGCAGGCGGTCGATCAGCGTCTGCTTATCGATGGCGTGGGCGGCGGCCTTCCTGACGTTCGGATCCGTCATCACGTCGATGTCGTTGAGGAAGATCATCGCGATGTCGGAGACCGGCGTCGCGGTGCCGACGAGGCCGTCCTTCTCCTTGAGGCGGTCGAACTCCTCGTAGGGCACGTCGAAGGCGACGTCGGAGGCACCAGACTCGACCTCGGCGACACGCGCGGAAGCGTCCGGCACGAACTTGATCACCACCGTCTCGTAGGCCGGCGTGCCGCCCCAATAGTCGGCGTTGGCCTTGAGGCGCACGAAGGCGTTGCGCTCGAACTGGTCGACCATGTACGGGCCGGTTCCGATGGGCGCGGCCTCGAAACCCTCGGCGCCGACCTCCTCGAAATAGGCTTTGGGCAGCACGTAGCCGGTCAGGAAGGCCATCCACTTGAAGAGCGTCGGCTCGTACTCGACCACGTCAGCCGTGATGACGTTGCCGTCGATGGCGTAGTTGTTGACCTTGCCCCAGACGAACTGGATGGGGTTGCCACCCTCCGCGTCGCCCGCGCGCTCCAGCGAGAAGACGATGTCCTCCGGCGTCAGCGGATCGCCGTTGTGCCAGGTCACGCCCTCGCGAACGACCATGCGGATCTTCGCATTGTCGTCCGTCCAGCCCCACTCCGTGAGGAGGCCGGGCGCGAAGGCGAGGTCGGGGCCTTGGCCGATGAACTGGTCGAAGACCGAGCGGTAGATACCCTGGATGGTCGGATTGACGGCCGACGTGCCGACCGTCGGATCCCAGGAGGGCAACGTGACGTTGTAAGCGATCGTGAGTTCGGACCCTTGCGCGCTGACATAGGCGGGCACGAGCCCGTTCGCCGCGAAGGCGCCGAGCCCGAGGGCTCCGTATTGCAGGACGTTGCGGCGCGTATGGGTCATGTGAGGTCTCCAGCCATCTGGCGGAGGGCACAACCGCTCCGCGTTTATCGGTCGTCTCCGGTGCGTGTCTCTTGCGTGCAACGCCGAGGCCGCGTCGCTTCACACTTGAAGTATATGTGATCGCAAGGATCGGGCCTTGTCAATTCGGGCGGCTCAGTCGCCCGCCAGCATCTTGCCGAGGAGGAAGCCCGATCCGGCGCCGACGCCCGCGCCCGGCCAGGTCGACGCACCGACCATGTGGAGGCCTTTTACCGGCGTGCGATAGCGCGCCATTCCGGGGATCGGACGCAGGAAGAAGTTCTGCGCGAGGTGATGGCTGCCGCCGAGGCTGTCGCCGCCGACGAGATTGGGGTTGGCGCGCTCCAGGTCGGACGGGGAATGGACGGTGCGAGCGAGGACGGTGTCGGTGAAACCCGGCGCATAGCGCTCGATGATGCCGGTGACGCGGTCGGCATAGGCCTCCTTGATCGTGTCCCAGTCGCCGGCTTCCATCTCGCCGGCCGCATCGCCCGTGGGGCGGGCGGGAAGCGCGCGGACCTGGATCCAGAGCGTGTGCCGGCCCTCGGGCGCGCGTGAGGGATCGACCGTGGTGGGCTGGCCGACGACGAGGATCGGTTCACGCGGCAGCAAGCCTGCCTTGGCCTCCGCATAGGTCGCGCTCATCTGCGCCAGGCTCGGCGCGAGGTGGACGTAAGCGAAATCGCGCAGCGAGGCGTCCGCGGACCAGTTCGGCAGATCGGAGGCCGCGATGTGGATCATCATCGTGCCGGGGCCGTGCTGGAAGGCGCGCAAGCCTTCGTCGACCTTCGCCTCGCCGGTCCCATCCGGCAGGAGCTTCAGAAGGCCCGAGGGCACGACGCCCGCGATGACCGCTCTCGTCGCCTCGACGCGTGTCCCGTCTTCCAGGACGACGCCCGTCGCGCGCCCGCTCGTGCGGGTGATCTGCGCCACGCCCGCGCCCGTCGAGACGGTACCGCCCGAGGATTCCAACGTCCGGACGAGCGCGTTGACGACCGTATCCGCACCGCCCTGACCAAGGACCATGCCGAAGCTCTGGTTGGCCATGGCCTCGAGATAGGGAAAGAGCGCACCGCCCGCGGCATCGGGCGGGAAGTCGAGATGCATGCCCCAGGCGGCGAGCGCGGTTTTGACCTGGTCGCTCTCGAAATTGGCGTCGAGAAACTCGCGCGGCGAGGACAGGAGGAGCTTCACCGTGTCAAGCGACCACCTCAGTCCCTTCTCGCGCCACGCCTTCCAGGCAACGCCGCTGAGCGCGCGCATCGTCATCGGGGAGCCGAGGACCGCGAAGACGTAAGGCGCGTCGGCGCCGAACTCGGTCACCATGGCGCGCCAACGCGCCTCGTCCTTGGCAGAGAAGGCGGCGATGCGGGCAGCAGTCGTGTCGAGGTCCTTGGAGACGCCGAACCAGGTCCCATCCGGATACGCGGTCGCAAAAACATGCTCTGCCGGCGCGAAGGCAAGACCGTGCTTCTGAAGCGCCTCGCCATGTGCCGCGAAGAAGGGCGAGCCGGCGAAGAGACTCAGATTCATCGCGTAGAGATCGTGCCGGAAGCCCGGCAGCGTCGCCTCCTCGGTGCGGATCGCGCCGCCGGGCCTGTCGGCCCGCTCGAAGACGCCGACCGACCAGCCCTTGAAGGCCAGATGCACGGCGCAGGCCAGCGCGTTGTGCCCCGATCCGACGATCACCGCATCATAACGCGCCATTCGCATCCCCCTCGCCCACCCGTCCGCCCGTTCGCACGTATTTGAGAACGATCGCTTGGTGGATTACAAGCCTTCCCCCAGAACCGGGCGCCAAAACCATTTGCATCTGCACAAGTCTCCAGCATAGGCTCAGGCCATATCCATCGTTCGAAGGAGAGACGCGGCATGGGACATGCACATCTGGACGGGCTGGCCGAGGCGCTGATGACGGGAGCGGTCGAGGTCGTCGACCTCGCGGGCACGCTCGGCCCCGATACGCCGCTCCTCAAGCTGCCGCCGGAACTGGCCGTCGACACTCCGCCGATCGAAATCCACAAGATCTCCGAATATGACGACAAGGGTCCGTTCTGGGCTTGGAACTGGCTGAAGGTCGGCGAGCATTCGGGCACCCATTTCGATGCACCGGTCCACTGGATCACCGGTAAGGACTATGCCGACGGCACGACCGACCGCATCCCGGTCAAGAATTTCGTCGCCCCGGTCTGCGTGATCGATTGTGCGGCCGAAGCGACGAAGAACCCAGACTTTCTCCTCACCGAAGACGGCGTGAAAGCCTGGGAGGCGGAGCATGGCGAGATCCCGGCGGGCTCGTGGGTCGTGATGCGGACCGACTGGCACAAGCGTTCGGGCTCCGAGGCCGAGTTCCTCAACATGGACGAGAACGGCCCTCACTCGCCTGGCCCCGATGTCGGCTGCATCAAATATCTGATCGGCAAGGGTATCATCGGCTGGGGCGCCGAGACGATCGGCACCGACGCGGGCTCGGCCGGCGGCATGGATCCGCCCTTCCCGGCGCACAACCTCCTGCACGCCAACAACCGCTACGGCCTCGCCAGTCTCGCCAATCTCGACAAGCTGCCGCCCAAGGGCGCTATCCTGATCGCGGCGCCCCTGAAGATCGTCGAGGGCACGGGCAGCCCGGTGCGAGCGCTGGCGCTGGTGCCGAAGGGGTAGGGCGCTCGGGAGCGAACACGCGTGGCGGATTACGACCACATCATCGTAGGCTCCGGCATCAACGCGCTCGTCTGCGCGGCCATGCTGGGCAAGCGAGGCCGCAAGGTGCTGGTGCTGGAGCGCTCCGACCGAATCGGCGGGTGCATCCGCTCCGAGGAGATCACCGAACCGGGCTTCGTCCACGACGTGATGGCGGCGACATTCGTCCTCTTCGTCACCTCACCGGCCTATGCCGCGCTGGGCGACGACCTCGCCCGGCACGGCCTCGCCTTCTCGCAAACCGACACGCCGACGGGCGCGCTGATGCCGGATGGGCGCAGCGCCATCCTGCGCACCGACCGCGCGGCCAACATCGCGGCCTTCGATGCGCTGCACGCGGGCGACGGCGCACGGCACGGCTCGGACGTTGGCGCCGTCGAGGGCAATGCCGAACTCCTCTTCGGGCTCCTCGGCGGGGGCCTCTGGTCGCGCCAGACGGCGAAGCTCGTAGCGCGCCATGCCTGGAAGAAGGGGCTGCGTGGTTTTGCGACCGAGTTGGGTCAAATGCTCGGCCACGCCCGATCGTGGCTGGAGACGGGTTATGGCAGCGACGAGCTCCGCGCACTTCACGCGCCCTGGGGTCTGCATGCGGGCCTCGGGCCGGAATCGGCATTCTCCGGTCAGATGGGCCGTGTCATCGCCTTCGCGTTGGAGGCGGCCGGCGCGCCCATCGTCACCGGCGGCGCGGCTCGGATCACGCAAGCCTTCCAGCGCCTGATCGAGGAGCAGGGCGGCGCGGTGCGCACCGGTGCCGACGTCGAGGCCGTCGTGATGGAGAACGGTCGCGCAAGAGGCGTTCGTCTGGCAGGCGGCGAGACGATTGCAGCCACCAAAGGCGTCATATGCTCGGTCACGCCCAATCAACTCTACGGCCGGCTCCTGAAAGGCACGCCCATCCCCGACGAAGTGTCGGAGGCCACGCGAACCTATCGCTATGGCAAGGGCAACATGCAGATCCACTACGCGCTGTCGCGCCCCGTGGACTGGCCCGACGCGCGCCTCGCCGACGTGCAGCTCCTCCATCTAACGGGCGGCGTCGACGCGGTCTCCAAGGCCAGCAACGAGGCCGAGCGCGGTATGCTGCCCGCGATCCCCACCGTCTGCGTCGGCCAGCCGCTCGCTGCCGATCCCTCCCGCGCGCCGGAGGGGAGAGGCCTTCTCTGGATCCAGTTGCCCGAGGCACCGCGCACGATCAAGGGTGATGCCGCCGGGACCATCGCGGTGCCCGAGGACGGGCGCTGGACGAAGGACCTGCGCGAGGCCTTCGCCGATCGCGTCGAGGCGATGATCGAGGCGCATGTGCCGGGCTTCGGGGAGACCGTTTTGAAACGCGTCAGCCAGTCGCCCGCCGACCTCGAGGCGCTCAACGTCAACCTCGTCGGCGGCGACCCCTATGGCGGCTATTGCGGGATCGATCAGTTCTTCCTCTGGCGCCCCTTCGCGCACTCGGTCAACCATGCGACGCATGTCCCGGGCCTCTTCCATATCGGTGCCTCGACCCATCCGGGGCCGGGTCTGGCCGGGGGTTCCGGCTTCCTCGCCGCCAATGCACTCGCGTGATGGCGGTGCCCGTCAGCCAGGCGGTCGACGAGATGCCCCACCCGACCGTGCCGCCCGGTCGCCGGCCGAGCATGGGGGAGATCGGCCTCAACCAGTTCGCCCCCTATCTTCTCAACCGTATCTCGGCTCGCTGGAATGCCGACATGGCCGAGGTCTTGAAGGCGCACGATCTCACCACGGCGCGGATGCGGGCACTCGCCGTCCTCTCGGTCGCGCCCGGGCTGACGATCAACGAACTTTCGGTCTACGCCGTGACCGAGCAGTCGACCTTGAGCCGCAACCTCGACGCGATGGAGGAGCAAGGCCTCATTCGCCGCCGGATGCGCGCCGAGGACGGGCGGGTGCGCGAGATACACCTGACGGAGAAGGGGCGCGAGACCTTTGCCGCCTTCTGGCCTGAGATGCATGCGCTCTACACGTCCCTCTTTCGTAATATCTCGCCAGAGGAGCATCGCCAGTTCACGGGCACGCTCCATAAGATCCTCGCCAATATCCGCCATCACGACCTTTGACGTCGGGCCCAGCTTCGTGGCAAGCTCGGCAAAAATTCCATGCAAATGAATAGATCGTCCGAGGAACACCATGGCCGAACGGTCCTTCGCTAGGGAAGTCCAGCAACTTCGCATAGGCGAGGGCGAGGAGTTTCGCGGCGAGGGCATCCTCGCCATCACCAAGGCGCTCCTGCAATGCGGTGTCGGCTATGTCGGCGGCTATCAGGGCTCGCCCATCAGCCACATCATGGACGTCCTCAACGATGCCGAGGACATCATGAAGGATTTGGGCGTCCACCTGGAGGGCTCGGCCTCCGAGGCAACGGCGGGGGCCATGCTGGCGGCCTCGGTGCACTACCCGATCCGCGGTGCCGTCGCGTGGAAATCGACGGTCGGCACCAATGTCGCGTCCGATGCGATCGCCAACCTGGCCTCGGGCGGCGTCACCGGCGGCGCGCTCATGATCGTGGGGGAGGACTATGGCGAGGGCTCCTCGATCATGCAGGAGCGCTCCCACGCCTTCGCGATGAAGAGCCAGGTCTGGCTGCTCGACCCGCGCCCCAACCTGCCGGCCATCGTCAAGGCCGTCGAGGACGGGTTCGCGCTGTCCGAGGCTTCCAACACGCCCGTCATGCTCGAAGTGCGCATCCGCTCCTGCCACATGCACGGGCGCTTCACGGCCAAGGACAATCAGCGCCCGGCCATGACGGTCGCCGAGGCGCTGGAGAACCCGCGCCGCGACACCAACCGCATCGTCCTGCCGCCCGCCTCCTTCCTTCACGAGCAGGAGAAGATCGACAAGCGTTGGCCGGCCGCCGTTCAGTTCATTCGCGAACGCGGGCTCAACGAGATCTTCGGACCGGCCGAAGGGGCGATCGGCATCGTCTGCCAGGGCGGCATGTACAATGGTGTCATGCGCGCGTTGCAGCGGCTCGGGCTGGCCGACCTCTACGGCGAGACGGACCTGCCGATCTATTGCCTCAACGTCACTTATCCGCTGATCGACGACGAGTTCCTCGAGTTCTGCGAGGGCAAGGGCGCGGTCCTCGTCGTGGAGGAAGGTCAGCCCGACTATATCGCGCAGGCTCTCGGCGCCATGCTCCACAAGGCCGGCGCATCGACTAGGCTGATCGGCAAGGACGCCAGGCGTGGGCCGTTCCCGGTGGCGGGGGAATATACCGGCGCCGTCATGCTGGCCGGGATCACGGCTTTCCTGAAGGAACACGCGCCCGAGCTCCTGCCCGGCGCCGAGCGCAGCCCCAACGCGCCCGACGAGGAGCGGATCGCGCTGCCCGACCTCGCCGGCGCCGTGCCCGCGCGCCCGGCCGGCTTTTGCACCGGATGCCCGGAGCGTCCGATCTTCGCGGCCATGAAGCTCGTCGAGAAGGAGCTTGGCGAGCACCACGTTGCGGCCGATATCGGCTGCCACCTCTTCTCCATCCTGCCGCCCTTCAATATCGGCGCGACGACCATGGGCTACGGCCTCGGCCCCGCCTCCGCCTCCGCCTTCAACGTCGACGCCAAGAAGAAGTCGATCGCGATCATGGGCGATGGCGGCTTCTGGCATAACGGGCTGACATCCGGCATCGGCAACGCGGTCTACAACGAGCATGACGGCGTCATACTCATCGTCGACAATCACTACACGGCCGCGACCGGCGGTCAGGACATCCTGTCATCCCGCGCCGACAACGAGAGCCGCTCCACCAATCACCCGATCGAGACGGCGGTGAAGGGAATGGGCGTCGACTGGGTCCGCCGCGTCGATCGGACCTACGATGTGGGGAAGATGCGCGACACGCTGCAAGAGGCGCTGACCACCAGGACGCCCGGCCCCAAGGTCATCGTTGCCTCGTCCGAATGCATGCTCAACAAGCAGCGCCGCGAGAAGCCCATCGTCGCCAAGGCGATCCGCGACGCCAAGCGCGTGGTCAAGCCGCGCTTCGGCGTCGACGAGGACGTCTGCACGGGCGACCACGCCTGCATCCGTCTCTCGGGCTGTCCCTCTTTGAGCCTCAAGACGCTGGACGATCCCCTGCGCGACGATCCCGTCGCGGCGATCGATTCGTCCTGCGTCGGGTGCGGCAATTGCGGCGAGGTCGCCGAGGCCGCGGTTCTCTGCCCCTCCTTCTACCGCGCGGACGTAATCCATAACCCGAAGCCTTGGGAAGTGCGGGTCGCGGGTTGGCGCGAACGAGTGATCGGCTGGCTGCAGCGACGGCGGGACGCGCGGCGCTTGGCCTTTACGTCGTGAACCTCCATACGCCCCACCTCAGGCCCACCGGCCCGGACGCCACGCAAGGGATCGTGAAGCTGGCCATACTCGCGGTCGGCGGGCAGGGCGGCGGCGTGGTCACGAACTGGATCGTCGCGCTGGCCGAGGGCCAGGGGTGGTATGCGCAGGCCACATCCGTCGCCGGCGTCGCGCAGCGCACGGGCGCAACGATCTACTATGTCGAGATGGTGCCGGACGTGGGCGCGCGGACGCCCGTCCTCTCCCTCAGCCCGGCGGCGGGTGATGTCGACATCGTGCTGGCGGCCGAGCTCATGGAGGCGGGACGCGCCATCCAGCGCGGCTTCGTCACGCCCGATCGTACCACGCTGGTCGCCTCGTCCCACCGCGCGCTGGCCGTTGGCGAGAAGACAGTGCCGGGCAACGGCATTCTCAGCAGTACGCCCATTCTCGACGCGGCGCGTCAGGCGAGCCAGCGCTTCCACAGCGCGGACCTCGAAACCCTCGCCGTTTCCAACAGTTCGGTCATCTCGGCGAGCCTCTTCGGTGCGCTGGCCGGCTCTGGCGCGCTACCCTTCCCGCGCGAGGCCTTCGAGGAGACGATCCGACGCTCCGGCAAGGGCGTCGAGGCGAGCCTTCGCGCGTTCGATGCCGGGTTCGCTGCCGTTACGGGTGCGATGCCCGACGCCGTCATCGACACGACCGAGGCGGCCGAGGCGGCGCTCGCCCCCGTCGAAGCACCGCTGCCGGCGAGCCATGCGCCCGGCATCGAAGGGTCGGCTCGGCGCCCCACCGGCCTTGCCGGTCCCGACGCGGCGATCGATGGCTATCGTGATCTCCTTGCCCGCATAGACCGCAACCTGCCAGCGCAGGCGCGGGACCTTGCGCGAGCGGGTCTGCGCAAGGTCGTCGACTTTCAAGATCTTGCCTACGGGGGGGAGTATCTCGACCGATTGGCCGCGATGGCCGCGCTCGACGATCCGGCAAGGGATAACGCGCTGACGACGACGGCAGCGAAATATGTCGCTAACGCCATGGCCTATGACGACGTCATCCGGGTCGCCGACCTCAAGACCCGCGCGACCCGCACCGCGCGCGTGAGGCGCGAGGTCGGCGTGCGCGAAGGGCAGTTGATCAAGGTGACCGAATACATGCATCCCCGCATGGAGGAGGTCTGCGGCTGTATGCCCGCCGGCCTCGGCCGTGCGATCGAGGCGCGGCCCAAGCTCTTCGCCGCGCTCGACCGTATCGTCAGCCGGGGGCGGCGTGTCCGCACCGACGGGGTGTTCTGGTTCTCCGCGCTCTACACCGTCTCGTCTCTGCGCCCGCACCGGCGGCGCCTCCTGCGCCATGCCGTCGAGACGGCGCATTGCGAAGACTGGCTCCGAACCGTCCATCGCCTCGCGCCGACGCATTACGATCTCGCCGCCGAGGTGCTGCGCTGCCGGCGGCTCATCAAGGGCTATTCGGACACCCATGTTCGGGGCTTGTCGAAGTTCGACCGCGTGCTGGCCGCCCTGCCGCTTCTCGAGCCCCGCGAGGACGGCGCCGACTGGCTCCGGCGCCTGCGCGAGGCCGCGTTGATGGACGAGAAGGGCGAGATGCTCGACGGCGCCTTAAAGACGGTAGCGACGCTCTGATACGAAGCCGCCGCTATCGCGACACCGGCACTCCAGGCCGGCCGTCACCTGGCGGCGCACGCCCTCCCGTTCGGGGTAGACGTAGTGGTCGTGAATGATGGCCGCGCGCAGGATGTCCCGATCGAACGGATCGCCGACGACGGTCTGCAGCCCGCGTGGGATGAACGCGCCGTCCGTCTTGCCGACGCGTCCGTGAAGGCCTTGCGACCTCGCCCTCACGCCATCCTCGAGTTGGCGGCTGAGAATGGCGTAGGGTAGGCAAGGCGGTCGATTCGACGTACAAACGTGCCTCTACAGAACCGTCCTCACGTCCCACAATTCCGGGAAGAGCCGGATCTTCAGCACGTTCTCCAGATAGCTCACGCCGCTCGTGCCGCCCGTACCGCGCTTGAAGCCGATGATGCGGGAGACCGTGGTCACATGCGCAAAGCGCCAGGAGCGGAAGGCGTGCTCGAAATCGACGAGCTTTTCGGCAAGCTGGTAGAGATCCCAATACTGTTCGGGCGCGCGGTAGACGGTGAGCCAGGCGGCCTCGACATCAGGATGGGCCGAATAGGGGCAGGCGAGATCCCGTCCGAGATGGTCGGCGGCGATGGCAAAGCCGCGCCGGTCGAGGAGGCGCTGCGCCTCGTCATAGAGGCTGGGCTCGGCGATGAGGTCCTCCAGCACGGCCAGTCGCCGCGGCGCATGGGCGTGCGGGCGCAGCATCACGGGGTTCTTGTTTCCGAGGAGGAACTCGACCGCGCGGTACTGGTGCGACTGGAAGCCGGACGATTTGCCGAGCGCGTCGCGGAACTGAAGATATTCGGATGGGGTGAGCGTCGCCAGCACATCCCAGGCCTGGATGAGCTGGAGGAAGATGCGCGCCACACGCGCCATCATCTTCTCGGCCCGGCCGAGCTCGTCGGCTCGCAGCGCCGCGCGGGCGGCGCGCAATTCGTGGATGATCAGCGTCAGCCAGAGTTCCGTCGTCTGGTGCTGTATGATGAAGAGAGGCTCGTCGTGGTGATCCGTGATCGGGTGCTGCGACGCGAGCAAGGTGTCGAGGCCGAGATAGTCTCCATAGGACATCTCGTCCTTCATTGAGAGATGAGCGCCGTCCATCTCGGCCGGATCGCGGCTTTCGGCCCCGGTCAAGTGACGGCACTCCGCTGGTGGAACTCCGGGACGTCCCAGGCACGGGTGTCGAGGATGTCGGCGAGGATGGCGGCGGCGTCGAAGGCGTCGGTATAGCGCGTATAGAGCGGCGTGAAGCCGAAGCGGATGATGTCGGGCGCGCGGAAATCGCCCACCACGTCCCGCGCGATCAGAGCCTGCATGACGGCATAGGCCTCCTCGTGGCGGAACGAGATCTGGCTGCCGCGCACCGTACCATCGCGTGGGGAGGCGAGGGCGAGGCCGGGGCAGATCGCCTCCACGCGCGCGATGAAGAGGTCGCAAAGCGCGACGGACTTCTCGCGAACGGTCGCCATGTCGACCTCCGACCAGAGATCGAGCGCGGTATCGAGCGCTACGAGGCTGAGAACGGGGGAGGTGCCGGTCAGGAACCGGTTGATGCCGGGCGCGGGCCGGAAGCCCGGCTCGAACGCAAAGGGCGCATCGTGCGCGAACCAGCCCGAGAGTGGCTGCACCGCCTCGGCCTGATGTTTGGGCGCGCAATAGACGAAGGCGGGCGCGCCGGGGCCGCCATTCAGATACTTGTAGCCGCAGCCGACCGCGAAATCGGCGCCCGCGCCTTCGAGGTCGACCGGGAGCGCGCCGGCCGAATGGGCGAGGTCCCATATGACGAGGATGCCGGCCGCGTGCGCCGCCTCGGTGATGCCCGCCATGTCGAGCATCCGGCCGGTACGATAATCGACATGCGTGAGCATAAGGACGGCGACGTCGTCGGTGAGGGCGGGCAGCAATTCGTCATCATGGTCGACGAGGTGGAGCCGATGTCCCTCGCCCTTCAGCGCGGCCAGCCCTTCGGCCATGTAGAGATCGGTGGGGAAGTTGGCGCGCTCGGAGACGATGGTGCGGCGACCGGCGTTGAGCGCCAGCGCTGCGGCGAGGACCTTGAAGAGGTTGACCGAGGTGGAGTCGGTGACCACCACGTCATCCGTTCCCGCTCCGATGAGCGCGGCGATCTTGGCGCCCGCCTTGCGCGGCAGCCCGATCCAGTCGGCCGTGTTCCAGGACGCGATGAGATCGCGGCCCCATTCGGTTTCGAGGCAGGCGACGACGCGTTCGCGGGCGCTGTGCGGCATCGCGCCGAGGGAATTGCCGTCGAGATAGACGAGCCCGTCGCGCAGTACGAAGCGCTCTCGCATCGGCGCCAGCGGATCGGCGGCGTCGAGCGCTTCGGCCTGTTGGCGCGTGGTGATGGGGAGGGGTGTCTGGTCGGTCATGGGGAAGCCTTGGAGGATCGGCCGGAGACGAGCCGGCGCTCGCCGAGCAGCCCGCGCGGGCGCAGAAGGAGGATGGCGCAGAGCATGACGCCGATGATGACGATCTGCAACGCCGCCGCCCGCGCCTGACTGCCCGATGGCGCCACCGCCTCGATGAGCGCCGCCGATGCCGCCCAGAGCCCCCAGACGAGAACGGCCCCCAGCACCGCGCCGCGCATGTTGCCAGAGCCGCCGACTATGAGCATGGCCCAGACCTGGAAGGTGAGAATGGGGAGATAGTTGTCGGGCGCGATGAAGCCGATGAAATGGGCCTGTACCGCGCCGGCCAGCGCCATCACGCCGCCGCCGATCGCGAACGCCTGGAGGCGGAAGTGGAGCGCCGACTTGCCGAGCGAGAGCGCGGCCGCCTCGTCCTCGCGAATGGCGCGCAGCACACGGCCCCAGGGGCTTGTCGCCAGCCGCTCCAGCACGAGGTAGACGCCGAGCGTGAGAGCGGCCACGAGGGCGAGGTTGGCGAGGCCGAAGACGGCGCCATTGCCGGCCAGGTCGGCGAATGGTCGCGGGATGAATCCGATGCCGAAGGGCCCGCCCGTGACGCCCTCGAGATTGAGCGCGGCCAATTGCGCGACGACGGCGAAGCCGAAGGTCGCGATGGCGAGATAGTCGGCCCGCAATCGGATCGTCAGCCATCCGACCGCGAGGGAGAGCACCGCCCCCACGGCCATCGCCGCGATCCATCCGAGCGCGATCGGCCAGCCGAAGCCGCCGACACGACCCTCGATGGGGGGTGTCGTCAGGATGGCGGAGGCGTAGGCTCCGACGAGCACGAAACCCGCGACACCGACGTTGAAGACGCCCGTCTGGCCCCACTGTACGTTGAGCCCCAGGCAGATGATGGCGTAGGTGAGCGCCATGGTCAGGAAGAAGGCGAGATAGGCGATGAAGGGGAGCATCTAGACTCGCCTTCCGAAAAGGCCTTGCGGGCGCACCGTCAGCACCGCGACGATGACGACGAAGCCGACGGCCGCGCGCCATTCCGCGCCCACGGTCTGCGCGGCCATCGCCTCGCAGAGCCCGACGATGAGCCCGCCCAGCATCGCGCCCGGCACCGAGCCGATGCCGCCGAGAATGGCGGCGGCAAAGAGCGGGAGGAGGAGATCGAAGCCCATATAGGGCCGAACCTGCACGAGAAGCCCCGCCATGATGCCGGCGACGCAGGCCAGCGCCCCGCCCAGCAGCCAGACCGTGACGATGACGCGGTCGACGTCGATGCCGGCGACCCGCGCGAGATCGCGATTTTCGGCGACCGCTCGCATCGCCCGGCCGATATCGGTGCGTGACAGAACGAGATGGACGGCGACGACGAGGAGCCCGGCAAGCGCCAGCATGGCGAGCTGATCGGGTGTCGCGCGCAGGCCTCCGCCGAGGCGCATCGCGATCTGGAGGTCGCGCGTCAGATAGGCTGGGCTCGACGTGAAGACGAACTCGATGAGGCTGCGCAGCGCGAGCGAAGCGCCGAAGCTCGCGATAACGAGAATGATGATCGCGGCACCCCGCCTACGCAGGGGCTTGAAGAGGGCCGCGTCGAGGGCGAGGGCGGTCAGCCCGGTGAGCGCCATCGCGAGCAAGGCCGCGACGACGAGGCCCGGCCCGAAGGAGAACGGGCCCCATCCCCCCCCGGCGCCGATGAGGGCGCCGAGGAGGCCCGAGACGACGAGGGCGAAATAGGCGCCCGCCGTCACGAATTCCCCATGGGCGAAATTGGCGAAGCGCAGGATGGAATAGGTGAGCGTGACGCCGATGGCGCCGAGCCCGATCATAGCGCCCGCAATCAGGCCATCGATGAGGACTTGCGGGTTCATGCGGCCCTCGTCTTTGGATCTGCGCCAAGGAAGAGTGCGCCGAGATCGTCGCGGCGCGCGAGTTCGTCGGCCGGTCCGTCATGCCGGATTCGGCCCTCGACAAGGACGACAGCGCGCGAGGCGACGCGCAATGCCGCCCGCACGTTCTGCTCGACGAGGAGGATCGTAACGCCTTCCGCATTGATCGCCGCGAGCCCATCGAAGACCTCCGCGACGAGGCGCGGCGAAAGGCCTGCCGACGGCTCGTCGAGGATAAGGACGCTGGGGTCGGCGATGAGGGCGCGGGCGACGGCGAGCATCTGGCGCTGCCCACCAGAGAGCCGGCCCGCCGCCTCCCTCGGCCGCGCGGCAAGGTCGGGAAAGCGCGTGAAGGCGGCCTCGACGGCGGACTTCCGCTCGGGTGTCGGCAGGATCGCGGAGGCGACGGCGAGATTCTCGGCGATCGTCAGGGTCGCGAAGATGTTCTCGGTCTGCGGAACGAAGGCGAGCCCGCGCCGGATGCGGGCATGGGCCGGCACTGCGGAGAGATCGTGCTCGCCCAGCATCACCTGCCCGGCATGGAGCGGCACCAGCCCCGCGATCGCCTTGACGAAGGTCGATTTTCCGGCGCCGTTCGGCCCCAGGATCGTGACGAAGGCGCCCGGAGGGACCGCCATGTCGATGCCGCGCACGATCGGGAGATCGGGCTCGTAGCCGCTCACCAGCGCCTCGGTCCGCAGGGCGTCCGCGCTCACGCCCGCCGCCATGGTGGCCGTCCCATTCATGCCGCCAGCACCGGCTCGCCGAGATAGGCCTCGACCACGGCTGCGTCGCGCAGGACTTCGGCCGGCGTTCCCTCCGCCAAGCTGCGCCCCTGCGCCATCACCATCACCCGGTCGCAGAGCCGCGAGACGACGTCCATGTTGTGCTCGATGAGCAGGATCGCGACGCCGCGCGCATTGATGGCCTCGATCCGTCCAGAGATGAAATCCATCAGCGCCGGGTTCACGCCCGCGGCCGGCTCGTCGAGCAGGAGGACGCGGGGCTCCGCCATCAGCACCCGGGCGAGTTCCAGGAGCTTGCGCTGACCGCCCGAGAGGACGCTCGCCGTCTCGTCCGCCAGACGGTCGAGCGAGAGGAAATCGAGAAGGTCGTGCGCCTTCTCCGTCAGCGCGCGCTCCTCCACCGCGACGCGGCCCGGTCGAAGCAAGCTCGCCAGCGCGCGCTCGCCGGCCTGGCGCTGCCCGGCCACCATCACGTTCTCCAGCACCGTCATCTGCGGAAACGGCTTCGGAATCTGAAAGGTGCGTGCGAGGCCTCGCGCGATGCGCCGCTCGGCCGCGTCCCGCTCAACGGCTCTCCCGCCGAGATGGATGGACCCGGCATCGGGCGCGAAGCTCCCGGCCAGCAGGTTGAAGAGCGTCGTCTTGCCCGCGCCGTTAGGCCCGATGACGCCGAGCCGCCCGCCCTCGGGCAGCATCAGCGAAAGATCGTCGACCGCCGTCAACCCACCGAAGCGCTTCACGAGCCGTCGTGCTTCGAGCGCTGCGCCGGCTTCGCGCCGGTTGTCGACACCCACTATCACCAATAAACCCGATCTTTGATCAAAGATTGCACGGCGACGTTATGCGCGCTAGCATCGGTTTGGCAAGCGGGTCTCGGTCTCGAGTTCCGCATTCGGATCAACCGAGGACATGGACGCTGGCGAGTCGCTCGACGATTGCTGAGGTTTCGGCTGTTGCATCCGCTGGCCGCCATGGGGGCGTCGCGCCGCGTGCGACGCTCGGTTCCAGCGGGGTCGCGCATCTCGCGCCCATTAAGGCGCGGACGGTCAATGCCGATGTCTACGAGGCGCTGAGGGGCGCACTGATGCGCGGCCAGTTCGCGGCCGGCGAGGTGCTTCGCATCCAGGCCGTGGCCGATTCGCTCGCCACGAGTACCATGCCGGTGCGAGAGGCCTTTGCCCGCCTCACCTCGGAGCGCGCGCTCGAAGTCCTGCCGAACCGTTCGTCCCGCATTCCCGTCATCACCCGCGCCCGGCTCGACGATCTCGCCCGCTCCCGCGCGCTGATCGAGGGCGAGGCGGTCATGCGGGCCGCCTCGCGGCTGACGAAGGACGATCTCGACGAATTGCGCGATCTGACGGAGCGATACGACGCCGGCCTGCGCGAAGCGGCAGGCGCGCTGCCGAGCGCCGCCGCCGATCTCAACCATGCCTTTCACGACCGGCTCTACCGGGCGGCGGGTTCCGACGTCCTCATTCCGATCATCGAGAGCCTCTGGCTCCAGTCCGGGCCGTATGTCCGCGCGGCCGCCGACGTCTACGACGATACCCGCTCCAACTCCGCCACCGATCACCACCACGCCATCCTCGCGGCCCTGGCGGTCGGTGACGCCGAGACCGCCCGCGCGGCGCTCGTCGCCGATATCGACTTCTCGTTCGCGCTCCTTCGCGAGCGACTGCCCATCGAGGATGCCGTATGAGCGATGCGTTCGAACTCTATGACCTTCGCGTCGAGGTGATCGCCGAGGAGGGTGCGCCGATCTATTGCGGTGCGGAGCCCGGCGATCACTTCGAGCTAAGGGGCGAGATGCTGCATCTCCCGCCAGGCCAGGGGTTCTCGATCTACTCGCTCGCCGCCGTCCTCCCTCTCCTGGCCGCCAAGCAGCGCCCCTCCCATCCCCACGACTGGATGACGACGGACGCCGATATCGCCTGTCCCGATCCGCATTGCGCTACGCGGATGCGGATCACGCGCACGGGCACGCGTCGCTTCAGTCACGCCGAGACGACTGCGGTGCCCCTTCCCACGAGTGCCGATCCTGCAGCTCCCGACCCCACGAGTCCGCCCGCCGAGGACATGACATGAAGAACGCCACGCTCGGACCCGATCACGAAATCTCGCGCGTCATCCGCGGCAACTGGCAGCTGGCGGGCGGTCATGGCTCGGTCGAGGCGGAGGAGGCGATCGCCGACATGGTCGCCTTCGCCGACGCCGGCATCACGACCTTCGACTGCGCCGACATCTACACGGGCGTCGAGGATCTGATCGGTGCGTTCCGCTCACGGTACCGCGATCTCCACGGCGCGGAGGCGCTCGACCGTATCCGGGTCCATACGAAATACGTGCCGGACCTGACGGCTCTCGAGACGGTGACGCGATCGGACGTGACGGACGCCATCGACGGTGCGCTCCGGCGCCTGCGGACCGAGCGGCTCGATCTCGTCCAGTTCCACTGGTGGGACTACGGGAAGGACCGATGGCGCGACGTGGCCGGTTGGCTGACCGAGCTGCGGGAAGCCGGCAAGATACGTAATCTCGGCGGCACGAACTTCGACGCCGCGCATGCGTCCGCCCTCATCGAGGACGGCGTGCCGCTGCGGTCGATGCAGGTGCAGTATTCCGTGCTGGACACCCGCCCCGCAAAGGCGATGACGGCGTTGGCCGAGAGCCGCGATTTTCAACTTCTCTGCTACGGGTCGGTCGCCGGCGGCTTTCTCTCCGACCGGTGGCTCGGGCTGCCCGAGCCGGCGGAACCGCTCGAGAACCGCTCGCTCGTCAAATACAAGCTCATCATCGACGACGTCGGCGGCTGGGGCGCACTGCAGGCCCTTCTCGAAGCCCTGCGAACGGTGGCCGACCGGCACGGCGTCGACATCGCGACCGTGTCGAGCGCGTGGACCCTGGCGCAGCCCCAGGTCGCCGCCGTCATCGTCGGCGCGCGCAACCGTAAGCACCTGCCGGCCAATCTGGCCGTGGCGGAGCTCGACCTGACGGCGGACGATCTCGGCGTCATCGATATGGTCCGCACCGACCTTGCGGCGCTCGACGGCGACGTCTACGCGCTGGAGCGCGACCGCACGAGCCGGCATGGCGCCGTGATGAAGTACAATCTCAACAAGGCTGCGTGATGAACGACGAAACGACCCTCGCCGACCGCGCCGCCCGGGAGATCGTGGAGCGCCACGATGCCTTCGTCACCTGGTTCACGGGCAAGGGCGACGACAGCGTCATCGATGAGATGATGCGCTGCTTCGCGCCCTCGATGGTGATGGCGGGCCCGGACGGCGAGGTCATCCCGCACGATCCCCTCATGCAGGGCCTGCGCGATGAGCGCGGCCGGCGCGAGCCCGAGTTCGAGATCGCCGTCAGCGAGGTCGCGCCGCTCTGGACGTCCGACGATGCGGTCCTGATGGGCTATATCGAGCGGCAGTTCATCGGCGGGGAGCGCACCGCCCGCCGGTCGACCGCCCTAATGATACGCGACGCCGATGCGCCCAACGGTGTCGCCTGGGTCCATGTCCACGAAACCTGGCTGCCGGGCGGTGCGCCGCGATCGTCAAGCTAGAAGAACAGGGGCCCGCCCAAGAGGCCCACCCTATCGAGAAGAGTCAACAGAGGAGAAGACCTATGACGCGAACGACCTTGAAGGCCGCATTGCTGGCTTCCGCACTCACGCTCCCCGGTGCCGCCTTGGCCCAGGATTGCGAGATCACCGTCGGCCTCGTGCTGGAGCTGACCGGGCCCGCCGGACAATACGGACAGGCGGGCGCGAAGTCCGTCGAGATGGCCTTCCGCGACCTCAACGAGGCGGGCGGCGTGCCCAATGGCGAGGGCGACTCGTGCGATCTCGTCGCCGACGTGCGCGACAGTCAGAGCCAGGGCAACGTCGCCGTCGATCAGGCGACGCAGCTTGTCAACGTGCAGGGCGTCGATGTCGTCATTGGCGGCATCATCTCGTCGGTCTCCATTCCCGTGCTGACCTCGGTCACCGGCCCGGCCGGCGTCGTTCAGGTCTCCCCCGCCTCCTCGTCGCCGACGCTGACGCAGCTGGGCCGCGACGGGCAGTCGGGCGGCAAGTTCTTCCGCACCATCACCTCCGACGCGCTCCAAGGCACGGCGGCGGCGAAGTACGCCATGGATAGCGGGCTGACCGAGCTTGCCATCATCCACGTCAACAACGATTTCGGCGTCAACATGATGCGCGAATTCTCGTCCGCCTACGAAAAGCTCGGCGGCACGATCACCTCCACTACGGCCTATAACGAGAAGCAGTCGAGCTATGCCTCGGAGGCGACGGCCGCGATGGAGGGTGACCCCGATGCGCTCTATCTTGTCAGCTATCCCGTTGACGGGGCGACCATCGCGCGGGCTTGGATCAGCCAGGGCGGGCCGCAGAAATTCCTCCTCAACGACGGCATGAACTCCTCGGAGTTCATCGAGAGCGTCGGCGCGGAATTCCTCAACGAAGCCTACGGCACGTCGTCGGGCACGAGCCCCACCGCCTCGACCGAGTATTTCTACGAGAACTACGAGGCGTTCTCGGACGGCATCGCGCCCGACGCGCCGGCCGCAGACCGCTCCTATGACGCCGGCGCCATCGTCGGCCTCGCGATCGCAAAGGCCGCGGCTGATGGCGGCGGGGTCGACGCGGTCAACTCCGATACGATCGCGGAGGCCATACCGGCCGTGCTGGCGACGGACGGAACGAGCGTATTCGCCGGTCCCGAGCAGTTCGCGTCGGCATTGGAGATGCTCGAGGCGGGCGAGCCGATCCGCTACGAGGGCGTCATCGGTCCGGTCCAGTTCGACGAATATGGCGACATCACCGGCCCCTTCCGCCTCTGGACGATCGAGGACGGCGTCGTGACGACGAGCGGCGAGATGAGCGCCGACGAGGTCGGGACTATCAAGGCCGAGCTGGCCGCGCAATAGGGTAGCCGGCCCTTCCTTCTTCCTTCGAAGAGGGGAGGGCCGCTCTCCTTCGGCGTGCTACAGAAGGCGTCAGCTCTGCCGGCGCCGGCCTCGTGAAGAAAGCATAACATGCCTCTCGATATCGACGCCGTCCGCAGTCATTTTCCAACGCTGCGGGACGGCTTCGCCTATCTCGACAATGCGGGCGGCTCGCTCGTTCTCCAGTCGGTCGCGGAGCGGGTCGCCGACCATCTCCTCGCCACCCCCGTCCAGCACGGCGCGAGCTACAAGGGTTCCGAGGTCGCCACCGGGCGGTTGAAGGAGGCGCGGGCCGACATCGCCCGCTTCGTCAATGCAAGCCGGCCGGAGGAAATCGTCTTCTCGTCCTCGGCCACCCAGGCCATGCGCACGCTTGCCGCCGCGATGGCCTCCCAGTTCGAGCCCGGCGACGAGATCGTGCTCACCACGTTCGATCACGAATCCAATATCGGCCCCTGGCTGACACTCAAGGAGCGCGGCGTCGTCTTCAAGTTCTGGTCGATCGACCGGGAGAGCTTCGCCATCGATCTCGGCGCACTCGATGCGTTGATGGGCCCGCGCACCAAGCTCGTCTGCGCTACGCACGTCTCCAACATTCTCGGCACCATCAACCCGATCGCCGAGATCGCGGCGCGGGTCCATGCGGCGGGCGCGAAGCTCGTCGTCGATGGGGTCGCTTTCGCCCCGCACCGGCGGGTGGACGTGCGGGCGCTCGGCGCCGACTACTACGTCTTCAGCTTCTACAAGACGTTCGGCCCCCATTTCACGATGCTCTGGGGCCGCTACGACCTTCTGGCCGCGCTCGACGGCCTCTACCATTATTTCTACGGGCGCGACGTCGTGCCGGGCAAGCTGGAGCCCGGCAACCCGAACTATGAGCTGGCCTGGGGCGCGGCGGCGATCCCGCAATATTTCGAAAGCCTCGGCGGCGGCGACCTCGATGCCGCCTTCGACGATGTGGCGATGCACGAGGAAGTCCTGTCCGAACGGCTGCTTGGCTGGCTGCGCGCGCGCAACGACGTGCGCATCATCGGCCATCGCGAGGGCGATCGCGAGAGGCGCGTGCCGACCATCGCCTTCACGGTCGAGGGCCGCGACAGCGCCGAGATCGTCGCGGAGGTGGACCGGCACGGCCTCGGCATTCGCTTCGGCGATTTTCATTCGCGCCGCCTCGTCGAACATCTGGGACTCGCGAGCGGCCACGGCGTAGTGCGGGTCTCTATGGTCCACTACAACACGGTCGCCGAGGTCGATCGGCTGATCGCCGCATTGGATATCGCGCTTGGGGCGTCTAAACCGACCTGACCGCCGCCCCGACGATTGCCTGAACCTCATGACCGCCTTGCCGCCGCGCGAACTTTCGCGCGCTTCTCATGCCCGCGAGACGGAGCCCGGCCGGCCGCTGCGCATCGCGGTCCTCGCCCATGTGCGCCATCCCATCAAGCAGCCCTTCAAGGGGGGCATGGAAGCGCATAGCTGGGCGCTGGTGCGCGGGCTGATGGCGCGCGGCCACGACGTCACGCTGCTGGCGAGCGGGGATAGCGATGCCGCATTGCCGCTCCGACCCATCACGCCGAAGCACTACGAGACGACCGGCCTCAAGCCTGAAGGCCGCACCCGCTTTCCTCTTCAGCGGCATCTCAGGGATGTGTTTCGCAAGGCGGGGCGAGAGATCGCGGCGGGCGCATTCGACGTCGTTCACAACAACACGCTCCACCATCGCCCGCTCTATCATGCGCTCCTCAACCGCCAACCGATGACGACGTCGCTGCACGTTCCCCCGTTCTGGCGCATCGGGAAGGCCGTGCCTCGGGCCGAGGCGCCGTGGCTGACCTATACGACGACCTCGCGCAACCATCTGGCGAGCTGGTGGCCGGACGGCGCCGCGCCGCCCTCCTTTCGCGTCGTCCACAACGGTCTCGATCCCGCGCTCTGGCCCTATCGCGCCGAGGGCGATGGCTCGGCCGTCTGGGTCGGGCGGATCTCGCACAACAAGGGCGCCGGGCCGGCCGCAAGGGCAGCACGTCTCGCCGGCATTCGCATGGACATGATCGGACCGATCGAGGACGAGGTCTATTTCGCGCGTGAGGTCGCACCGCATCTCGGCGACGGCGTGCGCCACGTGGGTCTTGTCGAGGGGGCCGCGCTCTCGGCAGCCGTCGGGCGGGCGAGCGTCCTTCTCTTCACGCCGATGTGGGACGAACCCTTCGGCCTCGTCGCGATCGAGGCGATGGCCTGCGGCGTGCCGGTCGCCGCCTTCGACGCCGGCGCCGCGCGCGAAGTCGTCGGCCCCTGCGGCGTCTTCGCCCCACCCGGCGACGCGCAAGCTCTGGCGGAGGCGATTCCGAGGGCGATGGCGCTGCCGCGCAAGTCCGCCTGCCAGCGGGTTATCGAGAGCTTCTCGCAGGAGGCGATGTTGGATGGATACGAGACGGCCTACCGCGAGGCCATCTCGGGCGTCCACGCGCCGGCGCCGGAGCGCTGGGCGCGCTTCATTCGGCCGCGATGATCTGTTGTGGCGGCGCGTTCTCCTGGGCAAGGCCGCCGCCGACGTCGTCGCCCGCGTCGTGATCGAACCCCTCGACGATGCGGGCCTGCGAACTCGGGCTCAGCCCATGCTCCGCCTCGAGCGCCTTCAGCACGTGGTAGGAGCTGGCATAGGGCTGGTGGGATTGCTGGCGGGTCCGCGCGAACTCCGCCTTGCCGGGCTCGCGCAGAACGCGAAAGCCCTTCTCGTCGCTCGTCACGAGACCCATCAGGCGGAAGCAGCGCAGCCAGTGACCCATCGTGTGGTGGCCCCATTTCGTGCAGAAGACCTCCGAATTGGCGACGATGCTGTGAACGTGGTGGACCGGCGGCATGTGGTGCGGGTGATATTGGTGATAGACCCGCCCGCCCTTGCACCAGGCAATCGGGATCGCGCGGTCGGCGAGCGTGCGGCCGAAATCGGTGTCCTCCCCGCCATAGCCCACATAGGCTTCGTCGAACCCGCCCGAGCGCCTGAACGTCTCGGCCGAGAGCGCGAAGTTGAGCGACCAGAAGCAACGATAGTCCTCGCACGCCTTCAGGCCCTCTGCGGGCGGTCCCTGCCGGTCGGAGTGCTTCACGCCGATGGCGGCAAAGGTCTCGTAGCGCCAGCCCGGAGCCGCCGCCCCCGATGGCAGGTAGAGCACCTCGCCCATCACGAGACCGTCGAAGCCGGCGAGATGCCCGGCATATTCGGCCACCAGGTCCGGCGCGGGAATGCAATCGACATCGACGAAGACGAGGTCATCGCACTCGGCCGCCTTTGCGACGGCGTTGCGCGCCTTGGCGAGAGGGATAGGGTCGCCCGGCACCAGGATCTGGCGGATGGGAAAGGGCGCCTCCGGGAGATCGGTGTAGGGCGCATCGCCCATCACACCGATCACGAATTCGTTCGGCAGGCGCGTTTGGCGGCCGAGCCCCAGAATGACGTTGTTGAGGTGCGCCTCGCGGCCACGTGCGATGGTGAGGACGGAGACGGTCATTCGGCGGCTTTCGGTAGGGTCAGAACGGATGCGGAGGCGGGCGCCCAGAGACGGGCTGCAAGATCTTCGAGCCAGTCGGCCGCCACGCGCGCGCCATCGCCCGCGACGAGGCGGGCCTGGGCATTGAGATCGGAGCGCCGGGCATCGGCCAAGGCTTCGCTCCAGGCGGCGGGGCTCGCCGGCCACGTTTCGCGCAAGGCGGCCGCGCCGATGGCGCCGAGAGCGCGGGCCTTATGGCCCTGCTCGTCGAAATAGCGCCATTCCGGCACCACCAGATAGGGCCGGCCGGCGGCGCAGATCATGTGAACGGTCGTGTTGCCGGCCGAGGCGATAACGATATCGGCGGCCGCGATCCAATCCTCGGGGTTCGCGACCCAGCCCTGGTGAACGAGGTTGCCGACCTCGGTCTCGTGCCACTCGCGGGTCACGGGGCCGATCGTTGTCCAGAGCGCGTCAGGGTACGCCCTCGCGCCCATGGTCAGGGGCGCGAGCGGCGCGCCGCCGCCGCCGCCGCCGGAGATGACGAGCACGAGTTCGCCGGCTTCGTCGAGGCCTAGCCTTCGCCGTGCCTCGGCCTTGTCCGGCCCGTCATGCGCCGTTCCGATGCCGCCGGCATGGCAGATCTTCTCAAGCATCCAAGCCGGCCGGCCGGGCTGCTCGAGCGCCTCGTGATAGGGCGCGAGGAGACCGACGCAGCCCTCATAGGCCGCCAGATGCCCGGCATCGTCGCGCCGTCCGTGCTGGAGCACCTTTACCGCCGGGACGGAGGCGATGCGGGCGAGCTGTGCGATCTCGGCCGAGACGTCGGAGACGAAGAGCATCGGGTCGGCCGCGTCGAACCATCCGGTGATCTCGGCCATGGCGCGCCGGATGGTCGGCCAGCCGAGGGGAGCGCAATGAAGCGTTGCCGGGGTGCGCTGCGTGTCAAGCGTCGGCGGCATCGGCCCGGGCGCCTCGAAGAGGGACGGGATAACACGAAGCTCGGCCCGCACCGGCAGGTCGGGGAAGATGTCGCCGCGTGCGCAGAAGACCGTCACCGGGCGCGAGGCCGGGAGCGCGTTGAGAATGGCCGAGACGCGCTCGGCATGGCCGCGCCCTTGGTGGTGGACGAAGAAGCCGAACGGGCGCTCGGCCGGGTCGGAAGGGGCTGTGCCGGAGTTCGGCGCGATCATGCTCGTATCTCCGTGCCGAGCGCGATGCGGACCATGTCGCGCGCACCATCGGGAAAAACCTTTCGTCTGACCGATGGGAGGAACCTGGCGGCGGCAAAGAGGGCGGGTTTGCTGGCCGACGGGTGGAGCCTGGCCGGAACGGTGCCGGGGTGCCAATGGCTCAGCCCCTCCAGCACGCCGTCCGCATGGCTCGCCTTGGCCTGAAAGACATTGGGTGCGCCTCGCAGCGAGGCGAGCTCTTCGGAATGGTTCGCCACGATTACGGCCGCTGCGGCATCGCCCAGCATGTCGAGGTCGTTGCCCGAATCGCCTGCCGCCACGCAGGCGCTCGGCGCGATGCCGTGCGCCTGCGCGCACCAGGCGAGCGCCGCACCCTTGCCGGCGCGGACGGGCAGGATGTCGAGCAGCGTTCCGTGGGAAGCGATGACATGGGCCGGAAGGCCGGCATCCGCCAGCCGCGCTGCCACGACATCCCGCATCGCACCGTCGGTGATCAGATAGCTGCGCTTGAAGACGCGTTGCTCGATCTTGGCTTGCGGGCGAAGGGTGGCGCTCTCCGCCGCCAGGTCCCGCAGGACGCGCTCGATCGCCTCCGGCTGCCATCCGTCCGAGATATGCGCGGCGTAACCGTCGTCGCGCACGAGCCTGCCGGACGCGTTGCGGCTATAGATCTCGCTACCGACGCTCGTAATGAAGATCTCGGGCTTCGGCAGTTCCCAGCGCGCGAGGACGACCTGCGCCTCCGATAGCGAACGACCCGTCGCGACGGCGAAGCGCACGCCTTTGCGACCCGCATGCCAACGCGAGAAACGCCGTGCAGCGGCGCGGCATCCGGTCAGCGTGTTGTCGATATCGCTGACGAGAAGCACGTCGTCCGACCGCCTCGTCCTGCCAGTCGTGATGGCGCGCGGCCGGGCGAGGCTCTCGCAGAGATCGAGATAGCGTGCCGTATAGTCCGACCAACCTCCCGACGCCGCATGACGTCGTCCGTTCTCGGCGGCGCGCGTCCACGTCACCCGGTCCGTCAGCAGACTCTCGATCGCCTTGGCGAAGGCCCGGCCATCGCGCGGGTCGGCTAGGAAGCCGTGGCCGATCTCGCCGACGATATCGGTCGGGCCGCCTTTCGAGGTCGCGACGACGGGGAGGCCATGGGCTGCGGCTTCCAGGAGGGTGAGGCCGAAGGGCTCGGTGAAGGCCGGATTGACGAAGACGCCGCCGCTCTTGGCCGCGAGACTGTAGAGCGCCGGCACGTGCGCTTGCTCGTGCCTTTTGGGGTAGGCGACGCAGCCGTAGAGATCGTGCGCATCGATCCGCTCGAGGAGCTGGCCGAAAACGGCCCGATGCTCGTCCGGCGCGGCGTCGATGTCGTCTCGGAGCCCGGCGAGGATGACGAGGTTCGCCGTATCGCGAAGGACCGGCGACTGGGCGTAGAGATCGATGAGACCGTCGAGATTCTTCTTCGCGACCGGGCGGGCGATGGCGAGGACGATAGGCTTTTGCGGCTGACGCAGGAACGGTGCAAGGAGCGCCCGCGCCTGCGCTTCCGAGGCTGGCGCCACCAGCATGGTCGAGCCTGGCGAGACGCGGTGGATCCGTTCCACCAGCGCCTTCGGATAGGCCATCAGCTGTCGCTCGGCCTCGTCGCGGGACGAGGCGACGATGGCATCCGCTCCGCCGATCACCGCATCCTCTTGTGCGATCCGCGCGCCGAGAGCGGCAGGAATGGCCATGCCGTTGCGCACCAGCGCCTCGCGCTTGTCGGCGCCTAGGGAGTGGGCCGTGAAGACGACCGGAATACCAAACCGCGCCTTGATCGCGAGCGCTGCCTCGCCGGCATCGGCGAAATGGGCGTGAAGAATGTCCGGCCGGCGCGGCATCGCCTCTATATGCGCGAGGAGCGCTTCGGTGAAGCTGCCAAGCTCCGCCGCGAGCGCTTCCTTGGAGAGGTAGTCGGGAGAGCGGGTCGCGAGGCGAACGATCTCCGTCTTCGCGTCGACCCGCTCGCGGGGACTGCCGTGAACCGCGCCGAGCGCCCGATCGGTGAAGCGCCGCGTGACGATCTCGATACTCTCGATCCGCGCACTGCCCGCAATGGCTTTGGCAAGACCGAGAATATAGGTGATGTGACCGCCGGTGTCTTCCGTCAGGCCAAATGCAATCGGGGGCGCTTTCAAACAACCCCCGAGTGCTAGATGCATCACGCGCATAGGCAAAAAATCCAAATGTAAAATTTTATTCACAAGTATTCGAGTCGGATTATCTGTCCGTCGATTAAGTAACGGCAAGGCAGTCGATTCGTTGCATCCTTCGCGATGACAGTTCGTTGTGTTTGGTCTATCGGCACCCATCGCACGATCGCAGTCCCATCGACTGTCCGACGACTGAGAGGGATTCGTCCATGAGCCGCCAGCGCTATGTCTTCGTCGGTGGCCTGCATCGATCGGGAACAAGTCTTCTCGCACAGCTTCTCGGCGCACACCCCGACGTTGCCTCTGTCGAAGGTGCGCCGGTGCCGGAGAACGAAGGGGTCTATCTGCAGGGCGCGATCCCGCACACGGCGCTCTCCGGTCTCCCCGGCCGCTTCGGCTTCGACGATGCGCAGCATCTTACCGAGGCGAGCGATTTCAACACGCTGGCGGTGCGCGACTATCTCAGCGCGCAGTGGGACGAGTGGTATGAGGAGAAGCCCGCCTGGCGGCTCGAGAAGTCGCCCGTCAATCTGTTGCGGGCGCGCCTTTATCAACAGCTCTTCCCGACGGCGCAGTTCGTCTTCGTAACCCGGCATCCGGTCGCGGTCGGCCTCGCCACCGCGAAGTGGACGCCGCAGGCGCAGGCCGACCTCTTGCGCCACTGGGAAAGGGCGCATGAGCGACTGCGCGCCGATCTCGCCTATCTGCACTGTTGGCAGATCGTGCGCTACGAGGACCTCACGCGGGATCCGCGTGCGACGCTGGCGCGGGTCTGCGGCTTTCTCGGCATCGCCGCCATCGCGCCGTCGCAGGCGATCGACCCCGACGTCAACGACGCCTATTTCGATGAGTGGACGACGCCCCCTGACGCGCCGACGCTCACGCAGGCCGCGGCCTTCGGCTACGCAATGGACGGCGACGGGCGGCCTCGCGTCGATGAGATGCCCGGACCGAGGGGGCGCCACTACTTCAACGCTCGAACGCGCGAAATCGCCTGAGGGATCTCACGCGCGCCGCGCACCGTGTCTTCGCCGACGGGATGGATCGGTCCGCTCCAGCGCGCCGAGGGCCAGGCCGCGACCGCCGCACTCTCGTCCCGGCCGGTCCTGCACGGTCCGGATCGAAACCGCGTAGGCGCCGCCCGGCCTTCGACTTGGTCTTAGCCACGGGCGGCCCACCTTGGGGCTCAGGACAGAGGTGGGGGGGCGGCGCATTGTGATGCTTGATGAGGGGCGCCACCGTCCCCGATGGGGTGCGAGCCGCGCCCCTCTCGGGTGCTTCGGCACGACCGCCATGACGGGCGTGGGGGCGGCGTTTCACCCGGTCGCTTTCCACGAGGGCATCGGCTGTCTACATAGCGCCGCATGGCCCGACCCACCTCCACGACGCCGCCGCTCCTCGCGCTCGACGACATCCGCCTCACCTTCGGCGGCACGCCGCTTCTGGAAGGCGCGGGGTTGGAGCTGCGCCCGCGCGAGCGCCTCTGCGTCGTCGGGCGGAACGGGTCGGGCAAATCGACGCTCCTGAAGATCGCGGCGGGCCTCGTCGAGCCGGATTCGGGCGTGCGTTTCCTCCAGCCCGGCACGACGGTGCGCTACCTGCCGCAGGAGCCCGACCTCTCCGGCTACGCGACGGTGCGCGACTACGTGCTCGCCGGGCTGACGGAGGGCGACGAGGCCTACAAGGCCGACGTGCTGATGGAAGGGCTCGGTCTCACGGGCGCGGAAGGGACCGGGCGGCTGTCGGGCGGCGAGGCGCGCCGTGCGGCGCTGGCCCGCACGCTGGCGCCCGATCCCGACATCCTGATGCTCGACGAGCCGACCAACCATCTCGATCTGCCCGCCATCGAATGGCTGGAAGAGACATTGGCGCAGACGCGCTCCGCCCTCGTTCTCATCAGCCATGACAGACGCTTTCTCGACAAGCTCTCCGAGGCGACGGTCTGGATCGACCGAGGGCTCGCGCGCCGGCTCGACCAGGGCTTCGGCGCCTTCGAGGCATGGCGCGACGAGGTGCTGGCGCAGGAGGAGATGGAGGCGCACAAGCTGACCCAGGAGATCCGCCGCGAGGAGCATTGGGTCCGCTATGGCGTCACCGCGCGCCGCAAGCGCAACGTGCGCCGGATGCGTGAGCTCGGCGACTTGCGGGACAATCGCTCGGCGATGAAGCAGCGCGCGCAAAAGTCGCTCAACACGCTGGAGGCGCAGGCCTCCGAGGCGTCCGGCAAGAGCGTCATCCGCGCCCGCAAGATCTTCAAGAGCTATGGTGATCGCCCGATCGTCAGCGAGCTCAGCATCGAGATCGATCGCGGCGATCGCCTCGGCATCGTCGGGCCGAACGGCGCGGGCAAGACGACGCTCCTCAATCTCCTTTGCGGGCAGCTCGCGCCCGATAGCGGCACCGTCAAGCTCGGCACCAATCTCGACACCATCCTCCTCGACCAGCGCCGCGCCGAGCTCGACGAAAACGACACGTTGGCGCACGTGCTGACCGATGGGCGGGGGGATACCGTCATGGTCGGCGACACGCCGCGCCACGTGATCGGCTATCTCAAGGATTTCCTCTTCACGCCCGACCAGGCGCGCCAACCGGTCTCGGCGCTCTCCGGCGGCGAGCGGGGGCGGCTGCTGCTGGCCCGCGCCCTCGCGCGCCGCTCCAACCTCCTTCTTCTCGACGAGCCGACCAACGATCTCGATCTGGAGACGCTAGACCTCTTGCAGGAGATGCTGGCGGACTATCCCGGCACCCTCATCCTCATCAGCCACGACCGTGACTTCCTCGACCGCGTCGTCACGACGACGCTGATGCACGAAGGGCAGGGCGTATGGCGGGAGTATGCAGGCGGTTACTCCGACATGATCTCCCAGCGCGGCGAGGGCATCACGGCGCAACGCACGCATGCGTCCTACAAGCCGAAGGGCGCATCGAAGGCCAAGCCGAAACCCGCAGCAAAGCCCGCACCTGACCGTCCCAAGCTCGGTTTCAAGGAGACGCACGAACTGTCCGTATTGCCCGAGCGGATTGCCGCGCTCGAGGGTAAGATCGGCCGGGTCAACGAGATCCTCGCCGATCCCGAACTCTACACCCGCGACGCCGCCCGCTTCGAGAAGGCGACGGCGGGGCTGGCGCAATTGCAGTCGGAACTCGAAGCCGCCGAGATGCGCTGGCTGGCTTTGGAGGAGTTGCGCGAGGCCGGTTGAGGGAGGAAACGCAGCGGTCACAGCAGCCGTCGCACCATGGCGCCTATCCTTCCAGCATCCGTTTCAACGTCGTCACGTCGTCCGCGATCCGAAGAGCGCGCTTGCCGCGCACGACCAAGCTGGGGTGAATGATCGCTATCCTTCCAGCATCCGTTTCAACGTCGTCACGTCGTCCGCGATCATCGTGTCGTCCTTCATCAGGCTCTCGACCTTCCGAACGGCGTGCAGCACCGTGGTATGATCGCGCCCGCCGAAGCGGCGGCCGATCTCCGGCAGGGAGCGCGGCGTCAGTTGCTTGGCGAGATACATCGCGATCTGGCGCGGGCGCACTACGGTGCGGGTGCGGCGGGCGGAGAGGAGGTCGGCGCGGCTGACGTTGAAATGCTTGGCCACCGTCTTCTGGATGTCCTCGATCTTCACCTTGCGCGGCTCGGACGTGTTGACGAGATCGCGGATCGTGCGTGACGCGAGCTCGACCGTGATTGGTGCGTTGGTCAGCTGATTATGCGCGAGAAGGCGAGTGAGGGCGCCATCGAGATCGCGGCCCGAGCCGTTGATCTCGGAGGCGACATAGCTCGTGACCTCGTCGGCGATATCGAGCTGCGGGTAGCGGGTACGAGCGATATCGACCTTGTGGCTCATGATCGAGCGGCGAAGGTCGAGGTCGAGCGATTCGAGCTCCACCGTCAGCCCGCCGGCAAGGCGCGAGCGGACCCGCTCGTCGAGGCTGTCGAGCTTGGCTGGCGAGCGGTCGGCGGCGACCACGACCTGGCGGCCCGTGTCGAGGAGCGCGTTGAGGACGTGCCCGAACTCGGCCTGCATCGTGCGCCCCTGGAGGAATTGCACGTCATCGATCAAGAGCATGTCGATGCCGCGCAGCAGGTCCTTGAAGGCGAGCGCGGAATTGGACTGGAGGGCGGCGACGAAGCGGTACATGAACCGCTCGGCCGTCAGGTAGAGAATGCGGCGCGGGCGCTGTCCGTTGGCGACGCCGGCTTGCACCTCGTGGGCGATCGCCTGGAGAAGATGCGTCTTGCCGAGCCCCACCTGCGCGTGGAGCATCAGGGGATTGTAGGCGATCTCTCGGTCGGCCGCGACGCGGCGGGCGGCGGCGGCGGCCAGCTCGTTGGAGCGCCCCACGCAGAAGCTCTCGAAGGTGAGGCGGGGATCGAGCGGCGAGCCGACGAGCGAATCGTCGGCCTCGGCCTCGCGGTTGCCGTTTCCGCCGGCCCCGCCGCCGCGCGGTGCCGCGTGGCCGAGAGCGGTGGTCGCCGGGCCGCTGGTGCCGGTGGCCGCGACTGCGTCCGGCCTGGCGGCCATCATCTCGTTCTCGGCGCGCTTCTCATCGGTCGAGGGAACCGCGAAGGCGGCGTTGCGAACGCGCAGCTCGACGCGCAGCGCCGTCTCGTCCTGCATCCGCCACAGCTCGATCAACCGGTCCTGATAGTGGGATGCGATCCAGGATTTGAGAAACCGGGTCGGAACCGAGATCTGAACCGTACCGCCATCGATGGCGTCGAGGTCGGCTCTCGCGAACCAGGAAGAAAAGACGTCCTCGCCGAGTTCCAGCCGGAGCCGGGTCTTCACCCGGTCCCATATCTCCTGTGGCGTATTCGCCGCCATATCCACCGCCATGACCGCTCCTGGTCCGTCCCGTCATCGAAGGCCGAAACCCCCGTCGCATCAAGGGGCACGAGGCCCCATCCCTTTACCGCGCCGCTATCGCGCGCATGGTCGGCGCCCCGTCATGGCTGGCTCCAATCGAGGTCGCACGCCCGCCAGCCGGCGATGCGACTACGCCGCCCCCGCTCGTCGGCCGGACCTTCATAGCCGTCGGTGACGTTATAGGCCGCCGCGTAGCCGGCCTCGGTCGCGGCACGTGCGGCCGAGGCCGAGCGGGCGCCGGTGCGGCAGAGGAAGAAGATGGGCGCGTCCCGATCGGGCAGCGCCGCGGTCAGCTCGTCCACGAAATCCGCATTGGGGCGGCCCTCGGGATAAGTCTGCCACTCGATCAGCCGCGTCTCGCGGTCTAGCGCCCGAAGATCGGCGGTGCCGGTAAACTGCCATTCGGCCCGTGTGCGGACATCGACCAGGCGCGCCGTCGGATCGTCCGTCAAGGCGCGCCAGACGTCGCGGGGCTCCACGTCCCCGGCATAACCGTCGGCCGACGTGGCTGGGACGGACGGGGTCGATTGCGATCGGTCGGTCATTCAGCGACGCCCCTCCACAGGTGGTCTCGTTCGAGTCCCGCATGGCTTATCCACGCGTTCTCCACGACCCGGTCTCGCGTCCGGGTCGGCGTTCCGTCAAACTGGCAGGCAGACGTGAGGGCCGCGTTAACGCTAAGCCGCGAGTCGGCCCATGTCGGCCCCTGGCGGATAGTGGCCGAGCTAGCCGTGGGAACGGGGGCCCAAGCTAGGCCGAGTCCCGACCGGGAGCGAATCGCGCCGGCCGCGACGAATCCGATCGGGATCGCGCGGCTGTGGATCATCGGCGTAGACGAGGCCCCATCAGGGCGTCAGGGCATGTACGTGCTGTGGATAGCCTGTGGGCCACGCGTCGCGGCCGGGGGCGCGGAACTGCGATGAGGCTCCGCTGTGTCCGGCCGGCATCAGCGCTTCGAGCTAGGGCGTGCGAGCCCCCTACGGACCGAACGCCGCCGGCCTCTTGGTGTGTCGGCTCGCGATGGGAATTCGGTCTGAGCCCATGATGGGACAGACGGCGAGGGGCGATCTGTCCACAAGCCGTCACGGGACCGTCATGACGGGACGCCGTGGCCGACCTGTCCTCCGGTTCCGTGTCAGGCGATCGACAGCTCCTGACGCTCGACGACCTCGCCCGTCTCGTCGAAGCGATAGACGAGCGGCACGCCGGTCGCGATCTCACGCTTGACGATCTCCTCGCCGGACAACCCATCGAGCACCATGACGAGCGCGCGCAGCGAATTGCCGTGCGCGGCGACGAGGACGCGTTGGCCCGACATCACGGCAGGGCGGATCGTCTCCTCGAAATAGGGCAGCACGCGCTCGGCTGTCATCTTGAGGCTCTCGCCGCCCGGGGGCGGCGTGTCGTAGGAGCGGCGCCAGATATGGACCTGCTCCTCGCCCCACTTCTCGCGTGCGTCATCCTTGTTGAGGCCCGCGAGATCGCCGTAATCGCGCTCGTTGAGCCGTTCGTCACGGGTGATGGGCAGGGTGAGGTCCATCTCCTCCAGCATCAGGTCGAGCGTCGTCTGGGCGCGCTGGAGGGCGGAGGTGTAGGCGACGTCGAAGGTCAGGCCCATCGCCTTGAGGCTGCGACCGGCAGCGCGGGCTTCCTCGACGCCGGTCTCGGTGAGGCCCGGATCGCGCCAGCCGGTGAAGAGGTTCTTGGCGTTCCACTCCGACTGGCCGTGCCGCACCAGCACGAGCAGGCGTTCGTTGGCGATCTCTGCGCTCATGGGCTGATATCCTCGGTCGTTGGGTCTCGAAATTGGGCTCGCCCGTCAGTCATCCAGACCGAGCACGGCGGCCATGTCGTAGAGGCCAGGCTCGCGGCCCCGCGCCCAGAGGAGCGCGCGCACGGCGCCGGCGGCGAAGATGGCGCGGCTCTCGGCCTTGTGGCTCAATTCGACGCGCTCGTTCGGCCCGGCGAGGATGACGGTGTGATCACCGACGACGGAGCCGCCGCGCAGGCTCGCGAAGCCGATCGCGGCCTCGTCGCGCGGGCCGGTCAGGCCATCGCGGCCACGCACCGCGACGTCGTCGAGCGCGACACCGCGCCCCTCCGCGGCCGCTTCGCCCAAGAGGAGCGCGGTACCCGAGGGCGCGTCGACCTTGTGGCGATGGTGCATCTCGATGATTTCGATGTCCCAGCCTGGCCCGAGCGCCCGCGCCGCGCGCCGCACGAGGCCGGCGAGGAGATTGACGCCGAGGCTCATGTTGCCGGAGAGGACGATGGGCGCGTGGCGCGCCGCCGCCTTGATGGCGGCGAGATGATCCGGCGCCAGCCCGGTCGTCCCGATGACGTGCGGGATGCGGGCCTGCGCAGCCAATTCGACCAGCGCGACCGTGTTCTCCGGGCTCGTGAAATCGACGACGCCCTCGCCGTCGACAAAGGCGGGGAGCGCCTTCTCGGAGACGGCGACGCCGAGGGAGGCGATGCCGGCCAGCATGCCGGCATCGGACCCGATGGCCTCGCTGCCCGAGCGGTCGAGGGCGTAAGCGACGCGCGTGCCGTCGGTCTCTGTCAGCGACCGCACGAGTGTCCGGCCCATCCGGCCGGCCGCACCGGCGACGATCACGCGCATCTCGCTCACGGCCCGCTCCCTTCAGCCAAAACCGGTTCGTTCAGGCGTCGGATTAGGGGCAAGCGATCCTATTGTCCACGCCCCGTCTCGTCCTGCAGCGCGTCGATCGTCTTGGAGGCCTCGGCCTTGCTGAGGGTCGGATCGAAGGTCTCGCCGGCCTCTTCGCTCAGGGTCTTGAGGTAGGAGGCCTGCGCACCCGTCATCGCCTCGTCGCCCGTCGTCCAGTTGTCGGGGTCCTTGACGGCATTGCCGGTCGGCTCGGCCTTGGGGGTCTTGGATGGTGTATCGGTCATGATGGTCTCCAGGTGGTTTCGTTCACTAAATGTTCTGCGCCCAGGGCGGTTCCATCTCCGGTCCCGGTTTCGCGCAACCGCTCGTTCTTTTTTCCCTGTCATCGTAGCCGCGAGGCCGCCCGGCGGCGTCGGGAGAGGACTGTCATGCTGCTTGCCGATCGCCGGACGCCACCCGAATCGTCCTTCAGCCGGGATGAGCGGGGTGCGATCGCAATCCTCTTCGCGCTCCTCCTCGTGCCGGTGTTGGCCGTTACGGGCGGAGCGCTCGATGTGGCGACCGCGCAGCGCGTGAAGGTGACGCTCCAGTCCGTGGCCGAGCGGGCCGCCCAGGCCGGCGTAGCCGATCTCGCCGATCCGGAGCGCGGCGCGCAGCGAGTGCTGGAAGCCGCCTGCGCGAGCGGTCAGTGCGGCGCCAGGTCGGAGGGAACGATCACGGTCCTCTTCGACGAAGAGCCGCCACGCGTCGCCGTTCGCTTGGAAGCCGAGGTGCCGACCAATTTTCTCGGGCTCATCGGTCGCAAGACTTTTGACGTCGCGGGCGAGGGCCTGGCTTTCGTGCCGGTGCAAGCCCGCCCGCTCGCCAAGGCGATGCGCTCGCCGCGCAGTCGGCGCACGCTGCGCGACATCGAGCGGGGCAAGCCGGTCGCGCCGCGGGCGCTACGCAAGCTTCGAGAGAGCGCCGGCCTGCCGGACGGCTGATCCCGGTCAGCGGCCCGTCGAGCCGAATCCGCCGGCACCGCGGGGGCTCTCGTCCGGTTCGCCCTCGACCAACCTGGCCTGAACGACGGGCGCGACGACGAGTTGCGCGATCCGCTCGCCCCGATGGATCGTGGTCGCCTCGGTCCCGAGATTGACGAGGAGCACCTGCACTTCGCCCCGATAGTCGGCGTCGACCGTGCCCGGCGCATTCAGCACCGTAAGCCCCTGCCGGAAGGCGAGGCCGGAACGGGGGCGGACCTGGATCTCGAAACCTTGAGGAATGCCAAAGACGAGGCCCGTCGGCACGAGCGCACGGCCGCCGGGTTCGATCGTCAAGGGCGCCGCCTCCTCAAGGGCGGCCCGAACGTCGAGGCCGGCGGCGCCTTGCGTTTCATAGGACGGAAGCGCGAGACCGTCCGCATGGGGAAGGCGCTTCACGGTGAGGGTGACGCTCATGAGGGCGTGTCCGGGGAATCGGCCTCATCGGCGTTCTCGAGTGCCTCGGCGATCTGACTGCCGAGGTGGAGCGCGACCTCCGATTTTTCCATCTCCGGGAAGGCGACGCTCGTCGAGCCGCCCTCAAGGGTGCGCTTCAGGAGAACGATCCGGTTGCGCGGCCCGCCCATGACGCCGCCGGCCACACCGCTCGCCTCCGATACGTCGTTGGCGACGATCCAGTCTGCGCCCTTCCGTTCCAGCTTGGCCTTTGCATGGGCGAGGACATCGTCAGTCTCCGCCGCGAAGCCGACGACGAGCCGTGGCCGGTTCGGACTCTTGGCGATGGTGGCGAGAATGTCGGGGTTGCGCACGAGTTCGAGCGGTGCCGGGGCGTGGTCGGCCACTTTCTTCATCTTCGACGACGCGATCTCCCTGCTCCGCCAGTCGGCGACCGCGGCGGCGAAGACGGCGATGTCGGCGGGCAGGGCGGCCTCGACGGCGGCCAGCATCTCCCGCGCCGTCTCGACGCGGACGACCCGCACGCCTGCGGGATCGGAAAGATGGACCGGCCCCGAGACGAGCGTCACGTCGGCCCCACGCTCGGCGAGTTCGCGCGCGATCTCGTAGCCCTGCCGGCCAGAGGAGCGGTTGGCGATATAGCGCACGGGATCGATCGGCTCGTGCGTCGGCCCGGCCGTGACGATGGCGCGACGGCCGGCCAAGTCGTTGGAGGTGCGCGGGGGGCGAAAACGGGCGTCCGAGGCCTCATCGAGCGCCTCGCCGCCAAACCCCGATCCTTCGTGCTCGTGCCCGCCGGCCAGCGGGATCTTCTGCGATCCTGCGAGGATGAGACGCTCGGCTGCGTCGGCGATGGCGTCGGGCTCGGCCATCCGGCCCGGTCCGTGCTCGCCGCAGGCCATGTCGCCCACATCGGGACCGATGAGGCGGACGCCGTCGGCCTCCAGCGTCGCCCGATTGCGCTGCGTGGCCGGATGGAGCCACATGCGCACGTTCATCGCCGGTGCGAGGAGGATGCGCGTGTCGGTGGCGAGGAGAAGGGTGGTCGCCAGATCGTCCGCGAGGCCTTGGGCCATCCGGGCCATGAGGTTGGCGGTCGCGGGGGCGGCGACGATGAGATCGGCCGCGCGGGAGAGCTCGATATGGCCCATCCGCGCCTCGGCGGTGAGGTCGAGAAGTTCGGTATGCGCGGTCTCCCCGGCCAGCGCTGCGGCGCTCAGGGGCGTAACGAACGCCTCGGCGCCAGAAGTCAGCACCGGCACGACGCGCGCGCCGCGCTTCATCAGCGCGCGGATCGTTTCCAGTCCCTTATAGGCCGCGATCCCCCCGCCGATGACGAGAAGCACCGTCCGGCCGCCAAGCGCGCCCATCAGCGGGAGTCTCCGACCATGCCGCGCCCGATCATCCAAAGACCTCGTAGGCCGCAAGCGCCAGCAGCCCGATGCCGCCGACGATGATGGCGATGCGCATGAAGATGACCTCGCGGGCGAGGCCCCGGGCCAGCTTGTCGATCGTATCGGCGTCGAGCCTTATGCCGCCCGTGCCGTGGCTGGCGGCGAGGCGCGCGGCGGCGCCCTCGATGCGGGAGACGAGCTCGGGCATCTGCGCCGCGACCTTGAGCGCGTCCTGCAGCGTCGTGGCGGCCTCTCGGATGGCGGCCACCGGACCGACCCGGCCCGCGACCCATTCGGCGACGACGGGTTCGGCGGTGCGCCACATGTCGAGCTTGGGGTCGAGCGAGCGCGCGACGCCCTCCGTCACCACCATGGTCTTCTGGAGGAGGATGAGCTGCGTCTGCGTCTCCATGCCGAAGGTGGCCGTCGTCTCGAAAAGCTGCGTGAGGACTTTGCCCATCGCGATTTCGTCGGCGCGCCGGTCCTGCAGGGGCTCGCCGATGGCGCGCAAGGCCTGCGCGAAGGTCGCGACGTCCTGATCGGCCGGCACGTAGCCCGCCTCGAAGTGCACGCGGGCGACATGCATGTAGTCGCGCCGGATGAAGCCCGACAGGATCTCGGCCAGATAGCGCTGCTCCGGCTCGCCGAGCCGCCCGACAATGCCGAAATCGACCGCGACGAGCCGGCCCGCCGCATCGACGAAGAGATTGCCCTGGTGCATGTCCGCGTGAAAGACGCCGTCGCGCATCGCCATCCGAAGGAAGGAGCGGATGACGGTCTGGCCGAGCGCCTCCATGTCGTGCCCGGCCGCGCGTATGGTCTCGACCTGTCCGAGCGGTATGCCGTCGATCCAGGTCGTCGCCATGCAGCGCCGGGCGGTGCGCGTCCAGTCGACCTCCGGCACGCGAAAGCCCGCCTCCTTGGCCTCGTCGCGCGCCATGTTCTCCGCGATCTCCGAGGTCGCGCTCGCCTCCATCCGGAGATCGCACTCCTGGGCGAGGGAGGTGCCGAGCGTCGCCACCGTCGCCTGCGGCTTCAGCCGGCGCGAGGAGGGTATGATCGCCTCGACCAGCCAGGCCGCGCGGGCAAACGCGCGAACGTCGCGGTCGAGCTTGGCCTCGATGCCGGGGCGGAGGATCTTGACCGCCACATCCTCGCTGGCGCCCGGCAGGCGCGCCCGGTGGACCTGCGCGACCGAGGCGGCGGCGATGGGCGGATCGAACCGCTCGAAGAGCTCGTCCAAGGGGCGGCCGAGCTCGGTCTCCAGCACCGCGATCGCCTCGTCCTGCGGGAAGGGCGGCAGCCGGTCCCGAAGGCTCTCGAGGTCGCGCGAGACGTCGGTGCCGACCAGATCGGGCCGGGTGGCGAGGAACTGGCCGAGCTTGATATAGGCCGGCCCCAACTTCTCGAGCGCGCGCGACATGCGCTGCGCGCGAGGAATGTCGGTGTCCCGGCGGCGCTCGAAGAGGCGCGCGATGCGTACCCCGAATGCGGCGCCGGGCGGCATCTCGCTCGTCTTGAGACCGGAGAAGACGCCCTCGCGCGCCATCCGATGCCCGGCCCGCGCCAGCCGGACGAGCGCGCCGACGGTAGCAATCACCACGGGGCTGGCCTCACAGCTTCCAGCCGGAATGGATGGCCGTGATGCCGCCCGAGAGGTTGGTATAGGAGACGCGCGCGAAGCCGGCGTCGCGGATCATGTCGGCGAACGTCTCCTGATCGGGGAAACGGCGGATCGATTCGACGAGATAGCGATAGGATTCGGCGTCCCGCGCGACGAGCTGACCCATGCGCGGAATGACGTTGAAGGAGAAGGCGTCGTAGAGTGCGTCGAGCCCGGGCACGTCGACCTGCGAAAATTCGAGGCAGAGGAACCGGCCTCCGGGCTTGAGGGCGGCGTGGGCCTCGCGCAATGCGAGGGGGATGTCGGGCACGTTCCGTATGCCGTAGGCGATCGTATAGGCGTCGATGGAGCACGCCGGCACGGGCAGGGCCTCGGCATTGCCCTGCACGAAGTCGATCCGCCCGCCGAGCTTGCGGGTCTGCGCGCGGCGCGCGCCTTCGCGTAGCATCGGCCCCGAAATGTCGCAGACGATCGCGCGCACGTTGGGGCCGGCGCCCGTCAGGACGCGGAACGCGATGTCGCCCGTGCCGCCCGCGACGTCGAGCAGCGTGAACGCGCGCGGACCCTCCAGGCGCGGCAGCTTGGCGACGAAAATGTCCTTCCAGACCCGGTGGACGCCAAAGCTCATGACGTCGTTCATCACGTCGTAGCGCTTGGCGACGCGCGAGAACACTTCGTCGACCCGGCCCTGCTTTTCGCTGGCGGGCACTTCGGTAAAGCCGAAGGAGCGGGTGGTTGGCTCGGTCATCGCATATCGCTGGGCTGGTCTCTCGCCCCTCTCTAGCACGTCGCGCGGTGCGTACCACGGGGCGTCCCGTCTCGGGTGAAGGGGGGCGGGTCAAGGTCTTGCCGAGGCATACTGGCGCCCACGGCCTTCGGCGTCTACATCTCCGCGATGCCCGAGCTTCCCGAGGTCGAAACCGTACGCCGTGGCCTCGCCCCAGCGCTCGAGGGCCGCACGATCGTGCGCGCCGATGTCCGCCGGCCTGATCTGCGCTGGCCCTTTCCCGATGGTTTCGCGCAAAGGCTGAACGGCCGCCGGATCGAGCGCGTGGGCCGGCGCGCGAAGTTCCTGCTGCTCGGGCTCGACGACGGGGCGACGTGGATCGCCCATCTGGGGATGACCGGCCGCTTCCAGATCGACGCACCCGACGGCCTGCACGATCCCGGCGCCTTCTATCACGACACGGCGCGGCTGAGGGCGCACGACCACGTCGTCGTCGATCTCGATGACGGCGCGCGCCTCACCTATAACGACCCGCGCCGCTTCGGTGCGATGGACCTCGTCGCGGCCGACGCTCTCGGCCCCCATCCCTGGCTCGCCGCGCTCGGCATCGAGCCGACGGGCAACGCGTTGAACGCGTCGGCCCTCGCCGCTGTGATGGCCGGCAGCCGCACGCCACTCAAGGCCGCGCTTCTCGACCAGCGCCGCGTCGCCGGGCTCGGCAACATCTATGTCTGCGAAGCCCTCAACAGGGCGCGGCTCTCGCCCTTCCGCGAGGCCCGAACGCTGGCCCGGAAGGATGGGTCGGCCGGCCGGCGAGCCGAGCGGCTGACGGGCGAGATCCGCGACGTGCTCGACGAGGCCATCGCGGCCGGCGGCTCGACCCTCCGCGATTTTCGGAGCGCCGACGGCTCCACGGGCGCGATGCAGCAGCGCTTCCGCGCCTATGACCGCGAGGGCGAGCCCTGCGCCAACGCGGGCTGCCGGGGTGTGATCGCCCGCACCGTCCAGTCCGGACGTTCGACGTTCCACTGTCCGCTCTGCCAGCGATAGGACGGGCGACACGATGCGCGCCGGCGCTTGCCACCCGCGCGGGCCTCGGCTAGCCGTTGGGGTCCGCGCCGGCTGCGCCGCCGCACCAAATCCGGTTGGCGAAACGAGGTATTCCCATGGCCTACAACACCATCACCGCCGATACGCGCAGCCGCGCCGGCCTCATCACCCTCAATCGGCCGAAGGCGCTCAACGCGCTCAATTCGGAGCTCATGGGCGAGGTCAACCGGGCCCTGGCCGCCTTCGAGGCCGACGAGAAGGTGGGGGCGGTCGTCATCACCGGATCGGAAAAGGCGTTCGCCGCCGGCGCCGATATCAAGGAGATGCAATCGAAGAGCTTCGCCGAGGCCTACGGCTCCGATTGGCTGGCCAACTGGAACGGCGTCGCGAAGGCCCGGAAGCCCATCATCGCCGCCGTCTCCGGCTACGCGCTCGGCGGCGGCTGCGAGCTGGCCATGATGTGCGACATGATCTTCGCCTCCGAGACGGCCAAGTTCGGCCAGCCCGAAATCACGCTCGGCATCATTCCGGGGGCCGGCGGCACGCAGCGCCTGGTGCGCTCGGTCGGTAAGTCGGTCGCGATGGATCTCATCCTGACAGGCCGAACGATGGACGCCGAGGAAGCGCTGCGCGTCGGTCTCGTCGCCCGCGTGATGCCCTACGACAAGCTCCTGGACGAAGCCCTCAACGCCGCTAACAAGATCGCCGGCTTCTCCAACCCCTCGGTCATGATGGCCAAGGAAGCGGTCGACGCCGCCTTCGAGACGACGCTGACGCAGGGCGCGCTCTTCGAGCGCCGCCTCTTCCACGCGCTCTTTGCGACCGAGGACCAGAAGGAGGGCATGAGCGCCTTCGTCGAGAAGCGCCGGCCGCAGTTCAAGGGACGCTAGTACCGACACGCCGACCGGGCGCCGTTCGACAGTCCCGAGGCCCGCGTGGACCGTTGACGATCCCCAACCGGTTTGCTATTGCGCGCGCTCACGCCGCAAGGCCCGGTTGTTGTCCGGTGCCCGTCGGTGTCATCCAATTCGCCGAACCGACAAGCGTCCTTCAGAGCGGCGCATCAGGAACACACATGCCCAATACGCCCAATGCCAAGAAGGCCGTCCGCAAGATCGCAAAGCGGACGCTCGTCAACAAGAACCGCGTCAGCCGCATGCGGACTTTCATCCGCAAGGTCGAGGAGGCGGTCGCCTCTGGCGACAAGAACGAGGCGGCTGAGGCGTTCAAGGCGGCGCAGCCCGAGATCATGCGCGCCGCGCAGAAGGGCGTGATCCACAAGAACACCGCCTCCCGCAAGGTCTCGCGTCTCCACAAGACGGTCGCCGCGCTCGGCTGAAGGTCGACGGTCGACCCCGCAGGTTCCCGATCGAATTGAAAAGGCCGTGCGTCCAGATGGGACGCGCGGCCTTTTTGCGTTGGGGCGAGGGAGCCCTCGTCACGCCTCCGGGGCAGGGGCCCCGGCACGGTGGACGACGACCTGCGGGTAGGGGATCGTGATGCCGGCCGCCTCGAGCGCCGCCTTGCCCGACACCGTCAGCTCCCAGCGCGTGTCCCAGAAGACCGGGTTGGCCGCCCAGGCCCGCATCTCGAGGTTGACCGACGAATCGGCCAGGGCGAGCGGCACCACCTGCACCGGCGGGTCGGCGAGGACGCCTTCATGCGCCTCGGCGAGCGCCTTCAGGATCGCGATCGCCTCCCGCACGTCGTTCTCGTAAGCGATTCCGAAGGTGATGCGCACAAGGCGCGTCGGGTTGCGCGAATAGTTGGTCAGCACCGTATTCCAAAGCTCGGAGTTGGGCACGAACTTGAAGATGCCTTCCCAGGTGCGGATCTGGCTGTGGAAGAGGTTGAGCTCCTCGACCGTGCCGAGCACCGTCGACGTCTCGATGACGTCGCCGACCCGGAAGGGCCGCAGCCAGAGGATCATCATCCCGGCAGCGATGTTCTGAAGCGTGCCCTGGAGCGCGAGGCCGATGGCGAGACCGGCGGCGCCGAGGGCCGCGAGGATCGAGGCCGTCTGCACGCCCAGCTGACCGAGGACGGCGACCACGACGAGGATCGTGATGCCATAGCGGGCGAGGGCCGCGAGGATGGGCGGCAGCGTCGTGCCGATACGCTTGGAGCGGGTCGCCAACCGGAAGACGGTGCCGCCCACCTTGGAGGCGACGAAGAGCCCGACCGTGAGCAGGAGGAGCGCGGAGACGAAGCGCGGCACGAAGGCCTCGGCCCAAGCGAGCGCTAGAGCGCTCAGCGCGCCGAGATCGAAGGAGGCGGCGGTGATGGCGTCGAGATTCATGGGAGGCATGTATCCGAAGGGCGACCTGGTGAGACGGTCGCCCTTATGCGCCGACGCGCATCGCTTGTGTAGGGGCGCTAGCCGGTAAGCCCCGTCTCCCAACCGAGCATGGCCCGCTTGCGCGTGAGACCCCAGTGATAGCCCGTCAGCGCGCCGGAGCGCCCGATCACGCGGTGGCAGGGCACGACGAAGGAGAGCGGATTGCGCCCCACGGCTCCGCCGACCGCGCGAGAGGCCTTCGGGCGGCCGATGGCGGCGGCGACGTGCGAATAGGTGCTGGCGCGGCCAGGGGCGATGCCGAGCAGAGTCTCCCAGACGCGGATTTCGAAGTCGGACCCGATGAAGACGACCCGCAGCGGCCGGTCCGCCGACCAGGACGCGGGCTCGAAGACCCGGCGCGCGAGGCCGGCGATGGCCGCATCGTCGCGGCTGTAGCGCGCGGCCGGCCAGCGGCGCTTCAGGTCGTCGGCGGCGGCCGCGATGCCGCCCGCCTCGTCGGCGAAGCCGATGCCGGCGAGGCCGTGCTCCGTCGTCACGAAGATGCCGAGCCCGAAGGGCGTGGCGTGGACGCCCCAGACCATGTCGAGCCCCGCGCCCCGGGCCTTGTACGCGCCGGGCGTCATGGCGGTGTGGGTGACGAAGAGGTCGTGCAGCCGGCCGGGGCCGGAAAGACCCGTCTCGATGGCGGTGTCGAGCACGGTCTCAGCATTCTCCAGCAGCGTCTTCGCCTTGTCGAGCGTAACGGCGGAAAGGAAGCCCTTGGGCGTCAGCCCGGCCCAGCGGGTGAAAAGGCTGTGGGCCTGCGTCTCCGTCAGTCCCATCACGTCGGCCACATCGGCGAGCGAGGGCTGCGCGCCCGCTTCCTCGGTGAGGTAGCGGATCGCGCGGCGCACGCAGGCATAGTCGTCGGGTGGGCCTGCCGGCGCGAGCGGAGCCGGGTCGGAGGGTGTGAGGGCCGCAGAGCGAAGGGTTGCATAGGTCATGACGACACGATAGGCGCCGCGCGACGGGCCGCGCCACCCGATTTCCGCACCTGCGGGGGTCTAACCCTTCGCCTTCTCCAACGCGTCCGACATGACCTTGGCGAAGGCCGTGCGCTCGTTGGGACTGAGGGCGGCGGCGATAGGGTAGAGGCGGTCGTGGAGGCGCAGGCCCATGCGCGTCACGCGCCGGTCCTCGTCGCGCGAGACGACGAGGCGGGTCCAATAGGGATTGAGTTCGGCCTCGGCCTCGATGCGGCCCTTCCAATCGTGCTGCGCGATATAGACCTTGCCATGCGTGATCCGCACGATCTCGCGCGCTTCACCGGCCGCATAGCTCCAGCGAAAGGCGAGGTAGACCAAGAGCACGTCCAGCCCGAAGAAGCCGAGCACGGGCCAGGCCCCCAGCGTGAGGAAGAGCACGCCCGACGCGAAGCTGAGCCCGCCAAGGACAAGCATGAAGATGGCGAAGCCGCGCGGCCCGAGCGAGCGATGCGGCGTGATGACCGCGTCGAGGATCGGCGGTCGGGCGGGCCCCGTTATCGGGTTGGCGTCTGATGCGGCGGCGGTCATAAGCCCGGACCTCGGCCTTTGATGGGATAACGACCTGATGACGCGACACGACGAAGGCGGCAATGGGGTGGATGCGCGCAGGGCCGAAGCGCCCGCCAAAGAGATCTCCAAGCAACCCGCCAAGCAACTCGCCAAGGAACCCGTCAAGGAACCCGTCAGGACCCCGGCGGCGGAGGGACGGCCGAAGTCACGCAAGGCCCCGCTTCCCCGCAGTCGCTGGACGCCGGACGAGATCGAGACCGCCTTCGCGCGCTGGCGGGCGGCGGAGCCCGCGCCGCGTTCCGACCTCGAATATTCGAACGCCTTCACGCTCCTCGTCGCCGTCGTCCTCTCTGCGCAAGCGACGGACGCGGGCGTCAACAAGGCGACACGCGGTCTCTTTGCCGCCGCCGACACAGCTGCGAAGATGGTCGCTCTCGGCGAGGACGCGGTGCGCGAGCACATCCGCACGATCGGTCTCTTCCGCAACAAGGCGAAGAACGTGATCCTCCTGTCGGAGGCGCTCGTAGCCAGGCATGCTGGCGCCGTGCCTGCCGATCGGGCCGCGCTCCAGGCGCTCGCGGGCGTAGGGCGCAAGACGGCCAACGTCGTCCTCAACATCGCCTTCGGGCATCCCGAGATTGCCGTGGACACGCACGTCTTGCGCGTCGCCAACCGCACCGGCATGGCGCCCGGTAAGGATCCCGATCAAGTCGAGGCCAACCTGCAGAAGCGGGTGCCCGATGCCTACAAGGACCACGCCCACCACTGGCTGATCCTGCACGGCCGCTACACCTGCAAGGCCCGCTCGCCCGACTGCGGCGCCTGCGCTATCGCCGATCTCTGCAAGTGGCGCGAGAAGACGAGCGACGTTGCAGCGGCCTGATGCGCTGCGACCGCCGTCTCGCGTCATTTCGCTAGGACCGCTATAGACGAGGCGAACCCTTTCCAGGAGCTCCGCCGATGTCCGCCCACGCTGCCGATCCTCTCGCACGCATCCACCCCGAGCAGGGCCAGGCGCTTTGGCTCGACCATATCGCGCGCGACACCAATACGGACGGCTCGCTCAAACGGCTCGTCGAGGCGGGCCTGCGCGGCGTGACGTCGAACCCCGCCATCTTCGAAGGCTCGATCAAGGCCGGCGGCCCCTATGACGCCGTCATCGCGGCGGGCGCGGGCTCCGATGCCGACACCATCGCGGAGGGCATCATGATCGAGGACATACGCGCGGCCTGCGACATCCTGCGCCCGGTCTACGATGCGAGCGATGCCGTCGACGGCTATGTCAGCCTCGAGGTCTCGCCGAGGCTCGCGCACGACGCGGCGGGCACGATCGCGCAAGGGCGCACGCTCTGGCAGGCGGTCGACCGGCCGAACCTGATGATCAAGGTCCCCGCCACCGAGGTCGGCATGGAGGCGATCACGGCGCTGATCGGCGAAGGCATCAACGTCAACGTCACGCTCCTCTTCGCGCGGGCCATGTGGGCCCGCGTTGCGGGGGCGTACATGGCCGGGCTGGAGCGGTTGGCCGAGACGGGGGGCGATCTCTCGCGCGTCGCCTCCGTCGCCAGCTTCTTCATCAGCCGCATCGACGCCGCCGTCGACAAGGCGCTCGGCGGCAACCACCCGGATCTCGCCGCCAAGGCCGCCATCGCCAATGCCAAGCTCTGCTATCGGGATTGGCAGGCCCTCGTCGCGGCATCTCGTTGGCAGGCGCTCGCGGCGAAGGGCGCGCGGGTCCAGCGCCTTCTCTGGGCCTCGACCTCGACCAAGGACCCGAGCCTGCCCGACACGCTTTATCTGGACGCGCTCATCGGCCCCGACACGGTCAACACCGTCCCGCCCTCCACGCTCGATGCCTTTCGCGACCATGGCACCGTCGCGCGCACGCTCGATCGAGGTCTCGGGGAGGCCGAGGCCGTGATCGAGGGCTTGAGGGCCGCGGGCATCGATCTCGACGCCATCACCGATGCGTTGCTGACCGATGGATTGCAGAAGTTCGAGACGGCCTATGGCGGCCTCCTCGACGCGGTGAGCGCGCGGGCGGCGGCCTGATCCGGCGTGGACGGACACGATCTTCCTTCCCCGGTCCGGTCCTATCTCGACGCCTTTAACGCGATGGACGTGCCGGCGATGTTGGCCTGCCTCGCCGATGGGACACGCTTCGAGAACCGGGTCGGCGGGCGGCTCTCGGCCGAGACCACCGGCAAGGCCGCCTTCCAGCGGCTGGCGCAGATGGGAGCGTCCGCCTTCTCCTCGCGCAGCCAAACGGTCCGCAAGGCCGCGACGGCCGCTGGCACGACGCGGCTCGAGATCGATTTCACCGGCGTGGTAGCCAAGGATATGCCGAACGGCTGGACCGCCGGCCAGATGCTCGCCTTCTCCGGTCGCTCCACGTTCGATGTCGAGCACGGTCTCATAACGCGGGTCATCGACGAGAGTTGACGGCGGCGCGCCCGTTTGCGCTCGCCGCGCGAGAGAATAGTGTGCGCGCCGAAGCAGCTTGAGACAGGCAGGATGGGCATGGCCGGACACATTATCGCACTCGACCAGGGCACGACCTCGACCCGCGCTATCGTCTTCGATGGCGCGATGCGCAGCATTGCCTCGGCGCAGGAGGAGTTCGCGCAGCACTATCCGCGCTCCGGCTGGGTCGAACACGAGGCGGAGGACCTCTGGGCGACGTCGGAGCGCACGCTGAAGGCCGCCGTTGGGAAGGCGGGGCTCGGCGCCGCCGATATCGCCGGCATAGGGATCACCAATCAGCGCGAGACGACCGTCCTTTGGGACCGCGAGACCGGCAAGGCACTTCACAACGCGATCGTCTGGCAGGACCGCCGCACGGCCGACATATGCGACACGCTGCGCAGGGAGGGGCATGCCGACGCCGTGCAACAGGCGACCGGGCTCCTTCTCGACCCCTATTTCAGCGGCACCAAGCTCGCCTGGCTCCTCGACACGGTCGAGGGTGCGCGCGAGAAGGCAGAGGCCGGACGACTCGCTTTCGGCACCGTCGACAGTTTTCTCCTCTGGCGCCTGACGGGCGGCCAGGTCCACGCGACGGACGCGACGAACGCCTGCCGAACGCTCCTCTACGATGTCGAGGCGGGCGACTGGTCGCAGACCATGCTCGACTTGCTGCGCATCCCCCGCGCGCTTTTGCCGGAGATCAAGGACAGCGCCGCCGCGTTCGGCACGACCGACATCCTCGGCGCGCCAGTGCCCGTTCTCGGCATCGCGGGCGATCAGCAGGCGGCGACCATCGGTCAGGCCTGCTTCCGGCCGGGCATGGTCAAGTCGACCTACGGCACCGGCTGCTTCGCGCTCATGAACACCGGCACGACGCCAGTGCGCTCCAAGAACCGGCTCCTGACGACGGTCGCCTATCAGCTCGATGGCGTGCGCACCTACGCGCTCGAAGGCGCGATCTTCGTCGCGGGCGCCGCCGTCCAATGGCTGCGCGACGAATTGCGCATCGTCGAGCGAGCTTCGGAGACCGGAGCGCTCGCCGCCGAGGCCGATCCCAATCAGGACGTCATTCTCGTCCCCGCCTTCACCGGCCTCGGCGCGCCCTATTGGGATGCGCATGCCCGGGGCGCGATGTTCGGGCTCACGCGCGGCACCGGCCGGGCGGAGATCGCCAAGGCGACGCTGCAAAGCGTCGGATATCAGACGCGCGACCTCTGGGAGGCGATGCGCGCCGACGCCGAAGGCGCCGCCGACCTCGCAGCCGTGACATTGCGCGTCGATGGCGGCATGGCGGCGTCGGACTGGACGATGCAGTTCCTCGCGGACATCCTCAGCGCTCCCGTGGAGCGCCCGCCGGTCTTGGAGACGACGGCGCTCGGCGCTGCCTATCTCGCCGGGCGCCAGGCCGGTCTCTACCCCGATCTCGACGTATTCGCCGGCGCATGGAGCGTCGAAGCCCGCTTCGAGCCCGCGATGGCGAAGGCGGATAGCGACGCCGCCTATGCCCGCTGGCAGGACGCGGTGCGGCGTACCCTCAGCCGGCCCGCAGCCTGACCGCGTCTCCAAACGCCTCGAACAGGGTGCGGCTGAGCGGATCGGTCGCCGCCCAATATTCGGGGTGCCATTGAAAGCCCATCGCGAAGGCATCTGCGTCGGCGACAGAGACCGCCTCGACGGTCCCGTCCGCCGCCGTCGCCTCGACGCGCAGTCCGGTCCCCAGCGTCACCGCGCCCTGGCGGTGCAGCGAGTTCACCATATGCGGTCCCGGCCCGGCAATCGCTTCGAGCCGGCCGCCGGGCGCGACGGTGATCTCGTGCGCGAGGGCGAAGCGGACGGCCTGATCGGTGCTGACGGGCGCGCGGTGGTCGAATCGACCCGGCTCTTCGTGCAGGGCCGGCGTCAGCGTGCCGCCCCAGGCGACGACCATCTCCTGAAACCCCCGGCAAAGCGCCAATGTCGGCAGGCCCCGTTCGACGGCGCCGCGAAGGAGGGCGAGGCTTACCGCATCTCGTGCCTCGTCGAACGGCCCGTGCGCCTCTGTCTCCGCCGCGCCGTATCGGGCGGGGTGGACGTTGGAGCGCGACCCGGTCGAGAGCAGTCCGTCCACGCGCGCCAGCAATCCGCCGGCCTCGAAGCTCGCTAGCGACGGCACGATGACGGGCTGGAGCCCGGCCACCAGGGCCAGCGCATCGAGGTAGGTCTGCGCGGCGGCGTGCCATGTATATCCGTCCGCGGTCCGAACGTCGGCTACGACTGCGACGAGGAGGGGCATGGTGTCTCCGTCAAGACTGGAATAAATCGGTTCAACAAGCAGTGGATGGCCTGCGGCACTTCTCGGCGGCGTCCTCGGCCGGGCGCGCGGAGACTTCGTATCCCCGCGGTCTGCCGATTAATTCACCAAAGTTGCGTTTCCCGTTGACGATACTTTAGTCGACCTCTAGGAACGCAGCCGTGCCGCCAACGCTGAACGCCGCAATACGCGGATGCTAATCGGATCGGCGCAAGAATTTCTAGGGAGAGAAACATGGATCGTAGATCATTCCTGCGTGCCGGCGCCGTCGGCACGACGGCGGTTGCCGCCTCCACGCTCGCCGCCCCCGCCATCGCGCAGGGAACGCAGGAGCTCAAGATGGTCACCTCTTGGCCGAAGAACTTCCCCGGCCTTGGCACCTCGGCCAACCGCGTCGCCGAGCGTATCGAGGCGCTGTCGGACGGGCGCTACACCGTCCGCGTCTTCGGTGGCGGCGAGCTCGTCCCCCCGCTCAAGACCCAGGACGCCGTGCAGGAAGGCACGGCCGACATGTACCATTCGGCCGAATACTACTTCGTCGGCAAGACGCCGGCTCTGGGCTTCTTCGCGGCCGTGCCCTTCGGTTTCACCGCCAATGAGCAGAACGCCTGGCTCGACTATGGCGGCGGTCAGGAGATCTGGGACGAAGTCGCCGCGCAGTTCAACGTCAAGCCCTTCTCGGCCGCCAATACGGGCGTTCAGATGGGCGGCTGGTTCAAGAACCCGATCACCACGATCGACGACTTCAAGGGCCTTAAGATGCGCATCCCGGGCCTGGGCGGCGACGTGCTGAACGCGCTCGGCGGCACCCCGGTCGGCCTCGCCGGCGCCGAGATCCAGCCTGCCCTCCAGGCCGGCACGATCGACGCGACCGAGTGGGTTGGCCCGTGGAACGACCTTGCCTTCGGCCTCTACAAGGTGGTCAAGAACTACGGCTATCCGGGCTTCCACGAGCCGGGCACGACGCTGTCCTCGGGCATCCGCAAGGATCTGTGGGACGGCATGTCGGCCAGCGACCAGGCCATGTTCAAAGCCGTCATGGCGGCCGAGACGAGCACGTCGCTCTCCGAGTTCAACGCCAATAACGGTACCGCGCTCAACCAGCTGGTCAACGACCACGGCGTCAATCTCTTCGAGATCCCCGACGACGTCTACGTCTCCATCGGCGAAGCCTCGCGCGACGTCCTGGCCACCGCGGCCGACGCCGATGCGCTGACCCGCAAGACCTATGACAGCTTCATGGCGTTCCGCAAGGATATCATCGAGTGGACGCGCCTTTCCGACCAGGCCTACGCCAACAAGCGCAGCCTCGTCGACTTCGGCTGATGCGTTGAGGGCACGGGGCCGGCCCCGTGCCTCCAAGCCCCGGCCGTGCGTGATGGCACGCCATCACCAATATGCGTGAATGGGGAGGGGCCGTGCGGTTGCCGCGCGGCCCTTTTGCTTGGTAGGCGGTGGCGATGCCCGACATCCTTCCCGCCGCCGATCGCCACCCCGCCCGCCTGCAAGGCGAGACCGGACTGCGGCGCGCCCGGCAGGGGCTCATCGACGCCGCGCCCGTCCTCATCGCGATCCTGCCCGTCGGTCTTCTCTTCGGGGCGCTCAGCGCCGCGCAGGGACTGACGGTGCTCGATGCCGTCCTGATGAGCGCGACGATGTATGCCGGCGCGAGCCAGCTCGTCGCGATCGATCTCTTCGGTCAGGCGATCCCCTTCTGGGCGATCGTGCTGTCGGTCTTTGCAGTCAATTTTCGGCACATCCTCTATTCGGCGGCGCTGACGCCGATCATCCGTGGGGAGCGTTGGCCGACAAAGGTCGGCGTCTTCGCCCTTCTCGTCGATCCGCAGTTCGCGATGGCGGAGCGGCGGCACGAGCGGGGTCACCCGTTCTCGAAGGCGTGGTACTTCGCCTTCGGTCTCGCCCTCTATTCCATCTGGATCGCCACCTCCTGGATCGGCGCAAGCTTTGGCCAGCTCATTCGCGATCCGGACGCTCTGGCCCTCGACATGATCTTCCCGATCTACTTCCTCGGCCTCGTGATGGGCTTTCGCAAGCGCGCCCATTGGGCGCCCGTCGTGCTCGTAAGTGCCGTGGTGTCGGCGGCCGTCTTCCATGCGCCCGCCCTCGGTATCGATTGGCTCGGCGCGCCTTGGCATGTCAGCCTCGGCGGGCTGGCCGGCATCCTCGTGGCCGCGCTCCTCGCGCCGCCCGCCGATCCGGTCGTCGCGGAACCCGAACCGGTGCTCGCTGGGGGGGAGACGCGGTGACCGATACGCTTCTTCTCACCGACGGCTTCCTCGCGCTCTCCCTCGTTTGCGCCGCGCTTACCTTCGCGACGCGAGCCGGCGGCTATCTCCTCCTCTCCCGGTGGGAGCGCCTTCCGCCGCGCGTGGAGGCCGCGCTCAATGCCGTGCCGGCCGCCGTGATGACGACGCTCTTCGCGCCGGCCATCTTCTCGGGCCGCTGGATGGAGGCCGGGGCCATCGGCCTGTCCATCCTTCTCGGTCTGCGCTTCGGCCTCACCATCACCGTCGCCGGGGGCGTGGCGGCGCTCATCCTGGCGCGCGCACTCTTTTGACGGGGCGCCGGCCGATACGGAACGCGTGGCGGGCGAGGGGACTTAGTCTCCCATCATCCCCCACTCGCAAAGGTTCAAGCCCATGTCCGTCGCAAAAGTCACCGAGATCACGTCGTCCTCCAAGGAGAGCTTCGACGATGCCGTCCGCAAGGGCATCAAGCGGGCCAACAAGTCGCTTCAGAACGTCGAGGGTGCCTGGGTCCAGCAACAGACCGTAGTGTGCAAGGACGGCGAGATCGTCGAATTTCGGGTCAATATGAAGGTGACCTTCGTCCTCAAGTAACACGCGTCGTCAGGCGTCGCTCTCGGGCGGCGCCGGCAACGGCATCACCGTGATGCCGTCCTCGAGAAGGTCCTCGACCTCCTCGCGCGTGGCCTCGCCATAGATGCCACGCTCCTCGGCCTCGCCGTCATGGATGAGCCGCGCCTCGCGCGCGAAACCCTTACCGACATTCTCCGCCGTCTCGGTGACATGCCGGTGCATCGCCACCATCATCTGCCGCAACGCCGCGACCCGCATCGCGGCTCGCACCGCTTCCGGCGCCATGTCCGGCGCAGGCTTGGGTGCGATAGGAACGGGCCGGCCGGACGCTTCCGTCGCGTGGGACGGCCCCGGAGAGGGCTCGCTGCGCGCCTTGCCCCGCGCGGTCTGGACGCCGGGCGTCATCAGCGCCTTCGAGATCTTGGTATCCGCGCAGATCGGACAATCGAGAAGGCCGGTTGCGGCCTGTCGCTCGAATTCGCCGCTGTTGCGGAACCACGCGTCGAAGCGATGCCGATTCGTACAGACGAGGTCGTAGCGGATCACGCGGTGTCGCCTCCCGCGTCGTCTCCGGGCGCGTCGACCTGTGCGACAACGGTCTCCATCGCCCCATTCGCCAGCACCGGCAGCCGCGCCCTAGCGTCGGCGACCTCGGCAAGGTCGAGATCGGCGACGAGGATACCCTCGCCCTCCGCCCGCTCCGCCAGGACGATGCCGTCGGGCGAGACGATGAGGCTGTGGCCATACGTCTCCCGCCCGTTCTCGTGCCGCCCCGCCTGCGCGGCCGCGATGACGAAGCAGCCGGTCTCGATAGCGCGGGCACGCACCAGCGTGTGCCAGTGCTTCGCACCCGTCGTCGCGGAGAAGGCGGCAGGGATCGCGATGACGTCGGCACCAGCCAGCGCCAAGGCGCGATAGAGGGCGGGAAAGCGCAGGTCGTAGCAGATCGAGAGCCCAAGCGTCGCCGGCCCGGCCGGGGCCGTGACGATCTCGCGCCCGCCGGCATAGGTCCGCGATTCGCGATAGCTTTCGCCGGGGCGCGGGTCGGCGTCGAAGAGGTGGATCTTGTCGTAGGTCGCCGTGACGGCGCCCGAGGGCGCAATGAGAGCCGAACGGTTGGCGAGCCTCTCCTCGTCCGGCAATCGCACGGCGATAGAGCCGATATGGACCGTGACGGAGAGTTCACGTGCGAGGTCCCGCAGGGCGGCGACCATCGGGTCGTCCTCGAAGCGACTGGCCTTCTCCGCCTGCGCGCGGGCGCCGGCCTCGTAGACATTGCTCATCTCCGGCGTCTGCACGTAGACGGCGCCGGCCGAGGCGGCCTCCCGGATGCGCGCGTCCAGGATCGCCAGATTCGCCGCCGGATCGACGCCGGCGCAGGCCTGTACGCAGGCGACCCGCCAAGGCTCGGCCGGCATCGTCATCAGGCTTGGCCGAGGAGGGCGTCGAGCTCGCCGCGCCGCTCTAGCCCCGCAAGATCGTCATAGCCACCAATATGGCGCCCGCCGACGAAGATCTGCGGGAAGGTCGAGCGCCCGCCCGCCTTCTGCACCATCTCGCTCTTGATCTCGGGTCGGTTGGCCCGGTCGATCTCGTGAAAGGAGACGCCCTTCGTCTTGAGGAGGTCGAGCGCGGCTGCGCAATATCCGCAAAGGGGGCGGGTGTAGATGGTGACGGACATCCGGCGGCTCCGATCAGGGTGTACGAACCGGCCTGCGGTCCGCGTCGCACTCATGGCGTTCGATCCGCCGATATGGCGTCTTCCAGCGAGGGAGACAACGCCCGTCATGCGCCGGTCTCGTCGGTCCCTGTCTCGGCCGGAACGCGCGAGAAGGCGAGTACGTCCACATGGGCTGCGCCCGCGCGTAGCAGCGCCCGCGTGCATGCCTGGATCGTCGCGCCCGTCGTGATCACGTCGTCGATCAGTACCACGCGCCGGCCGGCGACGTCCGCGCGGGCGGCGTCCCGTATCGCGAAGGCACCCTCGACATTGCGCCTTCGGGCGGCGCCGCTAAGCCTGACCTGCTGGCGGGTGCGGCGCGTGCGCAGCAAGGCCTGCGAGAGAGGCCGTCCGGACGCTCGCGAGACCGACCCCGCCAGGACGTCCGACTGATTGAAGCCCCGCCGCGCCAAACGCAGCCAGTGAAGGGGTACGGGCACGACGACATCGGCCTCGCCGAGGAGTTCGGCGCCGGCTCGGGCCATCCAGAGGCCCATCATCGGCACAAGGTCCTGCCGATCCTGATATTTGAGCGCATGGACGATCCGGCGCGCGGGCCCGTCGTGTAGCGCGACCGCCCGCGCCCGACCATAGGGCGGCGGCGCAGCGGCGGCGGCAAGGCTGATACCGCCGGCATCGTGCTCGAAGGGAAGGGGCAGGCCGAGACGGTCGCAGAGCGGCGGCGCTATCCAGGGCGTCGTCTGCCAGCAGGGCCCGCACAGGCTCGGCTCGGTCAGCACGTCGCCGCAGGCCGGGCAGCGCGCCGGCATCAGGAGGTCGCGGACCAACCGCCCGCCGCCGCGTACCCGGTTGCGGACGGCCCCGCCGAGGCGTTGGAGTCTCGAAAGCGAGGCGATCTCGCCGGATATGTCGTCCGCGGGCGTCATGGTGCGTCAGGCTAGCACGGGTCCGCGCGCGATGCAGGCGTCGCCTTCGCCGGCTCTGCGGCCTATATGCATGGCCTCTCCGGACACGAGGACAGTCCGCCGTGCAGGCACCACCGCGCCTATTCGATCGTCGCCGGGTCGCTCGCCAGCGTCGCCGCGTCCTCGCGCGCGCGCAAGCGAACGACCAGCCGGCGGCGCGGTTCCTTCTCGACCATGCGATTGCGGACATTACGGACCGGCTCGGCTTCGTCAGCCGCCGCTTCGAGCACGCGCTCGATCTCGGCGCGCATGACGACGCGTTGGGCGAGGCCCTTCTCGCCAGCGGTCAGGTCGACCAAGTCACCCGGATCGGCAGTTCTGCCTCTGGTCCGGGCTGGGTCGAGGGCGACGAGGAAGCGCTGCCCTTCGCGCCTGGCGCCTTCGATCTGGTCGTCTCGGCGCTGACCCTGCACACCGTCAACGACCTGCCGGGCACGCTTGTCCAGGTGCGCCGTGCGCTCAAGCCCGACGGGCTCTTCCTCGCGCTTCTGCCGGGGTCGGGCACGCTGGCCGAATTGCGCGACAGTCTGGCGGCGGCCGAGGTGGAACTGCGCGGCGGTGCGGCCATGCGCGTTGCGCCTTTCGTCGAGGTGCGCGATGCCGGCGCGCTCCTTCAGCGGGCGGGCTTCGCGCTCCCCGTCGCCGATCTGGACCCGTTGCGGGTGCGCTACGACACGCCCTTCGGCTTGCTGCGCGACCTGCAGGCCATGGGCGCGACCAACCCCCTCATCGAGCGCGAGCCGCTGCGCCGTTCCGTTCTCGCCAGAGCGGTCGAGATCTATGCCGGGGGCGCCGATCCGGACGGGCGCGTGGCCGCCACGTTCAATCTCGTCAGCCTGTCCGGCTGGGCCCCGCACGAGAGTCAGCAGAAGCCCCTCCGTCCGGGCTCCGCCAAGACCCGCCTCGCCGACGCGCTCGGCGCCAAGGAGCGTCGGTTCGAGAACTGAGCGGATCCGGCCCGGCGAACATTAATTCTGGTTCATGCCAGAACCATACCCTCCCGTTCCACATTGGTTAGGTCCTCGGCGCGGACGTTCGGTCTCGCGACGAGCGACCAGTTCTGGAATCTTTGGTGATTCAAGACCTTTAGGAGTTTCCCATGATCAAGCGTACCCTGATCGCCCTTGCCGCCTCGACCGCCCTTGTGGGCGTCGCGCAGGCCCAGATGTTCGACTTCGCGGCATACGACGCCGACCGCGACGGCAGCATCACCACCACTGAGTATCGCGACGGCCTGGCGCGCGACGGCTATTTCGTCCGGCTCGACGCCAACCGCGACGGCATGATCGGCGCGGACGAGTATGGCGACGAGGCCGCCTTCGCACAGTACGACCGCAACACGGACGGCATGCTCGACGAGAACGAGTACTATGACGGCCTGACCGCGTCCTACGACGCGAACCAGGACGGCATCTTCGACGAGGACGAGTTCGGCACGTTCGCGGACGCGGGCAACCAGATCCTCGGCGGCGCGGGCGATATCGTAACCGGCACGGTTCGGGCGGGCGGCGCCGTAGTCGAGGGCGTGGTTGGCGGAGCGGCCAGCCTTCTCGGCTTCGACACCGACAATGACCAGCGCCTGACGGCGGCCGAGTTCAACGCTGCGCTCGACGGGACGGGTTATTTCGACCGCTTCGACACGGATCGTGATGGCTTCCTGGCGGAGAACGAGTTCAACGACCGCTCCCGCGCCTTTGTCGCGGAGTATGACGGCGACGCCGATGGCCGCCTGTCGCGCAACGAGTATTACGGCGCCCTTTACGGCTCCTACGACGCCGACCGCGACGGCTTCCTGAACGATGCCGAGTATGGCCGCTTCCAGACAGAGCGCATGTAAGGCCCTAAGTCTGGTCGATCGATAGGGGGCGGGTCTTCGGACCCGCCCTTTTCCGTGTGCGCGTCAGTGATTGTCTCGCGGCACCTCGCTGACGACGCGGTGGTATGCGTCCGATCCCCTCATCACCATGCCGTTGCCGAACTGGTCGACATTGTCGCGGAACATCTGCTGCCAGGGTGTCTGGCTTTCGGGGATGGCGAAGGCGGGGTGGGAGGCGCGCCGCTCGGCCCACTCGGCCTGCGGCACCATCGCGTTGCAAGTCGCATCGTTGAGGTCGATGCGAATCGTGTCGCCGGTCTTGAGGTAGGCGAGCCCGCCGCCGGCCGCGGCTTCCGGCGAGGCGTTGAGGATGGAAGGACTGCCGGACGTGCCGGACTGGCGCCCGTCGCCGATGCAGGGCAGGGCGTTGATGCCGCGCTTCAGGAGCGCGGCGGGCGGCTGCATGTTCACCACTTCGGCGCCGCCCGGATAGCCGAGCGGTCCCGTGCCCCGGATGACAAGGATGCAATGCTCGTCGATGGCGAGCGCCTCGTCATCGATCCGGTGGTGATAGTCCTCCGGCCCCTCGAAGACGATGGCCCGGCCCTCCATCACATTGGGGTGGGCGGGATCGGACAGGAAGCGGGTGCGGAACTCCTCGGAGATGACCGAGGTCTTCATGACCGCCGTGTCGAAGAGATTGCCCGAGAGGACGAGGAAGCCAGCCGCCGTCTTCATCGGCGCCTCGAACGGCTTGATGACGTCGCGGTCCCAGGAATGGGCATCGCGGCAGTTCTCGCCCATCGTCTTGCCGTTGATCGTCATGGCGTCTTCGTGAATGAGCCCGGCACCGATCAGCTCCGCCATCACGGCGGGGAGGCCGCCGGCGCGGTAATATTCCTCGCCCAAATACTCGCCTGCCGGCTGCATATTGACGAGCAGCGGCACGTCATGGCCGACCGTCTGCCAGTCCTTCATCTCCAAAGGCACGCCCACATGCCGCGCGATGGCGGTGACGTGGATGGGCGCATTGGTGGAGCCGCCGATAGCGGAGTTGGCGCGGATCGTATTCTCGAACGCCTCTCGGGTCATGATCTTGGAGGGCGTGAGATCCTCGTGGACGATCTCGACGGCGCGCACGCCCGTGTCGTAGGCGATCTGCCCGCGCTCGCGATAGGGCGCGGGGATGGCGGCGCAGCCCGGCAGGCTCATGCCGAGCGCTTCTGCGAGCGCGTTCATGGTCGAGGCCGTGCCCATCGTGTTGCAATGGCCGGTCGAGCGGGTGGAGGAGGCGACGAGCTCGAGGAACTGCGTGTAGTCGATCTCGCCGGCCGCGAGCTTGGCCCGCGCCTCCCAGACGATGCCGCCCGATCCCGTGCGGCGCCCCTCGTGCCAGCCATTCAGCATCGGGCCGACGGAAAGGACGATGGCGGGCAGATCGACCGTCGCGGCAGCCATCAGGAGCGCCGGCGTGGTCTTGTCGCAGCCGGCCGTGAGGACGACGCCGTCGAGCGGGTAGCCGTGCAGGATCTCCACCAGCCCCAGATAGGCGAGGTTGCGGTCGAGATTGGCGGTCGGGCGGCGACCCGTCTCCTGGATCGGGTGGACGGGGAACTCGAAGCACAAGCCGCCGGCGGCCGTGATTCCCTCGCGGGTCCGCTTGGCGAGCTCCAGGTGGTGGCGGTTGCAGGGCGAGAGATCGGAGCCCGTCTGCGCGATACCGATGATCGGCTTGCCGGACTGCAGCTCCTCTCGGGTGAGGCCGAAATTGAGATAACGCTCCAGATAAAGGGCCGTCATGCCCGGATTGTCGGGATTGTCGAACCAGAGGCGCGAGCGCAGGCCAGACCGGGCGCGGCTGTGCGGGCGGTCGGGGGCTTGGTCGGGTGTAGGGTGATCGTAGGCGTGGTCGGTCGGTGCCCCCGTTCCGTTCCCGTTCGACTGGCTCATGACGTCTCTCCCCAAAACCGTTACTGCTTTGCGCCGGACAATGGCGCGGGCGCACCGGGTGATCAATGGGAACGGTCGGGGAAACGGATATGGACGGCGGACAGGCAAGGATCTCGGCGGGCTCCGCCTTCACCCGCATGGGCGAGGAGAATGCGTTCGCCGTGCTGGCCCGCGCGGCCGAACTGACGGCTGAGGGGCGCGACGTCGTCAATCTCGGCATCGGCCAGCCGGATTTCCCCACCCCGCCTCACATCGTCGAGGCTGCCATCAAGGCCCTTCGCGACGGCGCACATGGCTACACGCCCGCCACCGGCATACTGCCCCTCAGGGAGGCGGTGGCGAATGATCTGAACGCGCGGCACGGTCTTTCCGACCGGACGGCCGTCGACCCCGGCTCGGTCGTCGTCGTGCCCGGCGGCAAGGTGACCATGTACGCCGCGATCCGGATGCTGGGGGCCAAGGGCGCCGAGATCCTCTATCCCGACCCCGGCTTTCCCATCTACCGCTCGATGATCGAGGCGACGGGTGCGACGCCCGTGCCTCTGGCCGCGCGGGGCCTGACGATCGACGTCGACGAAGCGCTCTCGCTGATCACGCCCAAGACGCGCCTCGTCATCGTGAACTCGCCCTCCAACCCGACGGGCGGCGTGCTGAGCCGCGCCGAGGTCGACAGGCTCGTAGAGGGGCTGGCCGCTCACCCCCACGTCGCCATCCTCTCCGACGAGATCTACGACCGGCTCCTCTACGGCGAGGCCGAGCATCGCTCGCTTCTCGCCTACCCGGAGATTCGCGACCGGCTGATCCTCCTCAACGGCGTGTCGAAGACCTACGCGATGACGGGCTGGCGGCTTGGCTACGCTGTTTGGCCAGACGCGCTCCTGGAGCCGATGCGCAAGCTCTGCGTCAACGCCTGGTCCTGCGTGAACGCAGCCACCCAGCACGCCGCCATCGCCGCCCTCAAGGGCCCGCAGGACGCGGTCGAGACCATGCGCCAGGCCTTCGACGCGCGCCGACGGCTGACCGTCGAGACGCTGAACGCGATCCCGAACGTCACCTGCGAGACACCCGAGGGCGCCTTCTATGCCTTCCCCGACATCTCCGCGACGGGTTGGAAGGCCAAGCCGCTGGCGAAGATGCTCCTCGAAGACGCCGGCGTCGCGCTCGTCGGCGGGCCGGATTTCGGGGTGCACGGGGAGGGGTATCTGCGGGTCTCGTATGCGAACTCGGAAGAGAACATCGCCAGAGCACTCGAGCGCGTTCGAGCCGCGCTCGAAGCCAAGTCACCGGAGTGAGGCAAAGGTTCCTTCCCGTGGTCAGCCTGCCGGCGGGAGGCAGTGACGGGAAGGGATTTAGGGATGGGCTGAAGAGCGCCGCGAGGCGGAGTAACACACAAGCGTCGGCTTCGATGTTGCCGGGATGATACGGCTGCCGTCCTCGATGGATCGTCGGCCACCGTCAGGCATACCGTCACCGTCCGCGGCGCTTGCGCGTCGGTCAGCCCCGTCCCAACGCTTCCCCAGTCATGGGGAAGGGCTTTTCGCAGCTGGCGCGGGATGCGCTATGGGGTTCGCGTATGGACGAAACAGACAAGAAAATTCTCCGCCGGCTCCAGGTGGACGCCTCCCAGCCGCTCGATCGGCTGGCGCAGACCATCGGCCTGTCCAAGACCTCGGTCTGGAACCGGATCCAGAAGATGCGCGACGAGGGGCTGATCTCGCGTCAGGTTGTTCTCGTCGATCCCGAGAAGGCCGGCATCCCCGAGACCTTCTTCATCGCCGTGCGAACCGACCAGCACAACGCGGACTGGCTCTCGCGCTTCGCCAAGGCGATCGAGGAGAGCCCGGAGATCACCGAGGCGTATCGGATGGCGGGCGAGGTCGACTATCTCCTCAAGGTGCAGGTCGCCGACACGCGCGCTTTCGATGCGTTCTACAAGCGCCTCGTCGCCAAGGTGAACCTCCACAGCGTCACCTCCATGCTTTCCATGGAGCGGATGAAGAGCGGCTCGGCGCTGCCGCTCTGACTGACCGCAGGAGGGGTATGGCGGCGCTTGCCCGGCGCGGGTGGCTGTCCTAACGCTGGTGCGCCGCGCAACCGACCCGGAAGACAGCCATGAACGTCGTGCCTCCCTACCTCCTCTTCATCGGCGACGTACCGGACGCCTTGGCGGCCAAGACGGCGCGGGGCGTCGTCGACTGGCGGCCCGACTGGTGCCTCGGCCAGATGCGGCTGGAGGGCTGCGGCGCCGATCTCGGATTGCCGGAAATGGGCATTGCGCAGGCGGTCGAGGCCGGCGCGAAGACCTTCGTCGTCGGCGCGGTCAATGCCGGCGGTGTGCTGCCTGATCATTGGGTCGAGAGCGTCGTCGCCGCCATCCGCGCCGGCATGGACGTTGCGTCCGGAATGCATGCGCGCCTCGGCTCCGTGCCCGCCATCGCCGAGGCGGCCGCCGAGCACGGCGCGCAGCTCCACGATCTGCGCCACCCCTCCCGCACCTTCGCCACCGGCAAGGGCGTGAAGCGGACCGGCAAGCGTCTCCTCGCCATGGGCACTGACTGCTCGGTCGGCAAGAAATACGCCGCCCTCTGCCTCGAGCGCGACATGCGTGCCGCCGGCTACGAGGCCGACTTCCAGGCAACGGGACAGACCGGCATCCTCATCTCGGGCCGGGGCGTCGCGCTCGATGCCGTCGTCGCCGACTTCATCGCGGGTGCCGCCGAATGGCTCACCCCCGATGCGGCCGACGACCACTGGGACGTCATCGAGGGTCAGGGCAGCCTCTTCCACCCGAGCTTCGCCGGCGTCACGCTCGGCCTCCTCCATGGCAGTCAGCCCGACGCCTTCGTCGTCTGCCACGAGCCGACGCGCACGACCATGCGCGGGGTGAAGACGCCGCTGCCCACCATCACCGACGTGATCGATCTCACGCTGCGGCTCGGCCGGCTGACCAACCCCGCCATCCAATGCGTGGGCCTGTGCGTGAACACGGCCGCGCTCGAGGAGGCGGAAGCTCGCCAGCTCCTCGTCGACCTCGCCGCCGACCATGCGCTGCCGGCAACCGACCCCCTGCGCTTCGGCTCCGGCCCCATCGTGCGCGAGGTAGCGGCACGCTTCGGCGGGCCGGCCGCGAAGGTTACCGGGACCGTCTCATGACCCGCACGTTGGCCGTGGAGACCGAAGCGTTCGAGCTCGCCCAACCCTTCACCATCAGCCGGGGCACGCGCACCCATGCCGAGGTCGTCACCGCGACCGTCACCGATGGCGATATTATGGGGCGCGGCGAGTGCACGCCCTACAAGCGCTATGGCGAAACGCTGGAGGGCGTCGCGGCCGATATCGTGGCGCAATCGAGCGCCATCGCCGACGGGCTCGACCGCGAAGGCCTGCAGCAGGCGATGAAGGCCGGCGCGGCGCGCAACGCGCTCGACTGCGCGCTCTGGGACCTCGAGGCCAAGCGCCAGTCCGTCGCCAAGGGCGAGCCCGGTAGCGTGCGGGCATGGAACGTGGCGGGCCTGCCGCATCCCGAACCCGTCCAGACCGTCTATACGATCAGCCTCGCCGATGCGGACGCCATGGGCGCGGCGACGAAGGAGGCCATCGCCGCCGGCAAGACCCTCCTCAAGGTCAAGCTCGGCGCGAAGGACGGAGCAGACGACGCCCGCATCCGCGCCGTGCGGAAGAACGCGCCGGACGCGACCCTCCTCGTCGATGCGAACGAGGGATGGGCGGCGGACGAGTTGGAGACCTATCTTGGCGCCTGCCGTGAGGTTGGCGTCGAGATGGTCGAGCAGCCGCTGCCGGCGGGCGAGGACGACGCGCTCGATGCCGCTCGCGAGGCCGGCTGGGCGAGGGGGTTGCTCCTGGGCGCCGACGAGAGCGTGCACACCCGCCTCGACCTCCCCGGCCTTCGCGGGCGCTATGACGTCGTCAACATCAAGCTCGACAAGGCGGGCGGGCTGACGGAGGCGCTCTCGATGGCCTCGACCGCCCGCACGCTCAAGTTCGACGTCATGGTGGGCTGCATGATGGCGACCTCGCTCTCCATGGCGCCCGCCCTCCTCGTCGCGCAGCGCGCCCGCTTCGTCGACCTCGACGGGCCGCTCTGGATGAAGGCCGACCGTACGAACGGCCTCGGATACGACAATCAGACCGTGCAGCCGCCGACGCCGGAACTCTGGGGATAAGACACGGACCGCCGCTCAGACCTGCGAGCGACACCACGGGCCGCGCGCTGCGGAAGAGGTCCCGCGCCGCGCCTAGGCGGCCTGTCCGGTTCGGGTGTCGCCGGGCATGGCGTCGGATATGGCGACGCCCCTCGGTCGGTTTCGCCCGACGAAGCCGCGACGCGCGGCCCGCGAACAACCGCTGGCCCGCTCTGCCTCAGGAGAAGAGCGTGCCACCGTTAATGTCGATATTCGTGCCCGTCAGGAAAGCTGCTTCGCCGGACGCAAGATAGGCGACGAGGGCGGCGACGTCCTCGGGCTGGCCCTCGCGCTTCAGCGGCGTGTTGCCGGCCACGGTCCTGCGGACCTCGGTCTTGGTGAAGACGTTGTGGAAGTCGGTGTCGATCATGCCGGGGCAGACGCCGTTGACGCGAATGCCGGGGCCGACCTCCTTTGCGAGCGCGCGGGTGAGCGTCATGACGGCGCCCTTCGCGGCGGCATAGGCCGCGGCGCCCGCCCCGCCGCCGTCCCGCCCGGCCTGGCTCGCTATGTTCACGATCGCGCCGCCCTCGCGCAAATGGACGAGGCTCGCGTTGACGAGCAGGAAAACCGAGGTGAGGTTGAGGTCCATCACGGTGCGCCAATGGTCGAGCGACATGTCCGCGATCTTGCGCCGTGCGACGAGGCCGCCAGTGTTGTTGACGAGGATGTCGAGCCCGCCGAACTCGGCGACCGCGCGCTCCACGAGTGCTGCGACGGCGTCGGGATCGGTCATGTCGCCTTGCATCGCGAAGGCCCGCCCGCCCGCGCCCTCGATCGCGGCGACGGCGGCCTCGCCGCCCTCCGCGCTGGCGTGATAGTTGATTGCGATCGCCGCACCCTCCTCGGCGAGGCGCTCGGCGCAGGCCCGGCCGATATCGCGCCCACCGCCGGTCACGATTGCCACCTTGCCGTCGAGCATGCCTTCGCGGGTCATCATAGCCATCCTGTGCGGGGTTCGGGGCGGGCGTCACGTCCGGTCACGCCCTATGTCGGACCGTAGCCCTCGCCGGCCTCGCTTGGGAAGACGGAGCGCGCCCGTCAGACGATGCCGCCACCGGCGCCCGAAGCCTTCGGGCGTATGGCGGCGACCCTGGCTCGATACCCGGACGCCCGATAGGCCGTGATCGGGTCGGCCGCGCCGCCCTTCGCAACGCGCCATTGGGCTAGGAGGGGCTCGACATCCGTCGTGAAGGCGGCCTTAAGCGTGCGGGAGGCCATCAACGCGTCGTTCGTCTCCTGATAGCCCTCCAGCGCGCCGCGATCGACGAGGAGGGCCTGCACACAGGCGCGTTGGACCTCCATCGTGCTAGAGACGAGGCTCTCGATCGGGTCGGTGACGTTGTGGGACTGGTCGAGCATGTAGGCGGGCGCGAAGCCGGGGTCGCGCCGCCGAGCCTCGACGAGTTCGTTAAAGACGAGGAAGAGCTGATAGGGCGCGATGGCGCCGGTATCGAGATCGTCGTCGCCATATTTGGAATCGTTGAAGTGAAAGCCGCCGAGCTTGCCGGCGAAAGCGAGACGGGCCACGACCATCTCGATGTTCACGTTGGGCGCATGGTGGCCGAGATCGACGAGGCACTGCGCCTTGTCGCCGAGGGCGGCGGCGGCGAGATAGCTCGATCCCCAATCCTGGATCACGGTCGCGTAGAAGGCCGGCTCGAAGATCTTGTGCTCGAGAAAGACCGTCCAGTCATCCGGCAGCGCGGCGTAGACCTCGCGCATGGAGCCGATATAGCGCTCGAACGCGCGGGTCATGTCGGACTGGCCGGGGAAGTTCGCACCGTCGCCGATCCAGACCGTCAGCGCTTTGGAGCCGAGAGCCCGGCCAAGCGCGATGCAGTCGACATTGTGCGCGATCGCCTGCTCGCGCACCGCGCGGTCGGTGTGGGTGAGGGAACCGAACTTGTAGGAGTGGGCCTGGCCGGGCTGATCCTGGAACGTGTTGGAGTTGACCGCGTCGAAGCCGAGCCCGAGCGCGTCGGCATGCTCGCGCACGGCCGCCATGTCGTCGGTCACGTCCCAGGGGAAGTGCGGCGAGACACTGGGCGCCGAGCGGGTGAGCGCCTGGACGACGGCGCAGTCGTCGAGCTTGTCGAAGACGTGGCGCGGCTCGCCTTCGCCCGGAAAGCGCGCGAAGCGGGTGCCGCCCGTGCCGGTGCCCCAGGAGGGGAGGGCGACGGCGAGCGCGTCGAGCCCGGCCAGCGCCGCCTCGACGTCGAGCCCGCGCCGCTCGAGCCGTTCGCGCAATGCGTCGGCGTCGGCCTGGTCGCCGTCGGCCGTGCGGGCATTGGCGTCGGCGATGATCCGGGGATCGAGGGGCTGCGTCATGAGGCTGTCTCCATTGCGTCGGTGACGGGTCAGCGCGTGAAGGACTGTACGTTGCCGCCGTCGACGTTGAGGATGTTGCCGGTCGACTTGGCGCTGTCCTCGCCCGCGAAGAAGGCGACGCCCTCGGCGATGTCTTCCGGATAGACGCTGCGCTTGAGGAGCGAGCGCTGGCGGTAGTGGTCGTCGAGATCGTCCGGCGCGAGCCCGTAGGCCTCGGCCCGCTCGGCGCGGCGCGCGTCGTCCCACATGCGCGAACCCTTGAGGACGCCATCGGGGTTGACCGTGTTGACGCGAATGCCGTGCGGCGCGCCCTCCAGGGCGAGGCAGCGGGCGAGATGGATCTCGGCGCCCTTGGCGGTGCAGTAGGCGGCGGCGTTTGGCGACGCGGCAAGCCCGTTCTTCGATGCGATGAAGACCATGGCACCGCCCGTGCCCTGGCGCGTCATCTGGCGGAACGTCTCGCGGGCAGTGAGGAAATAGCCCGTCACCAGCACGTCCATGTTGAGCTGCCAGGTAGCCAGGTCGGTCTCCTCGACGGAGGCGCCCGTGACGATGCCGGCATTCGAGACGAGGATGTCGACGCCGCCGAACTGCGTGGCCGCGAACGCGAGCGCGGCCGTTACGGACGCCTCGTCGGTCACGTCCATCGGCCTGCTGGCGACGAGGTCGGCGCCGACCGAGGCCGCCAGATCGTCCGTCACCTTGGCGACCACGTCCCCGTCCCGATCGGTGAGAAGGACGCAGGCGCCGTCGGCCGCAAGCCGCGCCGCCGTCGCAGAGCCGATGCCGCCGGCCGCACCCGTCACGAGCGCCACCCGGCCCGCGAGCGCCTTGGGCTTCGGCATCCGCTGCAGCTTGGCCTCTTCGAGCAGCCAGTACTCGATGTCGAAGGCTTCCTGCTCGTCGAGGCCCCTATAGGTCGAGACGCCGGACGCGCCGCGCATCACGTTGATGGCGTTGGTGTAGAACTCGCCCGCGATCCGCGCCGTTGCCTTGTCCTTGGCGAAGGTGATCATGCCGACGCCCGGTACGAGATAGACGACCGCGTTGGGGTCGCGCATGGGTGGGCTGTCGGGGCGCTTGCAGCGCTCGTAATAGGCGGCGTAGCGCTCGCGATAGTTCGCGATCCTCTGCGGCAGCGCGTCGATCACGGCGCCGAGATCGCCCTCCGCGCCGTCGATGACGAGGGGTGCGATCTTGGTGCGCAGGAAGTGGTCGGGGCAGGAGGTGCCGAGCGGCGCGAGATCGGGCAGCGCCTTCGAGCAGACGAACGCAAGGACCGCGTCGCTGTCGTCGAAATGGCCAATCTTGTGGCTCCCCTCGTGGATGAGGCCGCGAATGACCGGCATCAGCCGCGCGGCGGCGGCGCGGCGCGCGTCGGGGGCGAGCGCGGGCGTCGCCTCGCTGCCGAAGGCCGGCTTGGCCGCGTTGGCGGCGAGCCAGTCGATGGCGGTGTTGATGGTCCGGATGGTCCGCTCGTAGACCTCGCCGGCGCTCTCCCCCCATGTGAAGAGGCCGTGGCTGCCGAGAATGACGCCGATCGCGCTCGGGTTCTCGGCAACGAAGCGCTCCAGCCAGAGGCCGAGTTCGAAGCCCGGTCGGCGCCAGGGCAGCCAGCCGATCGCATTGCCGAAGATCTCGCGCGTCAGCCGCTCTCCGTCCTCGGCCGCCGCGATGGCGATGATCGCGTCGGGGTGGACGTGATCGACATGCGCGTGGGGCACGTAGGCGTGGAGCGGCGTGTCGATGGAGGCCGCGCGGGTGTTGAGGTTGAAGGTCGCGTGCGGCAGGTAGCCGACCATCTCGTCCTCGTAGTCGAGGCCGCGGTAGAGATGCTTGAGGCCGCGCAGCTTGTCCATGTAGAGGGTCGCGAAGCCGTCCATGGCGATCGAGCCGATATCGCCGCCCGAGCCCTTCACCCACAGAACCTCCACGGCCTCGCCGGTCAGCGGATCGGTCTCCGTGACCTTGGCCGAGGTGTTGCCGCCGCCATAGTTGGTCACGCGCTTGTCGGAGCCGAGGAGGTTCGAGCGGTAGAGCAAACGCTCAGCTTCGCTCATACCGGCGGCCCGGCCTTCATCCCAGAGATTCGGCAGGCGTTCGGCGTCTGAGGCGGGCTCTGAGGTGGACATGGCGGGCTTTCCGTCTGGCATGGATCGTCCAATCGATAGGCGTTCGTGCGCCCCACCGTCAACAAGAAACCTGCGCGAACGATCATGTTGCAGCGCAATATGATTGGAAATGATCGAATACGCTTGACAGGGTGATGGACCTGCGCTTGTCTCCCCCAATGCACGAACGCGAACGCCACCGGATCATTCTTAGCGCCGTATCGGACCGCCCGGTCGCGACGGTGCAGGAGATCGTCGACTGGACGGGCGCCTCCGAGGCGACGGTGCGGCGCGATATCGCGACCCTCCACCTCGAGGGCCGGCTGCGCCGCGTGCGGGGCGGGGCCGAGGCGCTGCATCCGCCGCAGTCGAGCGGGCTCGTGGGGCGGCCCTACGCCATCAATTCGGGCGTCAACGTCGCGGCCAAGCGCGCCATCGCGGATGCCGCCGTGGCGCTCTGCGAGGATGGCGACGCGATCATCGTCAATGGCGGCACGACGACCTATCAGATGGTACACGGCCTCGCCGCGCGCCGCTGCACGGTGATGACCAATTCCTGGCCGATCGCCGAGACGCTGCTGAAGACCAGCCGCAACACGGTCACGCTGCCCGGCGGCACCGTCTACCGCGACCAGCAGATCATCCTCTCGCCCTTCGACGAGGACGCGACGCGCACCTTCGCCGCGCGGCGCTTCTTCATGGGTGCGCAAGGTGTCGGGCCGCTCGGCGTGATGGAGGGCGACCCCCTCATCATCCGCGCCGAGCAGAAGCTGATCGGACAGGCCGAGGAACTGGTCGTCATGGTGACGTCCGAGAAGCTCGCGCGCCGCTCCAGCCTCATCTGTTGCCCGCTGGAGCGCGTCCACACGCTCATCACCGATGCCGCGCTCCGCGACGAGGACCGGGCGATGCTGGAGGATGCGGGCATCGCCATTCATATCGCCGAGGCCGATGCCTCGGCCACCAAGGCTTCCGCGTCGGCCGCCTGAGCGGCCGGGCGAGGGGAGACGATTGCAACATAAGATCGGCGGGACCAACCCGGCCGACATCTGGAGGAAGACCCCTATGCTGAACCGACGCCACCTTCTCGCCGCCACCGCCGCCGCCTCGATGGCGCTCGGCGTTCTCGCCGCTCCGACGCTCGCCCTCGCGCAGGACGCGACCCGCATCGCGCTCGTGCCCAAGGCGCTCGGCATCGGCTTCTTCGAGGCCGCCGCGAAGGGCGCCGAGGAGGCCGCCGCCGAGATCGGCAATGTCGAGATCATATATACCGGGCCAACCGACACGACGGCCGAGGGCCAGATCGAGATCGTCAATTCGCTCATCGCCCAGCGCGTCGACGCGATCGCCATCTCGGCCAATGATCCCGATGCGCTCGTACCCGCGCTCAAGAAGGCGATGGATCGCGGCATCGTCGTCATCTCCTGGGATTCGGGCGTCGCGCCCGAGGGCCGGATGATGCATCTCAACCCGTCCTCCAACGCGCTCATCGGCCGGATGAACGTCCAGCTCGCCTCCGACGCGATGCCGGAGGGCAAGACCGAGGCCGCCATCCTTTCGGCCGCACCGACGGCGACGAACCAGAACATCTGGATCGAGGAGATGGAAAAGGTCGTCGGCGACTTCGAGAACGTCACGCTCGTCGATACCGTCTATGGCGACGACCTCTCCGACAAGTCCTACCGCGAGGCCCAGGCCCTGATGCAGAACCACCCCGATCTCGGGGTCATCATCGCGCCGACGACGGTGGGCATCCTCGCCGCCTCCCGCGCGGTCGAGGACGAGGGCCGCATCGGCGAGGTGTTCGTGACGGGTCTTGGCCTGCCGTCCGAAATGCAGGGCGCGGTCGAGTCGGGCGCGACGAAGAGCTTCGCGATCTGGAACCCGATCGATCTTGGCTACGCGGCGGCGACGCTCGCCTACAACCTCGTGCAGGACGGATCGCTCGCCGAGGCCGGTACCGTGCCGATGGGCCGGATGGGCGAGGCGATGCTCGACGAGAACGGCGAGGCGGCGATGTCCGACCCCTTCACCTATGATGCGTCCAACGTCGCCGAGTTCGCCGAGATCTTCTAGGCGCCGAACGCGACGCGATCGCATGTCGCGGGGGCCGAGCGCCCCCGCGCATCTATCCGCCGACCTTACCCTCCATTCGCGGATGCGCATGATGACGGCCGACGCCACACCCCCGCCCGTCCTCGCGCTGCGCGATGTCGGCAAGACGTTTCCCGGCGTGCGGGCGCTCGACGGCGTGGCGCTGGAGCTTCGGGCGGGCCGCGTGACCGCCCTCATCGGCGAGAACGGCGCGGGCAAGTCGACGCTCGTGAAGATCATGACCGGCGTCTATCAGCCCGATGGCGGCACCATCCTCCTCGACGGCCAGCCCGTCACCTTCCCGACCGCAAGCCAGGCGACGGATGCAGGCGTCTCGGCGATCCATCAGGAAACCGTGCTCTTCGACGAGCTGAGCGTTGGCGAGAACATCTGCCTCGGCCACGCACCGCGCACCCGCTTCGGCCTCGTCGACTGGACGGCGCTTCGCGCGAAGGCGAGGGAGGCGCTGGCCGGCATCAACGCCCGCATCGACCCCGACACCCGCCTCAAGGACCTCGGCATCGCGCAGAAGCACCTCGTCGCCATCGCCCGCGCGCTCTCGACCGACGCGCGCGTCGTGATCATGGACGAGCCGACGGCGGCGCTCAGCCAGGTCGAGGTGGAGGAGCTCTATGCCATCGTCGAGCGGCTGAAGGCCGACGGCAAGGCGATTCTCTTCATCAGCCATAAGTTCGACGAGGTCTTCCGCATCGCGGACGACTACACCGTCTTTCGCGACGGGCGGATGGTGGGCGCGGGCCGCATAGCCGAGACCGACACCGACACGCTCGTCAAGCTGATGGTGGGCCGCGAGGTCGCCGACGCCTTCCCGAAGCGCGACGTGACGATCGGCCGGACGGTGCTCTCAGTCGACGGCCTCTCGCACCCGACCGAGTTCGCCGACATCTCGTTCGATCTGAGCGAGGGCGAGATTCTCGGCTTCTACGCCCTCGTCGGCTCCGGGCGCTCGGAACTCTGCCAGGCGCTCTTCGGCGCGACCCGCCCGAGTGCCGGCACGATCACCCTGGAGGGTCGGGCTCTCCGGCTCGGCCACCCGTCCGACGCGATCGGCGCCGGCCTCGTCTACGTGCCGGAGGAGCGGGCGCGGCAGGGCGCGATCCTCGATCTGCCGATCGCGCAGAATATCGGACTGCCATCCCTGAAACGAACGGCGAGGTCGGGCCTGTTGCGCGCGGCGGAAGAGTTCGCGCTCGCCCGCGACTATGCCGCCCGGCTCGACCTCAGGGCCGCCCATCTCAGTCAGCCCGTCGGCACGCTGTCGGGTGGGAACCAGCAAAAGGTCGTGATCGGCAAATGGCTGGCGACACGGCCCAAGGTCGTCATCGTCGACGAGCCCACGAAGGGCATTGATATCGGCTCCAAGGCCGCCGTCCACGACTTTCTCGGCGAGTTGGCCGCGCAGGGGCTCGCCGTCATCATGGTCTCGTCCGAACTGCCCGAGATCCTCGGCATGGCCGACAACGCCATCGTGATGCGGGACGGGCGGATCGCGGCCCGCTTCACGCGCGGTCGGATGTCGGCCGAAGCCCTTGTCAACGCTGCGACCGGCAATCTCGCGGCGCCGCTGGAGGCGGCGGCATGATCGCGCGCGTCTTGAAGAGCCGGGACGCGATCCTCTTCGCGATCCTCGTCGCGCTCACGCTCGCCATCGCGACGCGCTCGGCGGGTTTCGCCAGCCCGTCCAACCTCGCCGGCGTCTACAACGACACCGCCATCCTCATCATCCTCGCGCTCGGGCAGGCCGCCGTCATCCTCACGCGCGGCATCGATCTCTCCGTCGCCGCCAATCTCGCGCTGACGGGCATGGTCGTCGCGATGCTGAACGAGGCCTATCCGGCACTACCGCTCGTCCTCCTCGTCGGGCTGGCGGGCCTGCTCGGGCTCGTCCTCGGGTCGATCAACGGGCTCCTCGTCTGGAAGGCGCGCATTCCGCCCATCGTCGTCACGCTCGGCACGCTCGCGATCTATCGCGGGCTCGTCTTCGTCCTGTCGGGCGGGCAGTGGGTGAACGCGCACGAGCTGACCGACACCTTCATCGACGTGCCGCGCACGGTCGTCTTTGGTCTGCCGCTTCTCGGCTGGTTCTCCATCCTCGTCGTTGCGGGCGCCGCCCTCTTCCTCACCCGCACGACGATGGGCCGGGGCTTCTATGCAGCCGGCGGCAATCCGGTGGCGGCGCAATATGTCGGCATCGATGTCGGCCGCGCGCAGTTCCAGGCCTTCGCGCTGTCGGGCGCGCTGGCGGGCCTGTGCGGCTATCTTTGGGTCGCGCGCTATGCGGTCGCCTATGTCGACATCGCATCGGGCTTCGAGCTCGACGTCATCGCTGCCTGCGTCATCGGCGGCGTCTCGATCGCGGGCGGCGTCGGCACGGTAGGGGGCGTGGTGCTGGGCGCGCTCTTTCTCGGCCTCGTCAAGAACGCGCTGCCGCTCATCGGCATCTCGCCCTTCTGGCAGCTGGCGATCTCGGGCACCGTCATCATCCTCGCCGTCGTCATCAACGCCCGCCAGACCCGCTCCAAGGGCCGGCTTATCCTCCGGGAGACGCATGTATGAGGGATGGGGGAGCATGAGCGAGACGGCCGGCCATATCGCGCGCCACCTGCCTGATCGGGGCGAGGGCGCCTTCGCCCGTCTCGTCTGGCGCTGGGAGACGCTGCTTGTCTTCGTCTTCTGCCTCGTCTTCGTCGCCAACAGCCTGGCGAGCCCCTATTTCCTCGACCCCTGGAACCTGTCGGACGCGACGTTCAACATCACCGAGAAGGCGATGATCGCCTTCGCGATGACGCTCGTCATCGTGTCGGGCGAGATCGATCTCTCGGTCGCCTCCATCATCGCGCTCGCCTCGGTCGCGATGGGGGCGGCGGCCGAGGCGGGGGCCGGCGTGCCGCTCCTCGTCCTGACCGGCCTCGCGACCGGGCTCGTGGCCGGCGCCTTCAACGGGGCGTTGGTGGCGGGGTTGGGGCTCCCCTCCATCGTCGTGACCATCGGCACGCTCAGCCTCTATCGCGGCATCGCCTACATCGTGCTGGGCGACGGGGTCTACAAAGCCTATCCGCCCGAGTTCGCCGTCTTCGGCCAGGGCTATGTCTGGTGGGTCCTCACCTGGGAGATGGTCGCCTTCGTCGTCCTCGCCTGCCTCTTCGGCTTCCTCCTCCACGCGACCGTCTTCGGGCGCTGGGTGACGGCGATCGGGAACAATCCGGTCGGCGCGCGCTTCTCCGGCATCCGCGTCGAGCGGGTCAAGTTCCTCCTCTTTCTGATGACGGGCACGATGTCTGGCGTCGCGGCCGTCTTCCTCACCTCCCGCCTCGGCTCGACGCGGCCCTCGATCGGGTTCGGATGGGAACTGGAGATCGTGACGATGGTGGTGCTGGGCGGCGTCAACATCCTCGGCGGTTGGGGCACCGTTCTCGGCGTCGTCATCGCGGCGTTGGTGATGGGGCTGATCACCTTCGGCCTCGGGCTCCTCAACGTGCCGGGCATCGTGATGTCGATCTTCGTCGGCCTCCTGCTCATCTGCGTCATCGCCGCGCCCAACCTTCTGGCTACGCTGAGGCGGGGACGATGACGGAGCGCTACGCCTTCCGCATGCGCCTTAACCCGGGCGCCCGTGCCGACTACGAGGCGCGGCACGATGCGATCTGGCCGGAACTCGTCGCGCTGCTCAAGGCGGCCGGCGTCTCCGACTACGCGATCTGGCTCGACGAGGAGACGAACTGCCTCTTCGGCCATCTCACCCGCACGGTCGATCACCGCATGGACGCGCTGCCCGACCATCCGGTCATGCGCCGCTGGTGGGCGATGATGGCCGATCTGATGGAGACGAAAGCCGATGGCGCCCCCGTCGCCGTGCCGCTCGTCCGCGTCTTCCAGATGGACTGACGGATGGCGGATGGACCGGACCTCGTCGTCGTCTTCGACGTCGGCAAGACCAACGCCAAGCTGACGGCCTTCGCCGCCGCGGATCTCGGCACCGTCGAGACCCTCTCCACGCCCAACGCGCCGCTGCCGGGACCGCCCTTCGACCATGTCGATACGGAACGCCTCTGGTCCTTTCTGACCGACGGCCTCTCGAGGCTGGGCCGGCTGGGCCGCATTCGCGACATCGTGCCGACGACCCATGCCTGCGCCGCCGCGCTCGTCGACGGGAAGGGCCTCGCCCTCCCGATCATGGACTATGAATGTGAGGGCCTGGACGCATGGGCCGAGGCCTATGCCCCGCACCGGCCACCCTTCGCGGAGACAGGCTCGCCCGCGCTGCCGCTCGGCCTCAATCTCGGTCGCCAGCTCTTTGCCCTGGAGACGATGGAGGCTGTGGCCTTCGCCAAGGCCCGCGCCATCCTTCCCTATCCGCAATACTGGGGCTGGAGGCTGTGCGGGCAAGCGGAGGAAAGCCGCGCCAGCGACGTCTCGTCGCTCGGCTGCCACAGCGACCTCTGGGCGCCGCACGAGGCCGGCTTCTCCTCGCTCGCGCGGGCGCAAGGCTGGGACCGGTTGATCGCGCCGATACGCCCCTCCGCCGACATCGCCGGTCGGCTCGATCCGGCCCTCGCCGCCCGTCTAGGACTGGACGAGCCGCCGAGGGTGCGCGTCGGTATCCACGACAGCAACGCGGCGCTGCTGCCCCTTCTCGGCGACGATGACGAAGCCTTTGCCTGTGTATCGAGCGGCACCTGGGCCATTGCCTTCGCGGTCGGCGGATCGGGCGGGCCGCTCGACGAGGCGCGCGATTGCCTTCTCAATGTCGATGCGCGGGGGCGGCCCGTCGCGAGCGGCCGGACGATGGCCGGCCGGGAGTACGCGCTTCTCACCGACGGCATCGCGGAATCAGTCACGGCGACGCTCGACGACGCCGCTCGTGTGATGGCGGCCGGTGTGATGGTCCTGCCCGCCGTGGTGCCGGGCGTCGGCCCGCACCCGGCCCACGTGTCGCGCACGCTTGGCCCGACCGCCGCCGATCCGGCAGCGCGGCGCGCGGCGGCCTCACTCTACACCGCGCTCATGTTGCGCGATGTGCTCACGCTCGTCGGAGCCGCCGGACCGGTCCTGCTCGACGGACATCTCGGCCGCGATCCGATCGTCGCGCCGGTGCTCTCGGCCGTGCTCGGCAGGCCCGTCCTGTCGACAGAGGCCGACACCTCGCGCGGCGCCGCGACGCTGGCCGTACCGCAGGCCATGCCCGCTCCGACTCGGGCCGCCAAGCCGTTGGCGCCTTCCCTTGTCCACCTCGCCCGTCGCTATGCAGCGCGATGGGACGCAGCGCTTCGTGGTTAGTCCGCCTCGTCTGCGTCGCGCAGCACGTAGACCGAGCAATGCGCGTGGCGGACGACATGGGCCGCGACCGAGCCGAAGAGATGCGCGGTCCCGTGCGGATCGCGCGAGGCGATGACGATGAGGTCGACATCTTCCGCCTTCGCATGGCGCAGGATCTCCTGCGCCGGCCTTCCGAAGAGGCCGACTGTCTCCGCTTGGACCGGAAGATCGAGCCCCGCGACGAGGGCACGCAGCCGATCCGTCGCCGTTCGGCGCGTCGCGTCGAGGAGTTCGGGCGGCAGCTGCGCCCTGACATATTCGGGGATGGCCGCCTGCACCGTCAGGACGATGAGACGCCCCTGATGCTGGGCCGCGAGGGCGGCGGCGGTCTCGATATGGCCGGCGAGATGGGCGTCGTGCTCGAGATCGACGGGGACGAGGGTCGTGTGGGACATCGTCTTCCTCCGGTAGCTGGAGCCGGAGGTTAGGCCGCCCGCCGTCCGGTGGCGTTGATCGACATCAAGGCGCCGCGCGGCGTCGTCCGCCGCAAGGCCTCCTCTGGTCGGCCCGGCCCCCTAGACAGGGAGCCGGGCCTTCGCCTCAGGCGGCCAAGGACACCTCGGGGTCCGCGGCCAGGTCGAAGCGGTCTGCGTTCATCACCTTGGTCCACGCGGCGACGAAGCTCTCGACGAAGGTCTCCTTGGCGTCGTTGCTGCCATAGACCTCGGAGAGGGCGCGCAGCTGCGAGTTGGAGCCGAAGACGAGATCGACGCGCGTGCCCGTCCACAGGACTTCATCGGTGTCGCGGTCGCGGGCCTCGAAGATGCCCTCTTCGCCTTCCTTCGCCTTCCACGCGGTGCGCATGTCGAGGAGGTTGACGAAGAAGTCGTTGGTCAGCTGGCCGGGCCGATCGGTGAAGACGCCGTGCTTGGTGCCGTGCGTGTTGGCGCCAAGAACGCGCAGACCGCCCACGAGCACCGTCATCTCGGGCGCCGACAGGGTGAGGAGCTGCGCGCGGTCGATGAGGAGGCGCTCCACGGGAACCTTGTAGTCGACCGCCTGGAAGTTGCGGAAACCGTCGACCGTGGGCTCCAGCACGTCGAAGGATTCGGCGTCCGTCTGCGCATCGGTGGCGTCCGTGCGGCCGGGGGCGAAGGGCACGGCGACGTCGTGACCCGCATCCTTGGCCGCCTTCTCGACGGCGGCCGAGCCGCCGAGCACGACGAGGTCGGCGATCGAGACGCGCTTGTCGGAGCCGTTCTGCCCGGCGTCGAACTCGGCCTTGATGCCCTCCAGCACGTCGAGCACGCGAGCGAGCTCGGCCGGATCGTTCGCCTCCCAGTCCTTCTGGGGCGCGAGGCGTACGCGGGCGCCGTTGGCGCCGCCCCGCTTGTCGGAGCCGCGGAAGGTCGACGCCGAGGCCCAGGCCGCGCGCACGAGTTCCGCGATCGTGAGGCCGGAGCCGAGGATCTTCGCCTTCAGCGACGCGATGTCGGCCTCATCGACGAGCGTATGGTCGACGGCCGGGACCGGATCCTGCCAGATCAGGTCCTCCTCGGGCACTTCCGGGCCGAGATAGCGGACCTTGGGCCCCATGTCGCGATGGCAGAGCTTGAACCAGGCGCGCGCGAAGGCGTCGTGGAAGGCGTCGGGGTCGGCCTGGAAGCGGCGCGAGATCGCCTCGTAGGCCGGGTCGGTCTTCAGCGCGATATCGGAGGTCGCCATCATGGGCGGATTGAACTTGCCCTTTACATGCGCGTCGGGGACGAGCGTGCGGGCGGCCGGGTCCTTCGGGTTCCACTGCCAGGCGCCGGCCGGGCTCTTCACGAGCTCCCACTCGTAGCCGAAGAGCATGTCCCAATAGCCTTGGTCCCAACGCGTCGGGTGGGGCGTCCACGCGCCTTCGAGGCCGGACGAGATGGTATGCTCGCCATGGCCGAGGCCATGTCCCGAGCGCCAGCCGAGGCCTTGCTCGACGATGTCGGCGCCCTCCGGCTCGGCCGTCACGTGCTCCGGATCGCCCGCGCCATGGCACTTGCCGAACGTGTGGCCGCCGGCGACGAGCGCGACCGTCTCCTCGTCGTTCATCGCCATTCGGCCGAAGGTCTCTCGAATGTCGCGCGCGGAGGCTGCCGGATCGGGCTTGCCGTTGGGGCCCTGCGGGTTGACGTAGATGAGGCCCATCTGCACGGCGGCGAGCGGGTTCTCCAGCATGCGGTCGCCGCTATAGCGCCCGTCGGCCAGCCATTCCTCTTCCGTGCCCCAGTAGATGTCCTGCTCTGGCTCGAAGATGTCTTCGCGCCCGCCGCCGAAGCCGAAGGTCTTGAAGCCCATCGATTCGAGCGCGACGTTGCCGGTCAGGATCATCAGGTCGGCCCAGGAGAGAGCGCGGCCGTATTTCTGCTTGATCGGCCAGAGCAGCCGGCGCGCCTTGTCGAGATTGACGTTGTCGGGCCAGGAGTTGAGCGGCGCGAAGCGCTGCGAGCCCGAGGTCGAGCCGCCCCGCCCGTCGCCGGTGCGATAGGTGCCGGCCGAGTGCCAGGCCATACGGATGAAGAAGGGACCGTAATGGCCCCAGTCGGCCGGCCACCAGGGCTGGCTGTCGGTCATCAGCGCGTGGAGATCGGCCTTGACGGCGGGCAGATCGAGACCCTTGAAGGCCTTGGCATAGTCGAAGGTCTTCGCGGCCGGCTTCATATAGGGGTCGCCGAGCGGCGGGTTCTGGTGGAGGATCGCGAGGTTGAGCTGCTCGGGCCACCAGTCACGGGTCGAGCGGCCGCTGCGCGCGAGGGTGTGGTGCATGACGGGGCAGCCCGAGGGCGCGGCGCCGTCCATCGCTCCGGATCCGGTCATCGTTTCGTCAAGCATCGTATCGCCTCTCGCAAATGGTCGGCCGGGCGGACCGCGCCCGGCTCTCGGTATGGTGTCAGACTAGCCCGCGCGTGCGGCAAACGAAACCATCACCGTCCCCTGTGCCGGCCCCTGGACGCCGATCGCAGCGCGGCCTCGTGCCGCGTCTCGCGGGCCAGGCCCGATCGGAAAACTCATGGGCTGACCTTGCGTGGAAAACGCAGTAGGAACGCCCGCGACATTCCCGTCATGCCCGCATCGAGGGCCGCTGCAAGCCGGCGCAGCCGGCGAAGGACTCCATGACCGACGCACACTCCTCGCCCGATGCGCTCGCACGCCGTTTTCCCAAGGACTTCGTCTTCGGCGTCGCCACCGCCGCCTACCAGATCGAGGGCGCGACGCGCGCCGACGGGCGCGGCCCGTCGATCTGGGACGCCTTCGCCAACATGCCGGGCCGGGTGTACCGCGAGCACAATGGCGACGTCGCCTGCGACCACTACCATCGCTGGGAAGCCGATCTCGACCTCATTCAGTCGCTCGGCGTCGATGCCTATCGCTTCTCGATCGCCTGGCCGCGCGTGGTGCCGCTCGGCCGGGGCGCGGTCAACGAGGCAGGACTGGATTTCTACGAGCGGCTGATCGACGGGCTCGTGGCGCGCGGCATCAAGGTCTTCCCGACGCTCTATCACTGGGATCTGCCGCTGGCGCTCTCCGGCTATGGCGGCTGGACGGACCGGGACACGGCCGAGGCGTTCGCGGACTACACCGCCATCGTCGTGCGCCGGCTCGGCGATCGGATCGACGCGCTGGCGACCTTCAACGAGCCCTGGTGCTCGACCTATCTCGGCCATTGGACGGGCAAGCATGCGCCGGGCGAGCGCAACATCGACGCGGCGCTGGCCGCCGTCCACGTCACCAACCTCGCGCACGGGCTCGGCGTGCAGGCGGCGAGGGCGGAGCGCGCGGACATTCCGATGGGCATCGTCCTCAACGCCCAGTCGACCTACGCGGCGAGCGAGAGGCCAGAGGACGTCGCCGCCGCCGAGCGCTATCACCAGTTCAACAACGGCGTCTTCTTCGGGCCGATCTTCGCCGGCGCCTATGACGCCGAGTTCGAAGCCGCGCTCAAGGACAAGCTGCGGATGCGGGACGGCGACCTCGCCACCATCCGCCAACCGCTCGACTGGTGGGGCTTCAACTACTACTACCCCGCCACCGTCGCCCATGCCGACACGCCGGACGCGCTGACCCCCGACGACGACGCCTTCGCGTTCCTGAGGTCGAAGCTGGTCGATTCGACCACGTCGGACGTGCGCACCGATATCGGTTGGGAGATCAAGGCGGAGGGGATCGCCCACCTTCTCCACACCGTCTATGCCCGCTACGAACTGCCGCCCGTCTACATCACCGAGAACGGTGCCGCCTACAACATGGGGCCGGACGGCGAGGGCGTCGTCGACGATGCGCCGCGGCTCGACTATCTGGACGCCCACCTCGACGCGCTCGCCGGCGCGCTCGATGATGGCATCCCGGTCAAGGGCTATTTCGCCTGGAGCTTGATGGACAATTACGAATGGGCCGAAGGCTACAAGATGCGGTTCGGCCTCGTGCATGTCGATTACGAGACGCAGGCCCGCACCGTGAAGCGCAGTGGGACCTGGTATCGCGACCTCGCCCGTGCCCATCGCCACAGCTTGGATGCGGCCGGCGCCGCCTAGCGCGGTCATTCGTTACCGTTTTGTGAAAAGAGTTCCTCGCGAGATATGCAGATCGCGCAGGGTTGGGTTGGCGGAAACGGACCTCCTATGAACCGATTCAATGTCCTATGTCACCGTCAGACGGAAAGGCTGGTCCGAACGGGCCATCACGAGATGAAGGCCTACTCCGCGGAAACGCCAACCTCCCATCGAAAGGGATAGCGACATGACCATTCTTCGCTCCATCCGTACCTGGTGGGCCGCTCGTAAGATCGAACGCGAGCTCGCCCAGCTCGGCGACCGTGAGCTCAACGACGCGGGTATCGCCCGCTGGAACGTCGCTGCTGTCGCACGCGGCGCGCAGCCTTCGATGGCTCAGGTCATCTAACTGAACCGCAAGCCGAATCATCGGCTGTGGAGGGTCGCTCGAACTAGGCGGCCAGGCGGCGATCCAGGCCAACGGACCACACGAAGAGGGACGGAGCGCTTTCCGGCGCTTCGGCCCTCTTTCGTTTTCAGGCGGGCGCCGACATCGAACGGTTGCCTTCGGCTGGCGGGGACGCCTACGGCCTGAACGCTCGCCTCGCGCAGCCCGAGTCTGAATCGATTTTTGTTGAGGAGCCATGTTGGCCCCTTGACTTGAAGCGGTGCGGCACGTCTCTATTCCAAACCTTTTAGATGGGCCTGAACAACAGGTGCCGTCAGTCATGGTACTTTGGGAGGAGACCAAATGACACGATTTCTCGCAAGCGCGAGCTTGATTGCGCTCGCCTCGATGATCGCCGCACCAGCGTCGGCTCAGGAATTGAAGTTCCCGGTCGGCGAGGGCGAATTTTCCTGGGACAGCTATACCGAGTTCGCGGAATCCCACGACTATTCGGGTCAGTCGCTGAGCATTAGCGGCCCCTGGACGGGCGTCGATGCCGGGTTCGTCGAAAGCGTCATCGCCTATTTCGAGGAAGCAACGGGCGCCGACGTCAACTACAATGGCTCGGACAGTTTCGAGAACGACTTCGTCATCTCCGCCGAGGCCGGCAGCGCGCCCGATCTCGCCGCCTTCCCGCAGCCGGGCCTCATGGCCGACATGGCCTCGCGCGGCTTCCTTCAGCCGCTCGGCGAGGACGCCTCCAACTGGCTGCGCGAGAACTACGCGGCGGGCGAATCCTGGGTTTCGCTCGGCAGCGCCGTCGGGCCTGATGGCGCCGAGGGCCTCTACGGCTTTCCCTATAAGACGGACGTGAAGTCGCTCGTCTGGTATTCGCCCGACAATTTCGACGATGCGGGCTACGAGGTTCCCGAGTCGTTGGAGGACCTCAAGGCGCTCACCGACCAGATCGTCGCCGATGGCGGAACGCCCTGGTGCATCGGTCTGGGCTCCGGCGCCGCCACCGGCTGGCCGGCGACCGACTGGGTCGAGGACATGATGCTGCGCACGGCATCTCCCGAGACCTACGACCAGTGGGTGGCGCACGAGATCCCCTTCAACGATCCGGCCGTCGTCAAGGCGATCGAGGAGTTCGGGTTTTTCGCCAAGAACGACGATTACGTGAACGGCGGATCGGGCGCGGTGGCCAACACCGACTTCCGCGACAGCCCGGCGGGCCTCTTCAACTTCCCGCCCGAGTGCTACATGCATCGCCAGGCCTCCTTCATTCCGAGCTTCTTCCCCGAGGGGACGGAAGTCGGTGCCGATGTCGATTTCTTCTACTTCCCGTCCTATGCGGGTGAAGATCTCGGGCAGCCGGTCCTCGGTGCCGGCACAATGATCTCCATGACGACGGACAGCGACGTAGCGCGCGGCTTCATCGAGTACCTCCAGACCCCGATCGCGCACGAGATCTGGATGGCCCAGTCGGGCTTCCTGACGCCGTTCACCGAGGTCAACACGGCCGTCTTCCCGTCCGATACGCAGCGGGCGTTGAACGACGTGCTTCTGAATGCGACGACGTTCCGCTTCGACGGCTCGGACCTGATGCCGGGCGAAGTCGGCGCCGGTGCCTTCTGGACCGGCATGGTCGACTATGTCTCCGGCGCCTCCGCCGAAGACGTGGCCGCGGCCATCGAGGATCGCTGGAACCAGATCCAGTAAAGTCTGGCGGCGGCCGGCTCATCCGGCCGCCGTCTCCGCCGGGGCGCCCCACGCGCTCGGACCGACTGTGGTTCGAAGGCCGCGCCAGACGGCCAGACCACGCGGGCAGGCGCCGCATCAGACGGCGTCACCCGCTTCCCAGGGAGGGAACATTCGTGGCCATCACAGATGACAACGCCGGCACCCTGTCGCCGAGCGACGATGCGGGAGGAGGGCTCAGCTGGGGCCTCATCGCGATCGGCATCGCGTTCGCGGCGCTCCTGCTTCTCGGCGTCACCGGCGTCCTGCCGACAATCATGGTGCAGGGGCTCATCACGATCCTCATCGGCGTGGGCGGCTGCATTCTCTACTTCTGGGGCTCCAACCTCGTCCTCGACAAGGTCATCTTTCCAGCCAAGGGCGAGAACGCGGGCCAGAACATCAACCGCGCCAATCAGGTCCGGCCCTGGCTCTTCCTGCTGCCGGCCATCGTCGCGCTCGGCCTCTACCTCGTCTACCCGGTCGTCGCGTCCTTCATCCGCTCGCTTTACAATCGTTCGGGCGATGACTTCATCGGCCTGGCCAACTATATCCGCCTCATGGGCGCCGAGGACTTCCGCACCGCGCTCTTCAACAATGCGCTCTGGGTGCTCTTCGTGCCCGCCGCGGCCACCTTTCTCGGCCTCATCGCGGCGCAGCTGACCGACAGGCTGAGCTGGGGCAACATCGCCAAGTCGCTCATCTTCATGCCCATGGCGATCAGCTTCGTCGGCGCCTCGCTCATCTGGAAGTTCGTCTACGCCTACGATGCCGATATCGGCATGATCAACGCGATACGCGACGGCGTGTTCGGTGCCGGCCCCGTCGATCCGGTACAGATTCCGTTCTGGAACAACTTCTTCCTCATGATCATCCTCGTCTGGATCCAGACGGGATTCGCCATGGTCATCCTCTCGGCCGCGCTGCGCGGCATTCCCGAGGAGACGATCGAGGCCGCGATCATCGACGGAGCGACGCCGCTCCAGGTCTTCTTCAAGATCAAGGTGCCGCAGATCATGGGCACGATCGTCGTGGTGTGGACCACCATCACGATCCTGGTGCTCAAGGTCTTCGACATCGTCTACACGATGACGGGCGGCAATTTCGATACCGAGATCCTGCCCAGCTACATGATGAAATACATGTTCCGCGACGACGGCGTCGCGACGGCTGTCGCCTTCGTCATCATGCTCATCGTTACCCCGGTCATGGTCTGGAATATCGTCCAGGCCCGCCGAGAAATGCGCTGAGGAGGGCGGGACCATGGACAATATCGCAGGACAAAAGAGCGGACTGCAGTGGGTCACCCACCTCTCCGTACTCACCCTCGTCATCCTCTGGCTGATCCCGACCGTCGGGCTCTTCGTCAGCTCCTTCCGCGATCGCGACCAGATCAGCGCGTCGGGCTGGTGGGAGACGCCGTTCGCGGCCGAGCAGGTGGCGCGCACCGATAGGCTCAACGACGACAATGCCGTCGAGGCGAACGGCGTCTTCACCGTCAGCGGCAACATCTTCGCGGACGGCATCGCCACCGTGGAGGGCCGGGTGACCGCCTATGGCGACTCGGGCCGCGCGCCCACGCAATACGCCGCCGGCGAGGTGGCCGATCTCGGCGACGGACAGACGCTCGTCCTGGAGGCAAACGGCGATTACATCTACACCTCGGCTACGGAGATCGATCGCACGCCCCGCATCTTCTACGCGGCCGAGATTCCGCCCTCTTTCAGCACCGACAACTACGAAACGGTGCTTTTCGCGGACGGGATGGACCGGGCGTTCATCAACACGCTGACCGTCACGATCCCGGCGACGATCATCCCCATCCTCATCGCGGCGTTCGCGGCCTACGCGCTCGCCTGGATGGACTTTCCGGGGCGCGGACTCCTCATCGCGGCCGTCGTCGGGCTTCTCGTCGTGCCATTGCAGCTAGCGCTCGTTCCGATGCTGCGGCTCCATCAACAGATCGGGGTCGGCCAGAGCTTCTTCGGCATCTGGATGGCGCATACCGGGTTCGGGCTTCCACTCGCGATCTATCTGCTGCGAAACTACATGGTCGGCCTGCCGCGCGACATCATCGAGAGCGCCAAGGTGGATGGGGCGACGGACTTCCAGGTCTTCACCAAGATCGTGCTGCCCTTGAGCTTCCCGGCATTGGCGGCCTTCGCGATCTTCCAGTTCCTGTGGACCTGGAACGATCTTCTCGTCGCCAAGGTCTTCCTGCCGTCGGGCAGCGACGCGGCGGTCATGACGGTCAAGATCGCCGACGATCTTCTCGGCAGCCGAGGCGGCGACTGGGGCATTCTCGCCGGCGCGGCCTTCGTCTCGCTCGCCGTGCCTCTCCTCGTCTTCTTTACGATGCAACGCTTCCTCGTCCGCGGCCTCCTGGCCGGGTCGGTCAAATAAACGATAAGAGGGGACGAGACCTATGGCCGACGTCAAGCTGACAAACGTAAACAAGACCTATGGGGGCACCGTCGAGGTGCTGAAGTCGATCGACCTCGAGATCGAACAGGGCGAGCTCGTCGTCTTCGTCGGTCCTTCGGGCTGCGGAAAGTCGACCTTGCTGCGCATGATCGCGGGTCTGGAGAAGATCACCGGCGGTACGCTCGAGATCGACGGGCGGGTGGTGAACAACATGCCGCCCGCCGAGCGCGGCATCGCCATGGTCTTCCAGTCTTACGCGCTCTATCCGCACATGACGGTGCGCGACAACATGACCTTCGCCCTCAAGCTCGCCAAGAAGAGCAAGGCCGAGATCGACGAGGCGGTCAACAACGCGGCAAAGAAGCTCCAGCTGGAACCCTTCCTCGACCGGCTGCCCAAAGCGCTTTCCGGTGGTCAGCGCCAGCGCGTCGCGATCGGGCGCTCGATCGTGCGCGACCCGAAGGTCTATCTCTTCGACGAGCCGCTCTCCAACCTCGACGCCGCCCTGCGCGCCGCGACCAGGATCGAGATCGCGCAGTTGAAGGAGTCGATGCCCGATTCGACGATGATCTACGTCACGCACGACCAGGTGGAGGCCATGACCCTCGCCTCGCGCATCGTGGTCCTCGCCAACAAGGGCATCGCCCAGGTCGGCACGCCGCTGCAGCTCTACGAGCGGCCGGAGAACGAGTTCGTCGCCCAGTTCATCGGCTCGCCCGCGATGAACCTTCTCCCCGGAGAAATCGTCGGCACGGGTGCGCAGACGACGGTGCGGATGGATGGTGGCGGCACCGCCGTCTCGGCCGCGCCCAGCACCGAGGCGATGATGGGCCGCAAGGTCAATGTCGGCGTGCGCCCCGAGGACATGGTCGCCAGCGAGGGCGACTATCTCTTCGAGGGCAAGGTCGGCATTACCGAAGCGCTCGGCGAGGTCACCATTCTCTACATGGACCGCCCCGGAGGCGGCGACGCCGTCATCGCCAAGCTGCCCGGTATCCACAAGAACCTGCGCGACAGCGCCGTCCGCCTGAGCGCGCCGCCCGACAAGGTCCAGATCTTCGCCAACGGCAGGTCGCTCTATTACAACTAGGGCCGATCCGGCGGGCGCGTCATCGATACGTCCGCGCGAGATGCGCCCGAGATGCGCCCGTGCCTTTGCCGCTGGCCGGGAGACTTACGAACCTTCGTGGAAGTGGTCGTAGATCGCCCTGGCCATCGTGGCGCTCACGCCCGGCACGCCCTGCAGGTCTTCGAGGGCCGCGCGGCTGACGCCCTTGGCAGTACCGAAATGGTGCATGAGCGCGCGCTTGCGGGTCGGGCCGATGCCCGCGATCTCATCGAGCGGATTGACCCCCATCGCCTTCTTGCGCTTGGCGCGGTGGGTGCCGATGGCGAAGCGATGGCTCTCGTCGCGCAGCCGCTGTATGAAATAGAGCACCGGGTCGCGCGGGGGTAGCATGAAGGGCGTCCGGCCCGGCATGTGGAACTGCTCTCGCCCAGCGTCCCGGTCCGGCCCCTTGGCGATGCCGATGACGGGCTGGTCGTCGATACCGAGTTCCTTGAGCACCTCGCACGCGGCCGAAAGCTGGCCCGCTCCGCCGTCGACGAAGACGACATCGGGCCAGGCCGGCATCTCGTCGTCGCCGGCGTCGCCATCGCCCGGCTCGGTGCGCGGCGTCTCGTCCTTGACGAGGCGCTGGAAGCGGCGGGTCAGCATTTCGCGCATCATCGCGTAGTCGTCGCCCGGCGTCGTCGCCTCGTCTTTAAAGTTGTACTTGCGGTACTGGTTCTTGGCGAAGCCCTCGCGCCCCGCCACGATCATCGCGCCGACGGCATTGGTGCCCATGATGTGCGAGTTGTCGTAGATCTCGACGCGTCGGGGCGGATAAGGCAGGTCGAAAGCTTCCGCGAGTCCGGCGAGCAGCCGCGACTGGCTGCCGGTCTCGGCCAGCCGTCGGCCCAGCGCCTCGCGCGCATTCTGAAGCGCGTAGTCAACGATCTGGCGGCGTTCGCCGCGCTGCGGGCGCAGGATCTCGACCTTATGGCCGCTCACCTCGCCGAAGGCCTGGGAGAGGACGTCCGGATCCTCGACGGCGTGGCTCGTCAGCACGAGGCGGGGCGCCGGCGCATCCTCGTAGAACTGGCCGAGAAAGCCGGTGAGAAGCTCCTCGGGCTCCATATCGGCGTCGGCCTTCGGAAAGACGGCGCGGTTGCCCCAGTTCTGACCCATGCGGAAGAAGAAGACCTGAACGCAGGTCTGCCCCCCGTCCTGATGGACGGCGAAGACGTCCGCTTCGTCGATGCCGCGTGGGTTGATGCCCTGGTGGCTCTGGATCATCGAGAGCGCCTGGAGCCGGTCGCGGTAGACGGCTGCCGTCTCGAAATCCATACGCTCGGCCGCGATCTCCATCTGCATCGCCATGGCCTCGCGCACCTTGTGGCTCTTGCCGTCCAGGAAGGCGACCGTCTCGTCGACGAGCGCGCGATAGCCCTCGGGGGCGATCTCTCCCGTGCACGGCGCGGCGCAGCGCTTGATCTGATAGAGGAGGCAGGGCCGCGTGCGGCTCTCGTAGACGCTATCCGTGCAGGTCCGCAGGAGGAAGGCGCGCTGGAGCGAGGAGACCGTCCGATTCACGGCCCCCGTATTGGCAAATGGCCCGAAATAGTCGCCCCGCTTGCCGCGCGCCCCCCGGTGCTTGACGATCTGCGGCGCCTCGTGGTCGCGCCGGATGAGGATGTAGGGGAACGACTTGTCGTCGCGCAGCAGCACGTTGAAGCGGGGCTTCAGCCGCTTGATGAGGTTGGACTCCAGAAGGAGCGCCTCGGTCTCCGTCTTGGTGACGACGAACTCCATGGCGCGGGTGAGGTTGATCATCCGCGTGATGCGGTTGGCATGGCCCTTGCCGCGCGCGTAGGAGGAGACCCGGCTCCTGAGGTTCTTGGCCTTGCCGACGTAGAGCACCGTCTCCTTCTCGCCGATCATCCGATAGACGCCCGGCCGCTCCGGCAGGCGGGTGACGTGGTCGGCGATGAGCGCGCGCCCCGTCAGCGCCGGACCATCGACGGTCGACTGGGGGGCGGCGGCGGCGGCAGTGCGGGTCGAGGCGTTCATCGGCTCCGGAACGGTCGAATAATGAGGATCGGGCGATCAACATAGGCGGAGCGGACTCGTCGGAACAGGGGTTCCGTCGGCGGGAAAGGCGCCGTTCCCCGCCGATTCCACCCCAGATTATGGTTAACAAGGTGTGAATGAGGCGGATTGGTCTGTGGTTTTGAAGTCACAGCTTCGGTTTAAGGGCTGGGGACAGCACGAAACGCCGATCTTTTCCCACGCCACCTCGTTTATGTTGCGCCAGTCTCGCTCGACCCGACACGTCGTTAGCGCGAGGGCCCGAACACTTGTCCAGGGGTGGACGCCAGGGCCCGAGCACGATGGGGGAGCCGATCCGGAGTATGCGGATCGGTGGGGGGAGCGACGGGCTGGGGCCCAATGGCGCTCAACCGGCCAAACACGGCCGGAGCGCCAATCTTTGGAGTATACGAAATGAAGACACTTCTCCTCGCCGGCGTCGCCGCCGCCGCTTTCGCATTCACCGGCATCGCCGCCCAGGCCGCCGATCTGCCCGACATCCAGGAGCCCGTCTACGCGCCGATCGCGCCGGTCTTCAACTTCTCGGGCTTCTACGTCGGCGCCAGCGTCGGCTACATCAATGCCGATCTCGACGCCGACCTCAACAACCCGGTGACCGGCCAGAACCTGATCTCCTTCGGTGGCGACAGCAATGGCGGTATCCTCGGCGGTGTGCAGGCCGGTGCGAACGCTCAGTTCGACCGCTTCGTCTTCGGTGTCGAGGGTGACATCTCGGCCGTCAGCTTCGAGCTCGGCGACGACAACACGCTCATCGATACGGATCCGGCCATTCTCGCGGCCGCTGGCGGCATCGCGGGTGGTGGCCTCGTCGGCAATCTCGCCGTGGACGTCGACTACCTCGCCACGCTTCGCGCTCGCGCCGGTATCGCCGTCGACCGCTTCATGGTCTACGGCACGGGTGGTTTCGCCTTCACGAGCGTCGATGTCGACTACTCGGTTCCGGGCGCCGTCTTCGACGTTCGCAGCGACGACGACGTTCAGGTCGGCTATGCGATCGGCGCCGGCGTCGAGGGTCTGATCACCCAGAACCTCACCGCGAAGCTCGAGTACGTCTACACCGACTTCGAGGAGCAGACGATCGACTTCACGATCCCCGCGACCGGCATCAACCGTTCCATCGAAGCCGATCTCGATGCGCACATCGTCCGCGCCGGCATCAACTACAAGTTCGGCGGCTTCTAGCCTTCGACAGGATTGCAGGTCGTGGCCGGTTCGTCCGGGCACGCGCGAGAAGGGGGCCTTGCGCCCCCTTTTTCATGGCCTCAGTCGGCGCGCGGTGGAGTTAGCGAGACGTGAAGGGATCGCGAAGACTTGTCGGCCGAATCGCTACCGGGGCGTTAGACGTGCGCGTTAGGTTGGTGGCAGACAGCGACCTTCTAGATGCCCGAGCCCCGTTTATGTTCGCCACCCTGAAGCACTTCCTGATTGTCGGTGCGGCCTACGCGCCCGGAGCGCCCGCCTTCGACGGCATGCGCCCCGAAGCCCTCGACCGACCCCTGCAGCAGATGCACGACGCGATGCACGGCGCGTTCACGAATGGCTATGTCCTGGTCGACCGCTTCCTCAGCAATCCCGAAAGATTTCCCGGTGTCGGCAATATCGTCGAAGCCTTCTCCCGGGTTGTCTAAAGCCTCGCCAGTCGCTCCAGGAGGAGGGCGAAGAAGCCCTCTGCATCCACATCCCGCAGCACATGGGCGTTGGCCACGCGGTCGTGCCAGACGTTCCACCAGTCTACCACCGTCGCCCCGAGGCAGAGCGGGCTTTCCGTCTCGACGGCGACGAAGCAGTCCTTGCCCTTGAAGAGATCGGGTCGCAGCAGCCAGGCGATGACGCAAGGGTCGTGGAGCGGCCCGCCCGCCTCGCCGTATTTCTCCACATCGAAGCGCTCGTAGAAGCCGAGCATCCCCGCAGAGGCGAGGCCGACCGGCGTGCCGAGGGCCGCCAGTCCTTCAACGAAGCTCTTCGGCATCAACGCCTTGTGCGTGACGTCGAGCGGGGCCATGACGATGCGGGCGCCGGACCGGAAGACCCGGTCGGCGGCGTGCGGATCGACGTATATGTTGAACTCGGCCATGGGCGTGATGTTGCCGCCCTCGAAATAGCCGCCGCCCATCAGCACGATCTGCTTCAACCGCGCCGCGAGGCCCGGCGCGATATCCATCGCGCGCGCGACATTGGTGAGCGGGCCGAGCGGGCAGAGCGTGATCGTACCTTCGGGCGCCTCCATGACCGTGCCGGCGATCCATTCGGCCGCATCCGTGCCGGCCAAAGCGATGCCGGGCTCGTCCGGCCAGTCCCACCCGTCGAGCCCCGTCTTGCCGTGCACGTGCTCGGCCGTCACGAGCGGGCGGACGAGCGGCGCCTCGGCGCCGGAGCGGATCGGCACGTCGCCGCGCTTGGCGAGGGCGATGAGGCGCCGCGCGTTGAGCGTCGTAAGCGGTAGTGGCACGTTGCCGGCCACCGTCGTGATGCCGAGCACGTCGAGCTCCGGCGAGGCAAGGGCGAGAAGGATCGCGATCGCGTCGTCCTGGCCGGGATCGGTATCGATGATGATCTGCATGCTGGGTCTTTCGATCGAGCGCAACGGTCCGACGCCCGCTTCGCTCAAGGGGCGCCGGGCGCGGGCATGATAAGGTCGCCCTGCTGGCAGCCGCGCCGGTCGACTTCGGGGCAGGCACGAAAATCGAGGCGCTTGGTGAGGCAGATGCGGACTTCCTCCACGAGGCCCGACGCGCAGCGCACCGACATCATCTCGCGCCGCAACCCGCGATTGGCCGAGACGAAGGCGGCCTCGAGCGCGGGGGCGGAGACGCGGATGTCGCGCGTCGGATCCTGAAGCGGGCGGGGCATGGCGACGCGCTCATAGGCCTCGCGAACGGTTTCGAAATAGGCGGTCTGGTTGAGCCCGGAGCAGGTGCCGTGCTTGCGCCACTGGCGAAAGACGAGAGTCCGGCTCGGCATCAGATCCGCCATCTCGTCGGCCAGGCTTTCGGGCACCCAATCGTCGGCCACGGGGCAATATTCCGGGAAGCCCCGCTCGTATTGCGGCCAGAGGCCGTGGACGACGAAGGCGTGGTCGGCGCCGCGTCCGCATTGCTGCCGGTCGTCGCGCCCGTCCGTCTCGCAATAGGTCGGCGACCAGGAAAGGGCGAGTACGTAGAAATCGAAATCTCCGGCCCGGTCCTGCGCCGTGGCGGGCGCCGCGAGGAGGGAGGCGAAGGCGAGGCAGGCCGAGAGGGCAAGCATGGAGAGGTGAAGGAGGGTCGGGCGGGGCATGGTCGTTCCGGGCGGGGTATGGCTAGGACCCAGAGACCCGATGCGAACGCTCGACACAAGCCCCGCGGGGTGGGGCGCCGCGCGCCCAGACGACCCGGCCGCGATCCGCTCGCTCCCGTCGGGCCGGAACGGGATCGGCAACGCTCGCCCGGCCCGATCACCCGCGCGGCGCGGGCGAAGCCTGCCAGCCTCGCGGCGCGAGCGAATCCTGCCAGCCTCGCGGCGCGAGCGAATCCTGCCAGCCTCGCGGCGCGAGCGAATCCTGTCAGCCTCGCGGCGCGAGCGAAGCCAAAGGACAAGGGGATTCGGTGAAGGACCAGGAGGTGTTGTTGAGGACCATCTCGCAGCGCGCCAGGCGCCCGTTCATGCAGACGGCATCGCCGAGGCCGATATCCTGGCCGCGATAGCGGCACGTGCAGGGGATCGCCGGCGGCGCGGTCGCGAGATCCGTGCGCTCGGCGTTTTTCGAGAGGGGAAGCGGCGCGCGGACCGGCTCATCGGCAAGGACGATGGACGGAAGGCAGATCAGGGCGGCCAAAACGGCCGTCACGGCACGCATGACGCCACGCTAGCAGGCAAGCTCCAGCCGTCAAGCTGAAACGCTACCGTGCCGTCCAGCCGCCATCGACGAGGAGGCTCGTGCCCGTCACCGCTCCGCTGGCGGGGGAGGCGAGGTAGAGGGTGGCGGCTGCGACGTCGTCCTCGGTCGCGAGGCGCTTCATGGGAATCATGCCCATGACGAAGTCGCGGAATTCGGGCTTCTCCAGCATCGGCTTGGTCAGCGGCGTCTCCACGAAGGTCGGCGCGACGGCGTTGACCCGGATGCCGGCTTCGGCAAGCTCTACGGCCATCGCCTTCGTCAGGCCTTCGACCGCGTGCTTGGTCAGGCAATAGACGGTCCGGCCCGGCGAGCCGACATGGCCCATCTGCGACGACATGTTGACGATCGAGCCGCCGCGCCCGTTCCGCAGCATCACCCGCGTGGCGGCCTGCGCGGTCTTGAAGAGGGCGCGCACGTTGAGGGCCAGCATCGCATCGAGGTTCTCGTCGCTGACGTCCTCGATCGGCTGCGGGCGGTTCATGCCGGCATTGTTGACGATGACGTCGAGCGCCTCCAGCGCCTCGACACGGGCGTGGAACGCGGGGTCGGCCACGTCCGCCGCCCAGGTCTCTACGCTCTTGGTCCCAATGCCTTTCGCCTCCGCGGCGAGCGCATCGAGATCCGCCTGGGTGCGGGCGACGGCGATGACTTGGGCGCCGGCTTCGGCGAGAGTGAGCGCGATGGCGCGGCCGAGGCCCCGCCCGGCACCGGTGACGAGTGCGGTCCGCCCGTCGAGCCTGAACCTGTCGAGAGCGTTCATGCTCGCGCCTTCGAACGCTCGTCCGGTCCGGCCAGCACGCGCGGTAGTCCGGCTGCAACCAGCATGTCCGCCGCGTGGGGCGAGAGGGCCATCGGCACGTCGTAGACGGTGGCGAGGCGGGTGAGGGCCTTCACGTCTACGTCGTGCGGCATGGGCGAAAGCGCGTCGATGAAGAAGACGAGCGCGCCGACCTCGCCCTCCGCGATGAGCGCCCCGATCTGCTGATCGCCGCCGAGCGGGCCGGACTTGACCCGCCGCACGTCGAGGAAGGGCAGCGCGTCGGCGATCCGCCCGCCCGTGGTGCCGGTCGAGACGATGGGGATGCCGACGAACGCGTCCGCGTGCCGACCGACCCAGGCGACGATGTCGTCCTTCTTGTCATCGTGCGCGATCAGGGCGATGGCGCGGGGAGGGGTGGTCATGGGCGTGCCGGATCGTGGAAGCTGGAATGCGGATGGTTATACGAACTCGTCCTCCAACCTCAATGTCGCCCGATCGCCGAGCGCGGCGAAGTTCTCGGCCAGCCAGGCGGCCGCGGCGTCGCGGCCGAGATCGCGCAGCGCGGTCAGCGTGCGCCAGTCCGACGAGAGCTTGGTGCCGGCGGGGTAGGCGGCAAGCGCTTCCGCGCCGTCGATGCGGTGCATCCGCACGTCGTGATAGGCGTTGCGATCGAGCTTTCCCTCCGCGATGAGGCGCTTGACGAAGGCGACGGCGCGCATCTCCCGCAGCAGGGTCGCATTGAAGGTGATCTCGTTGAGTCGATCCATGATCTCGCGACTGGTGCGCGGCACGCCGACCCGCTTCACCGGGTTGATCTGAACGAGGAGAAGATCCTCCGAGACCATGCCCTCGAAGAGCGGAAACAGGGCCGGATTGCCCATGTAGCCGCCGTCCCAATAGGCATGCCCGTCGATCTCGACGGCCTGGAAGAGCGTCGGCAGGCAGGCCGAGGCCATCACGGCGTCGGGCGTGATGTCGTCGCCGGTGAAGACGCGGATCTTGCCGGTCTCGACATCGGTCGCGCTCACGTGGAGGCGGATGTCGCGGCAGGCCTTCACGGCGTCGAAATCGATCGTTTCGGCCAGGAGATCCCGCAAGGGGTTCACGTTGAGCGGGTTGAGGTCATAGGGGCTGAAGGCGCGCGACAGCGCCTCGCCCCAGGCGGCGGGCGAGAAGAGCCGGCTCGCCCTCGGCAGGAACGGATTGTGCCAGCCGAGGCCGGAGGACGCGCCGGGTACGCCGAAGCCCGAGAGCCAGCGCTCGGTCGCCTCGCTGCGCCAGGGCGTCGCCTGGTGCGAGATGGCACGCCAGAACGTCCCGAGGGCGTCGCGGGCGCCGTCCGCCCCGCCCTTCATCCAGCCATCGGCCATCACGACCGCGTTGACAGCGCCGGCCGAGGTGCCCGAGATCGCCTCGAACCCGATCCGGCCATCCTCGAGCAGGCCGTCGAGCACACCCCAGGTGAAGGCACCAAGCGCACCGCCGCCCTGGAGCGCGAGATTGACCCCGCGCACGGGCGAGGGCGGTGCCTGCCCGGCCCCGGGCGCATCCCGATCAGGGGTCTGGGGCGTCATGGCGATCCGATCGGGGGGTGAGGGTGAGGGCCAAGTGCTCGGGCGCGGAACCAAAGGGGTGGGCGGCGGATGCGAAAAAGGCTTCAGCCTGCATTCATGTGCGGGAACATAGACCCTTCGTCGTGGGTTCAACAGGTGCAGGACCCTCCTCGGCAGACCTTTGGGCGGTGGACGCGATCCGATGTCGTCGCCCGGATGCCGGAATGGTCGCTTTCGTCTCTTCGCAATGGTCGGCTTGCGACCGCCTGCCATATCCCGAGCCGCACGCTGCGAACGAGCGTCGTGCGTGCCCCTCTTATCCTTCAGGACCGATGCTTCGATGACCCTGTTCCGTTCCCCCTCCTCGTCCTTGTCGGCGTCGTCACCGCTGGCCTCCCTGCGCGTGCTGCTGCTGGCGGGTGCCGCCGGCGCGGCGCTCCTGCCGGCCGCCGCGCTCGCGCAGGACGCTCCGGCCGTCGATTGCACGATCGACGCGACGCAGCTCGGCTGCGAGGACTTCGTCGCACCCGCCCCCGCGATGCCGGCCGGCGACGCGCCCGTGACCGAGGTGCCGACCGAACTGGCGCCCGCGCCCGTCGAAGCGGCCCCGGTCGAGGCGGCTCCCGCCGAACTCGCCCCTGCCGAGCCCGCCCCCGCCGAACTCGCGCCTGCCGAACTCGCCCCGGCGCAAGAGCTTGCCCCCGCACCGGAGCTTGCTCCGGAGGAGGCGCCCGTCGAGGTCGCACCCGTCGAGGTCGCACCCGAGCCGATGCCGGAAGCCGCGCCCGAGCTTGCCCCCGCACCGGAACTCGCCCCTGCACCGGAACTCGCCCCCGCCCCGGAGCTGGCTCCCGTCGAACCTGCGCCCGTCGAACCTGCGCCCGTCGAACCTGCTTCCGTCGAGACGGCGCCTGTCGAGATGGCGCCCGTGGAGACGGCCCCGGTAGAGGTCGTCGCACCCGAGCCTACGCCGGCCGTTGAGCCCGCACCCGTTCAGGAACTCGCGCCCGTCGCGCCTGCCGCGCCGGCGCCGATGGCGCAGCCCGAGGTCGCTCCGCCCACACCGATGCCGCAGCCGGACGCGCTCTCGCCCGTCCAGCCTGAGCCCAGCGCGCCCGAGCCTCTGGCGACCGAACCCCTCGCGCCCGTGCAGCCGGCCGAGACGGCCCCGCCCACGCCGCCGATCGCACCGACCTCGTCCGATGCGAACGAGTTGGCGCCCGCGCCCGCCATGCCAGCCGGCAACGCGCCCGCCGCGCAGCCGCTTCTCGATGCGAACGAGCTTCGCGCCGCGCAGGAGGCCTCCGCGCGCCAGGCGGCCGAGGCGGCGCTGGCAGCCGAGCAGGCCCGCGTGCAACAGCTGACCGAAGCCCAGAGGCAGGACGATCTCGACGAGCGTCGGCGCATTCTCGGCGCGGCGGCGGCGGGTGCCGTTGTCGGCGCTGCGATCCCGATCCTCGGCGGCCGTCTTCTCGGCCAGCAGGACGACCGGATCATCATCGAGCGCGGCGGCGAGCTCGTCGTGCGCTCCGACCCCAACGAGCGTCTCTACGGCGATGGCGTGACGATCGACAGCGAGGATCTGGCCGAGGGACGCACCCGCACCCGCGTCGTGCGGCCGGACGGTTCCGAGATCGTCACGCTCTACGATGCGGCCGGCTATCCGCTGCGCCGCACGCGGATCCTGGCGAATGGCGACGAGTACGTCCTCTTCGACGCCGAGGCCGGCTATGTCGACGGCCAGCCGTTCGTCGTCGTCGGCGAGGCCGATCTGGAGCCGATCGAGCTCACGATCCCTTACGAAGAGTATGTCGTGGAGACCGAGAGCGCGACCCAGGTCGAGCTGCAGATCGCGCTGACGGCGCCGCCGGTGCGCGAGATCGAGCGGGTCTATACCGTCGCCGAGGTCACCAATTCGGAGCCCTTGCGCGAATCCGTCCGCCGGGTCGATCTCGACACGATCACCTTCGCGACCGGCAGCGCCGAGGTCTCGCTCGACCAGGCGCGGGCGCTGGGTTCGCTCGGCCGCGCGATGGCGGAGATCATCGCGGCCAATCCGCGCGAACTCTACCTCGTCGAGGGCCATACCGACGCCGTCGGCTCCGATATCTCGAACCTCGCCCTGTCGGACCGACGCGCCTCGTCGGTCGCCAGCCTCCTGAGCGATCTCTACGGGGTGCCGGCCGAGAACCTCATCACGCAGGGCTATGGCGAGCAGTATCTGAAGGTCCCGACGCTGGGGAACGAGCGGGCCAACCGCCGCGTGACCCTGCGGCGCATCACGCCGCTCGTCAGCGCCGTCCAATAGGCTCCAAACGCCCTCTTCCCCTCGGGGGAGAGGGCTTTTTCAGGAAAGCGAGGGGGCGCCTTTCACACGGGTCGCCTAGCTACATCGCAGTCCAGCCGCCATCGATCGTCAGCGCGTGGCCGGTCATCTGGCGGGCGTGGTCGGAGCACAGGAAGACGACGGTGCCGCCGAGCCCGTCCGTCGTCACGAATTCCTTGGTCGGCTGGCGCTCCAGCATGACCTGCTCGATGACCTCGTCCCGGCCGAGCCCGTGCGCCTTCATCTGATCGGGGATCTGCGCCTCGACCAATGGGGTGAGCACGTAGCCCGGGCAGACGGCGTTGCAGGTGATGTCGCCGGCGCGGGCGAGTTCGAGCGCCACCGTCTTGGTCAGCCCGATCACGCCGTGCTTGGCCGTCACATAGGCCGACTTGTAGGGCGAGGCCGTGAGTCCGTGGACGGAGGCGATGTTGATGATCCGCCCTTCGCCCGCCGCCTTCATGCCCGGCACGGCCGCGCGGATGGTGTGGAAGGCGGAGGACATGTTGATCGCGATGATCGCGTCCCATTTGGCGGCCGGGAACGCCTCGATGGGCGCGACGTGCTGGATGCCCGCGTTGTTGACCAGCACCTTGACCGTTCCGAAGGCCTCTTGCGCCTTCTCGATCAACCCGGCGCAGGCCGCCCCATCCGACATGTCGGCCGACACGTAGAGCGCCTTCACGCCGTGCCGCTCCGCGATGCCGGCCGCGATCGCGCGATCCTCGTCCCGATCGGTGAACGAGTTCAGCACCACATTCGCCCCCGCCGCCGCGAGCGCTTCCGCGACCCCGAGGCCGATGCCGGAGGTGGAGCCGGTGATGACTGCGCAACTATCCGTGAGCTTCATGAAGGGCTCCCCTGATCCGAGACGTTCGGGCCGCAACCTAGTCGCGTAGGACTGGGTTGCAATGCGAAAAGACGCGAGGGGAGCCCGACATGACAGCAGCGGGGAAAAAGTCCCTTCCCACGAATGTGAAGGGATTTAGGGACGGGTTGATAGGCGCCGCCAGGCGCCATCGATTAGCTGTCCCTCATCGTGCCCTTCGGGTTACGTTTCGCAGCGGCTGGCGAAACGAATTTGCCGGTCGAAGCGCTGCGGTTGGCACCACGGGTACTGCCACCCCCTTTCTTCTCGGTTACAGTCGTTGATGGACTGCGCTTTACAGCTGCTTTTGTCACGAACCGACCCGTATCGGTGCTACGGCGATTAACGCCCGAACCCGCTTTCTTCGCCATGCTTTAACCTCCAAGATTGGATTCGACATCAGATCACCTTCATAGCAATGTTCCATATATGTTCCTAGCGGAAACTTACCTATGACTCCCACGCAAACGTCGCCTACATCCGCTTGCGCGAGCCCGTAGGCGAGGTCGAATCGCGGCCGGTCGGCGATGATGTGGTTCGCGATCTGTCGGCCTCCGGCGAATTGATCGGCATCGACTTGCTCAACGCGAAGGACCAGCTGGGGCAGTCGGACGAGTGGCGGTTAGTGTTCGTCGATCCGCGGGACGGGGCGGAGCAGTGTTGTGGGTGGCTTGAGGGACCGACGGCACTCCAACTACCAGGGGTAGACATACGGGAAACTGTTGTTCAAAGCTCTGCCTACTGGGGAGGCAGCTATGCAAGACAAGCCGGATTTTCTGCAAAGAGGCGAAAGAGCTCGCCTCTTTCCTACCCTTGCAGACACTTCGAAAGAAGGGCGAACCGCCTCCATCTTTCTCGCTTGCTTGGCGAATGTCTATGAGTACGCTCAAGCGATGTTAAGTCCGCTGGGCAGGAGGGTAGGCAGCCGCGCTAGCATAGAAACCTACACCGAAGTCAGCTTTTCCCTCGCTAAAGGTGAGAAGAACTTTCGACCGGATGGGCTGATCGTGCTCAAGATCGGCAGCCGTAGGTGGACGGCCCTTGTCGAGGCGAAGGTTGGAAACTCGGATCTCGGATCTGACCAAGTCGAAGCCTATTTGGAAATCGCCAAGAACAATGGGATCGATGCGGTCATAACGGTCTCTAATCAATTTGTTTCTAAGCCATCGCAGTCGCCCGTCTGTGTATCACAAAAATTGCTCAACAAAGTAGACTTGTTCCATTGGTCTTGGATGTCAGTTCTAACAGAAGCCAATCTTCTCTTAGACAGCAACGGTATCACGGACAGCGACCAACGCTTTATTCTCAGCGAGATGGTTCGTTTCTTTGCGCATCCGAGTGCGGGTGTCCAAGGGTTCGATAGCATGCCAGCGGCTTGGCCCAGCGTCGTGCAAACCGTGACGGCAGGAGGCGTGCTCAATCCGAAATCCGACGAAGCTCAGTCTGTTATTGCGGCTTGGCATCAAGAGGTGCGTGACCTTTCGCTCATAATGAGCCGACGCACCGGACGAAAAGTCAGTGCAAAGCTATCTCGCGCGCACGCTACCGACGAAAATGTCAGGGTGAAAGACGACATTGAGGAGCTGTCCAAATCGCACGTTCTGAGAGCGATGCTCGACGTTCCCGACACCGCTGCAGCAATTGAAATTGCTCTCGATGTTAAGGCGAAGACTGTGACTAATTCCGTTCGGCTAAGGGCGCCGGCGGATAAGCAGAGCACCAAAGCGAGGTTGCGATGGCTTTTGCGACAATTGCCGGACGGGACATCAGAGGCCGATATATACATTCGCCTCCACTGGCCTGGCCGAGGTAGCCACACACAATACCGACTGGACGAGCTCCAATCGGACGTTGATCTGGCAGTGTCAGATCGACCTGGTCAGCAAGTACATTCATTTGAGGTCTGCTGCGTCGAAAGCCTTGGTCGTAGGTTCTCTGGGCGTAAGACTTTTATTGAAGACTTTGAGAAGATGGTACCCGCCTTCTACGAGAACTTCGTACAGGGGCTCAAAGCATGGCAACCGCCCGCTCCAAAGCTGCAAGAAGATCGATTGGAGCAGGTGGACGAACGAGAGGCGATTGTTGAGGGCTAGCGCCCTTCGGCCGCTCATCAACCCATCTCCCAAACCCTCTTTCCACTCATGGGAAGAGGGCCTTGCCCCTGCCGGTCGTGTGGGCGGGGTGGTAAAGTTCTTGCCGTGTACACAGAACAAAAAATCCATCGCCGCCTAACAAACGTTGGCGATTCCTGCTCTCCGCCTGCGTAGGTTGCCCGCACTCCGCCCTCACGAGGCACGCGATTCCGGAACCGGGGATTCGTTGGGGGAGGGGATGCGGCGCCCGCGCCCGGTCCGTTCGGTTCGGACCGGTCCCGGGGGGACGCTGAGCCAATCCGCCCGTCCGGCACCGGAGGGGCGCGCCCGGGGGCTGACGCCTCCAGGATCGCGCCTCGTTGAAGGAGACGACCGGGCCGTCCGCCTTCGGGGTTTCCCCCGGAGGTTCGGGCTTAAGGCGCCCCACGCCGTTCGGGTCTCGATCCCGGGCCGCTGGGGGCCGAAGCGCGGGGCTCTGGCGTACGGACAGCGCAGCTGTCGCGAAGTCGCCGCGTAGGGAGCGGTCGGAGATCGTCGCTACATACAACAGAGGCCCGGTCACGCCGGGCATGCGGTCGCCGGCCGCTCCCACGCCTCACCCGAGGCGCCTTGTTTGTGGTCAGCCTCGCGGGTCGCGGCCCGGCGGGAGGCGTCGTGCTGCGCGCGTCCTTCTATCCCCGGTGGGAGGGGAGAGGTGCGGCGTGGCTCGAAGACGCCCCGCCCGCGATGCCCCCGCCCGTTGACAGGCCCTCACCGCGCTGCCACCTCCCGAGGCGAAGATACGACCTTCGGAGTTCTGTCGCATGAGCCCGCTCGCATGACCGCCCAACCGCTTCGGCCCGAATTTCCCCACGAGCTGACGGCGCGGCGACGCTCGGTCGGGGTCGATGTCGGCGGCGTGATGGTCGGCGGCGGCGCGCCGGTGGTCGTCCAGTCGATGACCAATACCGACACGGCCGATATCGAGGGAACGGTGCGCCAGGTGGCGGCCCTGGCGCGGGCGGGCTCCGAGGTGGTGCGCATCACCGTCGATCGCGACGAGGCGGCAGCCGCCGTGCCCGAGATCCGCGACCGGCTGGAGAAGCGCGGCACCTTCGTGCCTCTCGTCGGCGACTTTCACTATATCGGCCACAAGCTCCTGGCCGATCATCCGGCCTGCGCCGAGGCGCTGGCGAAATGGCGGATCAACCCCGGCAATGTCGGCTTTCGCGAGAAGCGGGACCGGCAGTTCGGCCAGATCATCGAGATGGCGGCGCGGCACCGGAAGGCGGTGCGGATCGGCGTCAACTGGGGGTCGCTCGACCAGGAGTTGCTGACCCATCTGATGGACGAGAACGCCGCGTCCGAGACGCCGAGCGACGCCCGCGCGGTCATGCACGAGGCGATGATCCGCTCCGCGCTCCTCTCGGCCGAGCGGGCCGAGGAGATCGGGCTAGGACGCGACAAGATCGTCATCTCGGCCAAGGTGTCGGCCGTGCAGGACCTCGTCTCGGTCTATTCGCTCCTGGCCGCGCGCTGCGACTACGCGCTCCATCTGGGGCTGACGGAAGCCGGCATGGGGTCGAAGGGCATCGTGGCGAGCGCGGCCGCGATGGGCATCCTCCTCCAGCGCGGCATCGGCGACACCATCCGCGTCTCGCTCACGCCGGAGCCCGGCGGCGACAGGACGAAGGAGGTCAAGGTCGCGCAGGAGATCCTCCAGGCGGTGGGCCTGCGCACCTTCAAGCCCGTCGTCGCCGCATGCCCCGGCTGCGGGCGCACGACCTCCACGACCTTCCAGGAACTCGCCCAGGACATCGAGGGCTTCCTCCACAGCTCGATGCCGGAATGGAAGACGCGCTATCCGGGCGTCGAGGCGCTCAACGTCGCGGTCATGGGCTGCATCGTGAACGGGCCGGGCGAATCGAAGCACGCCGATATCGGCATCTCGCTGCCGGGCACGGGCGAAAGCCCGGCCGCGCCCGTCTTCATCGACGGCAAGAAGGCCGTCACGCTGCGCGGCGCCGGCATCGCGGACGAGTTCAAGGACCTCGTCGTCGACTATATCGAGCGGCGCTACGGCACGAAGGCCGACGCCGCCGAATAAAGTGAGGGGCGCCGAAGCGCCCCGCACTCGTCAGCGGTTATAGGCCGCGATGCCGCGCTGGATGTCGACGCTGCTGAGGCGGCCGACGGCACTGAACCGGTTGCTGGCGCTCTCCTCGTCGCGTGCGGACAGCGCATCGACTTTGTCGCCGCGCCGGGTCTCGTTCTGGGGGTCCGTGTCGGCGCGGGCCGCCTCGCGGCGCTCGCGGCTCTCGGCCCGGTTCGCGGCCGCCTCCGTCAGCATGTCGGCCAGCACCCGGTTCGGCGTCCAGGCGGTGAGGATGCTGAAGGCGGCCCCGTCGATCTCGGCTTCGGCCGCCGGCGCAAAGGCCGGCTCGGCCGACGGCGCGGCGACCGACGCCACCGTCTCGTCGGCTTCGGACGCGACGCCGCGCACCGGTGCGTTCTCGTTCGCGGCCCGCGTGATGGAGTTGGCCGCGTCGTTCGCCGCCGATGAGTTGTCGGCAGGTGAACGCCGGGTCGCGACGGTTCTGTCGGCGACGGTCGGGGTCGTCTTCGGTGACGACCCGCCCGCGTCGCCTCGGCCCGCGATCGCAGGTGCACCTGACGCATCGCGAACCGAGTCCTCGACCGCGATGCCGGTCTGCGTGATTGATGTCGTGCCGCTATCTGCGACCAGCGCTGGTCTCGGCTGCTCTGCGAGGACGGTGCCGCTCGCCGTGGCGAGATCGCCCTCGTCGGTGATCGTTGCCGTCACGCCGCCGTCGAACCGGAAGCGCTCGCCTCCGGTGACGGAGATGCGGGTGTCGGGATCGGTGCGCGATGTAGCGGTGACGGTGCCGTCCTTCACGGTGAAGGTAAAATCGTCCGCGTTGCCACGGATGCGGACCGTGTCGTTGCCTTCGCCGAGGTCGATCCGCTTCTCGCCCGCGCCGTTGACGACGACGCGGTCGTCTCCGGCGCCAGTCGAGATCCGGTCGCTGCCGGAGCCTGTACGGACGACATCGTCGCCGGCACCGGTGCGGACGCGGTCGTTCCCGTCGCCGGCATTGACGACTGCATCGCCGCCGCGAACGATGACGACATCGTCGCCCGTGCCCGCGTTGATCCGGTTGTCGTCGCCTTCGGCCACCAACCGGTCGTTCCCCTGGCCGCCATTGAGGCGATTGTCATTGCCACGAGCCACGACGACATCGTCGCCGCTGCCTCCGTTGAGGCGGTTGCCGTCGCCGGTCGCGACCACGCGATCGTCGCCCCGTCCGCCGCCGACACGATTGTCGTCGCCTCGCGCCACCACGCGGTCGTCGCCTGTGCCGCCGCTCGCGACGTTACGGTCACCGACGGCGACGACGACGTCGTCTCCGGCACCGCCATTGGCCCTACCATCGTCACCGCGAACGACGACGCGGTCGTTGCCGACTCCACCGCTCGCCACGTTGCGGTCACCGATCGCGACGGTGCGATCATCGCCTCGTCCGCCTGCGGCCCGACCGTCATCGCCGCGCACGACCGTCACGTCGTCACCCGATCCGCCGCGTGCGCGGCCGTTGTCGCCCTCGACGACGACGCGATCGTTGCCGGCGCCGCCCGATGCGATCACGTCGCGGCCGGTCACGCGTACGACATCGTCGCCGGCCCTGGCTGAAACCTGCGCGCCGTCCTTTCTGACGACAAGGCGGTCGGCTTCCTTCGTGCCTTTGACCTGCGATGTCTCGACGACCTTTTGCGCCTCGCCCGAAAGCGTGACGCGGGTGGCCGGAGTGTCACCACCTTTGGCCTTTTCGGCGGCGGCGTTGTCGGCTTCGGTCTGGGCGCCGGCCTTGTCGGCGGTGGCGGTGTTCGGTTGGGCGGTGTTGTCGCGGAACGACTGCGCGCCGACGGAAAGATTCATGCCTGTCTGACCCCTGCTGCCGGTCGGGCGCTCCGTGGCGCCCCGGACTGGACCGTTCTGGTTGGGCTCGCGGGCGTCATGCCGCACGAGGTGGCCGACCATCGCAGCGGGATCGGAAAATCGGCTGAAGGATAGGTCAGCAATGCTTGGCCCGTCCTACACCTTTCGTTAGGCGAACGGATCTTCAGGAGCGCCGGTCGCGCACGTGGAAGGCGAGAGCACGCAGCGTCTCGGCTTCGGATCCGAAACCGGCGAGCGCGTCCCGCGCGGCCTCCACGGTCTCGTCGAGCCGGCGGCGTGCGCCGTCGAGGCCGAGGAGGTCTACGAGGGTCGCCTTTCCGGCCTTGCCATCCTTGGCGGTCGCCTTGCCCATCTCCTCGGCGCTGGCGGTCGCGTCGAGCACGTCGTCGGCGATCTGAAAGGCGTAGCCGAACTGGTCGGCATAGGCGCGAAGCGCGGCGCGCGCCTCGTCGGATGCCTGGCCGAGGATCGCGCCGGCCTCGCAGGCGAAGCCGAAGAGGGCGCCCGTCTTCATGGCCTGCACGCGGCGAACGTGCGGCTCGTCGCGCGCGCCGGGCAGCGCCCCGAAGCGACCTTCGGCCTCGAGATCGAGCATCTGCCCGCCGCATATGCCGCGTAGGCCCGACGCGTCGGCGAGATGCCGGGTGAGCGCGATCCGTATGGCGGGATCGGGGTGGGTCGCATCGTCGGCGATGGTCTGGAAGGCGAGGGTGAGGAGTGCATCGCCGGTGAGGATCGCCGTCGCTTCGTCGAAGGCGATATGGGTGGTCGGCTTGCCTCGCCTGAGGTCGTCATCGTCCATGGCGGGGAGATCGTCGTGGACGAGGCTGTAGCCGTGAACGAGCTCGAGCGCCGCGCCCGCCCGCAACGCCTGCACGAGAGGAACGCCGAAGAGCGCGCCGGTCTGTGCCACCAGGAAGGGGCGCAGCCGTTTGCCGCCGCCCAGGACCGCATAGCGCATCGCCGCGAGGAGCCGTGTCGGCGCGGGGTGCGGTCCGGTCTCGGCGAGGGCCGGCGTGAGGAGCGCTTCCAGTACGACCTCGACGGCCTCACCGGTCTCGCTCAACGCCGCGGCTAGAGCCTCTGCCGAACTGGGATTCGCGTGTGCCGTCATGTCGTCCTCTCGCTCCGGGTTCTCGAAAGCAGAGCGGGCGACGGGACGCAAGCCGGCGGAGCGTCTTCGGTGACGTTCTCCCACGCATCGCCAAGCCCTTGCCGGCACGTCCGGGCTTTGCGAGGGTCCGCGCGATCGCGGGCGCCCCGCTCACGTTTAGAGACCGCCTTGCCGAACACGATGCCGACACCAGCGCGACGATCGAGGCGACCCGCCCGAATCATATCCCAAGCGGGCTCCGTGCTTCTCGTCGCGCTGGCGTTGCTCGCTCTCGCGCCGAGCGTGATCGGCCTGGCCTATCGCTGGATCGATCCCGTCTCGGCGCCCATGATCGCGCGTTGGCTAAGAGGCGCGCCCGTGGTTCGCGAGTGGCGCGACCTCGAGTCGATGGCGCCCGATCTCGTGCGGGCCGTCGTAATGTCGGAAGACGGCCAGTTTTGCGCGCACCGGGGCGTCGATTGGGGTGAGCTTCGCGCGCTGATGAGGGCACCCGAAGGGCCGACGCGCGGCGGCAGCACGGTCGCGATGCAGACGGCGCGCAATCTCTTCCTGTGGCGCGATCCGTCCTATGTTCGAAAGGCACTCGAGATCCCGATCGCGCTGATGCTCGACCGCGTGCTCGGCAAGCGCCGGCTGATGGAAGTCTATCTGAATATCGCAGAATGGGACGAAGGTGGCGTCTTCGGCGCCGGCGCTGGCGCGCGCTCGCAATTGGGGCGGGATGTCGGCGCGCTCTCCAGGGGAGAGGCGGCGCGAATGGTGGTCGTGCTGCCCAACCCGATCGAGTTCGATGCCGCGCGTGGCAGGCGAACCGAGCGCTTGGCCGGCATCGTCGCGGCCCGCGTCCGTGGATCGGGCGCTTACACAGCCTGCCTCTTCGACGAACCGTAGCCCGCTCACACGAACCTCTAGCCAACTCGGCCCGATGCCACTATAACGCCCGGCGATCCCGACATGACACGGGCCCTCACGGGGCTCTGTCGGCTGCGCCCGATGGGCACGGCCTCCTGTCGGACCCCTATACACGCTCCCCGTCGCGGGGTTGCTCGAAGAGCGAGACACGAACGATGGCTGTCCCGAAGCGCAAGACTACCCCGTCCAAGCGCGGCATGCGCCGCTCCCACGATTCGCTGAAGGCCCAGACCTATGTCGAGGACAAGGATTCGGGCGAGCTTCGTCGCCCGCACCACATCGACCTGAAGTCCGGCATGTATCGCGGCCGCCAGGTTCTGACGGCTCAGGAAGACTAGCCGGACCTGGCGCCGCGGACTCTACCGCAGCGCTTGCCGACAGTCGCGTATGATGGCTCGTGTCCGGTTCCCCGGGCGCGGGCTTTTCCGCGTCTGGGCGAAGGAGTGGCGGAATGACGACATTCACCGGCTTTGGCGAGAAGGGGCTACCCTTCCTGAAAGCCATCGGCTTCCATCAGAGCCGCGAGTGGTTCGCCGAGAACAAGGCGCTCTACGAGGCCGAGCTGAAGGCGCCGCTGGCCGTGCTGCTCGATGACGTGTCGGCGCGGATGAAGCTGGCCGACATTCCCTTATCGGGGACCGCCAAGGCCTCGACCTTCCGCATCAACCGCGACGTGCGCTTCTCCAAGGAGAAGCACCCCTACAACACCCACGTCTCTGCGGTGCTGACGCGGACCGGGAACAAGAAGGACATGGGTGGTCTCTACATCCACGTATCGCCTGGCAATACGTTCGTCGCCTCCGGCATCTGGCACCCGACGGGACCGATGCTGCGCGCGCTACGCGAGGACATCGTCGCGCGGCCGAAGACGTTGCTGAACCTCGAAGCGGATCTCGCGGCGCATGGTCTCGGCTTCGCCACCGACGACATGCTCGCCAAGGGTCCGGCAGGCTTCAAGGGCGACCACGACGAGGATGTCCGCCGGTTGCTGCGTCACAAATCGTTCGTGGTGCACCAGCCGCTCGACGATGCCATCGTCACCACGCCTGAACTCGCCGACGCACTGGTGACGCTTGCCCGGCGGGCCATGCCGCTTCTCACCTATGGCTGGCGCATCACCGATCCTTTGCGGGAGACCGATCCCAAGGGCAGTGTCGCGAAGGGGACTGAAGACAGGCGCCGGAGACGGTAAGGGTTTAGGTAGGGCTATCCGCGTCGAGCCTTCGGCCGCCCAGAGTCGCGCAGGCGAATTCGAGTTGCGGGCGACCTCGGCCCGTCGCCATCTCGCGCGCGGCGATCCGCACCGTGTCAGGCGTCCATTCAGCCTTGCAGGCGAGGCGCGAGAGGTCGCCGTCCCGATAGGACCAGCTGATGCCGTCGTCGAATACGATCTCCGTCCTCGACCGGCCGGTCCGGCTCGCGAAGAGCGTCAACTCGATCGTCTCGGCATCGTGCGGCGCCTGCGAGGGCCATGTTCGCGCCAGAGGCAGGATCGCGCCGTCGCGAACGAGGACGGGCAGCCTCGACAGCGGCGCTTCGATCGTCGCCATCCGCCCCCCAGCGAAATGCGCGCCCGTCGCGAGATCGTGCCAGCCGCCATCCGTGCCGGGTAGGTAGGCCTCGACGGATGTCGCGCCCGGCTCGACGGCTGGCAGCACGAGAACGCTCGGGCCGAGGAGGAAGGCGTCGGCATCGCCTCGCGCTTCGGCGTCGTCATAGTGGTAGAAGGGCGGAGCGATGATCGGCTCGCCCGTGCGGTGCGCGTGGTGGGCGCGGTCATAGAGATAGGGCAGCATCCGATAGCGCAGTCGCAAGGCCTCGCGCACATGGGGCGTCGCCTCGGCATGAAGCCAGGGGAGGGTCGCGCAGTCCGCCTGCTCGGCCGCGATCCCCTCGCCGACAAGCTGCGGCTTCCACGAATTCATCACGCAGCGCGGGTGAAGCGCCATCATCTGGACCGAGCGCACGAGGAACTCGGGCCCGGGGCGCGGGCCGTCGAAGCCGCCAATGTCGTGGCCGGTGAAGGGCATGCCGGACAGGCTCATGGAGAGGCCTTGGCGCAGGTTCCAGCGCAGCGTCTTCCAAGATGTATGATTGTCGCCCGTCCACGTCTCGGCATAGCGTGCGAGGCCGATCGGGCCGGCGCGGGTGATGGTGTAGGGGCGCTCATCGGGCCGTGCGTCGCGCGTGGCCTCGAAGGTGGCGCGGGTCATCAGAAGGGCGTGGAGGGGGCGCGCCTCGATAGCGGGCAGGGGGCGACCGAAGCCGTCGACCATGGCCGTCTCGTCCCAGAGTTCGGCCTCGTTGTTGTCGTTCCAGGCGGCGGTGAAGCCGACCTCCAGTATCTGCGCCGTCAGGCTCGCCTGCCACCAGGCGATGGTGTCAGGGTTGGTGAAGTCGAGCTGGCTTCCCGGTCCGCCCCAGAACATCTCGACATTGGGCGTGCCGTCGGCGCGCTTGACGAACCGGCCGCGCGCGGCGCCCTCCTCGTAGCCCGGGTGCTCGGTCAGGAGCACGGGCTTGACGTTCGCGGCCGAGCGTAGGCCGAGCTCGGTCAGGTGGGCGAAGAAGCCGTCGCGGTCGGGAAAGCGCGTATCGGACCAGTGGAAGACGTAGCGCCGCCCGTCGCCGCGCAGCGTGTAGCCGGAGCCGGAGTGGAGCGCGCTCAAGGGAATGTCCTCGGCGCGGGCGCGATCGACGAAGCGGGTCATCACGGCCTGCGCATCGGGCGCGTCGGCGTGGTGCATGGTCGTGAAGGCGAAACCCATGGCCCAGCGCGGCGGGAAATGCGGACGGCCGGTGAGCGCGTGGAGCCGGGGGACGATGTCGCGCAGGCGCGGCCCGTCGACCACGTAGAGCACCATGCCGGGCTCCGTGCCTTCCATGATCCGGTAGTGTGGATGGTAGTTCGAATGCTCGGCGCCGAGGTCGAACGTGGTCTCGGCCAGCGTGTCGTAGAAGAGGCCGACGGCGCCGCGCTCCGGGTTGTCCACGATGACCCAGGGTGCATGCTTGTAGAGGGGGTCGGTCGTCTCCGCGTCGTAGCCGAGAGAATCGGTCTGCAGGCAGCGCAGGCGACGGCCGGTGCGGTCGAGCGGGCCGGTCTTGTCGCCGAGGCCGAAATGGCGGTCGGCGAGGTCGCGGGCCTGGTAGTGGCGAAAGAGACGACGCCCGGCCAGCCACTGATAGGCCCCGGTAACGCGGTCTACGAAGAGCGGGTACCAGGCCTGGCCCGTGCGGCGCTCGATCTGAAGCGCGAGCGGGCCGCAATCGCCCGGCGTGCCGGCGCGGACGCGCAGGGTCTCGCCGATCAGCCAGCCCGCATCCGTCGCGGCGAGGGGCGGGCAGGTGAAGCCGTCCGTCGAGAGGCGGTCGCGGCCTTCCCACGGGGCGTCGTCGCCAGGGGCGATCGTCCAGGTCCGGTCGACGGAGAAGCCGCCGTTCGGGACTATGGCAATGCGCAGGAGCCAGGGCTCTAGATGGTCGATGTGGAGGATAAAGCCTGCGGAGAGCGGAACGCGCGCGCCGCTGCGATGCCGCTCGGCCGGGCCGGCTGTCGCGAGGACGGTCATCGGCGCGCCTTTCGCAGGGTCAGGCCGCCTCGCCGATCACGAGACGCCGCAGCGCCAGGCCGTCCTTGCCGAAAGCGTGGGCGTGGTCGGGGCGGTAGGTGGCGAAGCCGGTCTCGCCTCGGGTGAGGGAGGTTTGGCCGGGCATGTGTGCGGTCAGGCGCGCGCCCTCGTCGTCGCCGGACGTGCCGCGCTCGCAATAGAGAAAGCTCTGGCCGCCGAGCTGCTCGATGGCGCCGACGCTGACGGGCAGGGCGCCGCCCGGATCGTTGGGCACGACGGTGATGTGCTCGGGGCGCAGGCCGAGCGTGACGGCGTCGCCGGGGTTGAGGAGCGCACCGTCCACAGCGGCTTCCAGGCGCTGGCCGCTCGCGTCCTGTAGGACGACGCCCTGCGGTCCGCCTTCGACCAGCTTCGTCTCGATGAAGTTCATGCGGGGGCTGCCGATGAAGCCGGCGACGAAGCGGTTTTGCGGGGTGTTGTAGAGGTCCAAGGGCGTGCCGAACTGCTCGATCCGCCCGGCGCGCAGCACGACGATCCTGTCGGCCATGGTCATGGCCTCGACCTGGTCGTGGGTGACGTAGATCATCGTGTTGCGGATGCGCCGGTGCAGGTCGGCGATCTCGGCGCGCATGGCGACGCGCAGCTCGGCATCGAGATTGGAGAGCGGTTCGTCGAAGAGGAAGACGCGGGGCTCGCGTACCACGGCACGCCCGATCGCGACGCGCTGGCGCTGGCCGCCGGAGAGCTGGGTGGGGCGCCGATCCAGCAGTTCCTCGATCTGGAGCATGCGCGCGGCTTCGGCTACGCGGGCCTTCACCTCGTCCTTGGGCGTCGCGAGGTTCTCCAGCCCGAACTGGAGGTTCTGGCGCACCGTCATGTGCGGGTAGAGGGCGTAGGTCTGGAAGACCATGGCGAGCCCGCGCTCGGCCGCGCGCTGATCGTTGACCCGCTCGCCGCCGATGAGGAGGTCCCCGCCCGAGATCTCCTCCAGCCCTGCGATCATCCGCAGCAGGGTCGACTTCCCGCAGCCCGATGGGCCGACGAAGACGGTGAAGGCCCCGTCCGGGATTTCCAGGTCGACGCCGTGTATGGCGCGGACGTCGCCGTAGTCCTTGACGAGGGATTGTAGGGTTACGGTGGCCATTAGGCCTCTCCCGATGCAAGCAGAGTGAATGCTAGTCCGAACCCTAGCGCGCCTGCGAAGGTAAGGCAGTATGTCCAAAGCGAACTATAGTCTTTACAATCCGGCGGCCGACTGACCAAAGCTCTCACCAACCGAAGTCCGTTCCTCCATTGTCGTCGAAGCGACATATCGATGGATACGAGGCCGAGCCGCGCCGCCGCAACCAAATTTATCAAGATAAACAGACCTGCAGTCAGCCAAATTGCAAAGAGCATACCGCTGAGCTCGCTGATTGGCACACGATAGGCCACGGTGTTATTTCACCCCCGTCTGCGCGATCCCAGCCGTAATGTACTTCTGCAGCACCACGAACACCAACGTGATCGGCAGCAGCGTCAGCACGGTCATCGCCAGCAGGTTCGTCCACTGCGTCTGCAACTCGCCCTGGAAGGCGTTGAGCGCGAGCTGCAAGGTGAACTCCTCGGAGCGGTTGAGGACGATGAGGGGCCAGAGGAACTCGTTCCAGCGCCACATGACGGAGAAGATGACGAGGACGGCGATGGCGGGGGCGGCGAGCGGCAGGACGATGCGCCAATAGACCTTCCACTCCGAGGCGTTGTCCATACGCGCGGCGTCCAGGAGATCGTCCGGGATGGTGAGCATGTATTGGCGCAGCAGAAAGACGCCCGTCGGCGTCGCGACCGCCGGCCAGATGACGCCCCAGGGCGAGTTCACCAGCCCGAGCCCCGAGACGACCGTGTAGAGCGGCACGAGCGCGATGGTGGGCGGGATCATCAGCGTCGCGATGATGAGGACGAAGACGGCCGTGCGGCCCCGGAACTTGTATTTCGCCAGCGCGAAGGCGGCCATGGAGTTGAAGAGGACGGTGATGATCGTCGCGACGATGGTGATGAAGGTGGAGTTCCAGAAATAGCGCATGAAGTCGAAGCGCTCGAAGAGCTCGGTATAGTTCTCGAAGGCCGGCGAGAAGCTGCGGACCGGCTCGCGGTCATTGATGTTGACGTTGAGCCGCTCGCCGGGTGCGGCCGGGTCGACCATCTGCGCGTTGAGGCCGATGCGGCGGATCTGCGCCAGGATGCGGCCCTCTTGGTCGCCGCCGGTGACGCGGTAGAGGGGGAGGGGCTCGTCATAACCCTCCACGACGACGGTCTCGGCCGCGAGGGGCAGCAGCGTGGGCGGGTACTCGGCTATGCCGGCCTCGGTCTTGAAGCTGGACAGGGCGATCCAGATGACGGGGCCGAACATGAGAACGATGCCAAGCGCGAGATAGGCCCAGGTGATCCAGTCGGTCACGTCGGCTTTCCTGCGGCCGCGTCGGCGGGTGAGGAAGGCGAGAAGGCCGGTGCGAGGCTGTGTCAGGGTAGTCATCAGCCCTCCTCCGCCTTCGATCGGCTCGCCCAGAGTTGCAGCAGCGTCAGTACGATCAGCACGCTCGCCATGAGGATGGATGCGGCGGCGGCGAGGCCGAAAAGTTGCGGGCGGGTCGAGAAGCCGGTCTCGTAGATGTATTGAAGGATGAGCGTCGTCGCGGTGCCCGGGCCGCCGCCCGTGAGGACGAAGATCTCGTCGAAGGCCTGCACCGCGCGGATGAGGCTGAGGACGAGAACGACCGTCATGGTCGGCATCAGGAGCGGCAGGGTGATGCGCCTGAAGGTGCGCCAGTTCGACGTGCCGTCCATCTCGGCCGCCTCGTAGACGTCGGACGGAATGGCCTGGAGGCCGGCGAGGAGGATGAGCGTATAGAAGCCCATATGCGCCCAAATCGATACGAAGACGATCCAGAAGAACGCCCAGTCGGCCCGGACCAGCCAGTTGACCGTGTCCATGCCAACGGCGTCCAGCCCCGCGTTGAGGACGCCGTAGCGCTGAAGTACCCATTTCCAGATGAGCGCGACGACGACCGGGGAGAGCAGCACGGGGTAGAAGAAGACGGCGCGGAAGAAACCGCGCGCCGGGATGTCACGGTTGAGCACCAGCGCCGTCACCAGCGCGAAGAACACCATGAAGCCGACCTGGAGGAGGACGAACCAACCGGTGTTGTGCACCGCCCGGATGAAGACGTCGCGCCGGCAGGTGTTGGGGTCGAGATAGCTCTCGCAGTCGAGCAGCGAGGCGAAGTTCTCGGTGCCTACATAGGGCCGGTCGGCGAGGAGGATGCGGTCGGAGCCCGTCAGCGCGTAGGCGAAGTTGAGGATGATGGGCAGGAAGGTGAAAAGGCCGAAGATGACGAGGTTGGGCAGCAGGAACGCCCAGGCGATGCGCTGCACGCCCGTCATCTTCTGAATGGCGCGCATGGGCCATTCGAGCGTGTTGAAGGCGCCCCGGTAGAGGAACGAGCCGAGCGACGCGAGCGGGGCGGTGACGGCGTTCACAGGGCACGCTCCGTCATGCGATCGAGCCCTCGGGGGTCGTGAAGTATCGCATCTCCAGCATCGTGCAGCCTTCTCGGGTCGCGAAGGGGCCGTGGACGGCGCCGGGCGGGCGGCAGGCATAGGTGGGCGCGCGGAAGGTCTCGGCCTGCGACCCCGCGCCGACCGTCATATCGCCGGCGAGGAGATAGACCTCTTCCCAATAGCTGTGGGAGACGACCTCGGCGGTGTAGCCTCCGGGGCCGAAGCGCAGGAGGCGGGTATAGCTGCCGCGCCTCGCTGCCTCGTCGAAATCGGAGGCTAGTATCCGTTCCTCGGCCCGGATCGTCTTCGGATAGCCGGGCGCGGGCGACCAGTCTTGCGTCTCGTCGAGTTGCAGGAACTCGATATGCGGCTTGCCGGCCATGAGAGCGGACCTCGTGAGGAGCCGGCCGGGGCGCGAGGCGCCCGGCCGACCCGTCTGCGCCTTACTGAGCCGCCGCGACCGCCTCGGCGACGTCCTCATCGACGCGGGCGAGCGCCTCGTCGACGGTCGATTCGCCGACGATGGCCTGGGTGACGCGCGCGACGGTGGCGTTCATGATCGCGCGGTTGTTCTTGTAGCCCTGGAAGGCGAAGGCCTCGGGCGCGAAGCCGAGCAGCGACTTGGAGAAGGTCGCGAGCGCGGCCTTCTCGGCATCCGTCGCGTTCTCGTATTCGACGCCGGCCGCCTGCACGCCGCGATGGGCGGGGATCGACTTGGTGCGGGCGGCGTAGCGGGTCGCGATGTCTTCCTGCGCGAGGAAGTCCATCACCTTGGCAACCGCCTCGGGATGCTCGGTCACCTTGAGGCCGACGATCGCCGCGCCGCCCGGAATACCGGTGCAGACGCCGGTCGGGCCGCAGGCGGGCGGCACGGCCTGCCAGTCGAACGCGTCACCGATGTCGCGGCCCATGCGGCCGATCTGCCAGGAGCCGGAGAGGTAGTAGACGAGCCCGCCATTGATGAACTCGGCCGCCGCGTCCTGATAGGTCGCGCCGCCGGCGCCGGCCCAGACGTCCTCGGCCATGGTGCCGTCCTGGTTCCAGGCGACGAACTGGTCGGTCCAGGCCTTGAAGCCGTCGTCGACGACGATCGGGTCGCCGTTCTCGTCGAAGAGCTTGGCGCCGTAGGAGATGGCGGGGCCGACATAGCGGTGGCCCGAGCGGTCGACCGCCATGGGGAAGTCGACGCCGGTGGCCTCGGCCACCTGCTTTGCCGCGTTCGCCCAGTCCTCATAGGTCGCGCCGGCGCCCGGCATCTCGACGCCGGCCTGCTCGAAGAGCGTGGCGTTGACGTATGGCCCGGTCGCGGTCAGCGCGTCGGAGAGGGCGTAGATGCCCATGTCGTCCGGGCCATTCACGCGGGTCCAGGCGAGGGTGGGGCCGTAATTCTCCTCCCAATAGGCGGCGTCGACATATTCCGAGATGTCGAGCATGTACTGCGCCAAGCCGCCGAGATCGGTCACCCGGGCCAGATCCGGGCCTTCGCCGGAGGCAAGCTGCACGGGCAGGCTCTCCAGGATCGCCTGGTAGGGCACGACGTCAACGGTGACGGTGATGCCCTCGTTCTCGGCCTCGAACTCATCGAGCAGCGCGTCGAGCGTGTCGCACTCCACGCCGTCCTGATAGCACTGGAAGCGCAGCTCCTGCGCCGAGGCGGCGTTGAGGCTGAGGGCGAGGGCCGCGGATGCGGCGGTGGCGAGAAGCGTCGTCTTGGTCATTCGGTGTCCTCCGAGGTGGCCAGTTGTTGGTCCTGGCTCTTCCATGCTGTTTCGTCAGCGGCGTGCGGCACGATGGCGCGAATCCCGCGGCAGTTCAACCTGAACTTCGGATCGGGGGTCCCGCGCGGCGTTTGCTCGTGTTCGCGAAGCGTTCTACACCGGCCCGACAGCCTCGACATGGACCATCGCCTTGAAGTTCTCCCCCCAGCAGGACGACGCGCTCAAGGCCGTCGATACGTGGATGGCCTCGGGCGCCGATCCGATCTTCCGGCTCTTCGGCTATGCCGGCACCGGCAAGACGACGCTGGCGCGCCACATCGCGGAAGGGGTGGAGGGGGAAGTGCTCTTCGGCGCCTTTACCGGAAAGGCGGCGCAGGTGCTGCGGGAGAAGGGCGCCGACAACGCGCGCACCATCCACTCCATGATCTACCGCCCCAAGGTCCGAGACGAAGACGAGGACGACGATGAGACCGAGGCGAAGGGCGATTCGCCCGAATTCACGCTCAACCGCTCCTCTCCTGTGGGCAAGGCACGGCTTATCGTGATCGACGAGTGCTCGATGGTGGACGAGGCGCTGGGCAAGGATCTCCTCTCCTTCGGCACGCCCATCCTCGTGCTCGGCGATCCGGGACAGCTGCCGCCGGTCTCTGGCGGCGGCTACTTCACCGATGCGGAGCCCGACGTCCTTCTCACCGATATCCACCGCCAGGCGGCCGACAATCCGATCATTCGCATGGCAAGCTCAGTGCGCGCGGGCGAACGGTTGGAGCCCGGCGAATACGGGTCGAGCCGCATCATTTCCAAGCGCGATCTCTCGACCGAGATGGTCCAGGTCTCGGACCAGGTTCTCGTCGGCATCAACCGCACCCGTGCGCGCTATAATGCCCGCCTGCGCGAGCTCGCCGGCTTCGAAGGCGCGGAGCCTGTGGCGGGAGACCGCCTGGTCTGCCTGCGCAACAACGCCAAGAAGGGCCTGCTCAACGGCTCCCTCTGGGACGTCAGCCACGCCGCCAAGCCGAAGGGATCGGCGATGACGCTCCTCGTGAAATCGGCCGACGAGACCACCAAGGGCACGATCAAGGCCAAGGTTCTGCGCGACGCCTTCACCGCCGCGGCCAGCGACATTCCCTGGCGCGTCCAGCGCAACTACGACGCCTTCGACTACGGTTACGCGCTGACGGTCCATAAAGCGCAGGGCTCACAGTGGGACGACGTGGTCCTCTTCGACGAAAGCTACGCCTTCAAAGAACACCGAGAGCGCTGGCTCTACACCGCGATCACCCGCGCGGCGGAGCGGGTAACGGTGGTGCGCTAGCTCACGACAGCAGGAGCAGCCAGCCGGTATAGGCCACGTAGAGGCCGACGAAGACGCCGCCCTCCCAGCGTGCGATCTGCCGCCCTGTCGTCGCGAAGACGACGAGGAGGAGGGTCGCGGCCACCATCACCCAGATGTCGAGCGAGGCGATTTGCGGCGGCACGGCGAGTGGGGAGACAATGCCCGTGACCCCGAGAATGCCGAGCACGTTGTAGATGTTGGATCCGATGACGTTGCCGAAGGCGATGTCGGACTGGCGCCGGAGCGCGGCCATGACGGTGGTCACGAGCTCCGGCATCGACGTGCCGACCGCCACTATGGTCAGTCCGATCGCAGCCTCCGATAGGCCGAACGCGCGGGCAATGTCGATCGAGCCATCGACGAGGAAGCGCGCGCCGAGGATCGTGACGGCGATGCCGCCGAACGCGAGGGCGAGCGGGCGCCAGAGCGGCGCTGCCGGCGCGGTTTCGGCGTCCGGCTCGGCGTCGGGGCTCCTGCGCTCGCCAAGATAGCTGACAAAGAGATAGGCGACGAGGCCAAGGACCAGCACCACGCCCATCACGCGGCCGATCTCGCCGAGAAGGACGGCGACTACGCAGAGCGCCGTCGCGGCGGCCAGTGCCGCGCCGTCGCGCCGAAACGTCTCGCGCGCGACCGCGATCGGTGCGATGAGAGCGCCGATACCGAGGATGAGAAGGATGTTGGCCGTATTAGAGCCGACGACATTGCCTATCGCGATGCCGGGCGAGCCGACGAGCGCCGCGTTGAGGCTGGTGACGAGTTCGGGCGTCGAGGTGCCGAAACCGACGACCGTCAGCCCGATGAGAAGGGGCGAGACGCCGAGCCGCTCGGCCAGCGCGACCGCCCCTCGTACCAAGGCCTCGCCGCCAGCGACCAGGAGTGCGAGACCGACTACGACGAGCAGGAAAGCCATGACGTTCAGGATGCCTCGGCGCCTGCGTCGCGGCGCGACGGAATCAGGTCGAGCGCATATGGATAACACGGAGGAAAGCTGCAATGGGCGATGAGTCGGGCCCTGCGCTGTTTTCGCGCCATTCGCGATCGGCCGTTCAGCGGCGGTAACCGATCGCCGCCCTGATTTCCTCTACAGTCCGCGTAGATTTGCCGACGGTCTCCCGAGGAACGCCGTCATTGTCCCCGCTGGCGCGGATGGTTGCCGGCGCACCAGTTGCGGACCGCCTGCTCGCAGGTCGAATAGTCCGTGCAACGCGCAGCGCTGGCGGGCGTTGTCCGAACTGTCGCCGCCAATGCGCCGATGACGGTGATCCGACGCGTTGACGATATGGCGTTGTGAGGCGGTGCGAGCCTCGCCAAACGCGTGATCGCTCGCTCAATTCCAGCGTGTTTCTGGAGGCCGGTCGAACGGACGCTTGGCACCGGCCGTCGCGGCGCCTATCTCAATCCGTGACCACGGGTCTGTCGGAGTGAAGTCCTATGCCCTCGAAGCTTCGCGTTCTCGCGCTCGCAGTGCTCCTGCCGATGCTAGCCAGTTGCGGTGTCAATACGATTCCGACTTTCGAGGAATCGGCGCGGGCGGCATGGGCGCAGGTGCAGAACCAGTATCAGCGGCGCGCCGACCTCATTCCCAACCTCGTGGAAAGTGTCCAAGCCTATGCCGATCAGGAGCGCGACGTGCTTGTCGCGGTCACCGAGGCGCGGGCGAGGGCGACGCAGGCCAATGTGACGGTCGATCCGACCGATCAAGCCTCTATCGCGCAGTATGCGGAGGCCCAGGGCGCGCTCTCCTCCGCGCTCGGCCGGCTGCTCGTCGTCTCGGAGCGCTATCCCGAGCTCAAGTCCAACCAGAACTTCCTTGCGCTCCAGTCCCAATTGGAGGGTACGGAGAACCGCATCTCCATCGCGCGGCGCGACTACATAGAGGCGGTGCGGGTTTACAATACGGAGTTGAAGACCTTCCCCGGACGTATCTGGGCTTCGACACTTTATTCGGGTAGCACGCCAATGGTGCCTTTCGAGGCCGCGGCCGAGAACCAGACCGCGCCACGCGTCGATTTCGACCGGCCGGGCGAGCGTGTCGGCGTCCCGGCCAATGAAAACGTGCCCGCCGGGCAGGATGCGGTGGCGAACTGACCGGGCGAGACGGTCAGGCGATGATGACGCCCTGGGGCGCCTTTCGGGTCGCAGGAGCTTTGCGCTCGCTTGCGGGCGCATTGGTGATCAACCTCGTCCTCTTTCAGCCCGCCGTGGCCCAGGAGTTCCCCGAGCTGACAGGGCGGGTGGTCGACGAGGCGAACATCCTCTCGGCCGGGACGGAAGAGCGCCTCGCCGACATGTCCCGCGCCCACGAGGCGGAGACGACGAACCAGGTGGTGGTGGTCACGCTGGAGAGCCTGCGCGGTCTCGAGGTCGAGGACTATGGCTACCGGCTCGGCCGCGCCTGGGGCATCGGGCAAAGCGAGGCCGGAGCCCGGGCGGCCGATATCGTCCTCGATGCCGCTGGACGGCGCGACGAGATTGGCGGCGTGCAGCTTGGGCCGGACGGCGAACCGCAGGTTTCCCGTACGGACGTAGAGGTCGGCGGCGAGGACACCGATAACGGCGTTCTCCTCATTATCGCGCCCAATGAGCGCAAGGTGCGGATCGAGGTCGGCTACGGCCTCGAAGGAGTGCTGACGGACGCGATCTCGGCCACCATCATCCAGGGGTCCATCCTGCCGCCCTTCCGCTCCGGCGATCTGGAGACGGGCGTGGTGCGCGGGATGGAAGACATCGTCACGGTGCTGGGCGGCGATGCGTCTGACTTCCTTCGGCGGATCCCCGAGCGGGTCTCGACCGACGATGTCATCGGGTCTTTCATCTCGGCTGCCTTCATCACGCTCCTCATCCTCTTCATGGTTATCGGCGCGTTCCGTCGGCGACTCGGCGGCGGGCGTCGCCATCGCACGCGCGCGAAAGGGCGGCCGCGGAGGCGCGGTGGCATTGTCGTCGTGCCGGGCGGCGGCTGGTCCGGCGGCGGATGGGGCGGCGGCTCAGGCGGCGGCAGCTTTGGCGGCGGAGGCGGTTTCTCCGGCGGTGGGTTCTCGGGCGGCGGCGGCGGCTTCGGCGGCGGTGGTGCGAGTGGGAGCTGGTAGATGGGCACGCCTCCACCCCCTTTGCCGAAACCCGGTTTGATGTCGGCAGCCGAACACGAGCGCGTCGCTGCCGCCATCCGCCAAGCCGAGGCGAAGACGGCCGGCGAGATCTTCGCCGTTGCCGCACGCGCGAGCGACGATTATCGCTTCATCCCCCTTCTCTGGGCGGCGCTCGCAACCTTGATCGGAGGCACGCTGGCCGCCTTCGCCTGGCCGCTCGTCTCGGCTGCGCTGACCGATGGTGGCGATTGGGGCAGCGGGGCCGCCGCGTTATCGGCGCAGGCGCTCGCCATCGGCCAGATCGCGGTCTTCGTCGGGCTCGCGCTTCTCACGCTCGTGCCCGCCATTGGCCTCGCGCTCGTCCCCAAGCCCATCCAGTTCTCCCGCTGCCGGCGCCATGCGACCGAGCAGTTTCTCGCCCACAACCTCCACGTGACGAGGGAGCGGACGGGTGTTCTCATCTTTGTCTCGATGCGCGAGCATTTCGCGACCATCCTCGCCGACGAGGGGATCGCCCAGCATGTCGACGACGCGGTCTGGGCCGCTATCGTCGAGGAACTTATCGCGCGCATCGTCGCCGACGATCTGACCGGGGGCTTCGAAGCCGCAATCGCGGCCTGCGGCACGGTTCTGGCAGAGCATATACCGCCCGGCGCGACGTCCGAGAACGAATTGCCGGATCGCCTCGTGGAGATCTAAGACCAAAACGCTAGATTAGTTTCACGCCCCCTCGAAGGAGCCTTAGCCATGTCCGACACGAATGCACCCACCGACACCTTACCCCAGAGTCCCGCCATCCAGGGGGCCTTGGCTGCAGCCGGCCAGATCGCCGGAGAGGTTCGCGGCAATGTCGGGGCCATGCAGGCCAACGCGATGGCCTATCTCGACAAGGCGCTCACGGCCCTGCGCGATCTCGGCCTGACGCCGCAATCGGGCGAGGAGGCGCCGATCAACGCGCTCCTGGAGCAGATCACCGATCTAGACCCCGACCGCGTCACGCTCATCGCCCGCACGCTCGGCCAGGCCGCGACGTTCAACGACATCGTGCGCCGCGAGATCGAGGCCATCTCGATCGGTCAGCGCTACGAGGAGCTCGCCAAGGCCTTCGATTCGATCCGCAAGGATGCCAAGGGCCTCGTCGACCAGCTCGACGACGGCCAGATCGACATCTTCGAGCGGGCCTCCAACACCTGGATGAAGATGACGCGCGGCGACATCTCGGATCGTTTCGACGCCATTCGCGACACCTATCAGGAGGTCGCGCGCGACACGAAGGACCAGATCAACCGGGAGACGACGATCCTGGAGGCCTATCGCGACTTTCGCGGTGCGCTGAAGCAGGCCGAGGTGCTGGCGCTCGAAGTGCTTCAAAAGGCGTCCGCCGGTCTCGAGGCCGAGCAGGCGCGCCTGAAGGAGACGTCCGAACTCGTTGGCAACTTCTCAGGCGCCGAGGCCGCCGAGCGTGCCCGCCTGGAGATGGCGCGCGACGAGCAGTTGCGCCGTACGCAGGCCGAGGACAAGCGCTACCAGATCGCCAAGGACCTCGCGGACAACCTGACTGTCTCCTACAATACGTCCGAGGTCGTCATGGCTCGGCTCCTTCAGATGACCAACGCTAAGGAGCGCATCTATGCGCAGTCCGTCAGCTTCTTCACGACCAACGACGTCGTTCTGACAGCACTCAAGGCGTCGTTTACCGGCATGTTCGGCCTGCACGAATCGACGCAGACGCTGGAGGTGATGAAGGAGGGACTGTCGAAGTCGCTCGAGACCCTGGCCGAGGTCGGCGATCAGGTAGGCGAGGCCGCCGTGCGGGCCGGTTACGGCCCGACCATCCGCGCGGACGCCGTCAAGACGTTGGTGGACAGTGTCGTCAACTTCCAGGAACGCTCGCTGGAGATCGCGTCCGAGATGCGCGCGCTCTCGACGAAGAACGCGGAGGAGATCCGCGACGCGGTCGAGGCCGGCAAGGCGCGCATCGCCAAGCTCGTCGCGGAGGGCAAGGCACTGCCCGTCGATATGCCGGCGGCTTGACGGGAGCGGAGACCGAAGTGGCCGAACCCGCCAAGAGCGCGCCGCTCGACGACGTCATGCTCGCCATGGATGTCGTCGACGGCATCCGCCATGACGAGCGCCTCGCGCTGCGCGAGCTCGACGAGGAAGCGCGGCGCGAGGAACTGGTCACGCGACTGCGCCGGATCTACGACGCGCAAGGGATAGCCGTCCCCGACAGCGTGATCGCGGAAGGTGTGGCGGCGCTCGACGAACAGCGCTTCGTCTATACGCCCGCCCCGCTGACATGGCGGACGCTGGTCGCGCGCGCGTGGATCTGGCGGGCGCGCGTCGCGGCCGGGATGGCCGTCCTCCTTATCGCTCTCGGCGCCAGCTGGTTCGCGTATGATGCGAGCGTCCTCGGGCCCCGTCGTGCGATAGCCGAGGAGGCACAGATGTCCTTTGCCGCGATCACGGACGGTACGGTGACGCCGGAGGCAGCGACCCGGGCGCAGGGGCTCTTCGGCGCCATCGAGGCTGCGCTCGCGCGGGGGGACACGGATGCAGCCCGTCGCGGCCTCGCCGAGTTGGAGGCGTTGCGCGCCAACCTACCGCTCGTCTACGAGCTTCGCATCGTGGAGGCGATCTCGCAGGCGCGTGCGAACGCGCCCCATATCCGGGACCATGCTTTCGTCGTCGAGGCCGTCGGTGCCGATGGCGGTCCGGTGACCGTCACGATCACCGACGCAGGCGGTCAGACACGGGGTGCGACCCGTTTCGCGCTCCCGGTCTCGCAGGACAGCTTCACCGCCATCCAGCGCGACGAGCGCGGCGCTGGAACGCTGGCCGACGTCGCACCCCTCGCCGTCAAGCGCGCGGGCGAGCCGGCGCCCGACTACCGCGTACCGGTCACGGGTGCGCCGATGGCGCCGAGGGAGGACTGATGAGCGACCAACACCGAGGGCGGCAAGGCCACGGCAGCGTCTTTGGCAACGCAATGTCGGCCGCCGAGCGCGATGACGCCGTCGGGCTCATCGCCCCGACCGATCTGGCCGAGCGCGAGGCAATGGCGGCCCGGGCGGAGGCGCAAGCCCAGGCCGCCGAGGCGGAACGCGAAGAGAAGCGTGGCCCCTACGAGGCCGATCCGCTCTTTCTCTACCTATGGCGAAGCGGCTATGGCACGCCGGCCTATCGAGGATCGGGCTTCGTGCGCCGAATGGATCGGTGGGTGTCGCGGCTCATCGATTTCGAGGCCGCGCGGGCGAACTATCACGCCCTGACCACCTTGCCCGACCGCCTCCATGCCCACGCTGCCCGCTTGCGGAATGGCGAGGTGGTGGTCTAGCGCATCTCCCGCAGTGCGGTGAAGAGGTGGAGATAGCGCGCGACCACAGCCTCTTCCGAATAGTGCGCCGCGTGCGTCTCGTGGCCCTTAGCCGCGAGCCGATCGCCGAGGCTAGGGTCAGCTGCGAGGCGCTGGAAGGCGCTGGCGAGATTGTCGGGGTCGTCAATGGGGACGAGGAGCCCGTCCTCGTTATCCGTTACCAGCCAGCCGGGGCCTTCGGAGCGGGTGGCGATGAGGGGGGTGCCGGATGCCCAGGCTTCGACGACGACGTTGCCGAAGGGTTCGGAGCGCGACGGCACGCATACCACGTCGGCAGCCGCGAGGAGGGCCGCCTGATCGTCGCGCCAACCGAGGAAGCGGACGCGGTCGGCGATTCCGAGTTCCGCAGCGAGCGCCTGCAACGCGTCGTTCTCCGGACCCGCGCCGGCCATCCACAGAAAGTGATCCGGTACTTGGACGAGGGCACGAAGCAGTGTGTCGAACCCCTTCTTCTCGACCAGTCGGCCGAGCGCCAATACGAGGGGGGCGCCTTCCGGCGTGTCGAGCTTCTCGCGAGCTACGGCTTCGATCGGCGCCAGCCCGCCGAAATTGACGCAGACATGGATACGGTCGGCGCCGATCCCCTTGTCGGCGACATAGGACGCGAGGTCCGGCGTGTTGACGATGACATGATCCGCACGACCAGCGTGCTTCAGCCCGAAATAGCCACCATAGCGAACGCAATTGATATGCGTGTCCGCTCCGGAGCGCTGCGGTAGACGCTTTGCAGACCGCCCCATCCAGGCAAGGACGATGTCGGGCCGGAAGTCGCGGACCGAGCGGGCGAGCGCGCGACGGGCGAGCGGCTCGCGCAGGCCACCGAAGGCGATCGGGGCGACGTCGAGCCCATCGGCTCGCGCCTCCGCCTCCCACGGGAGGCCCGGCTCGACGACAAGGCGCTGCGGGACGCCCCGCACGTCCATGGCGCGGGCGAGCTTCATGAAGAAGCGCTCCGCGCCGCCCTGCTCCTTGGAGAGCATGAGATGCATCAGGCGGGGGAGGGGGCGTCTCTCGTCTCTCGGCATGTCGTGCGCCATAGCGTCATCCAGCGCCGGGCGAAAGTGCGGCATTGCCCTGCAGGAACCGCGCGACGATCTGGGCGAACGGGCCGGGCGCGTCGAGGTTCATGATGTGGCCCGCATGGCCGATGACGCCGCGCTCCGCTCCCGCGATCTTGTCCGCCAGATGGTCGGCATGGGCCACGAGCGTCTCGGTCTCCGCCTCGCCAGTTAGCACCAGCGTTGGCGCGGCGATGCGCGAGAGATCGACACCCTTGTTGCGATAAACCGCGCGCAGCACCTTGACGTATTCCGCACGGCTCATGCCTCGCGCGAGGTCCAGGAGGAATGCTCGCGTTTCGGGGTCGGTCGACATCCAGCCCTGACCGCGCGCCATGCGGATGAGGGCGAGAGACAGCCGAGCGAAGGGTATGGGACCGATAGCGCGCAGTGTGAGGCTCGGCGATATGAAGGGGAAATAGGTCGCCGCTCGGTCCATCGCGGTGAGGTCGTGCCGCACCATCGTCGAGCCGAGAACGACCCGATCGACCCTTCCACCGTGCTCGGCTGCCAGATGCTGCGCGACGATGCCGCCGAGGGAGAGGCCGACGATATGAGTGCGCTCGATGCCGAGCGCGTCGAGCAGGTGAACGAGGTCCCGCGCGAAGAGGTCGCCCGAATAGACCGCGTATCCCGATGGCCCCGTCTCGCCATGGCCGCGCAGATCGTATTGCGTGACACGGAAATCGCTGGCCAGCCGGTCAGGCAGGTCGCCCCACATGCGCCGGTCGGCGAAGCCGCCGTGGATGAGGACGACGTCCGGGCCCTCGCCCGCCCGCTCGTAGGCGACCTCGAGATCGCCAGCCTTGATCTTCGCCATGGAGCCTCGTTGAAAGACGCGAAATGTGTCGGTCAACGCGGAAATCGGGGGAAGGTGCCAGGCTCCCTTCCGATTCGAAGCGGCCTACGGACAATGAAACAAGAATTGTGACCGACAAGCCATCGCGTTCCCGATTCGAAGGCGCTACGCTGTGCTCGTTCGAAGCGACGAATAGGAAGATTTGTACGTTGGGCACCGCTCATCCCGTCACGCGAGATAGCCCATTCCCCGATGGCCTGTTGCCGCCGGTCGAGCCGCGCGACGTCTCGGGCAACTGGCGGCTGGTCCATTGGGTCACGCGGTCCAACGTCGCAGATTACGAGGGGTTGGAGATCGTCTTCGACCTCCAACTCCATCAGGCTCAACCCATCGGCTCGATCCCCACGCCGGTGTGGGGCCGCGGGACGAAGATCCGGGTCTCCGGTCTTGCGGCCGCGCCGGACGAACGCTCCGTCATCTACGTCGAGGGCGACCTCTCCGGCAAGGCGCTGCGTCTCATCCTGCGCGAGAGCCTGCCCGGCCGTGACCGCGTCATCAATGGCGAGATCACCCTCATCGTTTCGTCGCCTTGGTTAATGCGGGGCACGTTCGCGACCAGCGCCGCCGATACCAACGGCGTTTCCATTGCGATGCGCGAGTCGTTCCCAGTCCCGAAGCTCGACGGGGCGAGCGATTCCGGCGAACGATAATCGTCGTTCCGACTTGTCTTCCCTGAAGGGCGCCGATCGATGCGGCGCCGGGCTATCGGGGAATACGATGCGGTTCAGGAATACGGCGCATGGCGTCTCGTTTGCGATACTCTGCAGCATGATTGCGGGCGGATTCTCGACCTCTCAGGCGCGAGCCGAAACGCTTGACGCCGCCGCAATCAACGGCGCGGGCCTCGACGCCGCCATGGTCGAAGGCCATAGCGCCACTATGATCCGGCTGCAGGTCATGCTCGACCGTGCGGGCATCTCGCCCGGCGTGATCGACGGCTATCAGGGCGACAACGTCTCCAAGGCGCTCGAGGCCTATGAGGCGCGGGCAGGCCTGGAGCCCGACGGTCAGCTCGATGAGGACGTATGGACCGCGCTGACCGGTGACGGCGCACCGGTCGCGAAGACCTATACGATCACCGAAGACGATCTCGCCGTCGACTTCGTCGAGCCGACGCCGGACGACTACGCCGAGATGGCCGAGATGGAGCGGGTCGTCTATCAGACGCCGTTGGAAATGTTCGCCGAGCGTTTCCATATGGACCAGGATCTCCTGAAGGCCCTGAACCCGGAAGCGGACTTCGCGAAGGCCGGCACCGAGATCCTCGTCGTCGATACGGGCGAGGATGTCGTCGGCACGGCCGCGCAGATCACGGCCGACAAGAGCAAGGCCGCGCTCGAGGTCTACGACGCGGACGGGCACCTGATAGCCTTCTATCCCGCCACCATCGGTTCGTCGGAGACGCCCTCGCCATCGGGCGATCATGCGGTTCGCGCCGTCGCTCCGGACGCGGCCTACTACTACAATCCGGGCGTCAATTTCCGCCAAGGCGACAACGGCGAGCCGCTCGAGATCCCGCCCGGTCCGAACAACCCCGTGGGCGGTATCTGGATCGATCTCGACAAGGAGACCTACGGCATCCACGGCACGCCCGATCCGGCCTCGGTGTCGAAGACCGCGTCCCACGGCTGCGTGCGTTTGACGAACTGGGACGCGGCCGAGCTGGCCGCGATGGTGTCGGGCGGCGTTCCCGTCTCCTTCGTGGAATAGGCGCATGAGGCGGTATTGGTTGACGATCGCGATGTTCGGACTCGGGCTTGCGCCGGTCCTCGCACAGGATCTCCTGCCGCTGCCGCCGCAACCGACACCTTCAGAGGAGGGCGCCGAGGAAGCCGGTCCGCCCGGGGAGGCTACGACCGCCTTGGGCGGCGCGCTGCCGGAGCCCCGTCCCGACGATCTCGAGGGCGAGCCGGCCGACGCGGACATTGAGGACCTGGTTTCCGACCTTCCTTCCGCCGAAGCTGACAATCTCACATGCGCATCTCGGCTCAAGGCGCTGAACGTCACGTTCGAGCAGCGCGATGCGATCGAGGGCGAGGGCGGTTGTGGGCTCGCCCGGCCCTTCGTCGTCAGCGCGATCGACGGCGTCGCCCTCGAGGGTCCGGCGACTCTCAACTGCGAGACCGCCGAAGCCCTGGCGCTCCTGATGCGCGACCACATCAAGCCCGCCGCCGAGACCCATCTCCAATCCGAGCCAAGCGCGATCGGCCTCGGCTCGTCCTATGTATGCCGAGGGCGCAACGGGCGACCGGGCGGTAAGCTCTCGGAGCACGCGACGGGAAACGGCGTCGACATCATGTCCATAGCGTTCGAGGGGCGGGAGCGCATCGTGATCGCGGCCGGCGAGGCGGATGCGCCGGAAGCGCGCGTTCTGGCGAGAATCAGGGCGGGCGCCTGCGAGCTCTTCACCACCGTGCTCGGTCCGGGCGCCGACGCGGCCCACGCCAACCATTTCCATCTCGACTTGCGGGGCCGCAAGAACGACTATCGCATCTGCCAGTAGGTAGAGGATCGCGTGAGGCCGTGATGATGGAACCCGACAACGACGCCGCACCCGGTGACGGCTCCGATGATGGCGAGTTCGTCTTTGCGCCGCCCGGACCGACCATCGTGCCCTATTTCGGCTATCGCGACGCGGCGGCGGCGATCACCTTCCTGACCGAGGTTCTCGGCTTCGAGGTCCTGTCGCGCTATGAAGGGCCGAACGGAGAGGTAATGCATGCCGAGCTGAGCATCGGCGACGGCATCATCATGCTTGGCTCGCTGCCCGCCGATGCGCCGGACGACCTGCTGCCCGGCGCCATGGGGACCTATGTCGCTATAGACGATGTGGAGACCCACCATGCCGATGCGCTCGTTGCGGGGCTGGAGGCGGCAGGTGGCGCGCTTGTCTACGGTCCGCAGGACACCGAGTTCGGTACCCGCCGCTATCGCGTACGCGACCCGGAAGGTTTCGAGTGGAGCTTCGGCACGTACAGGCCAACCTTCACCGTCTAGGGATCGTTCCGCAGGCGACGGCTTCTCGTCCTCTCGATCCTCGGATGGGTCCCGAGAACGACGGTCGGGGCCGAGGCCCTTCATCGAACCGAGCCTCGCAAAAGCCGCCGGGCGCGGACGCGCGCGAATTACGGACGTTTTTCGGTCTCTTTGGCGTCGCATGCTGGTCGGCGCGGTGCACGTTCGTCTATGACGTGTGACATCGCGCCTTCGAGGGCGCCCGTCCTCCGGTCCTCGGACCGGGAAGCACACAAGCCACGCCGTTCGTAGAGCCACCATGCCCGCAGAGCCCCTATGCCCGCCTCGATGACTTCGCTGCCGAATCTCCTGACCTACGGCCGCATTCTCGCGGTGCCGGCGGTGATCGCCTGCTTCTACGTCGACGGTCTCTGGGGGCGCTGGCTCGCGCTCGCGATCTTCATCGCCGCCGCCATCACCGACTATTTCGACGGCTACCTGGCTCGGCTGTGGAACGAGCAGTCTTCGCTCGGCCGCATGCTTGACCCGATTGCCGACAAGCTCCTCGTTTCGGCGACGCTCCTCATTCTCGCGGCCGACGGGACGCTCGGCTGGGTCAGCATCGTCGCGGCACTCGTCATCCTTTGCCGCGAGATCCTGGTCTCCGGCTTGCGCGAATATCTCGCCGAGCTGAAGGTCGTCGTGAGCGTGACCTGGCTCGCCAAGTGGAAGACGACGCTGCAACTCGTCGCGCTTGGCTTCCTGATCGCGGGCCCCGCCGGCGACGTGGTGCTGCCGGGCACGACGATGATCGGCACTGCGCTTCTCTGGCTAGCAGCCGCTCTCACCCTCTACACGGGCTTCGACTATTTCCGAGCCGCCAGGGTACATCTGGCCGACTGAAGCGCTCCGTTTCAAACACCGGGACCCGTGGCGAACGGGGGTTGCGCGACCTATATCACGGTCTCGCATCACAGCTTCTAGGCCTCCATGTCGCGCCATACGATCGGTCCCGAGATCGACCGCCTGATCCAGCTTCTCGCCAAGCTTCCCGGTCTCGGCCCCCGCTCCGCGCGGCGGGCGGCGCTGCATCTCATCAAGCGCCGCGAGCAGATGCTCGAGCCGCTGGGCGAGGCCCTGGCGAATGCTCATGCCGCGGTGCGGGTCTGCACGACCTGCGGGAATATCGACACGAGCGACCCTTGCGGCATCTGCCGTGACCCCGGCCGCGATGCCTCGACGCTCGTCGTGGTGGAGACGGTGGACGACCTCTGGGCGCTGGAGCGGGCAGGGGCAGTGTCGGGCCGCTATCATGTTCTGGGCGGCACGCTGTCGCCGCTAGACGGCATCGGCCCGGACGAGCTCAACGTCGCACCTCTTCTCGCACGTGTCGACAAGAGCGTGGTGGAGGTCGTGCTGGCGCTCAATGCCACGGTCGATGGTCAGACGACGGCCCACTACATCACCGACCTGATGGAGACCAAGTCCGTGCGGATTTCTCGTTTGGCCTACGGCGTACCCGTCGGCGGCGAGCTCGATTATCTCGACGAGGGCACGCTCGCGGCCGCCATGCGCGCGAGAACCTCGCTTGGTAGATGAAGAGGATGACTTGGCAGGGCGGACAAATCCCGCTCCCGCGCGATCCCGTTGGCGGGAGATTCCACTATCCTCTCGCGCCTGAGATGATCTTCCTGCTATAGTCGGTCTCGCTCGGCGCATGGCCGGCAACGACGGTGAGCGGTCTCTCCTGCGTACGTGGTGTTCGGTGCGGCTAATGGGGCGGGCTATAGCGTGGGCGCTGACCAGATTCTCGTCGTCGAGGACGACCCGTTCCTGTCGCTCCACATGGAAGCCATCCTCATGGATGCGGGCTTCGACGCAATCGAGATCGTTCACAGCGTCGAGGAAGCCATCTCTGCATTGGAAACTTCGCAGCCCGCGCTCGCCATTCTCGACGTCAACCTCCGGGGAACCTATGTCTTCCCGGTAGCGGAACGGTTGCAGATGCGGCGGATTCCGTTCGCCTTCGTTTCGGCCTATGCCGACGATCCCACGATCTTTCCCGAGCAGTTTCGCAAGGTTCCGCGCCACGTGAAGCCGGTAGACGAACTGGCGCTTGTCGAGACCGTCCGAGCGCTTCTGGCGTAGTGCGACCGAGGGGGCTGCCTAGCCGCCGACCGTCTTACGGACGAAGGCGATGGCGTCGTCATAGGCACCGTCCGCGAGAAGCGACTGGTGTGTGCCACCCTCGACCTTCAGGAAGCCGCCGGGATTGGGTGCCGCATCGAGAAGGTGAGCGCCCGATGAGATTGGCGTCTGGGTGTCGGCCGTCCCGTGCATCACGAAGACGGGCTCCTCGACGCTCTCGATGGACTCGATCGGGTCGATGCCGCCCTCGATCAAAGGCGCGACGAGGGCGGGGATGAGGAACCAGTAGCGCTCCGATGCCGCCGCGGCGATGTCGTGGAACGGCGCTTCGAGGACAAGCGCTGCGGCCTCGGCCTCGGCGGCCAGTGCCGTCGCCGGCATGGCGCCGAGCGAGAAGCCATGCACCACGATCCGCTCGGGCGGAATGCCGCGATCGAGAGCGAAGCGATAGGCGCTGCGGGCATCCTCGATGATGCCGTCGAGCGAAGGTTCGCCGGTGCTGCGGCCGTAGCCACGATAATCGATGGCGAGGACGCCGAAGCCGGCGTCGAGATAGGCGTTGATACGGTCGGCATAGTCGGGCAACGCGCCCTTGTTGCCGTGGAAGAAGAGAACGATCGGATTGGTGCCGCCGGGTGCCCGGTACCAACCGGTGAGAACCTGACCGTCCGGCGTCGTCACCTGACTTTCGGCCGCGAAGACGCCGGACGTGCCGGGATCACCACCCTCGCCGGGCTCGAAAATGAGCGCGTTCTGGTTCGCCGCCATGTAGCCGAGGACGCCGGCGTAGCCGGCTGCGACGACCACGATCAGGACGGCGACGATGATAAGCGGCCACGGACGCCGGCGTGGTGCCCTGTCGTGATGCGTCATGCCCGTCCCCGTCCGTCGCCTCTGCAGTCTGGTGCGTATCGCCCTAGAGCGACTTTACGATATCCTCGACCATCTTCTTCGCGTCTCCGAAGAGCATCATCGTATTGTCGCGGAAGAAGAGTTCGTTCTGAACGCCGGCATAGCCTGCGCCCAAGCTACGCTTGAGGAAGAGGACGGTGCCCGCCTTCTCCACATCGAGGATCGGCATGCCGAAGATGGGTGAGGCGGGGTCCGTCTTGGCGGCAGGGTTGGTCACGTCGTTGGCGCCGATGACGAAGGCGACGTCGGACTGTGCGAACTCGCTGTTGATGTCTTCGAGCTCGAAGACCTCGTCATAGGGCACGTTGGCCTCGGCCAGCAGCACGTTCATGTGACCGGGCATGCGGCCCGCGACCGGATGGATGGCGTATTTGACCTCCACCCCTTCCTCTTTCAGCTTGTCGGCCATCTCCCGGAGCGTGTGCTGCGCCTGTGCGACGGCCATGCCGTAGCCGGGCACGATGATGACCTTGCCGGCGTTCTTCATGATGAAGGCCGCATCGTCGGCCGAGCCGCGCTTGACGGGTCGTTCTTCCTCGCCTCCGCCGATCGAGGCCGCCGCATCGTCGCCGCCGAAGCCGCCGAGTATGACGGAGATGAAGCTCCGGTTCATCCCCTTGCACATGATGTAGGAGAGAATGGCGCCCGAGGAGCCGACGAGTGCGCCGGTGATGATGAGCGCCGTGTTCTCCAGCGTGAAGCCGATGCCCGCGGCCGCCCAGCCCGAGTAGGAATTAAGCATCGAGACGACGACGGGCATGTCCGCTCCGCCGATCGGGATGATGAGCGTGACGCCCAGCGCCAAGGCGAGAATCACGATCAGCCAGAACCAGAACGTGCCGGCCGTCAGAACGAAGAGCACGACCAGGACGACGACTCCGACGCCGAGCGCGATGTTGATCAGGTGCCGAGAGGGCAGCATGATCGGCTTGCCGGACATGCGCCCGTCGAGCTTGGCGAACGCGATGACGGAGCCGGTGAAGGTGAGCGCGCCGATGGCGGCGCCGATGCTCATCTCCACGAGGCTAAGACCCCCGATATCGCCCGGCACGCCAAGGCCGAAGGCCTGCGGTGCGTAGAGCGCGGCTGCCGCGACCAGTACGGCGGCGAGGCCGACGAGGCTGTGGAAGGCGGCGACGAGCTGTGGCATCGACGTCATCGGGATGCGCCGCGCAATGACGGCGCCGATCCCGCCGCCGAGGCCGAGGCCGGCGATGACGAGGAGCCAGCCGGAGAAGGACGGCGTCGCCAGCGCGAGCGTCGTCACGACGGCCAGCGCCATGCCGATCATGCCGAAGCGGTTGCCCTGCTGCGAGGTCGTGGGGTGCGAGAGCCCGCGCAGCGCCAGGATGAAGAGAACGCCCGAAACGAGATAGAGGAAGGCGGCGAGAGTGGCGGACATACTGGCCTACTTCTTCTTGTACATGGCCAGCATGCGCTGGGTGACGAGGAATCCGCCGAATATGTTGATGCTCGCGAGGACGAGGGCGATGAAGCCGAAGAGCTTGGAGAGGCCGGTGCCTCCGCCCTCCGCTTCCGCGACGAGGCCGGCATCGGACCCGACGATCAATACGTCCGCCGCCTCCACGCCGACCGCCAGGAGCGCACCGACCACGATGACCGAGGAGATCGCGTTGGTGACGCTCATGAGCGGCGTGTGGAGGGCCGGCGTGACCGACCAGACGACGTAATAGCCGACGAAGCAGGCAAGGACGAAGATCGCCAACCGGAAGACGGTCGGATCGACACCGGCCTGCGCCGCGACGACCTCGGTCAACCCCGTGACGACTGCATGCTCTGTTCCGGAAGCCAGCTCGGCCGCCTCGGCCGCGGCCGCCGTGGCCTGCGCCGCGGCAAGGCGCGCGGCTTCGGCAGCCTCGACCGCGCGTGCGGCCAGACGTTCCAATTCGTTCATGCGGCCTCTCCGGCAGGCTTTGCCGTCTTGTTCGGCAATTCGTTCTCGGTTTCGCCCTGGGCCTTGTCCGGCGCTTTGCCTTGCGACTGGAAGCGTGGATGGACGATGGTGCCGCCCTCAGTCAGGAGGGTCGCGGCGACGATCTCGTCGCTGGTATCGACCTTGAGCGCGCCGTCTTCGACCATTGGCGTGAGATAGGCGAGGAGGTTCTTGGCGTAGAGCTGCGAGGCGGTCGCGGCGATGCGGCCCGGCATGTTGGGGAAGCGCAGCACGGTGACGCCGCCCGTCTCGACAACGTCCCCCTCTCCATCGACCTCGACATTGCCGCCGCGCTCGGCCGCAAGGTCGGCGACGACCGAGCCGGGCTTCATGGCGGCCAGCATCTCGGCCGAGACGAGTTTGGGCGCCGGGCGGCCGGGAATGAGCGCCGTCGTGATGACGATGTCCTGCTTGGCGATGTGGCCGGCGACGAGATCGGCCTGCGCCTTTCGCTCGTCCTCGGTCAGCTCGCGCGCATAGCCGCCCTCGCCGGAGGCGTCCTTGAGACTCTCATGCATGATGAACTTGGCGCCGAGCGATTCGACCTGTTCTCCGGCTGCGGCGCGCACATCGGTCGCCGTCACGATGGCGCCCAGCCGGCGTGCGGTCGCGATGGCCTGAAGGCCGGCCACGCCCGCCCCCATGACGAAGACCTTGGCGGCGGGGACAGTCCCGGCCGCGGTCATCATCATCGGCAGCGCGCGCTGGAAGGCGTCGGCGGCATCGATGACGGCGCGGTAGCCGGCGAGGTTCGCCTGCGAGGAGAGGACGTCCATGGTCTGCGCGCGGGTGATGCGCGGCAGGAGGTCCATGGAGACGGCGCGAAGGTTCGCGCCGGCCAGGGCCTCGAGCCCCTCGGCATCGTCATAAGGGTTCATCAGGCCGACGAGAAGAGCGCCTGATTTCGCGTCGAGCCCGTCGATCTCGGGACGGCGTACGCAGAGAATGACGTCGGCATCGGGCACGATCCCGCTGCGCCCGGCGACACTTGCTCCGGCTTCCTCATAGGTCGCATCGGGCAGGCCGGCAGCCTCGCCGGCGCCGGTCTCCACCGATACGGTCGCGCCGAGGCCGATCAGCCGCTTGACCGTGTCGGGGGTTGCAGCGACGCGCGGCTCGGCTCCGCTCTCGCGCAGGACGGCGATCTTGAAGGTCATCGCCTAGAGAACCACGAGGAGCCAGATGAGGAACGACACGATGGCGATGAATGTCACCGGCTTCCACTGCGAAGCGCCGGCGACGGCCGCGACCAACGTGAAGAGAAAGAGGATGACGGCCGTGATGGCGAAGAACAGGCCTTCGCTGAACGAGAAGATCATCAGCTGGAAGATGGCGGCGACGGCCGCGACGATGACGACCTTTGAGCGCTCGATGAAATGACTATACGTATTGACGTGCTCGGCCGGCTCCATGGTCTCCGACCACGCCTTTTCGTCGAACGCTTCGTGCTGTGCCTCGGCCATCGTACTCGCCAGCCCCATTCCGGTGTCGTGAATCCGGTCCGCATCGCGGCCCGAGAGCCCTGCGGTATATCACGCTTGTGGAAGACGGCAACGCCGTCGGAGCGCCCCCGCCACTCCCCGATTGCCCACCTTCGTCTCCCTTCGCGTGGCCTGCGGTCAGGCGACGCCGGCGCGTAGCAGATCATGCAGATGGACGATGCCCACCGGGCGGTCCTCCTCGACGACGAGCAGCGCGCTGACCTTGCGCGTCTCGAGAATTGCCAAAGCTTCGGAAAGGAGCGTGTCCGCCGTCACGGTGATCGGCGCGGCCGACATGATGGCATCGACGGTGCGCGTCATGAGGTCCGCGGCCATGTGGCGGCCGAGATCGCCATCGGTGACGATGCCGCGAAGGGTGCCGCCCGCGTCCGTGACCGCGACGCAGCCGAAGCCCTTGCGGGAGAGCTCGATGATCGCCTCGGCAAGCGGTGTGCCGGTCCGCGTCAGGGGTATCCGGTCCTCGCGATGCATGATCTCGGCGATGCGCTTGAGCCCCGCGCCAAGCTTCCCCCCCGGATGGAAGCGGCCGAAATCGGAAGGCGTGAAGCCGCGCGATTCAAGAAGCGCCACGCCGAGCGCGTCGCCCAGCGCGAGCTGCATGGTCGTCGAGCTCGTAGGCGCGAGGCCCATCGGGCAGGCTTCCGGCGCCTGCGGCAGCACGAGCGGAACACTGGCCGCGCGGCCGAGCGCCGAATCGGCTTGCGAGGTGAAGGCGACGAGAGGCACCGCAAACCGGTGGCAATAGTCGATAACGTCCCGCAATTCGGCGCTCTCACCTGACCAGGAGAGGGCGAGCACCGCGTCTGCCTGGGTGATCATGCCGAGATCGCCGTGGCTGGCTTCCGACGCGTGTACGAAGGAGGCCGGCGTTCCCGTCGACGCGAGGGTGGCCGCGATCTTGCGTCCGATATGACCGCTCTTGCCGACGCCGGTCACCATCAGCCGTCCGCGCAGCCCGAGGATCGTCTCGACGGCGACGGCGAACGTCTCCCCAAGAGGCCCGTCCAGGGCCGCGTCTAGAATGCCGAGCGCGCGAACTTCGTGTTCGAGTACGCGCCGCGCACTGGCGATCGCTGGGCCCGTTTTTCTCGACTGTGGCGTCGCTGACGGCGGTTCGGCCGTTCGCGCGAGGGGATCGGCCCGCATGCGGGGCTCCGTCACTTCGTTGAGGTTGGAGACGCGATAGCGGGTCAATGGTCCACCAATGTGGCGCGTCCTGCGGTAGGTCGCCTATCGTTTCGATTCGGAACACGACGACGGCAAATTCAACCAAGCGTTAACCATGCGGCTACAGGATCGGGCCGCGCGCCGGCGATCGGTTGCGCGGGTTCGAGGACGACGAACGTGGGGCGCACCACCGGGTTGCGGGATAGGGTCCGGACTGTGGTCCGAGACCGAAGCGACGGCAGGCGATGGACGTCCGTCGAACGGGCGCTCCCCCACGTCTGCCTTCTGTCCATCGCCCTTCACACTCTCGCTGCGCCGCATGCGTTCGCACAGACCGCCAACTCGTTCTGGCGCACCTCCCTGTCCGACCAAGCCGAGGAGCCGGACTTCGCGCCCGCCGCTATCGACGCACCCGACGACGCGGCCGAAGCGCGCCCTCCCGCCCGGCGCCCTGCCGGTCAGCCCGTCGAGAGGCCAGGGCGGTTCGACCTGGAACCCGGCACGGTTGGACAAGCGGACGTTCCCGTACCGCGCCCCGTAGCCGATGCCCCTGGGCAAGCCGCTTCTGCGGCGGCCGCTCCTCGTCGAGATTCGGTGATAGACGTCATCGAGGAGGCAGGAGACGCACCTGAGACGCCGGAGACCCTGGCGAGGATTCGCACGCGCGCCGGCGCGCCGGCGCGAGCGGTCCAACCGCGCCCGACCGACCCGAGGCCGCGCCGCCGCGCGACCGTTAATCCCTTCGCGGCGCCGGGGCTTCGTCTCGGCGCGCTGCGCCTGTCGCCATCGCTCGGCGTCTTCGGCGGCGCGACCACGCCGGACATCGGCGATACCGAGACCTTCACCGAGATCGAGCCCGAATTGACCCTGTCGACGGATTGGAGCCGACATCAACTTGAGGCGTCTCTGCGAACGAGGGCTCGGATCGATGAGGATGGCGGACTCCTCGATACCTACGACTACGACGCACGTTTGAGCGCCAGGCTCGATATCGGGCCGTCGCCCCTTGGGACCGATACGACCGTCACGCTCCAATTCGGGGCGACGGGCCGGGAGGGGGACACGCTCGTCACGGCGCTGCCCGGCGCTCTTGCTTCGAACGCACCGGGCGCGAGGATCGCCGACGGTCTGATCGGCGACGTGACGCCGCTCGGTACCCGGGCCGAGGACGAACAGGAGCGTGCGCTCACCGGCTCGCTCGATATCGCCCATGCGCTTGGCCGGCTCGATGTCGGCCTCACCGGCGAGGCCGAACGCAGCGACACGAGCGAGCGGGAGGAGGCGACGACCTATCGCCTGCGCGCGCGCGCCGGCTTCGAGGGCGCGCAGGTCTTGCCCTTCATCGAAGCCAGCGCCGCGCGAACGACCTTTTGCGACACCTGCGACGGCGACTTCGATGCGATCGGCGGCCTGGCCGGCCTGCGGCTTCGCGACGACCACCGGCTGAGCGGCGAGATCGGCCTCGGCTACGAGCGTCGCTTTGACGAGGCCGGCGCCGATACCGAGAACGGCCTCGTCTGGCGCGGTGCGCTCGCCTACGAGCTGACGCCTCTCGTCACGCTCGACCTCTCGACGCAGGCAAGCCTCGGCGATGTCGACGTTGGATCGAGCCGCGCCGTGACGTTTGGAGCGACCTACCTGCCCCGCCGCTGGCTGACGCTGACGGGGGGGCTCGCGGTTACCTGGGAAGAGTTCGAGACTCTGATGGATACGGAGTCGGTATCGGGTACGAACCGCGCCCTCACCGCCAGCCTCGGCGCCGAGTACCGCATCAACCGTTTCGCCTCGATCGAGGCGGACGCGACGCAGCGGCACTCGACGAACGGCGTGACCGGCACCGATACCGTCGAGAGCACCGTGCGTGTCGGTGTCGTGCTAAGACGATAGGAGACATCGGCATGAGGGGACACCATATCGGCGCGGTCGCGATTCTGGTGAGGGACTACGACGAGGCAATCGCATTCTATCGCGATGCTCTTGGCTTCATGCTCGTCGAAGATACGCCGCTAGGAGATGGGAAGCGCTGGGTCCGCGTGGCGCCGCGCGCCGAGGGTGCAACCGCGATCCTCCTCGCCAAGGCCGTCGGCGAGGCACAGGAGGCCCGCGTCGGGGACCAGGGCGGCGGCCGGGTCATGTTCTTTCTCGAGACCGACGACTTCGCACGCGACCGTGCCGCCTTCCAGGAGCGCGGCGTGCGGTTTCGCGAGGCTCCGCGAAGGGAAAGCTACGGTACCGTCGCCGTCTTCGAAGACCTCTATGGCAACCTCTGGGACCTCGTGGAGCCGGCGCGGGGCACCGATCACGATATGCCCCATTAACCATTGCCGCCACATCTTCGCCACAAGACATCATCAGCTTTCGAAGTGCTGAGGGGCGCGACACAACTCGATTGAGGCGCGCCATGATCACAACCCCCGATATCCGCCGACACGTTGTCCAGCGCCGTCCGCATGCCCGCGGTCCGGCCTCCTGGGGACCTTCCGGCCGCGATCCGTCGCCCGCGCGCGGCTGACGCCGGACGCGGGTCCGTAGACCCCCGACATTCTCCTTCGAGAGCGTGAGCCTTGCGGCTTGCCGAAGCGCGTCCGCGCGCGCTCTCGCCCCGGCTTCGGCGTGCCCCCACGCCGAGGAAACGGGCGCACCCTTCATGCCGTCGGCTGCAACCGGCCGCTCGGGCGCGCCCTCAACCCGAGGACCATGCCCCCCAACGATGCAGGGTGGTCCTCACGTCAAACGGAGAGAAGCATGAAGAACCTCGTCCTAGCAACCACGGCCGTCCTGATGGCCGCCCCCGTCATCATCGTCTCGACTTTCGCGCAGAGCGATTTGGCGGATGTCGATACCGACGGCTCGGGCACCGTATCCTTCGCGGAAGCGAGCGCCGCGATCAGCGGACTGACGGAGGACATGTACTCGGCCGCCGATGCTAATCAGGATGGCGAGCTGTCGGCCGAAGAATACGCGGCGATGGTCGCCACCATTACGCAGTAGCCATCGACGGCTCCCATGCGCGACTGACTGCGGGCGCGCCTGGCCGGAAGGCCGGGCGCGCTTTTCTCCTTCAGAGGCCGAGAAGCGAGCGCGCCTCGGCGCGCAGTTCTTCGGCGAGTTCAGGACGCTCCAGGCCGAAGGCGAGATTGGCGGTGAGAAAGCCGATCTTGGATCCCGTATCGAAGGTGCGCCCCTCGAACGCGTAGGACCAGAAGTCCTGATCCTCCATGAGTCGATGCATCGCGTCCGTGACCTGGATCTCTCCACCGGCGCCCGTCTCGTGGCGCGACAGATGGTCGAATATCTCGGGCTGGAGGATGTAGCGCCCCGAGATATAGAGATTGGACGGCGCGTCCTCGCGCTTGGGCTTCTCGACCATGCCCGTGATGCGTGCGACGCCGTCGCCCTTGTCGTCATCCGCGCCCTTGCCGAGCGCGACGACGCCGTAGCTCGATACGTCCTCCCAGGGCACTTCCTCGACCGCGATCATGTTGCCGCCGAGTTCTCCGTGCCGTGCCATCATGCGCGTCAGGCAACCGCCGCTGTCGGACGTCATGATCATGTCGGGCAACATGAGCGCGAAAGGCTCGTCGCCGATGATGTCGCGTGCGCACCAGACGGCGTGACCCAGTCCGAGCGGCGCTTGCTGGCGCACGAAGCTGACACGGCCTGCCTCGGGCAGTTCCTTGCGCAATTGCTCCAGCGGTCCGGTCTTGCCGCGCGCTTCGAGCGTGTCCTCCAGTTCGGGGTTCCGGTCGAAGTGGTCCTCGATCACGCCCTTGCCGCGTCCGGTAACGAAGCAGACGTGCTCGATGCCGGCCTCCCAAGCCTCATCGACCACGTATTGAAGGGCCGGACGGTCGACGATCGTCAGCATCTCCTTGGCGAGCACCTTGGTGGCCGGCAGGAAACGGGTGCCGAGCCCCGCGACCGGAATGACGGCCTTGCGGACGCGCTTGCTCGTGTTCGCCATATGGAATTCTCCCTCATCGTCTCGGCTCTTGCATGGCCCAGCACGTTCCTTCCGTTTGCCCGGCGCACGCGCGGCGTGCAAGGGGGCGCCAAAGGCGCGCAGACCGCTACGTGCCGGCCACGATGGTGCTGGCCCAAAACCGGCGGGCGTGTACGATCGCGTTGACTGTTCGTTACGAAAACCCTGCGATCTTGCCGCTTCCAGCATGTTGCGTAGGGGCTCAGAATGTCCGTTCTCGTTACCGGAGGCGCCGGCTATATCGGCAGTCACATGGTCCTCGAACTGCTCGATGCCGGTCGCGACGTCGTCGTAGTGGACAACCTCGTCACCGGCTTTCGCGCGGCGGTGCCGGACGAGGTACCCTTCGTCGAGGCCGATATCGCGGATGTTGGCGCCTTGCGAGGCGCGATCGCGGCGCACGGCGTGACGGCGATCATCCACTTCGCCGGCTCCGTCGTGGTGCCCGATTCGGTCGCCAATCCGCTGGGCTACTATCTCAACAATACCGTTAAGAGCCGCACCCTGATGGAGACCGCGGTCGAGACGGGCATCAAGGCTTTCATCTTCTCCTCGACCGCTGCCGTCTACGGCATGGCCGAGACCTGCCCCGTATCGGAGGACGCGACGCTCAATCCGATGTCGCCCTATGGTGCGTCGAAGCTGATGACGGAGACGATGCTGCGCGATGCCTCCGCCGCACACGGCCTCGCCTATGCGGCGCTGCGCTACTTCAACGTCGCGGGCGCCGACCCCAAGGGCAGGGCCGGGCAGTGCACGGTGGGCGCGACCCATCTCATCAAGGTCGCCTGCGAGGCGGCGACCGGCCAGCGCGAGGGCTTGAGCGTCTACGGCACCGACTACGAGACGGCGGACGGTACGTGCGTACGCGACTACATTCATGTCTCCGATCTCGCCCGCGCCCACGCGCTCGCGCTCGACCATCTGGAGACCGGCGGCGAGAGCATCACGATGAACTGCGGCTATGGCGAGGGCTATTCGGTTCTCGAAGTCGTCGAGGCGGTCAAACGCGTGTCTGGCGGCGAATTTCCCGTTACGATGGAAGATCGCCGCCCCGGCGACCCGGCCGCCATCGTCGCCGACGCGACGCGGCTCAAGACGAAGCTCGGCTGGGAACCGCGCTATGCGGACTTAGACGTTATCGTCGCCGACGCGCTCGGCTGGCAGCGCCTTCTCGACGAGCACAAGGCCCGTATCGCCGCCTGACGGCTGGCCGACGGTTCGGACCGTTCGAGGCGCTGGATCGTGCTCTAGCGCGACGACCGCGAAGACATAGGCCGTCTCCATCTCCGACAGACGGACTTCGAGCGCGTGATTGAGCCTCGTGAAGGTCGTGTGCCGTGCCTTTTCGGTGACGAAGCATAGCAAGGCGAGGATGAGAAAGAGGAGCGAGGAGGCTACATAGGGCGCGACCGCCGGCGGGGTCTGTAACCTTTCCATGGCGGCGCCCGCCCACTCCGGTCCACCAAGGGCAAGGGGCAGAACGGCGAGCCCGATGAGGCCGCGCCGCAGCTGGCGCCATCTCTCGAAGTCGTCGTGAGCCGAACCGGTCGCCTGGGCGATCCTCTGCGCGGCGGACCAATAGTCGTCCCGGAATCCGCTTTGTCGTTGCTGGCCGGGCAGGCCACGCCCTGGGCCCGGGCGCCAGCATTTCTTGGTCGAGGAAGCTGCTGGGTATGTTCGCGCCATGGCACATGTCCCCGAAGAGGCCCCCCTCTCCCGACACCGCCACGCGCTCCAGCGGAGCTTCGCGGCAGGAGACGGAGACTACGCAGCATGTCGCTTCGGACTCCTGAACCCCGGAGCGAGCATTTTAGCGATCAGCCCGTCAGGGACTCAAAATCTCTAGCCGAGGTCTCCGCGGCTACTGACCCCGAACGTGAGAGCGGCGGGTACTGGTCAGGTTGGTCGCTGAATTCACCAATCCGATATGGCTGAAGGCCTGGGGAAAGTTGCCGAGCTGGCGCTTCTCGCCCGGATGATACTCCTCAGCCAGGAGCCCGAGATCGTTGCGCAGCCCGAGAAGCCGGTCGAACATCTCGGTCGCCTCGTCCGTGCGGCCGATGAGGGTGAGCGCATCGACCATCCAGAACGAGCAGACGAGGAAGGTGCCCTCCTCGCCCTCCAGCCCGTCATGGCCGTGGTCGGTCTTGTACCGAAGGATCAGGCCATCCTCCGAGAGTTCATCACGGATGCGTAGCACGGTGCTGACGATGCGCGGATCGTCATGGTCGAGGAAGCCGACGATCGGCATCATGAGAAGCGACGCATCGAGCGTCTCGCCGCCGTAATACTGGACGAAGCTCTTCTTCTTGTCCGACCAGCCGTTCTGCAGGATGTCGGCCTTGATCGTATCGCGCATGCCGCGCCACTTGTCGACCGGACCCTGGAGCCCGAAGCCCTCAACGGCTTTGACCGCGCGGTCATACGCGACCCAGGCCATGAGGCGCGAATGGGTGAAGTCGCGCGCGCCGCCGCGCACCTCCCAGATCCCCTCGTCCTTCGCGTTCCAGATGCCCTCCAGGTGCTGCATGAGCACGCGCTGGAGGTTCCAGGCGTCGTCATGGAGTTCGAGCTTGAACTCGCGCGCCAGATGAAGCGCGTCCATCAACTCGCCGTAGACGTCGATCTGCATCTGGTCGTAGGCGCCGTTGCCGATGCGGACGGGCTTCGAATTCTCGTAGCCGGGCAGCCAATCGAGTTCGTATTCCGTCAGCCGGCGCTCGCCGGCAATGCCGTACATGATCTGGAGCTGGTCAGGCTTGCCGGCGGCCGCGCGCAGGAGCCATTCACGCCATTGCCGGGCCTCGTCCTTGTAGCCGGCGTTGAGGAGCGCGTAGAGAGTGAGCGTAGCATCGCGGATCCAGCAGTAGCGATAGTCCCAGTTGCGGTGGCCGCCGAGCGTTTCGGGCAAAGACGTCGTTGGCGCAGCGACGATCCCGCCCGTCGGCTGGAAGGTCAGCGCCTTCAACGTGAGGAGAGAGCGGCGCACGGGCTTGTCCCAATCGCCGTGATGGCCCTCGCCGTGGAATTCGCAGGACTGCGACCATTCGCGCCAATAGGCCTCCGTCTCGCGCAGGGCCGTGTGGCAGTCGCGTCCGAAGCTCGGGTGGCGGTGCGAGGGGTGGTAGGCGAGCGTAAAGGGCACGGTCTTGCCGGCCTCGACGACGAACTCGCCGACGGTGTGCATGTTCTCGCCATGGAGCGCGATCGGCGCCCTGAGATCGAGGGCGTCCGGTCCCGCGACGGCTGAGATGCCGTAGGCGCGGCGCCGCACCCAGGGAATGGTGCGGCCGTAGTCGAAGCGAATGACGAGGTCCGAGCGCATGCGCACCGAGCCCTCGACGCCGACGACCATGCGCACCAGCTCGACATGACGCTCGTCCTTGGAGAGCGGCATGAAATCGATGAGGGTAACCTTCCCGTTGGCGGTCGTGAAGGTCGTCTCGAGCACCATCGTGCCGGTGCGATAGCGGCGCGTGGTCTCCAGCACCTCCTCTTCTGGCGCGACCTTCCAGCGGCCGTTCTCCTCTGTGCCCAGAAGCGCCGCGAAACAGGCGGACGAATCGAAGCGCGGCAGGCACAGCCAGTCTATCGAGCCGTCGTTGCAGACGAGCGCGCAGGAAAACATATTGGAGATGAAGCCGTAATCCTCGATCGGCTTCGAGGTGCGCTTGCCTTCCAGGGCCTTGATCGTCGTGTCTACTGCCGCGGAGGCGCCACTGAGATCTTGCAGCATGTTGGTTTCCTTGACTGTCCGGAACGGGCCGGGCGGGGCCTCGAGAGGTACGATGCGCTGTCCCCCAGGATGCAGGCACGCGCTTGCCGAAGCGTTAGGGGCGGGGGCGCTGTGACGGGGTCCGCCAGCGGCTGTGCTCAGCCGCCACCCCGGAACTCGGGGTAGAGCTGCATCCCGCCATCCACGAAGAGCGTCTCGCCATTCACGTAGTCGGAGAGGTCGGAGGTCAGGTAGAGCGCGGCGGCCGCGACGTCGTCCGGCTCGCCGATGCGCCCGTAGGGCATCAGCTTTCGCAGGGACTCGAGGGCGTCCGGCGTCGACCAGGCCTTCTCGTTGATCGGCGTGCGGATGGCGCCGGGCGCGATGGCGTTGACGCGGATCTTCTCGCAGGCCAGTTCCTGCGCGATAGACTGCATCATCAGCATCACGCCGCCCTTGGACGCGGCGTAATTCACCTCGAAGGCCCAGGGAATGACCTGATGGACCGAGGACATGCAGACGATCTTGCCGAGCGCGCGGCTGACCTTGGGCTCCATGCCCCTGCGCTGGAACTCCCGCACCGCAGCGCGGGCGCAGAGGAATTGACCGGTGAGGTTGACGCCGATCACGCGGTTCCATTGGTCGAGCGTCATCTCGGCGAAGGGCGCGCCGGACTGGACGCCCGAATTGGCGACGAGCGCGTGAACCGTTCCGAAATGGTCGACGGCCGCAGCGAACATCGCCTCGACCTCGTCCTCCGACGAGACGTCCGCCATTCCCAGCATCGCCGTCCCGCCAGCGCTCTCGATCGCGTGGGCGACCTCTTCGGCCTCCTCGCGGGACGAGGCCTTGTCACGCCCGTTGACGACGACCTTCGCGCCTGCCTCGCCAAACGCGACGGCGCAGGCCCGGCCGATGCCCGAGGTCGAGCCCGTCACGATAACGACCTGCCCCTCCAGTCCCATCGCACGATACGCCTTGGCATGGCTCATCGCCTGGTCGGGACCGCCATCGTCGCTTTCGGAACCGGCGCGGTCCATTGGGTCGTCTTGATTCGGTTCAGTCACGGGACGCTCCGCAGGTCCAGGCGTGTCGTTCTGCGCGTTTAGTGATGTGTTGGGTCGGGAGCAAGATGGTTTCCCGGTGCCGCGTCGGCAGGCCACCCTCGCCTGACGATCCGGACGACGACGGCAAGGCGAAACCTCTACGGCCGGTTCGGCCCACCCCGTCGCCAGATCACGCCATGCGGCATCGGATTCATCGATCAGATCGAACTTCCACGGCCGCCGCCGGCGCTTGACGCTGTAGGGTCCGTCCCAACGTCATGGGACTATCGTCGCCCGGTCACTCTGTCAGCCAGCCGGGCTCCGGTGGCAAGCAGCGCAGCGCTGACCACGCCAAGTATGGTCAACCCTATAGCGACCTTCACAAATGCTGACGCGAAGTAGATAAGCGTATCCACGGCCCTGATACCGGAGGCGTAGAACAGCACCAAAAGGCCGGATGACGTGGAGAGGACGATAAGCGCCCAGCCGAAATGTCCGACCGAGCGGGGATGGATCCGCGTGTCGCTAAGCGCGTGAAACGCAAAGCCGGTCAGCAAGGGCGCAAAGAGGAACGCGAGCACGAGGGCCTTGATGTCTACAGGCATGCCCGTGCCCCATCGCACGAGCAGAATGGTACAGGCCGAAACCGCGACGAGCCCTGCGAGGCAGACGAGATAAGAAGCTACGAGCCACATCACCGCCTTCACGTCCTCAAGGCGCCCCGGCCATTTAGCGTCCGTCACTTGATGCCCCTAGAAGGGCATCTTGAACCCGGGCGGTAGCGACAAACCGCCGGTAAGGCCCTGCATCTTCTCCTGCGCGACGGCCTCGGCCTTGGTGCGCGCGTCGTTGAAGGCGGCCATGACGAGGTCCTCGACGATCTCGGCCTCCTCTGGCTTGAGGAGCGAGGGGTCGATCTTGAGGCTCTTGACGGCGCCCTTGGCGGTTGCCTCGACGGTGACGAGGCCGGCTCCCGAAGAGCCCTCCACGGTGATGCTCTCCAACTCGGTCTGCATCTCGCCGACCTTGGCCTGCATCTCCTGGGCCTTCTTCATCAGGTTCATGATGTCCATGGCAACCGCCTCCTCATCGCGTGTCTTCCGATCACTTAAGCCGTGGCCCGTGTCGAAGCGAGCCCGTCAGGCCGCGTCCTCGTCGTCCCCGTCGAGAACCGCCTCGACCTCGGCGCCCGGAAAGGCGCTCAGTACGGCGGCAACATTGGGGTCGGACTTGACCGCCTCGATCTCGGCCAGCCGCCGGGCCTCCTCCCGCTCCTTGAGGGTGGGCGCGTCTGCGCTCTCCACAAGCTCGATCGTCCAGACCTCACCGGTCCAGTCCTTCATCCGGACCTGAAGATCGCGGGCGAGATCGTCGGAGAAGCCGGCCACCTTGAGATGGCGCCCGTCCGCCGCCGCCAGCCGCCCGTCCGACCAGAGCGCCTGCGCGAGGCGGATGTTCTTGGCGGCGTTGGCATGGTCGTAGAGCGGGCGAAGATCGAGAAGGGGGGGGGCTTCCTCACGCGGCGCCGACAGATGCGCCGACCCATCCGCCGACCCATGCGCCGACCCATGCGCCGATCCATGCGGCGTGGCTTCGACCGAAAGATGCATGGCCGGGGCATCTTTGTCCGGGGATGTGGCCTTGCGGGCGAGATCGGGAAGCGTCTCGCCCTGCAGGACTTTCAGCGCGTCCTCGGGCGTCGGCAGCGTCGAGGCGTGGGCAAGACGCACGAGCAGCATGTCGGCGGCGTCGAGTGGATTGGGCGCCGCACGGACCTCGTCGAGGCCCTTCAGCAGCATCTGCCAGGCCCGGGTGAGCATGCCGATATTGATCGTGTCCGCGAGCGCTCCGCCCCGCTCGCGCTCGTCCTGCGTCAGCGAGAGGTCGTCGCGCGCGCCCGGGACCGTCTTGAGCCGCGTGACGAGATGGGCGATATCGAGAAGGTCTGCGATGACGACACCTGGATCGGCCCCGAGATCGTGCTGCGCGCGCATCTCCCGCAATGCGCCGGCGATATCGCCCTTGGCGACCAGATCAAAGAGCGCGATCGTTCGCCCCCGGTCGGCGAGGCCGAGCATGTCGCGCACGGCCTCCTCGGCGACGCCGCCCTCCGAATAGGCAATGGCCTGATCGAGCAGCGATAGCGAGTCGCGCATCGAGCCTTCCCCGGCGCGCGCGATGAGGGCGAGGGCCGGTGTCTCGGCCTCGACCTCCTCCTTCGCGCAGACCTCGCCTAGATAGGAGACGACCTCTTCCCCGCCGATGCGCCGTAAATCGAAACGCTGGCATCGCGAGAGGATGGTGACGGGCACCTTCCGGATCTCGGTCGTCGCAAAGATGAACTTGACATGCTCCGGTGGCTCTTCGAGCGTCTTCAGGAGGCTGTTGAAGGCCTCTTTGGTGAGCATGTGGACCTCATCGATGATGAAGACCTTGATGCGCGCCTCGATCGGCCGGTACTGCGCGTTGCCGATGATCTCGCGGACGTTGTCGATGCCGCGATTGGAGGCGGCGTCCATCTCCAGGACGTCGGGATGCCGCGATTCCATGATCGCCTGGCAGTGGCGGCCGAGGACGGGCATGTCGAGCGTCGGCTCGTCGATCGTGTCGGTCTCGTAGTTGAGCGCGCGGGCGATGATCCGGGCCGTGGTCGTCTTGCCGACCCCGCGCACGCCGGTAAGCATGTAGCCCTGTGCTATCCGCCCCGTCGCGAAGGCGTTCCGCAGCGTGCGCACCATAGCCTCCTGTCCGACGAGATCGGCGAAGGAGGACGGGCGATATTTCCGGGCGAGAACGCGATAGCCGTGCGATGCGGTACTGCTGTCGGTGACCACGACCGCTCCGGGCTTTGGGTCGGGGGAGAGGCGGAAGATCGGATGACGACCCGTGACGGACCCGTTGGGGCTGCTTCCTTCCGGACCTGACCCGATTGGCGAGGGCCACGTCCGCCACCGACCTTCCTATAAGGAGATATAGGCGATGTCGGGCGGAAGGGGAAGCGGTGAGGGCCGAGCCCGTTGACGCCGCCGCCCGTGCGGTCGATCAAGCCAGTCCAACCGTCTTGAGCTCGATGAGGAGCACCCTCCGTGATCGCCGACGAACCCTCCGCCCGCACCGGCTTCGCGGGCAACACCCTGACGCGCAACGAAGCCATGCGCACCGATGCCGCGCTGGCCGACGCGTTGGCGGACCCCGCGACGCAGGTTCTCGTCTTCGAGGGCGCGAACGTCGCGCACGCTGAGAACGGCACGCCCATTCGTCCCCTCGCCGACGTCGATCGCGCGTCAGCCGTCGCCGGACCCGTCCTTCTCGGCCGGCGCGGCGAGACCGCGATGGTGGCACTGCGGATGCCGGAACGCGTCGATGCGGACGGGAAGGCAATGGGCACGCCGCTGCGCACGCTCGGCATCGTGATGCCGGACCTCGTCGATGGCGAAACGCTCGGCGCGCTCGCGCAGGCGGGCAGCCTGCTCGCCTGGCACGTCTCGCACCGCTTTTGCGGGCACTGTGGCACGGAAGGGCGGGAGGCGGCGGCCGGCTGGCGGCGCGATTGCCCTGACTGCGGTCTACAGGTCTTTCCGCGTACCGACCCGGTCGTCATTATGATGGTGACGCGCGAGACCGCGGAGGGTCCGCGCGTCCTGGTGGGTCGTCAGCCGCGTTTTCCCCCCGGCAACTATTCGTGCCTCGCCGGCTTCCTCGAGCCCGGCGAAACGGCCGAGATGGCAGTGCGACGGGAGGTGATGGAAGAGGCCGGTATCACGGTCGGGCGGGTGCGCTATCACGCCTCCCAGCCCTGGCCGATGCCGCATTCGCTGATGATCGGCTGCTATGGCGAGGCCCTGTCGGACGAGATCGTGCCCGACGAGGACGAACTGGAAGACGTGCGCTGGGTGACGCGCGACGAACTCTTCGGCATGACCGAAGGCACGCATCCGGACGGAATGCGCGTGCCGCCCAGAGGCACCATCGCGCGCCTTCTCTTCGACGATTGGCTGGATGGCAGCGCGCCATTCTAGCCGGCGCCGACGAATGCGTCCCGCCGATACCCCTGGAGGAAGAGGAGCGCGGTGAGGTCGCCGTGGTCGATGCCGGCATCGGCGGCTGCGGCCGTCGCGGGCTTGGCGCGAAAGGCGACGCCGAGGCCCGCCGCTCCGATCATCGCGAGATCGTTCGCCCCGTCACCCACGGCCAGGGCCTCGGTGAGCGCGATGTCCCGTTCGGCGCAGATCTCCCGCAGACGCGCCAGCTTGGCGTCCCGCCCGAGGATCGGATCCGCGACCGTGCCCCTCAGCCGCCCGTCCTCCGCCTCCAGCACGTTGGCGCGGTGCTCATCGAAACCGAGAGCGGCCGCGACCTTCTCGGTGAAGACGGTGAAACCGCCGGAGACGAGCGCGGTATAGGCGCCCAGCGCCCTCATCGTCGCGAGGAGCGTACGCCCGCCAGGCGTGAAGGTGATATGCCGCTCATACGTTTCGGCGATGACGGACAGAGGCAGGTCGGAGAGCATCGCGACCCGCTCGCGAAGAGCCGATTCGAAGTCGAGCTCGCCGCGCATCGCCCGCTCCGTGATGGCGGAGACCTCGGCCTTTAGGCCGGCGAAATCGGCCAGCTCGTCGATGCATTCCTGCGCGATCATGGTCGAATCCATGTCGGCGATGAGAAGGCGCTTCTGGCGATGGAGAAGAGGGACGAGGGCGATGTCGACCGGGCGGTGGGCGAGGGCGGCCTTCGCGCTCGCCAGCGTGTCGTCGCCAGGTGCGAGATGCCGCTCCGCGGCCTCGCCTTCCGACAGCCACATCCAATCCGCCTTGTCATCCGGCCCGGCCGCTGTCAGGTCGGCGGTCGTAAGGGCGCCCGGAGCGGCGACGAGGACGAGGGCGTGGCTGTTGGCCGACATGGAGACTTCCAGGCTTTATGGGGACGGAGAAGGGGGCGAGATCGTCCTTATCGCGGGACCCACCGCAAGCGGCAAGTCGGCCCTCGCCCTCCGCTTGGCGGAGCGTCTGGACGCGACGATCGTCAATGCGGACGCGATGCAGGTCTACGATGGCCTGCGAGTCCTCACCGCCCGGCCGGACGCCGTGGACGAAGCCGCCGCGCCGCACCGCCTCTATGGGCATGTCGATCCGTCCAGGGCGTATAGCGTGGCGGATTGGCTGGGCGACATGCGGACCGTGCTGGCGGAGCCAGGCGCGAAGGTCGTCGTCGGCGGTACGGGCCTTTACGTCTCGGCACTGACGCGAGGACTGTCCGACATGCCGCCGGTTCCGGATGCGGTCCGCGAGCGGTGGCGCGCGCGGGCGACCGAGGACGGGCCGGAAGCGCTTCACGCAATCTTGAAGACGCGCGATCCCGCCATGGCTGAACGCTTGCGGCCCAGCGATCCGCAGCGCCTCGCCCGCGCGCTCGAGGTTCTCGACGCTACGGGGCGCTCGCTTCTCCACTGGCAGGGTCGGCGCTCGTCGCCGCTTATCGGCGCGCACGCGCGTCGCTTCGTCCTCGCACCTGATCGCGCTTGGCTGCATGGGCGGATCGAGGCGCGATTGCGCATCATGGTGGGGGAGGGGGCGATCGAGGAGGCTTCGGCGTTGGCCACGCGCGGCCTCGCGGCCGACAGGCCCGCCCTCAAGGCTCTCGGCGTCGCGGCCTTCGCGGCTGCCGCACGAGGTGAGATTCCGCTTGCCCGCGCGACCGAAGTGACGGCGCGGGACACGCGCCGTTTCGCCAAGCGGCAGGAGACCTGGTTCCGCAACCAGTTCGCCGACTGGCCCCGTGTCGCGCCCGACGAGGAACCGGTCGACGCCATCGCTGCGCGCATGCTCAACGGGTGATGCTCCGGGCGCCCGAATGGCTGCCGCAGGCAGAAAGGGCTTGACCGCCTTCTTTCCCGGCGCCATCCTCATGTCATGACCAACATGCTCGTAGTAATTCGATCGCACGCCCCGACTGCGGAGAGGTAACTCTTCCCCGCGACGATCGGTGCGTGCGACAGGCCCCTAGAGGGCCTTTTTTATTGCCTTGATGGCAGCGAGCGGAACCCACGGCCGAGATGGCCCGAACGGTGGACGGAACGATGGACCAGACGATGAAGACAGCCGACGACCGCACGATGACCGGCGCCGACATCGTCGTGCAGGCGCTCGCCGATCAGGGCGTTACCGATATCTTCGGCTATCCGGGCGGCGCCGTCCTGCCGATCTATGACGCGATGTTCGGTCGCAACGACCTGAAGCACATCCTGGTGCGCCACGAGCAGGGCGCGGTCCATTCGGCGGAAGGCTATGCGCGCTCGAGCGGAAAGGTCGGCGTCGTTCTCGTTACCTCGGGCCCCGGCGCCACCAACGCCGTGACGGGGCTCACGGACGCGCTTCTCGATTCCATCCCGCTCGTCTGCATTACCGGTCAGGTGCCAACCCACCTCATCGGGACGGACGCCTTCCAGGAGTGCGACACGGTCGGCATCACGCGCCATTGCACCAAGCATAACTACCTGGTGAAGGACGTCGCCGACCTGCCGCGCATCCTCCACGAGGCGTTCTACGTCGCGCGGTCGGGGCGGCCGGGTCCGGTCGTCGTCGACATCCCCAAGGACGTGCAGTTCGCGACCGGTGTCTATTCCGGCCCGGAGCACATCGAGCATCGCACCTACCGCCCGCAGGTGAAGGCGAAGGCGAGTGCCGTCGAGCAGATGGTCGAGATGATGGCCAAGGCCAAGCGCCCGGTCTTCTACACGGGCGGCGGCGTCATCAATGCCGGTCCCGAAGCCTCGCAAAGACTGCGCGAACTGGTCGCCAAGACGGGCTTTCCCGTCACCTCGACGCTGATGGGCTTGGGTGCCTACCCGGCGTCCGGCGACAATTGGCTCGGCATGCTCGGCATGCACGGCACCTATGAAGCCAACATGGCCATGCATGGCTGCGACCTGATGATCAATATCGGCGCGCGCTTCGATGATCGGATCACCGGCCGCGTCGACGCCTTCTCGCCCGACTCCGCCAAGATCCACGTCGACATCGACCCGTCGAGCTTCAACAAGACGGTGCGCGTCGATCTGGCCGTCCTCGGCGATTGCGGATCGGTGCTTGAGGATGTCCTCAAGGCCTGGGGACGGCGCAAGCCCGATACGGAGGCGCTGAAGGACTGGTGGCGCACGATCAAGGGTTGGCAGGCGAAGGATTCGCTCGGCTTCACCCAGTCGGGATCGGTCATCCGGCCGCAATACGCCGTCAGCCGGCTCTACGAGCTCACGAAGGGCCGCGACACCTACATCACGACGGAGGTCGGCCAGCATCAGATGTGGGCCGCGCAATACTATGGCTTCGAAGAGCCGAACCGCTGGATGACGTCGGGCGGCCTCGGCACCATGGGCTACGGCCTGCCGGCCGCCATCGGCGTCCAGCGCGCCCATCCCGACAGCCTGGTCATCGACATCGCGGGCGAGGCGTCGATTCTGATGAACATGCAGGAGATGTCGACGGCCGTGCAGTACCGCCTGCCTGTCAAGGTCTTCATCCTCAACAACGAATACATGGGCATGGTGCGCCAGTGGCAGCAGCTGCTGCACGGCAGCCGCTATTCGGAGAGCTATTCGGAGGCGCTGCCCGACTTCGTGAAGCTCGCCGAGGCCTATGGCGGGAAGGGCATTCGCTGCACCGATCCCGATGCGCTCGATGACGCGATCGGAGAGATGCTATCCTATGACGGACCCGTCCTCTTCGACTGCTGCGTGGCCAAGGAGGAGAACTGCTTCCCGATGATCCCGTCCGGCAAGGCGCACAACGAGATGATCCTCGCCGCCGAGACAAGCGCTGAGGAGATCGATCGGGCCATCGATGCCGAAGGCAAGATGTTGGTGTAGGCGGTGGAGGCGCCGGTCCTGCCGGTGCCATTACGCCTCCTCATCGCCCCTTCATGGCCCCACGCACGATTGCGCCTCCAACAGGACTACCCCCTTCGATGAACGCCCAACCCGGCTCCGCCTATACCATCCGCACCGACCACCCGCCCGTCGAGCGGCACACTCTCTCCATCCTCGTCGACAACGAGCCGGGCGTACTGGCGCGCGTCATCGGTCTCTTCGCGGGCCGGGGGTACAATATTGACTCGCTCACCGTCTCGGAGACCGAGCACGAGAAGCACCTCAGCCGCATTACGATCGTCACCCAGGGCACGCCCGACGTGATCGACCAGATCACCGCGCAGGTCGAGAGGCTGGTGCCGGTGCACAAGGTGGTCGATCTCTCCGAGATCGGCGAGGCGGTCGAGCTCGAACTCGCGCTCATCAAGGTCGTGGGGCGTGGCGAGAGCCGGCTGGAGGCGCTGCGCCTCGCGCAGGCCTTCGATGCCGAAACCATCGATGCCTCGCTCGACCATTTCATCTTCGAGATCCGTGGCCGCACCCGCGAGGTCGACCGCTTCATCGATCTGATGACGGGCGTTGGCCTATCGGAAGTCTCCCGAACCGGCGCCGCCGCCATGGCGCGGGGCCCGGAAGGCATCATGGCCGACGAGATCGAGGCCGTGTCGGACGACTGACCGCCGGTGCTGGCGCCCGGCTTAGCGGAAGAGGCCGAGCACGCCCTGGTCGGAACGGGTGGCCATCAAGAGCGCCTGGCTCGAGAATTGCATCCGGGTTTGCGACGCGAGGAGCTTGGCACCTTCCTCGTTGGTGTCGGCCAGTACGAGCTTGTCCGCCCCGCCTCGCAGGGTGTTTACGAGGCTGTCGTTGAAGTCCTTGCGAATCTGAAGAACGGCGAGGTCGTTCGCGGTCGCGGCGGCATGCGATTCGAGTATCCGCTTGGCCTCCGTGATGGCCGCATCGACCTTGTCGAAATTGGAGAGCCAGTCGATCTGTGAAAGCGATTCGAGGCCCAGGCTGACCGAGTCTATCGGTTTCGTGCTGACCTCGAAACGGGAGCCACGCTCGTTGAGCGCCACGTTCACCTGGTCTCCCTCCCCGATCGTGCGCCCGAGGTAGGACGAATCGGATACGAGTTCGTTCAACTGGCTTTGAAGGCCGAGCGCGCGGTCGTAATATTCGGTCGAAGGCTCCTCGCCGGCGACGGTCGGGATGAGGTCGCCACCGATCGGGATGTCGTTTCCGGCCTGATCCTTGAGGCTGAGGAAGACGGCTTCCTGGCCGCCGTTCTCCCACCAGATCATGCGAAAGCTCTGGGGCCCGGGCGGCGCGCTGATGGCGTAGTTGCGCAGCGCCGGGGCTGTGTTCGCGTTGTGTAGCGCCACCTCCGTGCCGCCGACCCGCACTTGGAAGCCATCGTCGGAAAAGACGTCGAAGCCTTGTGCGCCGCCGGCCGGAATGTTGATCGTACCCTCGATAACGAAGACCATGCGGTTGACGACGGGACCGTTCGGGTTCGGATCGCCTAGCGAGTCGACGAAGTCGCTGCCGTCGGGACCGACGAAGGAACGCAGACGACCGTTCTGGGAGTTCGCGCCGCCGCCCGTCGGATAGTCGATCGACGTGGTCTGGAACTCGCCGAGATAGGTGCCGCCGGTCACGACGGCCTCTGCCTGCGCGAGGTTCCCGATACCGCTTCCGCTCTGGTAGACCTTGACGTTGAGGCCGCTCGAGCCTTCCGTTCCGCCGAGCGTCATGGGCAGCTTGCCCGCGCCGTCGAGCTCGATCTTACCCGTCGTCGTGTTGAAGCTCGCTGTCACGCCGTTCGCGGAGCCGTTGATGGTGTTGATAAGGTCTTGGACGGTTGCGCCGTCCGTCGAGAACTTATGCGTCACCGGCGTCTCGCCCGCGACCCAGACGGTCAGATAGGGTTTCTTTCCCGCCAGGCTTGGCACGGTCTGGATCGAGTCGGTCGCCGCCGTGAAGCTGTGAGAGAAGATCGCCTTGCTCACCTCGTCGGGCGGCGGAGCGTTCTTGCGGGCTTCGTCGGCGACCGCTTCTAGCTGCTCCAGCAGCTTCAGGGTCTGCTTGGTCGCATTCGCATCCGCCTCAAGCGTCTTGATGGCGTTCGTGAAGCCATCGCTCAACTGGTTGAGTTCCGCCGCCCTGGCGTTGAGACCGCGTGAGGTGAAGAAGTTGGTCGCATCATCGAGGGCCGAATTGACCCGAAGCCCGGTGCTAAGGCGCATCGTCGTCTCGTTGGCCGCCGCCGTCGTCAGACGGAGGCTGTCCAGTGAGGCGCGAGTTCCGAGAGTGAGTGCGATGGAGGACATGGAAGCCAGGCGTCAGGATCAGGAATGGTGGGCTGAATGTATATCGCCTGTCGCGCGCTTACCCTTAACGGCGTCGACGACACCGTGAGCATGGTAAAAGAAGTGTTGGTAGCTGATCCCACAACGGCACGCTCGCGGGCCGAGCGGATCAAGCGGACGGTCTCCAAGCCACCCATCGCCAGCGTGAAAGGACCCGTCGGCGCAAGGCGCGGATCGCTGCCCCTTCTTCCCTGAAGCTCGCTTGTCGGACCTATGGCGCGACCTCCGCGTCCGGTCAGCGGTCCGGTGGCCATCAAAGCCATTCAAGAAGAGACGGCCACCCGTTCGCTCACAAACCGTCTTCCTTCTCCGGCGGGAAAGGCGTAGGGCGCTGCGCATTGCCATCCCCTGGCGCCCGTTCGCCTCGGTATTCCCAAGGCCAACGATGTCCGCCCTCTTCCGCCACTTCGCGAGCCTGATGCGCAATGCGCCGACCCGCGCCGTTGCCTTCGTCTTCTTCGCCAATGGGTTCGTCTTCGCCAACTGGGTGGTGCGAATTCCCTCGGTAAAGTCCGAACTCGGCATCGGGGAGGGAGCGCTCGGCCTCGCGCTCCTCTTCATGGCGATCGGGGGCATTCTGGCGATGCCGATCGGCGGCGCGCTTGTCGCCAGGCTCGGCAGCGCCAGGGTCTCGATCGTCGTCGGACTGGCCTATTGCCTTCTCTACTGGCTACCTGGAGCGGCGCCGAGTGCGGTCTGGCTCGGTGCCGCGCTCCTTATCGTCGGCGCGTGCAACGGCATGATGGACGTCGCCATGAACGCGCAGGCCGATGCGGTCGAGCGCCGAACCGGGCTTCGGTTGATGTCCTTCTGCCACGCCATGTTCAGCCTCGGCCTCGCGGGTGGGACGATCCCCGCCGGCATCCTCGCCGCCTGGGGCATCGACCCAGGCCTCCATCTCTTCCTCGTCGGCGCGCCGATGGCGGCAGGGCTGCTCATCGCTGCCCGGCACACCGTCGCCGACCCGGAGAGCGGGGCGGCCGATGCGCCGGCCTTCGCCTTTCCGCGCGGGCCCCTCCTTGCGCTTGGCCTCATCTGCTTTTGCGGCGCCATCGCGGAAGGGGCGATGAACGACTGGATCACGGTCTATGTGGAATCGAGCCTGGCGCTCGGCGCCGTCACGGCCGCGATCGCCTTCGGTGCCTTCTCGGGGGCGATGCTGGTGGCGCGGCTCCTCGGCGACGTCGTGACCGACCGTTTCGGCTCAGTTCTCGCCGTGCGGGGCGGCATGATCTTGGCCGCCATCGGCGTCGCGCTCGCGATGACGGGTTGGATACCGGCCTTCATGGTCGGTTTTGCTTTGGTGGGGCTCGGCGTGGCCGGCGTCTTCCCGGCCGTCTTTCGCGCTGCGGGGCGTGTGCCAGGGCATCCGCCGGGGCCGAGCATGGCCGCCGCGGTCACGCTCGGCTATGCGGGCTTCCTTCTCGGACCGCCCGTAATCGGCTTCATCGCGGAAGCCGTGGGGCTCGGCCTCGCCCTCGGGGTTCTCATCCCCCTCTGCCTGGTCGGCGCGGCGCTCGCGGGGGCGCTCCGCGTTGCGGACGGCTGACGCGTGCGTCCTCGGGGCTTGAGTAGCCAAGCCCGCGCCCCTAAAGACGACCCACCATTTTCCAGCCTCCTCTTCATCCCGACAGACGAGACAAACCAAGGAAGGGCTCCCTCATGCGGGTCTATTACGATCGCGATGCCGACATCAACCTCATCAAGGGCAAGAACGTCGCCGTCGTCGGCTTCGGCAGCCAGGGCCACGCCCACGCGCTGAATATGAAGGATTCGGGCGTCGCCGACGTGCGCATCGCCCTCCGTGAAGGATCCGGCTCCGCTCCCAAGGCCGAAGCGCAGGGCTTTCAGGTGATGTCCGTGCCCGAGGCCGCCAAATGGGCCGACGTCGTGATGATGCTGACCCCGGACGAGCTTCAAGCCGACATCTACAACGACCATCTGAACGCTAACATGAAGGAGGGCGCCGCGCTCCTCTTCGCCCATGGCCTCAATGTCCACTTCAACCTCATCGACCCGCGCAAGGACCTCGACGTCCTTATGGTCGCGCCCAAGGGGCCCGGACACACGGTCCGCTCCGAGTATCAGCGCGGCGGCGGTGTGCCGACCCTCATCGCCATCGACCAGGACGCGTCCGGCAACGCGCACGATCTCGGCCTCTCCTATGCATCGGCCATCGGCGGCGGCCGGGCGGGCGTTATCGAGACGACGTTCAAGGAAGAGTGCGAGACCGACCTTTTCGGCGAGCAGGTCGTCCTTTGTGGCGGCTTGGTGGAGCTCATCCGTGCGGGCTTCGAAGTGCTCGTCGAAGCCGGCTACGCACCTGAGATGGCCTATTTCGAATGCCTCCACGAGGTGAAGCTCATCGTTGACCTCATTTACGAGGGCGGCATCGCCAACATGAACTATTCGATCTCCAACACGGCCGAGTATGGAGAGTACGTCACCGGACCGCGCATCATCACGTCGGAGACGAAGGCCGAGATGAAGCGCGTGCTGACGGACATTCAGTCGGGCAAGTTCACCCGCGACTGGATGCTCGAGAACAAGGTCGCTCAGACCTCCTTCAAGGCAACCCGCGCTATCAACGACGCGCATCAAATCGAGGAAGTCGGGGCCAAGTTGCGCGGGATGATGCCTTGGATCCACGAGAAGGCCATGGTCGACAAAGCGAAGAACTAAAGTCACGCTCGTATCGACCAGCGCCTCATTCTCCGAAGAGAGAATGAGGCGATCCCCTCCGAAACGCGTCACGGATCGGCTTATCGGACTGATCTGGCTAGCGATTTTAGAAGCGCGGACTTTCGTCATGCAGCCTTCACATTCCGTGTTGACAGACGAAGGCGAGGGGTCCTATAACCCGCTCATCGACGGGGCGACGCGGTTCACCGCTTCGCCTTCGTCCGATGCTCCAACTTAGCGGTTTGACACGAAAAG